>CAZURK010000289.1:0-20031 GCA_964623055.1 uncultured Pirellulaceae bacterium
CAGGGTGGGTCCCAATTCGGCGCCGAGGTGGGTCCCTTTTGCATGCCGATTTCCAGAAGTCGTAGCTCAGTAGGAACTGCCTGGACTGATTGATCGTGTAGCCATCGGGATTCCGGGTAGCTTGAACGTTGTAGGTCACCCAGAGTTTGTTATCGAGAACCGTTGTGTCGGGGATTCCCATGTAGCCGCGAGGCAAGTCCATGGGCCAATCGGCCAGCGGCTTTGGGCTTCTGAAGATGAGCTCTCCCGTACCAGGATCAAGTTTGATCAGGTTGAGCGAACCGTCGATCAACCAGAGCAGGCCCCCATGGCTTTCGACGCAAGGGTACGTCCGCAGGCCACCGGGAATTAGGCGAGTTGGGTGTAGTTGCAGGTCCACAAAGCTCTTGTGGTCAGGCTCGCTGTTTGTCTGTACGGCGATCACACTCGACTCGACGGCCTTGGCCGTGGTCACCTTTCCTTCGAGATCAGCGACCGGCTGAGGCATCGCTCGAACGCGGCATTCGTACTTAGTCGCGGGTGTGAGCATGATGAGGTTGTAGGGGTTCTCCCAGGACGAAACGTTGGATACGGTCTCCCAAGTCGGCTTCCCCACGGGCCGGTAGTCAATCTCGCAGCGCAACCGATCGCTGTCCCAAGCCACCTCGATGCTCGTATCGGTAACGCGCACGGCGCGTACGTTCTTGATTTGCGGTTCGCCTTGCGACGTTGCGCACGAGAGCAACTGCAGTTTGTACTGACTGCTGATGTTTTCGATCTCCACCCGGTTCTCGCCCTCTCGAAGCAGTTCGCGAATCGGGAACATGTACACGAACCTGCTTGCCATCTCGGGCGAATAGTAGAAGGCTCCTTCCAGCGGCGGCCAGCGGTCGCAGTCGTAACGGACGGTCCACGCCTTCGAACCGGGCGTGTACAGCGCAAGCGGATCGGGGCGGATAGCGGGTAGGCTCCAGGTTCGTTGCCCCGCCCAATTCACAGGAAAGTGACGATCGTCAAGCGTCGTGCCGTTGACCGCAATTCGCGCCGTCGGGGAATAGCCAGCTTCCTTGGCAAACGGAATGATCGCCTCGAACCGCAACAGAACTTCGTGCCGCAACTGCTCGGCTGTCGCTTGAAGCGAAAACGCGATCTTGCCGTCAGGCGGCATTTCCATGTCTGGCAACTCGACGACATTCCCCGCAATTGCCAGGCGGAGTTGCGTTTCCCGTTCTTCAGCCGACACGTTTCGGCCGGCGTTCACCAGGATCAAGCACAGAGCGGCCAACCACACTCCAACACACCTACATGACCCGGCTTGCATCGGCATATCCGTACTCCTTGTTTGTCAGTCGGCATTGATCGAACAATCTGGCAACGCCTTTTGCAGTTTCGCGACCTCTTCGGGTGTGGCAAGCGTGTTCCAGATATGAAGTTCTTTCAGGCTTACCAGGTTCGCCAACGGCGACAAGTCGGTCGCGGGCGTATGCAGTTTCAGACATTCCAGGTTCGTCAGCTCGGCCAGTGGTGAGAGATCCTTGGCGGGTGCTCCCAAAATCTCCAGCGATTTGAGCGCAGTCAGATTTGACAGTGGAGACAGGTCAGTGGCCGATGTGCATCGTAACGCCAGATGCTCCAGGTTCGTCAGCTTGGCCAATGGGGAAAGGTCGCTGACCGCTACAGCCCACAAATCCAACGATTTGAGCACGGCCAGTCCTGTCAGGGGGGAGAGGTCCCGGACGGCGGTTTGCTCAAGCACTATTTCTTCGAGCCGAGTCAACCTCCCCACCTCTCGCAACACATCATCCGTTACGTTCGGGCCCGCAATGCTGAGACGGGTCAGGCCGGCAAGACTGGATAGCTGCCGAAAGCCGTTGTCGGTAACATCAGTGGTCCAGACCTCAAGGTGTTTCAATTGCCGCAGACCTGTGGCATGGTTCATGACATTGTCCGTAACTCCTTCTCCCTTAAGACGAAGCTCTTGGAGAGCCGGCATATCCTTCATGTGTCTGACGGCAGTGCCTGCGCCTTGCGCGTGGCTCAGGGTAACGGCCTCTACACCGGCCAGAGTCGGCAGCACCTTGCAGACGTCTTGTGTCAAGTGGCTTTGGTGGAAGCAGAGCTGTCTGCGATCGAGCGTTCCCAAAAGTCGCAATTCGTCGTGCGAGCAGTCTCCGAAGACGAACATACTTGCATCGCTCCACGAAAAACGTTGCAGGACAACGTGTTGCAGCGAGTGAAGCTGCTTGCTCAACTGACAGGCTCCAGCAAGAGTCACCCTGGCGTCTACCAGCCCGATCCTCTTGAGTTCCTGCAGCACATGGAGATGCTGCAATCCCGCATCACTGACCGCAGTATTGCTTAGGCCCAACACGCGGAGTCTGCTCAGGTTCTTCAGGTATTTCAGGCCATCATCGGTTATCTTTGTTGAGCGAAGATGCAAGCCCTCGAGGTTGGTCAATCCCTGGATATGCCGCAACTCACTGTCAGTGATTCCTGTGCCACCGAGATTCAACTGGGCTAAATCGTGTAGCGACCTAACGCTGTCAAGTGAAAGCTCCTCGGCTGGCACATCCTCGAGATTCAAGCCGATGATAGACCCACGATCATCGTGCGTAGTGCGACCTGCCAGAACGAATTGGTAGGTTGTCAAAGTGCCGGTGTGATCGAGCCACGCATATAGAGCGCCAACGGCGAGCACAGCAAGGACGGCGGGATTCTCAAACAGGGATACGAATTGCTCCATTCGCGTCGTTGGCAATGGATTGTCGCTCAC
Source organism: uncultured Pirellulaceae bacterium (assembly GCA_964623055.1). GTDB lineage: Bacteria > Planctomycetota > Planctomycetia > Pirellulales > Pirellulaceae > JADHUC01. The sequence goes on from CAZURK010000289.1 coordinate 2,753, forward strand.
ACGCTTTGTTGCATGGCGGCCCGCGATCAATCGTATCCCGCGCGTTCTAGCTGCCAGCAGTGTCAGGACCAAAGTGGTGGTCCACGTGCCGATGAATAGCAGAGGCTCGAATGGTCCCCATATCCAGAGTGGCGCTATTGCGACTGCGCAGACTCCCAAGCCGATCCAAGGAAGCCAGCGACGACTGCCGAGCAGCAAGAAAACGGCCAGCACGTGTATGGCGGTAGCCGCAGCGAACGGCGAGATGCCCTCAAGCATAGCCTCATTCAGAGGTTCGGGATGGCCGAGATCATCCCAGAGGTCTTCCCATGAGGGCGGTATCAGGCGGCGGACGAGCAACAACAGGACCGCAATCCCCGCAACCACCATGAACATCTCAAGCAACGAGAATTGTTTGTTTGTCTTTGGACGATCACCGCGCCTACCGCGGACGTATGCCAGATGCCAGCGCACGGACGGAAGCAGCCGGATCGCCGTCAAGACAAAGAAAACCAGTACCCAAGAAGCGACAAATGGGGCTAGCACCCACGGCATCTCTTCCATGATGTGCGCGTGAACAGCGACTATCCACGTCATCACCAACGGCACGGTGCCGATCAAGGCCCACGTGGGCAGTCGCACGATCAGAGGCCAACTGCCAAGACCTGCAAATATGGCCGTCAAACCGACTTGTGCAAATGCCACTGCAAAAGCAACTGCGAACCATACCGACGTTTCGTCTCGAACGCATACACACGCCAACAAGAGCACTGCCATATGAGCGCAACAGACCAAACCCAAACACAGTCTGCCGAACAACATCATCGCTTTCCTCGGTTGGCCCCGCACCAGCAACAGGAAGTCCCATTGCCACCACGCTCGTCGACAGCGCTGACACTACTGTGATTGTCCGTCGAGACGCCATCGGAGGCAAGAACGCCCGACGGTTGCCTATGATTTTGCCCCAAGATGATTTTGCCTTGCTCTTCGTCGGGCAAAATGATTGGCGGGCAAAATCATAAAACCATATAGAGTTCACCCGTAGTGAAGCGACCAGACAGTCATTGCGTGGGAATGTTGACCCGAATCGACGTGCCGGGTGGGACGTCGACGCTTTCGCGAAACTCACCGAGCAAGGTGAAGCCCGGTCCGGGACGTACTTCACAGGTGATCGCGTTGTCCGTTGGATTATGCACGGCAAACGCTGCTTTGTCGGAACGCGTATCAACCAGTGTTAAGCATACGTCCGGATGGTCACTTGTCAGCAGGTTACCAATGAAAATGTCCTTGTCGCCCACCGCCGTGTCGATCTGCAGAAAACCCGTTCCGTCCTCAAGGACGGGGAAATGGCGGATCTCGTTGCCCAGCGTTTTGCTCTTTCGCACGGTATACCGCTGGTTCATGTCGTTGGTGACCCATTCGGCGATTTCGAATGTGTTCCGACCCTGATACCAGATACCCGCGTGCCAGCGCGGGTTGAGTCCTTCGATTCTCACGGGCAGGTTCAATGGCAATTTGGCTTGCGTGACGGTACCGGCAAAACCACGATTCTCGGCTTTCAGTTTCAGAACGTAAACGCTACCAGTGACAGAGCCGACTCTTGGTTCTATGCGATACGCCGTCTTGCCGCACACACCGAGACTGTCACGGATGTCCGTCACAAAACGGTCGTCCGGCGACGGATCCAGTTTGCTGACGACGCCGAGGTAGCGATAAGTCAGCCTTTCGCCGGCCTTCACCGAGCGGTTACCATCGGCCAGCACTCCTCGGAAATTGTGCCAACCGCGGCCGCCGTAGAATGCGTGATACTTCAGTCCTTCTTCCAGCGCGATCATCCCGACCGAACCGCGATATGCCTGTGGAAACATCGCGGCGTAACCGCCGATCGGCAGTTCGCCAGAGAAAGACCGGCGCGTTTCGGTCAGCGTGCCCGAAACCGATTTGTCATCTTTGACCGTCGCGGTCAGACGATCGCATCCTTGCCTGCCGTTGAAGCTCATCACTTCCGGACGTTCGAGCGTGAAGTCCTTCTTGGTCGAGAATTCGCCTTCCACCAACGTGACCAGCGGTCCGTCTTGCCAAGGAGTGAACAGCGTGTGCCGCACCTTGCCCGAGATGGTTTCGTTGGGCACCGCGCGCTCCGGGATGTCGGTGCGATCGGGATTCCCGCTGACCGTCAGCGGATAATGGTCCTCGATGAAGCAGTCCACGATCGTGCCAAAGCGGCATGCAAGCTGTGGATAGAACTCGACGGCGGGGCGAATGCCCTCCTGAAGTCCTCCCCAAGTGGGCAGACCAATGTAACGGAAATCCCTGGCGGCAAGATAGTTCTCGATTCCTCGCACGTTCTGCAGGTGCTCGGGCGGTCCCCACCATTTGCCGCGAGGCATCGTGTTGATGTTGTCCGAGCAGCGAGGAAAGCTGTTCTCTTGAATTGCGGTCCAGGCTCCCCACCCGATCGCTTGTTTCCCGTCGTTGCCGGTCGCATGGACGATCAGCTCGTACTGCTTATCGTGAAAATGGTCGATGCTGGTTTCAAATTCGGGCGCTCCACCGGGCAGGAACCGCCGCCAGGGTCGCGGTGTATCGCTGTTAAGTATCTTTACCTCACGCAGGCCAGCGGCTGAGCTGGCTTTGACGTGAACACGGAACCGGTCTTGGGTCGCAAAGGCCAGATCGCTGGTCGCGAAATTCAGGATCCGTGTGTCTTCGATGATCGGCCCGTTTGACACGAACGACGAACGGTAATAGACGTACTTGCCTTTGTACTTGGCAATGTGACCGCTCAGTGCATCGGCTATGTTGCCGTCGAACCAACGAACATAGGTCTGATAGCCGCTGGTTCGAGCACGTTTCACCTCGTCGGGCGAAGTCACCAGATGAACGGCCACCGGGCTAAGTCCGTACCTCATCTTTTCCAGCCGCAGATAGGTATCGACCGAATCGTCCACCAGTTTGCCGTTCTCGTAGGTGTACAGGCTGATGACCTTGAAGTTCCCCTGAGAAAACGCTTTCTCCGGATTGCCGTGCGAGTTAATCAGCACGACCGGCGGCCATTGACAGCCGCGGGACAGAGCGTTGTTGATCTTGATGCGGCCCGGATACTTCTGGCTCCACCAACCGTCTTCCGGCCATCGCAGCCGGTCCGAGAATGTCACCCACGAGTTGCCTGATTCGTCCAGGTAGGCAAAGCCTGGATACGCCTTGAAGGTCTCGGTGCATTGCTGTTTGCAGATGCCTTGCAGCCGTGCAAATTCCTCTTGGGTCAACTGATCCAGGTCTTCGGTGAAGCCAATGAAGTCATATCCCACATCTTTGGCCGCCTGGATGAGCTCTTCCGGCGTCCCTTGTCCACTGCTCAGCGACGACTTCGCGCCGATCAAGCCAACGAAGCAACGGGGCGGGTATGCGCCTTTGGCTTTCAGCCTGTCCCAGTCCTTCCAGCCAGGCGGTCGCTGTGATCCGCTCGCGATTTTTCGTGGCGGCACGGTGAATCCGCCAAATGTGTCCTTCGAAGGTTCGGCAAGATACGTTATGAGGTTCGTGATCATCCGTGCCGCATCGCCTCGCATCTCCGAAGACTCGCCTTCCATGGTCAGCCCTCGGCCCCAGAGGATGTGATAGCCGTCTTGCCATACGCAACTGGAATTGATCGGCCAGACGGCAATTCGTCCTTTGCCGTAGTCCCGCACGGCCAACAGTGGAGGCTCGGAACCATAGGTGCCGGGCGACGGTGGAGGCGGCTGACCGCCTTTTACCGTGCGAAGTGATTTGGTGGTCGCCTTGCCACGTACCAGGATCGTCCAATCTTCCCCGGCTTTGAGCGGCGACGTGGAATCCGAGTACATATGGTGATAAGTGGTATAGAAGATCCCTTGCACGCCTTCGGTTGCCGGATGGCGCGTCACGTTGTCAGTCCAGGAGAGTTCGTAGCCGGATTCGAGCTTGACCTTGTGTTCGTCATCGACGACTTGTTCGCCAAGGATCTCGATGTCGCACGGTGCCAGCCACTGGTTAGCCGCATCAATGTCCTTGCCGAACTGCCAGCCTTGCACTCGCATCACCAACAGTCCGCCTCCTTGCTTCACGTAGTCCAACAGGAGTTGCTTCTTCTTTTCCACCATCTCGTCCAGTCCTGGCGAAGTGCCAGGCATATAGACATGAGGAATCACCACCACGTTGAACTGCTTCAGGTAATCCATCGTCAGGCCGGATGCATACGGCGCGACGCCCACCTCGAAGTCCAATTCCTTGAGCCGTGCCCGTAATCTCGGATCGGGCAACGCAAAATGATTCATGCGCGGTGTCGCCCTCGGCTGCCCCTCTTCGGCTTGATGCATCAGCACAAGATAAGCCGGCGTCTTCGCCTCAGCGCCGGTCGCTTCCGCAGCAACGGTTTGCTGCGTGTGCAGGCCCAGCGTGGCGACACCAAGCGTGACCGCCAGCCAGGCCAGTAGTGCGTAATCCATGAGACGGCGTTGATTGCTCATCTTCTGTCTCCGGCGAGGGTAGTCTGTTGACACCGCGACAGTTATTGTATGCTCCAGGCTACGCCCTAGAAAATCTGCTCGGCGAACGAAACCACTTGAAAGGAGCGAAGATGTCAACGTTTTCGTTATTGATGGTCGTGATTCAAGCCGCGGGGATCGCAACGGCTTCTGCGGATCAGCAATTCGAACAGCTTGCTGCACGCTATGTGGACGAATTCCCGGCGTTGTCGCCTGTGTCCGCCACTGGGTTGGGCGACCATCGTTTTGACAGCCAATTGAATGAGGTGAGCGAAGAAGCACGTGCTAGGCAGCGAGCGTTTTGCCGCAAGTACTTGGAAGAACTGCGGAAGATCAACGCGGCCAAGTTGTCCCGCGCGAATCAAGTGGACTATGCCCTGTTGGAGCATGATCTGGAAGGCTCGCTGTGGCGGCTGGATACTTTCCAGGAATGGGCCTGGAACCCGCTCGCATATACTGGGCTGTCCGGTGGAGCAATCTACAGTCTGATGGCCCGAGAGTTCGCGCCTATGGAGAAACGTCTCGGGCACGTAGCTGACCGCTTGCAGCAGTTCCCTCGCCTGTTCCGTCAAATCCGTGAGACGCTTGATCCAAAGCGAGTGCCCAAGATCCACGCCGAAACGGCCGTGAAACAGAATCCCGGCGTGTTGAGTATTCTGGATAACTACGTCAAACCCAACCTGGGCAAACTGCCCCAAGAACAGCGCGACCGGCTGGAACGAGCCATGACAACAGCCAAGGAGGTCGTGGAAGAGCATCAGAAATGGCTCGAATCCGAACTGTTGCCCAACGCTGCCGGGAGCTTTCGGATAGGTCGCGAGTTGTACGATCAGAAGCTCGCGTTCACGCTCAAAACGCCGCTCACCCGGCCACAGTTGCGGGAGCGGGCCGAGCGGGAAATGGTGCGCGTGCGCGACGAAATGTATGGCATCTCGCAGCAGGTCTACAAGGAGAAGTTTCCTTACACGGAGTTTCCCTCCGAACCGTCGCCTGCTTACAAGCAGGCCATTATTCGCGCATGCCTGGAAATGGCCTATCTGGATACGCCCGCGGCGGACAAAGTCGTCGAAACTGCAAAATGGTCGCTGGAACAGACAACGGCGTTCGTACGCAAGAAGGATCTATTGACACTGCCGCCGGACCCAGTGGAGATCATCATCATGCCCGAATTCCAGCGAGGCGTCTCGCTGGCGTACTGCGATTCGCCTGGCCCGCTGGATGTAGGGCTGAAAACGTTCTACGCGGTGGCACCACTGCCCGAAGATTGGAGTGACGAGCAGGTGCAGTCGTTCCTGCGCGAGTACAATGTACGATCCATCCACGATCTGACCATGCACGAAGCCATGCCCGGACACTTCGTCCAACTGGCCCACTCGAATCGCTACCCGGGCAAGCTGCGGGCCGTGCTTTCGTCCGGCGTATTCATCGAAGGTTGGGCTATCTATTCGGAACGGATGATGATTGACGAAGGCTTTCTTGACGGCGATCCGTTGATGCGATTAATCAACCTGAAGTGGTATCTGCGCGGGATCGGCAACGCGATTATCGACCAAGCGATCCATGCCGGGGACATGACGCGTGACGAGGCGATGAAGCTAATGATGGAAGACACGTTTCAAGAAGAACGCGAAGCCGCGGCCAAATGGGTGCGTGCCCAACTGACCTCGACGCAGCTCTCGACCTATTTCGTCGGCACCCTGGAACACTTCGACCTTCGGCGCGACATCGAACGCGCGTGGGGCGCGGACTTCGATCTGAAGACGTACCACGACAAAATCCTGTCCTACGGGTCGCCGCCGGTCCAGTACGTACGGGCGTTGGTCCTCGACGAAGAGATTCCGCGTCTACGCTGACGCGTTCAACTCACCAAACTCCGGAGATGACAGGCATGAATGTGAGCGCCATACGTTGCGTTCCCACGGCAGTTCTTCTGCTGCTTTCGTCCGCAACTCCAGCGAGAACCGAGTTGCGTCTTCCTTCCGTTATCTCGGACGGGATGGTTCTGCAGAAAGACCACGCGAATCCTCTGTGGGGATGGGCAGAGCCTGGCGAGAGAGTGGTTGTGACTGTCGCCGGTCACACCGCGACCGGCAAAGCTGGGCAAGGCGGACGCTGGCAGGTTTCGCTTCCGCCGTTTGCCGCCCGTTCTGAGCCGATCGAAATCCACTTGCGGACTTCGTCGGGTTCGGAACGGATCATTCGTGATGTGTTGGTCGGCGAAGTCTGGTTCTGCACGGGACCGTCTAACATTTTCTGGCCGGTGAAACGCTGTGACAACGCGCAGCAGGAGATTGCCGCCGCCAAGTATCCGGAGATCCGCTTCTTTACGGTCAAACTGAATGTGGCCGACAAGCCTCAAGACGATTGTGTGGGCAACTGGTTTGCGTGCAGTCCTAGGACCGTGGGCGATGTCTCGGGTATCGGTTACTTTTTCGCGCGCCGAATTCACAAAAAACAGGACGTTCCCGTCGGGGTGTTGCAGAGCTTCTTGGGCGGAACGCGGGTCGAAGCGTGGACCAGCAAGGACGCACTTGATTCGCAGCCTGCTTTGCGTCCGATCCTTCAGTGGTGGAAAGACGCAACTGCCAGTTACGACGCGGACCAAGCAACGGCGGACTACGGGCGCGAGTTGAAACACTGGAAGCAGTTGGCCGCCGACGCCGAGAGTCAAGGCAGGAAGCCGCCACGGCGTCCCGCCAGACCTGAGGACCCGCGCACGTCCCGACACCGGCCCGCGTGTCTGTACAACGGAATGATCGCTCCATTGATCCCCTTCGGAATCCGTGGCGTGATTTCCTATCAGGGGCTAGGAAACCTTTACTGGGCGGAACACAGTCGAGTCCTTCTGTCGACAATGATCCGCGATTGGCGTTCCCGCTGGGGACAGGGGCCGTTTCCCTTCGGGATGGTCCAACCAGCCCCGTATCCGTGTGACCGATGGCCAAAACAGCACGAGGATGCGTACTCTCTGCAACGTGAATCCCAGTTGTTGGTCCTGGACGAACTTCCCAACACCGGCCTCGCGCCGACCATGGACATTGGCGACCTGGAGGAATTACACTTTGCCAACAAGCAGGACGTCGGCAAACGATTGGCCGATTGGGCGCTGGCTACCGTCTACGGACAAGACGTGCCGTATGCCGGACCGATCTACGAGTCGATGGCAATCGAAAGCAACAAGATCCGGATTCGATTCAAGCACACCGCAGGGGGCTTGGCGACCACCGATGGCCAGGCACCAACGCATTTCACCATTGCTGGCGAAGACAGTGTCTTCCAACCTGCGATGGCGGTCATCGACGGTAACACGGTCTTGGTGCACAGTAAAGACGTGGACAAGCCAGTCGCCGTCCGCTTCGCCTGGAGCGATACGGCGATCCCGAACTTGGTCAACAGCGATGGGCTGCCTGCGTCGATATTTCGGACGGACGTACCACCGCATGATTCGGAGCGCAAGTAGTCGTCTTGTCGATCCTTCATCGCGGATAGGTCTTTGGAGCCGTGGTCATAACTCCGACGACCTCTAGCGGCGCCAAGACGTGGGGCACGTTTCTAACGTGCCGTAGCTCACCAACTCCCGGACATCGGCACGTTGGAAACCTGCCCCACATTGGCCAAGTTGCGATCCAAGCTGTTATTGGGCAGTCTCTACTTGCCCCGTCTTCTGCAACGCGTATAGCCGGTTCATCGTGCCGACGTACAGCGTACCATTGGCGGCTACGCATGTGCTGATGACAGGGGCGTCCAGGCGGAGGTAGCCGAGGACCTTCTTCTCTTTCCCGGTGGCCAGTACCCAGAAGTCGCCGCGACGCGTGCCGATGTAGACTTTGTCGTCAGCCACCAGCGTGGATGCCCATATGTCGCGGCCGGCGTCGTGGACCCAATACGGTTGGCCCGTCCGGGTGTCGACGCAATGTACCTTGCTGCCGCAATCGGCCACGTAGACTAGACCATTGTGAATCGAGGGCGTCGAGCAACAGTGGCGCTCGACAGGATAGGACCAGATCAGGCCGTTTTCGGTGATGTCGCCTGTCTTGGTAGCGTCAATACACTTGAGCCACGCCTCGTTCTTGCCCCACCAGATGTCGCCGCCAACGGTCACATAGATTCGGTCGTTGTGGAAGACCGGCATGCTCTTGATGTTGCTGGGGCTTTCGCGCCGGTTGCGAATGTAGCGGTGGACATTTTCCTTTGGGGCCGTCGGATCGCAGTCGAACCGCCAGACGCGTTGCAGCGCCTCGAGCGGGCGCTCGCTGCGGCCGGTCTCCTGGTCGGGCCGAAGGGCATCAAACGCATAAACCACGCCGTCACCGCCAGCGAAGAACACCAACCTTCGGCCGTTCACTTCGCCCAAAGCCGGTGACGACCACGTGCTATGGAAGATTCGGGGTCCGATCTCCTCGCGGTCTCGCGCCAACAACCGGCCCGTGGCCTTTTCGACAACCACCAGACTGGGCGCGTTTGGCTTGTCCACTCCGTCGTGCCTGCTGGTCAGGCCATTGCTCGTGTTCACGTAGAGATAGGGCCCGTCCAAAAGGATCGAGCAATGGGCCGAGTCGTGGGGACGGACGCCCGCGGCGGACCGCAGGTCCAGCAGCCAAAGGATGTCGGCGTCCAGCGGGCCGACTTCCATGGCGGGTTGATCCCGCGGCGACATATGACGACCTTCGTCCAGATAGGGCCCGTCGTTCCCGTTGGACAGTCCGTGCAGGTCCAGGCAGACTACCTCGTCTCGATTGGTCACCGTGTACACGCGATCGCCTTCTATCGTTGGGGGCGAACACATCCCGGCGCGTGGCCAGTCGAGATAAATGTCGCCTTCGAGCTTCGGCACCACAAGCTGCCACGCGAGGCTGCCGTCGGTTTCGTTCAGGCACATCGTTACTCCGCGGTCGCCGCGGTGGCGCGGATCGCGTGGTTGTTCGTTGTTCGTGCCGATCAGCACCTTGCCTTCGCCGACGACCGGCGTCGAGTAGCACTCCGAACCGATCGGCACGGACCACTTGACGTTCTGGCCCGTCTCTGGGTCGAAGCCGTCCGGCAAACCCGTCTCGTCCGACACCATGTTCCGCGAAAAGCATTTGCCCCATTGGGCACGGTCGTCGGCACAAATGGCCGTCAGCCCCATCAGCAAGACGAGGAAACCAGCCAGAAGGAATTGTTGTCCATAGAATCGTATGAGCATCATCGACTTCGTAACCGCACCTTTCCGTTTGGCCATCTGAGCGACGCGACCTGATTCGGAATCTCAGGGTCCCTTCTTGTTCGCTTGCAGGGCATCTTGGTAGTCGAGCGCGATGGCAATCACTTCCTGGAGATAGAAATCCTTGCGAACTGACGCAGCATCCGTGCCTCTGCTCTCGACAACGATCTCCTCGTCAGGTTGAGCGCGTTGATCGTTGAAATCACTCTCATTCAGCGGCACCCGCTTGCTCGCCTTCTGCTGCTTGTAGTGATCGACTGCCAGCCGCAGTTTGGCGAAGTCGTCAGACTCGTTGCAGCGAGAACGGGAAGCCGCGCGTAACCTTGCCAGCATATCCTCATTGACCAACTCCGATGGCGTATAGCTTTTGGCGGGCACTTGATCGAATGGGATCGCATTTGTCAGGCTCGCCTCGCCAACGTCCATGTGCTCGGTCAATGACGCGAGGACGATATCCGCCGAAACCCCGCGTTGCTGGATGCTGTTTCCACTGGGGCGGAAAACCTGTTGCATTGTGATTTTCAGTGCACCAAGGTTCGGTGGCTTGGGGATACGGAACAACTGAGTGCCTAAATCCAACACTTGCTGGTAAGTTCCCTTGCCACTTGTAGTACTGTCGCCGACAACGATTCCTCGGCGGTAGTCTTGCACGGCGGCGGCCGGGATTTCGCCCGCGCCAGAGGTGAACCTGTTTGTGAGAACGACCAAGGGCCCAGTCCATGTCGTGTCGGGCTTCGGAGCGTGGTAGCACTGCACGTGCCCGCCGGAGCCTTTCACCTGAACGACTGGCCCTCGGTCAATGAACAGTCCTGTCACAGCAACCGCCTGTTGCAGGCTGTCGCCTCGGCTATTGCGCAAATCCAGGATCACGTCGTCGACGTTCTTGTCCGTAAACTCGTTCAAGATCTTGGCTACATCGTCAGCGGCGCTGGCGTAGTCGTCCCGCCCTTCCTTTGCGCCTTCCACGTCCATGTAGAAATTGGGTAACACAATGAGGCCAATCTTCCGCGACGGGTCGTCCGGCTCGCCGCCCGTTTCGATGATCTGGCCACGCGCGTCATTGTCTCTCAGTGATATGCCGCCGCGGACGATCTCGTAAGTCCTTGTGTCGCCGCCGCCGGCCGGGATGACGCCTAAACGAACCACTGTGCCGGTTCTGCCCCGAATCAGCTGCACGATATCGTACAGCTTCATTCCCTGGACAGGGACCATTTCACCGTCGCGCCCCTGACCGACGCTCACAATGCGATCTTCCGGACGCAGTTTCCCATGCTTGTCGGCGGCGGTCCCCGGAACGATCTTAGCGACAACCAGTTCTCCGTCAGTCAACCGCAAAGCCGCACCGATCCCTTCGAGCTTTCGTCTCTTCTCGATTTGGTAGTTCTCAAAAGACCCTGGTGCCAAGTAGGCACTGTGCGGATCAAAACTGGTCGCCAGCGCCGTGAGGTACATCTCCAGCAATTCGTCGGCGCTCGTAGCGTGCATTCGCTGGGCGAACTGTTTGTAGCGGCGCGAGAGTCTATCCCTCGCTCGCTCGCCTTCGATTTCATCTTGTTTGAGAACCAGCAGGTCGTATTTGATTCGTTTGCGCCAACGTTCGCGGGCCTCCGCCTCGTCGACAGCATAGGCGATTGACTCAGGGTCGGTAGTCATTTTCTCTTTCGCAGCAAAGTCGTGTTCCTGGTTGATGAATTCGTCAATCAGCCTCACGCGTTCGTCCGCTCGCTGCAAAAACCGCTGGAAGACGGTGTAGGCAAAGCTGACATCGCTCTTCTTCAGCATGTCGTCCAATTCGTCACGTTGCTGCTGAAATTCATCAACATCGCTCTGGTAGAAATACATCTTCATTGGATCAAGGGTCCCAAGAAACGACTGCAGCATGCGCCGGGAGATCTCATCATCCAGCGGGTGGCCGGCCAAGTTCTCGCGTTCCATCAGAGTCTGCACGACCCTGGCGATGTGGCGATCATTTGGCCGTGGTTGCGACAAGCCCTGGGCTGCCGACATTGGCGGACAAGCGAATGCGGCGAGCCCAACGATCACAGCAGTCCACCGCACTTCCGGACGCAGAGGGACAGGGAGAGGTTGTGTGGGGCGCATCGGTATGCCTCCTCGACAAAATGTCACATTTCGAGACAAACGAATCATATTCCACCGGTCTCAATGGGTCCATCTACCATCAGCGACAATTCGAATTCTCCACACCGCCTGCGCTACTCCTTGACCGCGAAGCGGACCTGGATGTTTAGTTCGGGGACCTCGGGGTGATTGGTTTGAAGGGTGATTCGGCCTGGGGCGCCCTGTTTCGCCCCGAGGTGTGTGGAAGGTTCGCTGCCGGGCGGAATCCGGATTGTCATGCGAGTCAGTGAAATCGCCTTGTCTGCGATGTGGCGCGTCGGCCCCAGTTCTACGTGAAGCGAATCAGGAACGATGCGTGTTGGTTTCAGGTCTGCGTCCTTGGCGTGCGGTCCGCGGATCACGATGACCAGAGGCCATTCCGTCCCTTCGCTGCTGTTGACGACTCCCATCGTCAACACGCCGGTCTGGGCGTTCCATCCCCGACCGGCGATCGACACATCGCCAACGACAAGACCTTGTACGGGTACCTTGACGGTTGGAACCGACTTCGAGTTGGTCTTGAACACAGTTGTCTGGTGAAACGCTCCCGCCGGCAGGCCGGCTTTGACACCAATTCGTACTAAGTAACCACCGCGAGCCTCTCCTTCCTTTTGCAGTTGCTCGGCCGTTAGACGCTCCCAGGCAACGTCGAAGTACTTGGCGTTCTGCGGATTTGCGAACTCGCAACCGGCGATTTCCAGAGGTTCGTCCGAGTAGTTGTACAGACGGACTTCGGCAGCAGCAGCATGACCGAGCCGCACAGAGCTGAACGACAACTGCGACGGCACGACCCCAACGGGTCCTGCAAATCGCCCGGTTACTAGAAGCTTGACTTCGCGGCGGTCCGGATCGTTTGTTAGGATTGTGGCCGTCTGACGAAACGAACCTACGTAGAGCTTCGACTTCCACTTCAAAGTCACCTTGGAAGAATCACCGGGGGCGATTGCACCGTCCGAAAGCCGCACGGTACAGACACACGTGCAACAGCCACACGTCGATCTCCCTCGCGTGAGCACCAGCCGCTCGTGGCCGGCATTGGTGAAGACAAACGAATGCCGCCCCGTGACGCCGACGTCCGCTTTGCCGAAATCGTACTTCTCCGCATCGACGGAAACCCGCGGCCCGGACTGGTCAGCGAATGCTGGCACGGGGGCCAGGACGAGCATGATAATCAAGATCGCCGAAAGCCGAGTTTTCACAGACGCGAATCCGTCTTGGATCAGGCAATTTCGTCGTTTAACCCCAAGCCCAACGGGCTGGGCGTACCCCGAAACGCGCGGGCCGTTGGCCCAGCGGTTAAACGAGTTGGAGGGTCGCAGGAACCGGAGAGTCATTACTGTTAGCAATCTCCCAGGCGTATCATCTGTCTCCAACAACTTCAAATCCGGTGAGCGCAGCAAACTCACTGATGTTCTCTGTCAGATCGCCATAGAACGCCACCTGATGACATCCCCAACTTCCCCACCAGTTTCGGAAGGCTCCTTCGTTCTTGTCTGATGGGAGCATGTAGCATTTTTCCGGATGGTCGATCTGGACCACCATCTTGTTTCGGCAGATGCAGTTGGCGAAATCAACGTACGAAGTATCGCCATCGAGCACGGTGCCCGAGTAGACGGAGACCTTTTTTCGATAGACGTCAAACTTCACCACCGTGGCGGGTTCGTCAGCCGGCCAGAACACCGTTGTCGCCGTCGGGACGTCGTCCGGCCCAAACCACTCCTTGTTGCTGTGGATATGGTCGCGGATTAGATAGGGAATGCGTCTGTTTGCCTTAGGAGTGATCGGGGCGCCGCAATGCCCGAGCACGATCACGTTCTCCGGACGGACCGCAATGGGTCGAAACGCCCAGTCGTTCAAGACGTCGCCCATGAATCCTTGACGGCCATCGGTCAGGTAACTGCCGATCGTCAGGGTGACCAGACAGTCAATATGGCTCTGGCAACAGCACGGGATGTGCTCTTTGCTCAATTCCAAGATGGCCAGCGGCGTCCAGGCTTTGACCTTTTGCGGACGCAGGGTCAGGGTGGCACTGTCGTACGTGATCGCATCGGCGTCGTGCTTCTTGAGCAGTTGCTTGAAGGCGAAATACAAAAAGGCCGGCCTGACGATGTCCGATCGCTTGACGTTCTTGATTTCCGTGGCTTCGCGGATCCAGAGATCGGCAAGCCGTTCGGCTTCTTTGTCAGGGACCTTCGCCATTTCGGCAAGCAGCTCACCCGATCGCACAACGATCACCTCGACGCCCAGATACTCCTTCAGCCGATGACGGTAATTCCGATCGTACTCTTTGACTGGCGAATCGCCCCAGACCCCGGCCATGCCCTCCTGGTCGATCGCATTCATCTTGTCGTAATCCTGGATGCTTACGAGCCGCGTGGTCTTGAGTTTGTCGACCACCTCACGGGCCTTGGGGGACGGATCGGCCGCAGAGGTCTCCGTACTGCCGATAAGTCCAAGTGCAATGACGCTTGCCACAAACACGCAATAGCTCGGCGTTCTGCTCATGATTCTCCTCCCCTTGCTTCAAGCTTTCAGAGTACCCGTGGACGAATTCGAGGCTTCTGGTTTCACGCTCGCTTTTACGGACCCTTCCTTTACCCGGCTACCATTCTCGCCGCCACCGCAATGTCCATCAACTGTCCGGGGGTGGCAACCCTGCCTAATCGACAAAACCCCTAAAGTTTGCCTATTTTCGCGCCGAACTAGGTGATAGCGTGCGCGCGTGGCCGGCTCACCCTGCGCTTTCGTATGGCGCTGGATCCCAGTAGGTCCCGTCTGTCGGACGGGACCTACTGGGACCAAACCGAGCATTACACTTTCCATACCATCTGCTACATGTCAGAGGCTTTGCGCCGAACACAATTCGCCGTGGTGATGGTCGCGTCAGTTTGTCTGACGGTCGCGTGTGGTGGATGTGCGCGTAGTTTCTATCGCCAGCAAGCCGATCGCGAGGTGTACGGCACGTTGGGCGAGTACGGCGTCCCGCCGACTGCTTCCATCGAACCGGGGCCCCAGTCGCGTCTGTTCGACCCGTTCGATGCGGACCGGCCGCCGTTGCCGCCTGATGATCCGGCGGCCCACGTTTTGATGCACTGTGTGGACGGGAAACGTGGCTACCGGCACTGGCACCGCAACGGCGATGCCGCCGCTATCACTGCCAGCACGTGGATGGATTGCCTGCCTCGCGATGAATCAGGAGCCGTCGTACTGGATGTCGGCGGTGCGATGCAGGTCGCCTTGAGCAATTCGCACGACTACCAGGGAGAGCTTGAGGATCTGTACTTGGCGGCTATGGATGTCACGTTCCAACGGTTTCGCTTCGACACCCAATTCTTCGCCTCGAATGCGACGTTCTTCAGGGCCGATGGGCCGGATCGTCGCGTTACGGGGGGCAATTCGTCGAGTGAACTTAGCAGCTTGACAGATGCCCAGGTTCGTAAGCTCACGGCCACAGGTGGCGAACTGGTCGTCGGTCTGGCCAACGACTTGATCTGGGAATTCTCCGGCACAGATACCAGTATCACACGGTCTATTCTCGACTTCAGCCTCGTGCAGCCATTGATGCGTTTTGGCGGGCGCGCGTGGGTGCTGGAACCGCTGACGCAGGCAGAGCGAGATCTCTTGGCCAACGCGCGGCAAATGCAGCAGTTTCAACAAGGGTTTCTCGTCGAGATCGTCACCGGCCGTAATTCCGGCGAAGGGCCTTCGCGTCGAGGCTCCATCGGTGGTTCCGGCCTTGGGCTCATCGCCGGTTCGCCAGCCGGCCGATCCGGCGCTGCGGACGCCGGAGGATTCTGGGGCCTGTTGCAGAATCAGCAACAGATCCGCAACCAGGAGGCGAACGTCGCGGCACTGCGTGACAGCCTGGCTCAATTGGAGGCGGCGTTCGATGCGGGGAGAATCACGAATCGCCTGCAGGTCGATCAGGCGCGCCAGGCATTGTACAACGGCCAGAGTAGTCTCCTTGTCGCCAAAGCCGCGTACCAGACGAGCGTTGACAGTTTCAAGATCGAATTGGGGCTTCCACCTGAACTGGAAGTGACGATCAAAGACCCACTCTTGGACCGATTCAATCTGATCGACCCTGCGCTAACGGGCCTTCAGGAACAAGTGTCCGCGGTCCTGATAGGTATTCGCGACAAGGTTGGCGTTACCGACACCGGCGGTTTGCAGGGACAACTCAGCGCGCTGGACACACTTCGCCCTTTGATCACTGAGCAAGTGGACAACGGTCGACGTGATCTGGCAAGCCTGGTAGCGAATCTGCCAGTGCGGCGCGAGCACCTCGGGCGGTTACAGACGCGACCGGAAATCCAGGAAGTGGCGATCCCTCCCGCCGTTTACCAGGCGGAAGCACTTGACGAGCGAGTCCAGAAGAACAGAACCAGGCTCTCACAACTCGATCAAGCGCTGGCGGCGACTTGGGCCGACTTGGAGAAGCTGCAGAACGATCTGCTGGACCTCGAGCTAGAAACGGCGCGGCGACAGTGCGCTAACCTGACCACTCGGCTATCGAGCCTGTTGTTGGAGCTATTGCTCGTGCAGGCTTCGGCGCGTCTTGAGACCGTAGTACTTGTTCCCATTCAGATGGATCCTGTCGTGGCGCTGGAAACGGCGCGCGGAAATCGTCTTGATTGGATGAACGCTCGCGCGCGACTGGTCGATGCCTGGCGGCAAATCGAAGTCGACGCTAACGCACTGGAAAGCGATCTGAACGTAGTCTTCGAAGGCGACATCCGCACGGACGACGATAACCCGCTTCGCTTCCGTTCATCGAGGGGCAGGCTCCGCGCGGGCGTCGAGTTTGATTCCCCTCTGAGCCGGCTCGTGGAACGGAACAGCTATCGAGAAACGCTGATCGAGTACCAGCGCGCTCGCCGCGACTACATGTTGTTCGAGGATCGAATCAGTCAGAGCCTGCGCAACACGCTGCGCATCATCGAGCTGAGCCAACTGAATTTCGAACTGCGCCGGGCGGCGGTGCACGTGGCCGTTTCGCAGGTTGATCAGGCTCGGTTTCGTCTCAACGCACCTCCCCGGCAGGGCCAGCAAGCTCAATTCGGAGCAACGACGGCTCGTGACTTGGTGTCGGCTCTCACGGATCTACTGGATGCGCAAAACGACTTCCTGAATGCCTGGGTCAACTACGAAGTGCTCAGAATGCTGCTCGATTTCGAGTTGGGCGTGATGCAGTTGGACCAGGAAGGCAACTGGATCGATCCGGAAGCGATCACGTCCGCCGGGGTGCTGCCTCCGCCGTAGTCAACGGGGCCAAGATTCGTCGTCTCCCTCTATTCGCTGGAAATCCTTGAGGGTGTTGCGGGGCAAATGTGTCCAACGAACTGATGGAGACGACGAAATGGCGTGCGGCGGCCGGCGATCGTACTCACATTGCCAGACGTATCGACGTGACATTTGACGAGTCGGCTGGTAGTATGGATTGAAGAAAGACCTGCCTTCGCGGAACCGTT
>CAZURK010000290.1:0-19964 GCA_964623055.1 uncultured Pirellulaceae bacterium
GGAAAAGCAGTTAACCCTGACCCAAAGCGGGATTTGATAAAAAAGTATGGTCTAACGCGGCTGGCCCGTTGCGTTGTGAACGGCCCAAAGGTATCGGTGCGAGGCCACGTACAGCACTCCGTTGGCCACCACCGGCGACGTGTCCATCCGTGCGCCGAGGCGAACCGTGCTGAGCAATTGCGGCTCGTGTCCGGCCGCCAAGACAACCAACTCACGTTGGGTACCCAGATAGATCTTGCCGTCGGCCAGCAGCGTGGAACTCCATGTTTCGGATTTCGTTTCATAGACCCACCTGCGGTGGCCGGTGTCTGCATCCAGGCAGTGAATTCGCCCCGGCAAATCGGCAACATAGAGCAGGCCGTCGGCAATCGCCACTGTCGAAACAGTTCGTTCGATCTCGTCACAAGACCAGATCTCGCCGGTCTCCGTGATGTCACCGGCCCTTGTCGCGTCGATGCACACCAGGTTACCACGCCCTCGACCGTGATGCGGGTCGCGGCCAATGGCTACGTACACGCGATCGTTGTGGAACACGGGCGTGGCAACGATCTCGCTTTGGCCCACGAACGTCCCGTCGTTCTCGTTGCGGCTCATCGGGTTTCGCTTGTCGCCGCACCGATAATCGAGCAACTTGCCATTTTCGTACACTCGGTAGTGCGGCGGATTGCAGTCGAAGGACCAGACCTTATTGAGTTTGACCAATTCGTCCGGCTCTTCGGCCAGAGCCTCGAAAGCATGGCACAGACCATCGCCACCACCGAAGAACACCAGCGTCTTGTCGCCGACCTGGCCTGCCGACGGCGAAGACCACTGTCCGTGCAGCATCCGCGTGCCGATCCTCTCGTCGTCCACCGCCACCAGCCGGCCCGTCTTCTTGTTCAACACGATCAGACTTGGGGCCAACGGCGCCGGGACAACCAGTGGTTTCGTATCCGACGGCCACTGGTCGACGCCATTCGATGTGCAGACATACAGATAATCACCGACGATCAACACCGAGCTATTAGCAGCGTCCGTCGGACGCGTGGCAACTCGAGGATCCTCCCACATGTCAAATAGCCAGACGATATCTCCGTCGGCGGGCTTCAGGTCCACCGGCGGTTGACCTTCCCCGGCAATGTACTTCCCTTCGTCAGTAAATGGCCCCTCGTTCCCATCGCTCTGTCCGCGTGCGTCCAAACAGACGACCTCGCATCGGTTTGTGACGAAGTAGACGCGATCATCCTGGACGGTGGCCGTCGAACACACGCCCAAGTGCATATGGTCGAAGGCGAATTCCCTTTGGTTAATCGGCTTTCGCGGCATCACCAGTTGCCACAGCAACTTGCCCGTGTGTTCGTCGAAGCATTTGAGCACTCCACCGCGTGTCGCCTTCAATCGCGGATCGCCAAGTCGAAAGTCGTTCGTGCCCACGTAAACTCTTCCATCGGCAACCGTTGGCGTCCCGTAAGTAATGGAACCAAGCCTGGCGGTCCACTTGACGTTCTCGGCATTCGACGAATCAATGCCGCTCCCATCAGGCCGTCTTGTGCCGCGTTCGAACGAGACAGGCAGATCCGTCTCGGTCGATACCATATTGCAGTCGTTCCGCCCACCCCATCGCGGCCAATCGTCGCCGTGGCTCGCCCTCGATCCCGTGCAGACATAGAAAGCAACGGGAATCAGCAGCAATTTCTTCGCTAACATGGTCACGTTTTCACTCTCCTCGTGCGGTGGCTCGCTGTCCTGAAAGGGAGAACGCGAATCAGTCCGTTGCAGGCCACCAATCGTCCAGCAGTTTCTGCAGACGCGATACGTCGCTGGCAGAAGTTGGATCGTCGGCCAAGTTCGTTGTTTCGTTTGGATCGGATGTTACGTCGTAAAGCGTCACCCGATCGACGTATCGGTTCCACGCCGTGCCGGAATTGCCCGCGTGCGGGACGATCAATTTCAGGTTGCGGTGACGTACCCAGCGATACGCGATGTCTGCCTCGGGTTTGCCCAGCGATGTTGCGTCGCCCGGATAGATTTCGCCGAACACAGGACGATCCAAGTCCAGTTGTTCCTCGCCTCGCGCCGAGGGCATCAGATCGACTCCCGGAAGCCGATAGGGTGTACGATCGATGCCAAGGGCCGACAGGACGGTTGGCACCAGGTCGATACTGCTGACAAGCGCCTTGTGAGTGGCCGGCTGAACAACGCCATCCCAGCGAAGGAGAATCGGCGTGCGGATGCCGCCCTCGAAGGGGCTGCGTTTACTGCGTTTGGCTTGCTTGGGCGAGTCGGTTTGCGTGGTCCAACCGTTGTCGCAGGCATAGACGAACAACGTGTTCTTCGCCAGTCCCTTTTCGTCCAAGTAGTCAAGCAGTTGGCCAATGGTCTCGTCGAACCAGGCGATGTTGGCGTAGTAGCCGACCATGTGCTGTGGAACATCTGAATTGTTCTCAAACCGTTCACGATACTTTGCCGGCGCGTCGTGGGGTTCGTGCGGTAACACCGGTGCATACCACAACAGGAAGGGCCGATCCGTGTTGCGGTCGATGAAGTCGAAGACTGGTTGCATCGTCTTGCGCCCGATCACCAAACCGAAATCGCCGTTGCCGTGCGCGACCCATTCGCCGCTGGGTAACTTGCGATTCCACGGCTGATCGAAACACGGCTTGTTGACAGTCATCCCTTCGTCAAAAGCCGCGTCCTGGTACGTGCCTTCCCAGTGCTTGCCCGCTTGAAAGCTGATGTAGCCCGCCTTGCGTAGAATCACCGGCAGCGTAGGGAATTGCCTGAAGTGGTCGACTGCCGCCTGTCGGGCTTGGTAGTACGCCTCGGCGGTCTGCATCTGTGACAGACCACGGAATCCCGGCGGCGGGTGATTGAAGTATATGCCGTGTTGGTGCGGATACAGTCCGGTAAGCATTGTGGCCAGCGAGGGCCGGCACACACTGCTGGGTACGTAGCCGTTGACGTATCGGGCCGAACGGGCGGCCAACGCATCGATATTCGGCGTGTGAACGTGGCGATTGCCCATGAAACCGTAATCGCCGAACGCCTGGTCGTCGGAGATGATGTAGACGACGTTGGGTCGCTGTGCGGTTTCGGCGGAAAGCGCCGCCGACGCAATTACCACGACCTGCGCCCAGACCGACACCGCCGTCAAGATCAATCGTGTTACGTGCATCAGGATCTTTCTGTCAGTCATTTTTCTGTCGTTAGCACATTGCTTTGGAGATGTCCGCTGGGCTCGGAGTCCAGGTCACTGTGCATCAATGATGTCACCGTACAAGCCCGGCTTCCAGGTCTTCTCGAACTGCTGCGGGATCTTCTCCTTGGCTAGCTCGAGGAAGGCGTCGCGCTCGACGGGTACGAACTCGACGCCTGCTTCCTCTAACTTCTGGCGATAGTCGGCTTCGGATCGTTCGACTTCTCGGTTATGCCAGTCGGTGGCTTCCTGCGCGGCCTCCAGGATGATCCTTCGTTCATCCTTCGTGAAACGCTCGTCCAGGTGTGGGCCGACGCAGAACAGATAGAAGCCGATCAGGTGCTTTGTCTCCATGATGTACTTTTGCACTTCGTGTAGGTTGTTGCCGTAGATGGTCGCTAGCGGATTCTCCTGACCTTCGACCACGCCCAGCTTCAGCGCCATGAACATGTCGGTAAACGGCAACGGGGTCGTGTTGGCGCCGAACGTCTGCCAGGACTTGATATAGACCTCTAACTCGGGCACGCGCAGCTTCAGGCCGCGCAGGTCTTCGGGTCGGCGAATTCTCTTCGACGTGGTCGTGAGGTAACGCGGGCCGCGATACCACAGGTGAAGCATGCGGATGCCCGTCCTGGATTGCATGGTGCTGCGCAACTCGTCGCCGATCTCGCCTTTCCACACACGCTCAATGTGCCCGTAGTCTCGCCACACAAACGGAGCCTCGCTAACACCGTACTCAGGCGCATACCATCCGATGATGGCGGCACCCATCACGGTCATGTCGATGCTGCGCAGCTTCATGCCCTCGACGGTTTCGCGATCGTCGCCCAATTGGCCGCTGGGATACAGCTTGACTCGCAGCTTGCCGCCCGACTTCTCCGCTACACGTTCGGCAAAATGCTCTGCTCCCCTGTGCAGCAGTTCTGTGGGGCCTGACACGTACGCGACTCGGATGATTTTCTCGTCGTTCTGGCGCCCGCAGCCGGCCAGCAAGACAAGCAGGCAAACCGTGCAGGCAAGGGGTAATGCGGCTCTCATGGTTCCCGCCGGCCGGAAGCGGTATCGGTAGGACGGATCTCCAGATCCGTCCAGTGTGCGGGGACGGGCTTGGAAGTCCATCCTACAAGGTTCCGAAGCTGCACTTGGATGACTGCTCATTGGATCTTGTCTCCAATGACATCGACCAGGTACAGCGACAGGTTTGGAACATAGGCCACGATCAGCACCATGGCTGTCAGAGTCAGATAGAACGGCCACAGGTTGCGGAGGATGGTCTTGACCGGAACCTGCCCGACGCCCGCCATCACAAACAGCAGGATGCCGACCGGCGGGGTCAATAGTCCGATCATGATCGCCAGTTGGAAGACCACTCCGAAGTGCACCGTATCGACTCCGTAGGAGGCCAGCACCGGAAGCAGCAGCGGCGTGAGGATGATCATGATACTGCCGCCTTCCATCACGGTGCCCAGCAGCAGGATCAGACCGATGATCAGCAGAAGCATCAACCAACGTTGGCTGGCCACGGTCTGAAAGAAGCCTACAAACACTTCGCCATCGACTTCGCGCGAGATCAGGAAGCCAAAGCAAGACGCGCACGCGATGATGAACAGGATCGACGTCGAACGTCGTGCCGCGACCAGCAGTATTCGCGGCAGTTCGCTCAGACGCAACGAACCATAGACGAACAGACCGACCAACAGTCCGTACGCCACAGCCAACACACCGGCCTCGGTGGGCGTGACGAGTCCTCCGAAGATACCGCCCAGGATGATCACGGGCATCAACAGTCCGGGCAGTGCCGCCCAGAAGCTCTCGGCCAACTCCCGCAAGTTGTGCCGCTCGCCTCTTGGATGGCGTGCCCGCCAAGCGACAATGGTGCAGACGACCATAATCAACAGCGCGATCAGAACGCCCGGCACTGTGCCGGCGAGAAACAGTTTACCGACGGACGCGCCGGAGACCGAAGCGTAGATGATGAAACCGATGCTGGGCGGGATTACCGGCCCGATCGTCGCTGCCGATGCGTTGACCGCCGCCGCAAAACCTCGGGGATAGCCTTTCTTCTCCATCATCGGGACCATAGTCGAACCGACCGCAGCAGCGCTGGCAATCGCCGCGCCGGAGACCATGGCCACCAACATGTTGGCGATGACAACCACATGTGACAGGCCGCCCGGGACAGGGCCAATCAAGGCAAGGGCCAGCCGCGTTAGCCGCTTGGTGATTCCCGCCGCGTTCATAATCTCGCCGGCCAGCAGGAAGAACGGCAACGCCAGCAGCACCATGGTGTCAGTTCCGGCGCTGATTTGCTGAGCAATGACCAACGGCGACATGTCCGTCATCAACAGAACGTAGGCGAGCGCACTGACCCCAATGGAGTACCCGATGGGCACGCCCAACACCAGCAACAGAAGCATACTTGCTACCAGTACGATCACTGGCGATTTCCCAAGTAGGACGGATTGCCGAATCCGTCCGGGCCGACAGGACCTACTCGTCGGGCAATTCTTCTTCCTGACCAACGTCCAGTTCGGCGTATTGCCCGGTCAGAAGCCTTCGCACTGCGAAATACGTACACAACACGGCCGCCATCGGCAGGGCGGCGTACATCACCCAATTCAAGGGCAACCCCAGCGCCGGCGTGGATGTCCCGTGTGTTTCCTTCACCCACATGAATCCGGTGACGACCAGGAACACGTTGAATGCCAATATCAGCACCAGCCCGACCATCTCGACCACACGACGCAGCCCAGGCGGCATATGCTCGACGAAGTACTCAACTCGAATATGACGCCTGTCGCGCAGCACAAGCGCCGCGCCCAACAGTGTGAACCAAACGAACAGATATCGCACAACCTCGTCGCTCCAAACCAACGACTGGTTGATCCCGTATCGGAAAAACACCGCGACGAGAATAATCACGAGGATGACGCTAAACAGCCCGACCAACAGCAAGTCAGGAACGGAGAGACGCTGTTCAGCTTGTTTGGCGTCTTCAGGCATAGCTTCGTCCAGAATCGTCGTTCAAAAACGGAACTCGATGGCAGTGGAACGGACTTCCGAGTCCGTCAGAAGTCCCGGAACGAATTTGGAGATCCATCCTACAACTCTGCCGCCTATAACTTGTGGGCACGCCGGATCTCCGCTTCGATTTCTTTCATGTCCGGGTAATCAGCCGAAATCGCGCGCGAGCGAATCCAGGCCCGCTCCTCGGCTCCAGGACTGCAACTCGGCAGCCGGAGAAGTGACTCGGTCGAGGCCGCCGTTTCGCAAGTAATGGCGGTGATACGAGGAATCGCTTCGCGGTCCGGGTTCCGGCTGAGTCGGATTTCTTCGATCTCCTCCGGTCTGGGGCGAATCACCAAGTAGTGTTGAAATCCATCGCCCGTGGGATGCAGATGGATGGCTTTCGATGGGCTCGGCAGCTTGCCCTCCTCGTCCAGCGTGTAACCAAGCGTGAGCGGATACCGTTCAACACGTCCTGTGGCATACAGAATGTCGATCGCCCCATAGGTCTCAAGCGGCTTTCCTCTGGAAACGGTACATCCCAAGAAGAACAGATGTTTGGCGGTGAATCCGCAAGGGATCTTCGCGGCCCCGGTTGACGGGATCATGGTGTACACCGTAGGGATGCGCGAAAACGGAATGCCACCCGTGACCGATTCAGTTCGTACCTCGGGCTTTTCCACGGTCACAGTCCAATCTTTCGGCAAGCCCTTGCGAAAATCGATTCTCAGGTCCGGTCCTGCATCGATACTCCCGATTCCCAGCCAGGCATACGCACCGTCGGTACTGCCGTCGTGTACCTGGATGCGGACTTTGCGGGGGCCCAGGTCGCTGACGTCCCACGACCGCTCCTGCATCGGATCCGTTCCTGGTGCCATCGCCTTGAGCAACGTCTTGCCAGTGGCATCGTCGATCAGTGCGATGAAGTTTTGATTCCGGCCGCCCTGCTGACCGTCGTGCCCGCAAATCGTGAAGTCGATCTTGTCGATAGTCGTGGAAAAAACCGGCGAGGTGATGATTCCCACTCCCGACTCGCCGCCACCCAACGACGAGAGATACGGCTCGACTTTGCGATTCGCGCCGTCACGATCCAGGATCGCCCAGGTTCCCATCGAAGGGGGCAGCGGGCACTTGAGAGCCTGGTATGTATCGGAAGCCGCCAATCCCATCTGAGCTTTGGCAGACATTGGCATCAGCATACTGATCAATACGGTAGTCCAGATTCGCGCTGACATCGAACAACCTCGCAAAATCGAATAACTTGCGAAAACCTGTTGAATACGCCGCACCTATCGTACACTGTTTGAGTGTACGAGGCGCAGTGATCCAAGCGGGCGACAGTCTCGAACGTGGAACGATCGAGACCGCAACAAACTGAACGATAACGGACGAGACACTCGGAAGAAAGGGAGGTGGGCATGTTGTCTCGTAAGTCACGCCGTCAGTATCGAATGCTCGCCGTCGTGGCAGCGATTTTGTTCTTGTTCTCGGCAGACGGCTCCTCGGCTCAGCACCGCCCAGCCAAAGACGAGAAGTCCAAGGGCGTGACTGTGGTGGGCCGAGCGCCGGCACGGCCGGCTTTGACATCCGCTTGCCGTGTCGTGCAGCAAGGGACGCAAGTCGAGCTGCATTCGCCACATTTTACGCTTCGCCTGGATATCACATCGGGATTGCGGGCGCGTTCATGGAAAAACCGGCTGACGGGCCGCACGCTTTCCCTGGGCAACGGCTTGGAGCTGGAGTTCGACATCGGCCTGCCGGACGGCCCGCTTGAAACGCCGCAACTTGAAGTCGCGAAAGTCGAGGTGAAGGCCCAAGGCGAGAACGGCGAGGCGGTCTTCCGGCTGGCCGCCAAGCAGCCGGCCGCAACCGCCCTGGTGACGTACCGCTGGGACGCCAAGCAGCCGGTGCTCCACAAGTTCGTCACCATCACGAACGACAGCTCTCGGCCGTGGAACCGGCTGTTGAACGTGTGTCTGGGACGGTACGACGTGGGTGACGCCCAGGTGATCGACAAGCCGGCCGGCGGCACGTATTCCGTTCCTGCACCGCGCGAGTTTCCGTCGCCCGCCGGCACGCATGTGGAACGCGGCTTTCCGGCCTACGCTGCCGACGAGTTCTTTTTCACTTTGGCGCATCCGGCCGGTGTGGCGGAAGGCTCCGGTGGCAATGTGTTGCTGCGGCAGTACCCGGGAACTAAGCTTTCGCCGGGCAAGACGTTCAAGTGCATGGAATCCGTGTACGGCGTGGCCAAGGCGGCGGAGGCGCGCAAGGCCTTCCGGGCTCACGTGCGCAGCCGCACACGTCGCGTGGTCCGAGGACACGACAAGCCCTACGCCATCTTCGAGCCGTTTGGGGCGCGGCCCGACGGGAGCTTCGACGAAACCGAGGAGTTCGTGCTCGACAGCATGGCCAAGGTTGCCGAAGGACAGCGCGACGCCGGATGCCATTTCGATCTGTACTCGGTCGACTTCTGGGTCGACTACCGCGGCACGCTGAAGGAGTGCGATCCCGAACGGTTCCCCAATGGGCTGAGCCGAATCCGTCGAGAACTGGACAAGCTGGGGACAGCACTCGGCCTCTGGATTGATGGTTCCATGCTCGGCTGGTCGATCGGTGGCAATCCGAGTCCGGCCGTTCAGGCCTGTTTGAATCACGATCCTCAGAAGCCTGAAACATTGCAGCAGGTTCAACTCAGGCGCAAGGCGTTCTGCCGCGCGACCGAACCGATTCGATCCATGTACACCGAAGCGTTTCGCTACCACATTCGCCAACACGGAGTCCGTTTGCTCAAGTTCGACAACACAGGGTGCGTTTGCGCCAATCCCAACCACGAGCACCTGCCGGGGCTCTACTCGACTGAACTGATCGAGGACGCTCTGATCGACTTCTTCCGAGATCTGGATGCGGAGTGTCCGGATGTGTTTCTGATGCTTTATTGGGGATACAAGTCGCCGTGGTGGTTGCTGCACGCGGACACGCTGTTTGATTCCGGGATCGGCATCGAGGCGGCCAGCCCCAGCGATCAGCCCACCCCCTACGTCCGCGACGGCGTCACGCAGAAACTCGACCAAGCCCAATGGGTAGCCAATGAGAACATCCCGGCCTTGGGCAAGGATTCGTTAGGCGTCTGGCTATCGGACTGGCCGTGGAACAGCCAGATCGGCAAGGAGCGTTGGGAAGCAGGCTTCGTGATGGACATCTGCCGCGGAAGTCTCCTGGCCCAGCCTTGGAGCGATACGCCCTGGCTCTCGCCGCCGGAACGCAAGCAGATGGCCGAATTCATCGCGCTCTTAAAGGCCCAGCCGGACTGTTTCGGCAACTCGCGGTTCATCCTCGGCGACCCGTGGAAGGACGAGCCATACGGCTACTGTTGCACTGACGGCAAACAGGCGTTCCTGGCCATCCACAACTGCTGCTGGAAGGACAGTATGCTGCGACTCGAGTTGAATTCCGCCTGGGGATTGCCCGACGGACAGTCCTGGGACCTGTATCGCTGGTATCCCGATCCGGCCAAGCTTTCGCACGAGCAAGAGACTTTCGGCAACACTGCGTCACTCGCCTTGCGGCCGTTCGAGATCGTTCTGCTGGAGGCGGTGCCGCACGGGCAGGCCCCTACGCTGGATCGCACTTTCGACGTGAAGCCGATTCCCACGAAGTTCGCCGAGCCCAGCCAGCGGGTGGACATTACCGCGGACACAACTCGTGATGAACCTGAATCCGATTCGCCCGACCTATGGATCCCGCTTGACCCGGCCAGCTTCGTTTCCAGCGGCGGAGCTACCCTTACAAAGCAGAAAGATGGGTCGATTCTGGCTGGTGGCGACAATCCGTCTCCCGACATCTACACGATCACAGCAAACACGGATTTGACCGGCATCACGGCGATCCGACTGGAGGTTCTCACCCACAGCAGCCTGCCGTCGGGCGGACCCGGGCGGGCGGTCAATGGCAACTTTGCATTGACCGATTTCCATCTCACCGCAACGCCACAAACCGACCGAGCCGCTGCCGCCCCGGTCGCCCTGCAAAACCCTGTCGCTGATTTCTCCCAAGACAGTTACGGGGGATGGCCCATCGCCGCTGCGATCGACGACGATCCAAAAACCGGCTGGTCAGTCGATCCGCAGGAGGGCTTGCGGCACGTAGCCATATTCGAAACGAAGAATCCGGCGGGGTTTCCGGGCGGCACGACGCTCACTTTCACGCTGGGGCAAGGCGACCGAGGGCACAACATAGGACGGCTGCGCCTCTCGGTAACCACCGCCAAGCCGCCCATCCCATTGCCCAGAGGATACGGACCGAGGCGATTGATCGTCCGCGGGCAAACGCCGGCATCTTCGAGTGGTGGTACCTTGGTGATCTGTACGGCAATCAGCAAGAACGGCTCGCCGATGGCGGTCAGAAACGTGGGAAACCACTTCTCCGCCCAAGCCAATCTGGCCAGCCGATCCACGTTATGCCAACCCGTGTTGGGCAAGGCCACTTACCCCGCTCCATGGCAGGCATGGCGCATCGCAATCCAGCCGTCGCCCAAAGCGCAATACTTCGAATTGGCCATCACCACGACGCTCCAAGGACCAGAACTCGCGTGTCGAGGATACTTTTTGCCTGATTGAGACTCTCGCGTATCACGAAGTCGACCCAACGGAGACAATGCCTCGACACAAGAAGCCGCAAGGCAGTGTTGCCTGGTGCAAAACCACGTGGAGAAAGAACGATGAGCAACGACTTTGTCATTACGGCTGTCTGTCTTGCCACCCTTGCTCCAGCGAGTGCTCCCGCGACAAGAGGAGAGGATGCCCTCGTGCTGGAAAACGAGCGGTTGGGTTTGCGCTTTGACCGGAAGATCGGAACGCTCACGGCGCTGGACAACAAACTGACGGGCGAGACCTATCGCGTCAGTGGTGACAAGTTTGCTGTCGAGGCAGTGGAGTTCCGTCTCGCCTTATCGGAGGCGAAAGTCTCGTCGTTGAAGCTTGGTGACCGAGTATTGCACGTCAGCTACCGCGGCGATGAGATGACCGTCGAGGTGACGTACGCGCTCGGCGCAGAGAATCATTTTGTAGAAAAGCGAATGACCCTCACCGCCGATCGCGACTACGGATTGAAAAAGGTGGTACTGAGCCGCCCGACCTTCAGCGCCGACGATCTGAACATCGTCGAGTACCGCTACCCGAAGTTCAAGCGACCGCCGGGTACTGAACCAGATTGCACCTCTTTCGGCCGAACTGCCAAAGGCGGTTTCTTCACTGGCGTTGAGATGCCGTTCGATGCTTCCAGCGTCACCGGATATCAAGTCGTTTTGGCGTATGCCCCAAGCCTGAAGATCGCGGCCGGCGAGAATCTGCGGTGTGAACCGATCTACTTTGGCGTGTACCAAAGGTACTCCGGCGAGCAAGAGCAGGAAGGGCTTCCGCTCCGATCAGAATCCGATGCGATGGTGGCGATGACGTCAACGATTCTCGGTCCTCCGCGGCACGGACTGGTCCCGATGGCGTGTGGCTGGCATTCGGAGATGGAGCATCACACGTACACGTCGGAGGAAGCGGTCGAAGGGGACATGAGCTCGCTCGACTTTCTAGCTGACTGTGGCGTTGATTGGATCTCGGACTGCCATCCGTGGGGTGGCGAGACCGAGAAAATGAACGCTCTGGTCGGCGACCAGCAGTACGTGCCCGGACCGCTGGTCTCGAAGTTCCTCGAACACGCAAAGAAGCGCGACGTTGAAGTCGTCATGTGGCCAACGATGAACAACACGCATCCGTGGTGGAGACAACATGGCAAGCCGTTTCGGGCCGACAAGCCAAGTTGGCTCATGACCCGCGATCCGAAACCGGGCGAGTCGCCATTGTTGACACGGAACAAAGCCAACTGCTTGGCCAACATGCCTTTTCAGGACTGGCTGACGCGGGTCAATCTCCAAGGACTGGCTACCGGCTACTACAAGGCGTGGTGCATCGACGGGAGCTTCTTCGGCGATGGCGGGTGGTACACCTCGGTTGTTCCGGTGGATTGCAGCTCGGACGAACACGACCATCTGCCGGGCGATTCGAACTACGCTAGTCAGCGAGCGCTCGATCAACTGATCGCCGCGGTGCGCAGGCAGTATCCGGATATCTACATTATTGTCTGTCGGCCACCGATGGATCTTGGCGTCTGGTCCTTGCGAAATGTCGACGCCTGTTTCACGTTACTAGAATCCGGAACCGACAGCCCGCACATCGCCGGCGGAGATCGAATCCGCAAGTGGTCTCGAGTCCGCGTCCACCACAACTTCTTTCCACATTATCTTGATCTGCCGCTGGCTTTCCCAACCAGGTCAGGCGCCCAACAAGGTCCGTCGAATTGGCCCGAGGGCAACCTCGATTACATCATGCTCAGCGCCCTGTCATGCTCGCCGAATCAGCTCTACTACCTGCCTACGAAAACGGGAATACCTGACGAAGACAAGGCGGAGATCCGCAAATGGCTCGATTGGGGCCGCGAGAATGTAACTTACCTGAAAGTCCGCAAAGACCTGCCCGACTGGCCCGCCGCGGGCAAGGTCGACGGCTCAGCGCACATCGTCGGCGACCGGGGATTCGTGTTTTTGTTCAACCCCAACAAGACCCCCTTGCACGGCGAATTCACGTTGACAGAGGAGAGCAGCGGATTGAAAGGGAAGGGGCTGTTTGAAGTGTCCCAAGACTACCCCGAGTCGGATCGCGGCACCGAGGTCCCGTATGGGGAGACCGTTCGTTGGAGCGTTCCCGGGGAAACCGCTGTCGTTTTGAAGGTTCAACCAATCGGTCAATAGTGTTGCACACGCTTTTCTTCAGTTACAGGGAGTGCAACAGATGTTTCGACGAGATTCGTTCCAGAGTATTCGGTTGACTATGGTCGCGGCCGTGGCGTTAGTGGGCCTGCTTGCCGCCAACACTTTGGCGGGCCCGGCGGACGTTGGCGGGCTGGCCCTTTGGCTGGACGCCGATGGGACCCATGTGACGAAACATGCCGACAACCGAGTCTCTGCGTGGTCCAACATCTCCGGCGCGACGAACAACACGACACCGGATGGCGTTGCCCAACGTGATCCAGCCCGACGGCCCCTCTGGGTCGCGGAGGCGATCGGCGGCCAGCCGGCGCTGAAATTCGATGGCGACGATTTCCTCAACAATACGGCCAGCAGCCTTGTTGCCGCCGGCAGTGCCCGGACCGTGTTTCTGGTCGGCCGTCTTGAGGATCGCTCGACTGGGGCCACCGTGTTTACGTTTCGCAGGAGTACTAGCGCGGAGAAACCTCTCTTTGGCGTCAATCTCTATGCTGGAGGCGACCCACCTTCGATGTTTCTCGTGTACACCGACGGCTCGCACGGTGACCGCAACACGCCTGTCGCGGAGTCGGGTGTCGCATTGGAGGCCCTCCGCCGTCCGTTCATCTCGACTCACCGATCCGCCGGTAGCGGTCAAACCATCGCGGTGGATCTGAACGGAGTCCCTTTGAAGATCAGCAATACCGCCACCGTGAGCGCTGAAGGTGGACTCGACGGCTTCACCGTCGGTGGCAGCGAGAACCTCCCGGATAGCGGTTGGCATGGCCTGATCGCTGAAGTGCTGGTTTACGATCGCGGGCTGAACGCGGCCGAACGCAAGCAGGTCGGATTATACCTGGCCAACAAGTACGACATCCCGGATTACGGTGTCGCCATCCTGCCTAGACTGCGCGTCGTCGCGGTGGCACGTCGCCCCGATGCCCTGAGGACCGCCGTGACACTTGACAACGATCTGCTCGGCGCGAGGTTCGACGCCAAGACAGGATCGCTCATCCAACTGACCAACAAACTCACGGACGAGACGATGGACGTTGGAGGAGATGAATTCCAGATCGAAACGACGGAATTCACTCTTTCGCAGAAAGACGCAGCGCTCGTTTCGCTTGTAGAACGATCAGGCGAAAAGATCGTGACCACTTACCGGGCCAAGGGGCAAAAGTCAGGTCTGGAGACCCAACCTACGAAGAACACGATCGTCGCCACTTGGCGACTCGGCAAGGGCCGTCATTTCCTCGAGAAGCAGCTAGTCATCAGCTCGTCGTCACCCTTCGGCTTTCGGAAGCTCGTGATCAGCAGGCCCGCGTTCGCCGGCCAGCCAATCAAGTTTGTTAAATATCGTCACATGCAAACGGTGACCTATTTCGGCCGGTCTCTGCGGGGTGGAATCTTCGCGGGCGTCGAGTTGGCGTTCGACCATTCGTCGCAGGACGGCCAGAACAAGGTCACTCTCGGCTACGCGCCGAATCTGAACGTCAAAGCCGGCGAGGAGATCGTCTGCGAGCCCATCTATCTGGGCGTCTACCGAAAGCAAGACGACGAACAAGAGAGGAAGGGGTTACCGCTGGTTTCGGAGTCGCAGGCCATGGTTGCCATGACCTCCGCGATTTTGCCGCCGACTCACCAGCGGCTTGGTCCGTTGATGTGTGGTTGGTGGTCGGAGACGTTCCGCGGGCCGTACGAGATCGAGGCGGACGCCGAACACGACATGCGGTCGATCGACTTCGCGAAGGACTGCGGTATCGACATCATTTCGGACGGGCGCACGTGGTCCGGGGATACACTTAAGGTGAACGCGTTGGCTGGCGACGAGAAGTTCGAACTGAGCGAACTCGCCCTGAAAGTCGCACGTTATGCCCGGCAGAAGGGCGTGCGATGGGTGTTTTGGCCGACCATGGGCCACAGCGATCCGTGGTCGGGGCGGGGTCGGCAGCTTCGTTCGGATATGCCCGATTGGACCATGATCCACGAGGGACCAGATCAAGTTCGCTCGAAGCCAGCAGCTTGCTTCGGCTGCAAGCCGTTTTACGACTGGTTGATCAATGTTAACTTGGAGACGATGGATGCCGGTCAGTACGGGGCATGGTGCATGGACGGTGATTTCTATGGCGGTGCCGGCTTCGGCGGCGGGCGATCAAACTCGGTCCACCCGGCACGGTGTCACTCGAAGCTGCACGAACATATCAGCCTGGACATCGACTACTGTTGCCAGCGCAACCTTAACGAGATGGCGGGGCTAATCCGACGGCGATATCCGGATGTGTACACGCTGTACTGTCGGCCGCCGATGGACCTCGGCGTCTGGGCGCTGCGGCATGTGAACGCGTCGTTTACCATCAACGAATGGGCGCGGGCAGAGGGATTGCCAGGCATGGGCCCCCAGCCGCTGAACGTCCTGCTGGGCGACAAGATTCGCCATTGGTCCCGAGCCCGCGTGCACCATCATTTCTTCCCTCACTATCTCGACTCGCCCCAAGTGTTCGTGGCTCCCAGATCCATGAAGAACTGGGCGACGCACGATTGGGCGAGCGATCACATCGACTACATCATGCTGAGTGCTCTAAGCTCTTCTCCTAACCAAACTTTCTACCTGCCCAGCCAAGCCGGTATTCCGGCCGAGGACAAAGGCCGGATCAAGAAGTGGCTCGATTGGGCTCGCGACAACATTGACTACGTCATGGTTCGGAAAGATCTGCCCGACTGGCCTGCCGCGGGCAAGGTCGACGGCTCGGCGCACATCGTCGACGATCGAGGTTTCGTGTTCCTCTTCAATCCGAACAAGAACGCGCTGGAGGGGGAGTTCTCGCTGACGGAGCAGAACATCGGATTGAAGCAAGAGGGAACGTTTGAAATGGCTCAGGATTACCCGGAGTCGGATCGTAGCATCAAAGTTCCATACGGGGAGGCCGTCCGCTGGGAAGTCCCTGCGGAATCCGCGATTGTCTTGAAGGTCCAACGGGTCGGCCGGTAGTGTTCGACTCGGTGAAAAGACAAGGGGCGATCCATTACTGGTTTCATCTGGGAGAAAGGAAGGCGGGAAGCATGATCACGAGAATCACTGTCGTCATGGCCACAGCATTTGCGGTCTCGGCACTTCTCGGCTCTGCAGACGGAGCGACTCCAGTGGCCGAGCAAATCCGAATCGAAGCCACCCGGCCCGATACGGGCGAGGTCCGGCCGCTGCCGCTGGCCTCGCATTGGACCGCTGGGGACCATCAATTCTCAAAGGATTGGGGACTGCACACCCAACTGAAGCTGATCGAGGAAGGGCACCATTTGCTGCCGTGGTTTTCACATCCGCGCAAAGAGCGGCCTGAACTGCAGGCGCAGATCGAGAAGCTGGCGGAATTGAAGCTTCCATTCGTGCTCCTGGCGAGCCAATGGGAGAGCCTGCTGACCAGCGACCCTCGGTACATAAATCTGCCGGCGGAAGAGAATCCGAACGTGGTCGGCGTGGACGGTACGGTCAAAAAGGCGGTCTCGCCCTTCGGGCCAGTCGAACCGTGGCGCGAGGTAGGCGGGACTTGGACCAACAACTCCGGCATGACGGCGCTTCAGTGTCTGTATCCCGATCCGCCGCTGGTCGTGTTTCTGTCGAACAACGAGCACGGAAAACTCCGCTGGACTGAGGTCGAGACATCGAAGCGTTATGTGGACAAGTACGGCAAGGGAAAGGAAGACAGTCTCAAACGCAAGGTCGTCGCCGACGGCTGGATCGAGCGCTACCGCGCCCTGCACCAGGGAATGCGAGACGGACTCCCCAGCGTAACGTGGGAAAGGAACGCGATTTTCGTGGGCTACGGTGCCTTTGGCCTGGAGCATTTCGGCCGCTGGGGCGGGTGGCGGAATTATTCCCTATGTAGCCCTGGCCGACTCGACCCGAATCCTCTGATGTGGGACGGCGGCAGCCCATCGTATTACACGCACAACTGGAACCCGAGCACAGACTTCAAAACGTGGAGTCCTCAGGTCGAGTTCCAGAACGACGTCTTCCAGCAGCGGTTGGCGCGCAAGATGAACCCGAACTTCTGGATCGAGCTTTCGATCTGGGACGGCTACACCGGCGGCACGCACATCCCTGCCAAGCCTAACGACAAACGAAAGTACTACGAGAGTCTTGGCCAGACCTTCACGCCGGAACGCTATCGCGGATTCGTGCAATTCGGGATGTGGCTGATGCGGCCGCGCGCCGTTCGGGAGTTCCGCGGCTGGATACACCCGTGGCAGGACGGCAAGCCATACTTCATGGCGATCGTCGCCGCGGTTGATCTCGTGCACCAGAGCCCAGTCCTGCGCGAATGGTGGCGCAAGGGCGAACTGGTTCCCAACCGCGCACACGAGCATCCCTACCAAGTGGATATTCCCGATGAATACCAGGACGAGGGCCGCTGGTTCCTACTGGACGCGAACGTGAACTCCCAGGAATACCCCTGGGAAATGTTCTGGGAGGTTCGGGTCTTTGCGATCGCGCTGGTCCGTGGCGAAGCGCCGAAGCGGCAATGGCTCGTGTACGCCCACTCGCCGCTGGCAGATCGGAAAGACGTCAAGCTGACAATATCGGACTACAGCAAAATCTCCGTGGACGTTTCCATCGGCGGGTCGTTCTACGAAGTGCATGAGTCAGACGAATCCGTCCGGGCGGTGGCGCGCTGAAGAAAGGATGCCACGATGTCTGGTGAATTACCAGAAAATGGAAGGTAGCCCGGTCGCCGAGTCATTTCCCTCCAACCGGCACGAGGTGCAAGCCGCGCAGGTCGGATACCTCCGTGGCCGTAGGCCCGTTCGGGCGCAGGCGCACGCGGTTGCGGCCGGCGGCGAGTTCGATCTCGCCAAAGTTCTTCTTCTGGTATCTTCCCCAACCGCCGGTGCTTGGCAGCTTGCTGGTCAACCGGCTCGAACTCCCCTCGACTTCGACGGCAATAGGGTTGTCGGCATATTCGTCGATCTGCGACCAGTCGATCCACACTTCGAAACGGCCCGCTCTCGGTGCGTCCACCGACCAGACGACGTGATCATTGGGGCCCTTGTAGAACCAGACAAGATGTTCTCCGCCCATCTTGATGCCTGGGCTGTAGATTTCGCACGAGGCGGCACGCAGCTCGAGCGATCCGTCCGACTTGGCCGTGACCGTCTCGGGACGGTTCCCCGTTACCTCCATGCGCGGCGGGCCGCTCTGGGCGATGAAGGCGAATAGATCGGCCATCTGCTGCAGGTCCATCTTGGCTTCCAGCTTCTCCGGCATGTGCGATCGCCCCATGCTGATCAGCTCATCCAGATCGCGCCGCAGGACGACGTGCAGCTTTCCTTTGTTGTCTGCCAACGTAATGCTGGTGCTGGTTTCCTCGACGAGCATGCCGGCCAGAATCAGCCCGTCGGCCGTGACGGCCGTGTACTCGATGTACTTGTCTTCGACGGCGCGGTTCGGATCGACCAAGGCCACCAGCAGTGCGCCCGGCGATTTGTCGACCAGCGTCCTCAGGTCGGTCGTAATGTCGTTGCCGACACCGTCCAGAAGATGACAGTCGGAACACGTGGTTTCCACAAACAGGTTCTTGCCGCGTGCAGGATCGCCCTTCCGATCAGCCACTGATGCGAACTTGTCCAGCGACGCCTGGATCTCTTCGCTGGTCGTAGCTCGGCCCAGCAGCGATTCGGCTCGCTTCCGGATCGCCTCGTCCGGATGCCGCGAAAGCCGATCGCGGTGAGCGGTACCCAAAATCGTGGCCATCTTGGGCTCGTCCGCAATCCGATCGAGCAGGATTTCGGACCACTCCTTGCGGCTGATCAACACCTCCAGAATCGCACTGTTCAATTTTGGACTTTGCTCGGCCCATCCCTGCAATAGCAGATCCGGCACGCGATCGTGACGCAGACGTCCTATCGTTTCGACCGCCGCCAACTGAACCTCCAGCGGCGTCTGCGGCGCGAGCAACTCGGTCAGAGAATCGAGATCTTCGCTGCGTTGACCTGGGCCGCGCCCCAAGATCCTCAAGGCGATCGTGCGATCGGCCACGGCAGCGTCGTCGTCGGCTGCCACGTCGCGTGCAGCCTCGAACATCTGGCCGGCTTGGCTCATTGCAGTTGCGAGTTCCGGAGCCGTTTGGGCAGATAGCTTCGCCAAAGACAGGTTTCGCTGGCCAAGGCCGTCCAACAGCTTGGCCATCGCTTCATACTGCCATTTCGCGAAGCCGGCTGGCGACTTGGTCGTTACGGCTTCGAGAACGTGACCGATGGCTTTGTGATTGTTGAGCCCGATGGCCAAACTCATAAGACTAGTGATTAATGGCGCGCGAGCCGCGATTTGGCCCGGCTCTGCCGTGACCTCGGCGATCATCTCGTCGATGTGAACGGTTGCGGAACTCATGACCGCAGCCGTGATGTACAGATCATCCGCATGACGGATTTCCAAACGACCCAGTAATCGCCCTGCGCGTGGATCGTCCCACTCGCCCAAACTGTATGCGAGTTGCATTTGTACGTGCAGATCGTCATCTTGTTCCAGCTTCAGGAGCGATTCGCCCACTGACGGATTGGCGTTCAACAGAGATTCGCTGACACGCACTGCGTGCCGCCGGACGCCGGGATGCTCATCGCCCAAAGCACGAATGGCGACCTCCGGCTGCAGTGATCCCAAACCTTCTAACACGCAGAGCGCGTGGACGCGGGCCAATGCCCGCTGGCAGCCGGCGACCATCTTCTCCAGTGGTTCGACCGCCGCCCTATCAGCACGCCACAAGAGCATCTGGTGGGCCATGTCGCGTTGCCAACCACTGGGACTGTCCAACGCCGCAACCAACCCGGCAGTGTCCAGCTTGTCCAGTCGCGGGATGGGACGCGGCCGCTTGTCCACCGGATAGATGCGGTAGATGCGTCCTTTGTCGTGCCCGGCCCGCAGATCCAGTGTCTTCTCCAGGTCGTCGTTGATCCACTCGGGGTGTTCGATCACAAAACGGTACATGTCCAAGACCCACA
>CAZURK010000291.1:0-19941 GCA_964623055.1 uncultured Pirellulaceae bacterium
AGACTGAACGAGCAACTCGCCAAACGGCTCGATATCCCGGTTCTTCCTGACCTGCAAAAGGCACTCGCTCGCGATGACGTGCACATCGTCAGCATTTGTGCCGAACCGATTCGCCGCGGCCGAATCGCAGTTCTTGCTGCGCAGGCGGGAAAGCACCTTTACCTGGACAAACCGCTCGCAGGATCGCTCGAAGATGCCCATGCGATCGTCGTGGCCGTGCGAAAGGCCGGCGTCGTAGGCCATATGTTCAGCCAAGTGTACAGCGACGCGGCAAATCGCGTTCGAACGCTTTTCGAGTCTGGGGAACTGGGCGACCTGACGGCGATCCATTTCGACCTCTGCTTCGCGAAGGGCTACGGCGGAACGGCCAAGCTGGGCATGCCGCGTGAAGAGTCGCGCGTTCCCAAACGTTTTGAATTGCTCGAATCGAAACGCGAACTCTCCAACGTCGGTGTCTATCCGCTGGTCCAGCTACTGTCGCTGGTTGGACGCAGCGTGCAGCACGTCACGGCAACGACTGGCAACTACTTCTTTGCCGAGCACCAGAAGAACGACATGGAAGATTTCGGGCAAATGCTGCTTGAGTTGGAGGGTGGGCTAGTGGCTTCGATTTCTGTTGGTCGCACGGGCTGGCGATCACATCCCGGCGGTGCACTGAACCGGGTCTTCTTGATCGGGACGAAAGGCTGCGCATCGGTCGATGCCCATCGTCCACGAGTCGAGGTCTGGGGCGACGTCGAGCCGTGGAGGCCCCCCAAACGCAACCCGGAAGATCCAATGGGAATGTGGGCCACACCGCCCGAACATCCGTTCAGCGCAAAGCCGCGACAGTCATGGCTGAGGCCGCCATCGGCGAATAGCGCAGATGCGAGTCACTTCCTGGACTGCATCGAGCAGGGAAGAGAAAGTATTGTGACTGCCGAGTTGGCGGCAGCGACAACGGAGATTCTGATGGCAGGCTACCAGTCGGCGGCGACACGGAAGACGGTAACGCTTCCGTTGCGCTGATCGGCGGAACGCGATACGGGATACGACAGCTCGAAGTTACGTTGCCGCCACAGATAGGCGGCCGAAAGTACTGTGGCATATCAGGGCGTTAGCCAGACGTGGATCTCGTATCCCGAATGCACTCCCAGAGATTTGCATCTTGGAGGAGCACCGGCTAGATTGACCAGGCAGTGAAATCATCGGCCTTGTCCGAGCCCAAAGATCAAGTGAGGAAGACCATGAACACGGTTATTGCCAGTACCATATTGATTCTGTGCGCTGCGCCGGCGACCGACGAAACGGAATCGCCGCTGCACATTGGTTCGCGACTGGAATTGTTCGTCGATGACGCGCTCGTCGAATCCATGACGGGTCAGGTGCGTCTCCATATGCACCGGCCTGAACGGCGCGAGGTGGTGCTGCGTACCGATGCGCCGTGGGAGGGCAATGCGAGTGCATTCCAGAGCGTCTTTAAGGACGGCGACTTGTACCGCATGTACTATCGCGGCCTGCATTACCGGCACAGCGGCGAACCGGCCCAAGCGCTGGAGGACCACCCCTGGATGCTCCGTTATGCCGAAAGCGACGATGGCATCCACTGGCGCAAGCCGGAGTTGGGCCTGTTCGAGTTCAACGAATCGAAGGCCAATAACATTATCCTGACGCCCGAGTTTCTGGAGGACATCGGCGGCGACCCGGCCCACACGGCCACGTTCAAGGACACAAACCCGGATTGCCCGGCCGACCAGCGCTACAAGATTGTGATTGTCGGCCACAAGCCGCGCGGGCTCTACGTGCTGGCTTCGGCCGATGGAATCCGCTTCACGCCCATGAGCGACAAGCCATCGGTTACCAAGGGCGCGTTTGACTCGCAGAACCTGATGTTCTGGGATCCGGTACGTTGCGAGTACCGTGAATACCACCGCAGCTTCGCCGCCGGTGTGCGCGGCATTATGACCGCGACCAGCAAGGATATCCTGCAGTTTCCGGAGCCCGTTTGGCTCGAATTCCCTGGTGCAGCCAGGGAGCACCTCTATACCAACCAGGTCCAGCCCTACTACCGGGCGCCCCACATCTTCATGGGTTTTCCCATGCGTTACAGCGACCGCGCCTGGTCCGAATCGACGTTGAACCTGCCAGAGTTGGACGAGCGCCTGGTGCGAGCCAAAAGCAGTCGGCGTTACGGCACGGCGGTCACGGACGCGCTGTTCATGACCAGCCGCGACGGACGCGTGTTCAAACGCTGGCCCGAAGCCTTCATTCGGCCGGGGCCGGCCAAGAAAGACACGTGGACGTATGGCGACAATTTCGTGTTCTGGGGTATGGTCGAGACGGCCTCGCACCTGCCGTGCGCACCGAACGACATCTCGCTCTACGCAAGCGAAGGTTACTGGCGCGGCACGTATACGAGTGTGCGTCGTTATACGATGCGGATCGACGGTTTCGTGTCCGCCCACGCGTCCGCGGCTGGTGGCGAGATCGTTACCAAACCGCTCGTTTTCGACGGCGGCAACCTAACGCTTAACCTGGCCACCTCCGGCGCGGGCAGCGTGCAGGTCGAGATCCAGGACGTAGACGGTAACCCGATCAAGGGCTACGCGCTCCGCGACTGTCCAGAGATCTACGGTGACGACATCCGTTACACGGTTCGCTGGAAGAAAGCGGGCGGCGATGTGCGTTCGCTGGCCGGCGAACCC
This sequence comes from uncultured Pirellulaceae bacterium, assembly GCA_964623055.1. Taxonomy (GTDB): domain Bacteria; phylum Planctomycetota; class Planctomycetia; order Pirellulales; family Pirellulaceae; genus JADHUC01. The sequence continues at coordinate 2,685 of CAZURK010000291.1, forward strand.
GTGCGTTTGCGATTTGTCTTGAAGGACGCGGACCTGTACGCCTTCCAGTTCGTGCCCCACGAGCCCGACCCTGAGCGTCCGGACCTGGTGCCCTATGGAGGCATGCCCAATCGCTCGGTGGGACGCGGCCCGTACGTGGTCATTGATGACGACTTCGCCTCGGCCAACGCCGGCACATCGGGCACCGAAGAGGACCTCGATCCGGACACTCGTGGCAAACCGTGGTTCATTAGCGAAGGCCAGCCGGACCGGGTGCAGGTTTTGAACGACGATCCGCCGTGTAGTGGCAATCCGGGCAAGTCGAACTACCTGAGGATCGAACGCCGCGACGAGCATGCCCAGCATGGAGGACGCGCGTGGATCAAGTTCTCGCCACAGGATGCAGTGGATACCGAGGACGGCATCGTCGAAGTCGAGGCGCGGATCCTCTTGCCCTCGACCAGCAAGTGCCACGTGGATATCGACGCCTTTGACAACGCGCCCAACTATTACACAAACCGCGCGTTCCACGTGCGGTTCTTTCCGAACGGAAAGGTGTGCTACTACCATGAGGCCGACACGCCCGTCGAGGGTCTCGCCATCGATACCGACACGTGGCAGGACGTGGTAATCCGGGCCGACATGCGCGAGGCCACCTTCGATCTGACCGTGGCCGACCGGTCGGTCAAGGGCCTGCCCTTTGCACGGGACGACGTGCACCGCATCCAGACGATTATCCTGTCTCCTAACAGAAACAACGGCATCATGTGCGTCGATCGTATCCGCGTGCAAGCGACGCCCGAGGCAGCATGTACGTCTGAGCCCTGCCTGGCGGAGTCTATGAGCCGCGCAGGGTATCCTGAACGACGCTGCGCACAGCGCCTTCGCTGACCAGCATCTTCGCGACCATCTCCTGGACACGGGCGCCTAACTCACCTTGGCTGTAGAGGTCCTTGCCCATCACGTCCGTGCTCGATATGAGAGGATGGAATTCCTTGGCCGACGAAGGGTCCCCGATCTTGGCGGCCTTCCCGCAAGACACGAGGCGGTTCCGGATCGGATCGCCCTCGAGTTCGTAGGTATTCCCTGCGTCGTCCCTGCCGAGGGTGTACCGGAGGAAGCCCGCGACGCTGAGGAGAACCAGATCAAGCTCGTGTGGAACGATGCCTTTGTGCTCGCCCGCGTAGAACGTGTCCATGAACCGCGGCTGAATCTTGGTCGAGCCGTTGAGCGCGATGCGCATCGGATCGTCCGGTATGTTCGCATTGTTCAGCCGTTCAATGGTGTCTCTGGCGAAATCCCGCGGGTCCATCTTCTTTGGGTGCTCGATGGTCTTGATCACGACCTCGATGATGCGGTCGATGATCTCGCGGATGTCTTTGTCCTGCATCGCGCGATAGATGCCGTACTGTCCACTGTAACCGAGCAGCACGCCGATGCCGGCCATGACGGAGTGTGCCATGTTGAGGATGCGGAGTTTCATGTCCTCATACTTCTTCACCTCCTCATAAGAGTCCTCCATGAAAACGCCCTCCGCATTCTCAAAGGCCGGCCTTCCCGCTGGGAATGCGTCTTCCACCACCCAGTAACGGGTCTTCTCTGTGACCACAATGCTCGACGCCAGTCCCAGAGCGTTCATGACTTGCTGGGTCGCATCATCGGGCGGCACAGCGATACGATCGATCATCGTGTTAGGGAAGGTGAAGCGTTCAGGATCGGACAGGTAATCGAGAAACCCCTTTGGCGCGTACCCGGCGTCTTCCCAGGCCTTGGCGACCATCTTGACCGTCCCGGCTGTGTAGTGCCCGTTCCCAGAGAAGTTCGTGCAACTCACGAGAGCGAATGGCAGACCGGCCTTGAAGCGTTCGAGGGCGAAGGCCGTCCATATTGCTGCGTCCGAATTCACTGTGCCTTCCGCCATGTCTTTCTTGACCGCGTCACTCGTGGGAGTCGCAAATTCGCCACCGGCATAGACCGCGCCATAAGCCCCTTCCGGAGCATTGATGGTGCCGAATTGGAGATTCGGGTCCCGGGAGTACTCAGAGAGCCGTTTCCAGGTCAGGCTGTTTGTGTCGCCGTCCACGAAGAGCACCTGCTTGATCGCGCCTTGCACCTTCGGAATGACCGTGCCCTTTTCGTTCTCGTAGATGAGCTGCGTCATCAGGTAATCACAGGCCGCCAGTTCCGCGCAGTAACGCTCCGCGAAAGTCTCGACGCCGACCATCATCCCGGTTTCAGCGTCTTCGTTCAGCAGATCCTGGAGAATATCTCCGGTATGTGCATAAGCCATCCGCCCCGCGGAAAAGCAGAGGGACTTGACCGGCAAGTGACGCCGATCATACTTAGGCAGCAGAGCATTCTTCCCCTGCCAGAAGGCGGCGTTTTCGAGAACCGTCTGGTTGAGTACGGCGTTTGACATCGTTGTGCTCTCCGTTTGTGATTGCTACGGCTCAAGGCGTCATATCAAACCATTCTCGGGTGACGTTCCAGTTCCGTCAATGACGACCACAACGGCGACCGAAAAAGAAGAACCCGCGAAAACCACCAGTGATTGACCATTGCTCCGCTGAAGGTATGCTCGTGGGCAGAGAATGCGGATTAAGATCACCTAACGGTCACTTAGGAGGCTTACCCATGTCCCGTACCACTCGCCGTCGCTTTGTTCAACAGTCGGCCGCTGTCGGCCTGGGCTTGACCGCCGGGCTGAGCGGCAGAGCATTCGCCGCCAACGACAAGATCAGCGTCGCCTGCATCGGCGTCCGCGGGCGCGGCAACTCGGTGATGCACAGCTTCGCCGCCGAACCGGACTGCGCCATCACTCACATCTGCGACGTCAGAGAGTCAACGCGCCAACAGCGCGGAGCGCAGATGAAGGAGAAGACCGGGCTTATGCCGAAGCTGGTCAATGACTATCGCACGCTGCTCGACGACACGTCAGTGGATGTGTTCATGGTCGCCACACCAGATCACTGGCACGCGCTGCCCACCATCCACGGATGCCTGGCCGACAAGGATGTCTATGTCGAGAAGCCCGCCAGCCACAACATCCTCGAGGGCAAGACGGCGGTGGCCGCCGCGCGCAAGCGCGATCGCATGGTTCAGATGGGCACGCAGATCCGCAGCGCCCCCTTCCTGCACGACGCTGCCGAATACGTGAAGAGCGGCGCGTTGGGAAAGGTGATCTATGGAAAGGCCTGGGAGACGGCCCGAAACGGTGCTGTGCATCTGGCGGCGGACAGCGAGCCGCCGGCGGAACTCGACTACAACATTTGGCAGGGCCCGGCACCCGAGCGGCCCTACAACCGATCAATCGTCGGCGGCGCCTGGCGATGGCTGTTCGACTACGGCACGGGCGACCTGGGCAACGATGGCGTCCACCGCATCGACTACTGCCGTTTCCTCATGGGCCTTGAAGGGATGCCCGAGGCAATTTGCTGTTCTGGCGGCAAGTTCTTTTTCGAGGACGACCAGGAGTGGCCCGACACCGAGATTATCAACTACGAGTATCCGGGCAAGATCCTGACGTACGAGATGCGCCTGTGGTCGCGGCCGCGACTGTTCGGCATCGGCGAGGGGGCGGTCGTCTACGGCGAGAACGGCTGGATACTGTTGACGAACAACTCGTGGAAGGCCTACGACGCCGGCGGCAAGGTGGTCAAGGAGGGCAGCGGCAACGGGAGCCAGACCCAGCAGGCCCACATCCGCAACTTCCTGGACGCCGTGCGCAGCCGCAACCGCGAGTCGCTCAATCAGGAGATCTACTCGGGGCACGTCAGCACCGCCATGTGCCACGCCGGCAACATTTCGTGGCGCACAGGCAAGAAGCTCCGATTCGACGCCAAGACGGAGACGTTCGACGACGAAGAGGCCAACCAATACGTCGGCCGCGAGCACCGCAAGGGTTTTGAGCTGCCGGAGATCGCCTAGTTCTTAACACTGTGTATCCCGCGTCCCGGTATCTCGTAGATTCTTCCTTCGGACACTCTTCCACGCCGCCGGCGATGGCTATGATAACATGACGAACATCAGGCGTGGTGCCTGCGTGAAAGCGTTATCAGATTCTGGGTTTCTCCTGTGCCGGACACGGTCGAGACGGCGCGGGTTGGGAGAACACAAATGAACGGCAGGAAGACATTTCTGATGATTGCTGTTGTGGCATGGGCTGCGACCACTCAGGCGAAGGAATTCAACGTGAGAGACTTCGGAGCCGTTCCGGATGGCAAGACAGATTGCACTAACGCCATCCAGCAGGCGATCGATACAGCGGCCGCGGCAGGTGGCGGACGCGTTGTCGTTCCCGCGGCAGATGTAGCCTATCTCGTCACGAATACATTGACCGTGCGTTCGTCGAAGATTGAACTCTGCGGGGATGGCGCCACCCTGCAACTCGCCGACAACGCAGTGACCGGCTCTGGGACTCATGTGCTGCGGATCACGGGAACACGTGAAGTAGGAATCGCCAAGGTCAGGGTGAGGGGGCTCACCATCGACGCCAATTTCTGGGAGCAAGACAGAGCACAGGAAAACAGATGGAACCCGCGCGGTCTGGTGGCGGAATACGTTCGGGAGTTGGTGCTCGATCACGTTCACGTCAAGCGGGCATGGGTGTCGTTGGCGTTCTCGGTGGGCACCGAGGACTGTCAGGCTGTCGACTGCACGGTCAGTCAGTGGCACAACGACGGCTTCGATGCCGGCAACGGCGCCCGCAATATCCGCTTCGTACGTTGCCGAGCTTATAACGCAATGAGCGATCGCCGCGGCGGACTGCCAGGCCGGCGCGACGGCGCTTGGGAGATCGAGGATGGCGTCCAACAGATCACCCTGATGGATTGTGTCGTCGAGGGCACGGACGGCGAGGGGTTCACGCTGCGGTCGCACGACACGAAAAGCGTCAATCGCGACGTTCGCTTCGTCCGCTGCAAGGTTCTGGATCCTATCACGAAAGCCTGGCAGGTCGTCGGCCGAGATCACGACACACGTACGGAGCAGGTGCTACTGGAAGACTGTGAAACTCCCGGGGGGCTCGAATGCGGCAACGGCGCCGACCTGGTACAAGTCGTGGGCGGTAGTTTTGGCCATGTGACGCTCAACGCACCGCGCCGAGTCCGCATCGTCGGCTCGACCGTCCAAGAGCTTTCTATCGACGCACGAGAGAAGTCGGACGGCGGCGAGACTTATCGTCCCTCGATTCTCTTGGAGGATGTAGAACTTGGAGACAGCAAGCCGAAGATCCTGGGCGACACTGCCGCGGTTCGAATTGTGAACTCCGTTAGGTGACGAAGCAGGCACCGTCAGTCGAGAGGATGAACGTGGAGGAGCCGAGCCCGATTCCCGCCCAAAGGCACCGGAACGAGACGCTCGCCCGCTCGGATTTCTGCCGACAGAACCTCGCCGGTGAGCAAGTCGCGGATTTCCGATCGGGCGGGCACGTGCAGCGTCAGCTTGACCGTGCCGTCGATCCGGCGAAAGTAGTCGGCGACCAGCATGACCATCTCATTGCCCTGTCGCATTCCGCTCACGCGGCCCGGTGTCTCGGCGCGGGCTGCATCACCGACCAGTTCGCCGTCGACTAGGATTTGCTCGACGGGCGCAATCGCTCGTACGACGCGGTTGTAGGCGATCAGACTCTCCGAGTCCCATACCCGACTGGACCAGAAGTGAACGCCCCGAGCCCCGTTACAGTAGCACTCCAGCAGCGCCCATTGAAAACTCTCGCCCGGAAACGTGCCTGCGTCTCCGGGTGTCAGCCAAGGCAACACGTCGCTTCGCGGCAGATGCGCGCGGTCCTCGCGCACTTCGTTGCCGATCAGCTCGAGGTGGTAGGGATACAGACACGTGTAGGTCGAGACTTGACTGCTTTGCATCCACTGCGGATACATGTCGTCCACCGACCAGACGCTCTGGTACGGGCCCCCGGCGCGGAAGTCATATCCGCCGATCTCGAAATCGGGATCGTTGCCAGTCTTCTTGATCGCGGCCCGGGCTGCAGTGACCATCTCGCGCCACATCTCGTTGCCTTTGGCCACTTGCCACGCTTCCCAGGTCTCCATGCCCGACGCGGCAAAGTCCTTCTGGCAGCGCGTACACTTGCGGCAGTCCACCGGCCCTTGCCATCCCCAGACTTCGATGTCCAGCGAGGCGAAATGCGGCCGGGCGCGGGCCATTGCCGCCGCGAAACGTTCGATCTCGTTCTCATAGTGCTGACCTCGGTACGAAACGCACAGCTTCTCGCCGACGCTGCCGTCGGCGAACTGGTCGCAAATCTCCGGGGTCTTCGCGGCCCGACTCGCCATGCGGTGAAGCGGCGAGTCGATATTGACGATAAAGAAGCCTCGGCGGCGGGCCTCGTCGACCAGCTTCCAATCGGGATTGTCCTCGCGCATCCAATGGGCGAACAACGAGAAGCTGTTCAGGCCCAGTTGGTCCCACACGTCCAGGGCTCCAGGCCATTTAGCCGTGGCGCCAGCGCTCCACCATCCCAGACCGACCATCATCCGTTTCAAACGAGGCGCACGAGGCACCTCGAACGCATGCACGGGCACCTCGACGTTCGGACTCTCCCAACCCGCGTGCTGGAAACGGTAACGGAAGCTTCCGTTCTGGCCATCTTCCCATCCGGGGATTTGACAGTAGAGGCGGCCGAACGTTTTGGTGCTCGATTTGGCCGGTCCCTTGAACTGATAGCGCCGGTAGCCGTCCGGCAGCGTCTCAGGTTTGATTTGTTCCGATTCTTGTCCAGCAAGCTGACCGCCGCAGAGTTCGATTCCCGGCGGCAGATCGAGCGTCATCTCAAACGGCTCGTCATTCGATTCGTCTCCGGGTACGACCACGCCAATGGGAACCGGCAGGCAGAGGTTGGTCGCGAACTCCAAATCAGGTTTGTGGAAGTACGGTTGGGGATGAGTCACCGTGAAATCACTGGCTTGCCCGGACGATTGCTCGTTCCGCGAGTCTTCCATCGGCGAGCCGAACACATACAACTCGTCGGTTGCGGCCAAACCGGTGACGTACATCCGCAACCCAACCCAGTGGCCGCGGGCGGCGAGATCCTTGAATCGTAGGCAATGGATCCATCCCTTGCCCGCGTCGTCGGGCACGCCGAAGCGCTGGAAGTCGCCCGGGCGCCAACGGGAACACTCCGCCACCTTGATATAGTGCTCGCCATCGTCGCTCACAAAGGCTTCGATCCAACCGGGGAAGTTAATCCCGGCTTGCGGCGACCCGCCGAGCAGACGGATGGCGATTTCGTCGATTTTCGCCATGCGCCCCAGATCGACCGCCAGATTCACTCGGCCTCCGTACGACCAGCCAACGGCCGTCGAGTCGAACCAGATGTGGCGGTCGGCGCGTTTCGTGAGTTCGCCATCGGTCAAATCAGTTGCATCAGTATCGTTGCGCTGGGTAAGACGGTAATTGGGCTCAGGTGCAAACACAACGCTACGGCCCGCCGCCAGATTCGTCCGGCCCTCGGTCGGCGGCAACTCGGCAGCGAGTAGCCGAGACGTCACGAGAAGGACCGCACACACAATAGGGATCCCGCGCATGCTCAAATCAGCGATTCCTATGGCTTGGTTCATCGTCATGGTATCATCCTAGACGGAGTTACTCGGCCAAGTTGTTCAGTGACTGCAGACTCACGATAGCGCACGCCCTCTTCGTCTGCAAGATAGAATGCAGGATTAGGCCCTCAGGAGGAGCGATTCGACAAGGGGCTGTCGATATGTGCGCCATTCGCTGCCGCCCTGAATTCGTTGGGGACCTTGGCTATTCTCCCAACGAATTGAGGACGGCAACGAATGAGGAATTGGGGGCGCGAAGCGGGTATTCTTTCGGATGCGGCGTCACGGATCCATTGTTCGTTTCAGCAGTTCCAGCACTGAGTCGCGGATCTTCGGCTCGGCTTGTACCTCCAGGTACGATGATCGAGCGGGCCAAGTTTCGTAGCCGCCCAATTCGTGTTGTTCGGGCGTGGGCAGGTATCCGTTGTATCCGTTGGCCAGCTCAATTGTAAAAGTGGGGCGCAGCGGACTGCCGGCCTTGATGGCCAAACCCGTCTCGGCGAACACTTCGCACGGAATCGCCGCAATGCCAAGCTCGCCGATGCGAATCGCCTGGACCTGGACCGGGACTCTCTCCGGGAACTTGGCCAACTGCAGGGCTTCACTGGCATAGATTTCCGGTCGCGTAAGTCGAGCGGGATCCGTGTCCTCCCTCAAGACACCACGAGCCCACTCGATGCGTTGCGCGTCCGGTCGCCGGACGCCAAGCTGCAAATCGGTCGCGCAGGCGTCAATCTGAGTGTCGTCGCGGTACTTGATCTGCTTGTAGAGTCGAAATGCCTCGTCCGCCACGTCGTTGGCAACTTCGCGCATTCGAGCCCACGGTGCGCACCTCTGCCGCGGCCCTTTGAAATCGATGTTATTGATGTCGCCACTGGTTCCGTTTGACATCATTGCAACAAACGGTGGATCGAGCCGGTCGGCCCCGATCAACTGCTGAATCCGATCGGCGAAAATCGGGAAATAGTCCGCACTTACATGTCCCCGCTCGTAACCGCCGACGTAGTGCAGGCTGTAGTTGGCCAGCAGCGTCAGCGGTCGGCCGTCCGCGTGTTGAACGCTGAGGATGGCTAGTTCCGGATCGATCGGCCCGGCGGGTTTCAGCAGATCTTCGCTAGCCCGCGGAGGATTCATCCGAACTCGGTCCGCTTGCCCTCCGAACGGATCGGGCGGGATGGCGCCATCGCGCATGAACCAGCGACGATTGAAGACATGTTCCGGCACCGAACCGACCGCCCAGCCAATCCGCGCCGGGGCAAGATTCGTGATCGCTCGGCGCACGCCGTCGGTGATGCGAGCGGCTACGAAATCGCGATACCAGTGATCGACATCGGTTGTGTGCATTCCGATCACTGCCGGAGCCCCGTGAGTGTGCGTCGCGGAGACGAGCAGGTTCTCCGGCGGTAGTCCCGTGGCCTCGCGCACCAACTCCTTGACCCTTTCAACAACCTCGCGGCCAACCATTCGCAGATCGCAAATAGCGAAGACAGTTCGGGTCCGGCCATCGTCCATGGCAAGGCAGCGGACGCGGAGTTCGTCATGGATGTTCGTAGCCAAACCGCCACGGGCGATCACGCCGCCATTGGCCGCTCCCAGCGGCAACGTTATGTTGCTGGTCGCCGCACCCGCTCGAAGACGCCGCAGTTCCGCCGCCCCCGGCACGATCAGCGGGGCCGCCAACACGGATGCCGCACCAAGGAAGCCCCGACGCGACATGGTTAGGTCGGTTCCGTTCATAGACGCAGCTCCAGTTGGTTCACCAATTCTCACGCAGGTTTTCACGCGCGTTTGCCGCACTTAGTATGGTCGCTAGGAACCTCCGTCACAATGCCGAGCCTACTGAGGTGTACTGGAATGCCCGCGTTTGTTCATTCCATCCTGGCCGTGGCGGTCCTCTTGAGCGGCGGGCGCTGCACCGTCATAGCACGGCCACGTCGGGTGGCCAGAAACCCGGTTTCTTGGAAGAACTGGGATTTTGAAGCGTGCGATCTCAAAGCTGACTCGGATCGGATCGAAAACCGTTCAGCGCTGGGCAGGGCCGGCGATTGGTAGTCCTGCGCCGGAAGTTGACGGGCAACTGCCGTTGGACGTCGGTAGGGTCTGGCCTCGGATGGAAATCGTCGCATCGCGCACGGGCGTATCGGTGCCGGCCATCTGCACGGCGGCTTCGGCGATTCGCAGCAGCCCTGTACAGCACGGCACCTCCATGTGCAGCACGGTGATACTGCGAATGCCGGACGCCAGAATGATTTGCGCCAGCTTCTGCACATAGGCTTGGCCGTCGTCCAGCTTCGGGCAGCCGATCACAACCGGGCGGCCGTCCAGGAAGCGACGATGGAAATCGGCACAGGTAAAGGGAACGCAGTCGGCAACCAGCAACACGTCGGCTTGCTGCAAATAGGGTGCATGGGGCGGCACCAGATGGAGCTGCACCGGCCAATTGGCGAGCCCCGAGGGCTCCCCGTCGTCCGTAACGCCACCGGGCGTGCCGTTTCCGCTGGGGATTGTCGTCTGTTGCGACGCCGAGGCGTCGCGTAGCTGCATGGCAGCCGCGCCGGGGCAACCTCCGGCCGGCGCGGTTGGAACGTCACGCTTCATCGCCGCAAGGCGGCTGGCCACGGCTTCTTCGTCAAACGCCTCGGCCTCTCTCTCGACAACCGTTAACGCTCCCTGGGGGCAGTGCCCGAGACAGGCTCCGAGCCCATCGCAATACACATCCGCTACGAGTTTCGCCTTGCCGTCGATGATCTGTATAGCCCCTTCCTCGCAGGACGGGACACACTGAGCGCAGCCATCGCATTTTTCTTCGTCGATATGGATGATTTGTCGTTTGGTCATCTTTCGCCCTCTTTAGGCCGTAGGTCGAGTCAACAGATACCTGTCTGAAGAGAAGTATCGCATCTTGCGACAGAGAAGTCCTTGATTCAGATCAATTCTCTGCCGCATGGAGAAGCTGCGCATCGCCCTGGTCCCAACTTGACGCGTGCTACTGCACCCGGCGTGTATTGAAGCGGCGGCGGTAGTCTTTCGTCTTGGCATTCTGCGGATAGGATTCGCCGGGGCCGTAGGGATACGATCGCATGCGGTGGAATGGCAGCGGCTCTACGTTGTCGCTACACGCACTGTAGAGGTCCATATCTTTGGTGTAGACGTCGAACTTGACAAGAAACGAACGGCGATGCCCGGGGGCAATGGGGCCGAATGCGTCGGCCGGAAATCGGAGCGTCAGTTCGTCGCCGCGCCCCAAAATCACGTAGCAATCGTCGGCTTCCTGGAGCAATTCGGCAACGTCGCCGTAGCGCGTGTAGTCGCCCTTCATCAGTTTCCAGGGGACGGATCGTTCCACTCGGTCGTGGTCGTACAACTCGGGCCGGCGGCCGTCCGGGGAATAGGCCCGCGCATAGCCGAGAAAGTGGAGATCGGCGTCTTGGGTGCATTCTTCTTTGATCCGCAAGCTGGCCTCGGGAATATGCACGGCAAGGTGAATCTTGTCCCAGTACACCTCCATGTTGCTGGAAATGCGTATCCTCCGATCCCGAGGCAGGAGCTTGCCGGTCAGTTCAACGGTCATCACGTGCTGCATTCCCGCCGGGCAGCCAACTTCGTCAAACAACGCCATCCATTGACCGTCGCGCAACACGTGGATGCTGGGGGCCTTCAGACGTAAGCCGGCCTGGTAAGCGGCATAGTTGATGGAGGAATACGGGTACAGCGTGGATCCACGAAGAACGAGGATCATCCGACTCGCCGCAGCTACGTCGTGCAGGCGATCGCCAAAGTCGAGTTCCACGAAATGGTCTTTCGCGTATCCGTAGAAGCGATCGTCCACGTCGGTCGCGCCGGCACTGGATCGGTCGATGCGGCGAATCTGCTCGGTCACGTCGGTTCCGCGATGATCAATCGCCGCGATGGGCTCGATCGGCTCGCGGATGCAGAAGACCTCGAACGGCGGCGGCGCCGCGTTGATCGCCATCATTTCGTGAGGGCAGATATTCGTATCCGCGGGATGGTCCACGGCCACCAGCTTGGCTTCGTCCAGATACACCGTCTCTTCCAAGGATTCGAGAACCTGAAGGACATACTGGCCATCCTCCGGTTCCAGACGCGGGACGTACACGTACTCCGTGGGATCGGGCATAGCATAAGTTCCCGGCGCGATCCAATATCCAAGCCCCCCGACGCCGCCGAAATCCGACACCAGATCGAAACGCGAACCATCCCAGGCGTACAAGTGGGGGCATGTGGTACTTAGCCGATTTGTCTCGGTGATCTTCAGCATCTGGTCGGCGGCAAGTTCCAGTTCGGCTTGCAGCACAGCATCGGGCCAGCGAATCCGCAACCATTGCACCGCGGAATTGTCTGCAAGCCCGGCGTGAATTCTCAGCGGCTTCGTAGCCATTGGGCCGGACGACCCTCCAACGACGTATTGCTGATACACCGTGCCGGATTTGACCTCCACACGAGCCCCGATGGCCGAACTGTTGGACTGCGACATTCGGTTCTTGGGTCTCGTTCCGACCAAGTCCAATGCGACAAAGTGCCCTCCGCACGTGACGTTCTCGATCACCAGCGGCTGCTCGTTCATCTCGGCAAGAAAGATGTCACACCTGCCGTCGTTGTTGAAGTCGGCCACAACGCAACTGGCGTTGCCGTGCGTCTGGATGACGGTCAGTAGGCACCCGGGATCCACATCGGCCGCGTTCGAGAAGCGACGATTGGGCCACTCGTTGATCAGCAACGCCGGCCCGCGGCCCCTACGGCGGTGCGAGTCGGCGATCACGATGTCCAGGTCACCGTCGTTATCCATGTCGGCGAACTGACCGCCCGTGCCACCCAGTCGGCCGCAGCGATTGGAGAAGTCCTGATCCAATTCAAACCGGAAACCTCCGCGGTTTCGGTAGAGACGAAGTTCCTTACCCGTGAATGCGAGCAAGTCCCGGCTGCCGGTCTTGTAAGGATCGCCCGAGGCGGCACTAACAACCCCCGCCGTGCCCTGTCCACCACAGAGTCCGGAGCTTTCGCTCGGCCGTTCAGATAGGCGATGCCCAAGTTGAAACGAGCCGCGGTCCAATCGGGAAACACCTGCAGGACGCTCTGGAACGACTTGGCTGCATCAGAGTATCGGTACTTCTCCAGCAGTGCCGCACCGTGATTGAACTCGGCCAGGACCTTCGAAAGCTGATCCGAAGCAATCGCTGTGACCTGTTTCCGGGCCTCCACGGTTCCTGGCACTGGTTCGCCGCCATACGCAACGGTCTGGAGCGTCCAGGTCACGAGGAAAAAGAAAATGCCAGCCACGCCCGGCCCAATTGGCCGTGCGGCCATCTTCATGAATCCGTGATGTGTCCGTTGTTGGCGGGTTCTCATGACGCTCTCCTTTCACGCTGATGCCAGCCTTCGCAGCGCGTCGTGCTATTCGTATGGCGGGACCTTCCTAAGGTGACGAGACGCCAAATCAGATCGAAGCGTCCGGATGACCTTCGATGCGTCGGATCAATTCGAAATTGCAGATTCGTACCAGCGGCTCGCCATCGTCGCCGGTGGCAAGCTGGTCGGATGTGTCGAACGACAGCAGCAGGTGGTTTCCGCGAAGGCTCAGGTCCTCGAAGCCTGCGCCCGCCAATTTCTCCTTTGTTGTCCCCATCACGCGCATGTAGACCTTCTCGGAGATCCGCTCCTCTCGATATGCCGCCAACGCGTCGACTCCCTGTAGTACCACTTCGTCCTTTTCGGCAAGGACCTCGTCGGGGCCGTTCCAGTAACCCCAGATCATGATGTAGTCGTGGTGTTGACTTAGAATGGGGTGGCCGCTGGTGGTGGTCATCGAAGCGTGGTCCTCGTATCGATTCATGTCCGTCAGGTTCGAGGAAATTTCCGAGCGATGCCCCGTCATATAGATCGCACGCGGATAGGTGGTCTCGATGCCGTTGCGGGCCAGTTCCATGGCGATTGACATTTCCTCGAATGGGCTGTTGTAGCCATGGGACAGGATTCGCCTCTCTCGCTCTACAAACGGGTCCATGTCGGGCCGTTCCCCGACGTGGGACACTCGCCACACCAGATGGACAGCGTCCTTGGTGATCGTGTGGTAGATCTGATGCGAAGTGGACAGCTTCGTCCTGGGTGTGCGTCGCCATTTCTCGGGCAGAAGCTGCTGCATGAAGGGACGGCCATATTCGGTGAGGTACAGGTCGCTGCCGTCCTCCATCCTCAGATGCAGGTACTCCACACCAGAACTCGGATCCTCGGTTTGCGCCCCAGGTAGGCAGCGGAAATGTCGGGTAAGGTGGCTTGCGTATTCATGAAGAGAATTCTAGCGGCGACCTACCGCGGGGCCAAGGCTGTCTTGTCTGAGTGTCGTCTCGAAGGTCGAAGGGCCGATTTGTCCGTGTGGGCGAAGCTCCTGCTGAGCCGGATTCTTGGCACCGACACGCGGCTCGGCAGGAGCCTCGCCCAACTGCTGCAGACGTGTTTGAGTGAGATTGCAGCCCCGTTCTTACGGGGCTTTTCCGCGCAGCGGTATTCGGCCCGCCGTTTACGGCGGGTTGGAGAGACCTGCGATCCATCCAGTCCCGTTTACGGGACTTCTCGCTGTTTGGCTTGAGCCACGGCGCCTGCATTTGCGGCTCAAGCCAAACAGCGGCAAGCCCGGTGGAACCGGGCTGAATCAGCGCGATCGTCGTTCCACCCAACCCGGCATGAATGCCGGGCCGAGTACCGCTTCGCGGAAAACCCCGGTGAACCGGGCTAATATGGCGCGGCCGGTTGTTGGAGTCCAGGCTTCAGCCTGTCTTTCGCAGCCTAAAGGCTGTACTCCAGCGGACATTTTAAACCGGCCACGGTATAGAACAGCCTCCAATGATATCTACAGCAGGAGCCTCGCCCTCCCTTTCCTTGGCAAAGCACGGAAAAAAGCTGCCGAGAAGACGTGCAAACGGCTTCTGCCTCGGATAAGCTGATGGCGCTGCTCTAAGGAGGTGACGCTTTCTCAAATCAACGAGGAGGTCTGAAGATGAAAGATTCGAGACATGGAATGACTCGCCGGCGATTCCTGCAAGGTTCGGCGGCGGGGGCTGCGGCATTCTCGATTGTGCCGCGGAACGTGCTGGGCCTAGGCGAGACGCCCCCCAGTGAAGGACTCGGCGGCGCACTGATCGGCTCGGGCGGCCGGGGGCCCGGTACCTTCGGGTGTCTGGGACCGAACGTCGAGTGCTTGGCGTGCTGTGACGCGGACCTGAACAGGGCCGAAAGCAAGGCCAACGGCTGGGCGGCCCAGAAAGGATGGAAACGCTGCCAGGCATACCAGGACTTTCGCCAAGTGCTCGACCGGAAGGACATCGACGTGGTTGCCGTCGCCACCCACCCCGGCTGGCACGCCTTGATTTCCATCGCCGCCATGGAGGCCGGCAAAGACGTGGTGTGCGAGAAGCCAATGTCGCGATTCATCGCTGAAGGCCGTGCCGTGGCCGAAGCCGAGAAGCGATTCGGCCGCGTCTTCCAGATCGAAAGGAAGGGGGGCTACAACCCAAACAAGATCCGCAAGATCTTCGAGAGCGGACTGCTGAAGGAGTGCGATTCGGTGCTTGTCAAGAAGGGCGGCTTTAAGGTCGCGCAATGGAGTGGCATGGTGAAGCACGAGGTCACGGGCGTGCCTGAAAACCTCGACTGGGATATGTACTGCGGGCCGGCCCCGTTGCGACCCTATCAAAGGCATCGCTTTGGCGGCACCCACCGCGGCTACTGGGACTACGAAGGCGGCGGCCTGAGCGACATGGCCCACCATCACCTGCACGGCCTCGCCTACCAGTTCGGCCGCGATCTGTCCGCTCCGGTCGAGGTCACTCCCCACGCCCCGATTGGGCATCCCGAATGCTGTGGCATGTGGGGCTGGTGCGAGATGAAGTACGCCGACGGCTTCACATTGGTGCTCGAGAGCAACGAATGGGGTGAGCCCTACCACCAAAAGCCAAGGAACCTGGGCGAGGGCGAGTTGATGAACATGCTCAGCGAGGGCGATCAGAAGAAGCTGGACGAGATGCCCGATCCGGAACGGCTGCCGTACTTCGACGAGGCGATCCGCAAGCGATGCCCGACTGCGAGCAACGCCGAACGCTCGCAGCGCGTGGCCACGATTTACCACTTGGCCAACGTGGCTTTCCGCTGCGGACGGCCGCTGAAGTTCGACCCCGACACCGAACAGATTATCGGCGACGACGAGGCCAACCGTCTGGTCAACCAGCCCATGCGGGCCCCGTGGCGTCTGTAAGTCATACCAGTCAAGCTGAAGGAGCATATACCATGGCAGTATCCGATAAACTCAAGGCCCTGGTCGACCAGATGCCCGATCCGGACGGCCGGGGGATGTTCACACAAAACATCGACAAGGAAAAGATCGATAAAGCGGTCGCCGCCATCTGCGAAGGCGGCGCCGACAACGTCCGTGGACTCGTCGAAATGCTTGCCGAACCCGGCACCGTTGAAGACGCCAAACCGCATTACGCTTTGCACTGCGTGGTGAATCACACGCTGGTTGTCAAGGACGAAAAGGCGCGAAAGGCGTTCTGCGACGTGCTGGCGGCGGAACTTGCGGGCGAGCACTCGGACTACAACCGGTCGTTCCTCTGCCAGACGCTCGGATGGGCTGGGCGTCGAGAAGCCGTTGATGCGCTGGGGGGGCTGCTTCTGAACGAAGCGTTGTGCGATCCGGCGGCGATGGCGCTGGCGGCGATTAAGGACGGAGCGTCCGACGTGCTACGCGGAGCAGCGTCCAAGGCCAAAGGCAGATGTCGGCTGGCGATCATCGATGCTCTGGCAGCGCTGGCCGACGCTGGATCAGCCGGTATTCTCAAGGACGCGCTTGACGACCCGGACCGTGAAGTCCGTATCGCGGCCGGCGCGGGACTGGCCAAGATTGGCGATGCGAGCGCGGCCAACCTGTTGATCGAGGCCGCCAAAGCCGAGCCCGGCTGGGAGCGCATTCAGGCCACCAAGAATTGCATGGTCCTGGCCGAGAAACTGGCGGCAGCCGGAAAGAAGGGCGACGCGGAGCAGATCTACAAATTCCTCCGCGACACCCGCAAAGACGCGTCCGAGCAGTACGTGCGCGAAGCGGCCGAGAAGGCTCTGGCCGAGGCGTGAGTGACCAGTCTCTGGCAGTCGATTTCGACAGTCGCATTGGCGAATGCAGGAATTGATGGTACAGCGGCGAGCCCCGCATTATCATGTGTGGGGTTCGTTTGCTTATGTTCTTGGTCCCGTCCCGTACTGCCAACGATCAGAATCGGCGCACCGTGCGCAAACTCGTTTAACGGCAAGCCGAAGGCGACTGTGTTTCCGGCCATCGCCGACGCCTTCGGCTTGCCGTTAAACGATTTTGGCTGTGGCTCCGCCGTGCCAAATTGGCCTTTTGCCTTTGCGCTAACCGGCAGTTTCACACTCGAAGCCAACGACGACTTTACCGTCGTCGCGTGGCTCGATATGGCGCACCTTAGCCTTTACGAAGCTGTCCAGATAAGCGATCTTGACCTCTTGGCCGACGCAGAAGTGGGCCGCGTCTTCCAGCACCAGACCCATTCCGCCGAGCGATTCATCGTGCACCTCGGCTGACAACTCCTGCAAATCAGGATGAAAGACCACCGCGTACGCGCTTTCCGGCTCTTTGGCAAACCGAGTCGACTTACGTTGCTCATCCAAGAATGTGTAGTCATGCCGCGTCAAGA
>CAZURK010000292.1:0-19906 GCA_964623055.1 uncultured Pirellulaceae bacterium
AATGCACGGGCGCATACTCAAACCCGGTTCTTCGATAAAGGCTCAGCAGATTTTCACGCGGGGTCATGCTCGTCACTTCCACAGGATCAACGGGGAGTTGGTTCTTGATACGCTAACCGGAGTTCGCTGTCGTTTGCACGAATGGGGTGGCTGGGGTCGAACCGCGAGAAACGAGAGGTGAGCCCCCAGGTCGGAGCCAACTGGGGGCTCGCTGCCGCTCGACCCCAGCCACCCCGTTCTTTTCCCCCTGCCCAACTGCGCAACGTTTGCCCCTTTCCTCAGTCGCCGGCCAGCTTGCCGAATCGGTTGGCTACGGCAAGGGCCGGATCCAGCGGCACGTCGACGCCCACCGTGCCTTCCGGCACGTTGATGATCTCGCAACTCTTCAGGAATTTGCCCTCGAAGTGCGGCAGCCATTGGGCGTGTGCTTCGAACAGCTCGATGACCATATCGCGCGTTTCTTTGAGCCCAAGGACGGCTGAAGTCAGCGGATCCATGGCCACGGCCGCGTACGCCAGGTCTGGGTCGGCGGCAATGGCTGCTTCGGCCGCGAGCATCTGCAGCGTGACGTTGCTTCGATTCAGGGCGGCCAACTGCGGCGGCAATCGACCCACGTGTAGCGGATGCAGCCCCTCTTTGTCAACGTAAATCGGAACCTCCACACAGCACTCGCGAGGCAGGTTGCTGATATAGCCTTCACAGTTCATGACATTGCCGTTCAGGCGGAACGGCTTGCCTGTTTCCAGGGCCTCCAGGATATACGAACAATAGTCGATACTCCTCGGTTCGAGGTCTCCGCTTTCGAGGGCGAAAATATCTTCTTTCTTGAATCTCTCCGTGATGCCGTTGTGGTACCGGTAGCCGATGCCCGATTCGCCGCCGAAGTACGGTTGGTCGCAGTACGTGTCGAGCAATTCGCGATTCTTGCGGAACCAGTACAGGTATTCGGAAAGGTGCCCCGTGCTCTCAGTCATGAAATAGCCGAAGTGACGGCAAACTTCGATCCGGGCTTTGTCATTGATGTAGTATTCGGGCTTCTCGATGTTCTCGCGAAAGATCGGATAGAGGTCCTTTCCGTCTTTCTCCAGCTTGAGAAACCACGCCATGTGATTGATGCCCGCCGCCAGGAAGTCGATCTCGTCTTTGTCCACGCCGACATAGCCGGAGATCAAATCCAGTGTCGTTTGAATGCCATGACACAAACCCACGAACGGGATGTCGCTCGACATGGACATGCCGATCGAACACGTACACATCGGGTTGACGTAATTCAGCAGGATCGCGTTCGGGCAAACGTCCTCCATGTCTCGCATCAAATCCGCGAGCACTGGGATGGTCCTCAACCCCCGGAAGACGCCGCCGGGGCCCACGCACTGCCCGATACACTGGTCGACGCCGTATTTCATCGGAATTTCATAGTCGTATTTGTAGGCTTCCATACCTCCGATTTGAAACGTGGTGATGACGTAATCCGCATTATCGAGAGCTTCTCGTCTGTCGGCCGTTGAGAAGACCCGGTGCGAGAGATTGTTCTTTTTGATGATCTTGTTTACGTAGTCCTCGACGCTTTTCACCTTGGACAAATCCGGGTCCATCAGGGCGACCGTTGAACCCTCAAGTCCTGGCGTTTGCAGTATGTCGTTGGTGATCGTCGTGCTGAACACCATGCTACCGGCACCGATGATTGCTACTTTGGCCATATTTCACTCCTCACGGTTTGTTTGGCAATTTGAAATCACGCGTCGTGGGGCAGGCACGTAACCTGCTGTAAGACCTGATTTGCCGCGTTTCCACTAACCTAGCGGGTGGCCGCCTGAGATGCAATTCCTGCCTTGACTGCAACTTCGGCAGACGCTGGTGGCGGATGACCGTGGGGCAGGTTTGTAGCGTGCCGTGGATCGCGTTGGCTTTCTAACGCTTCACCAGAGTATTAAAGCCCGCTTGCTCGAAATGGTGGTCAGACGACAGCACATCCTGAATGCCGCGATCCTGCATGACGACGATGCTGACACAGTCCGTCATTCCCCACTCCTTGTCGCTCCGTTGACGGAACAGTTCCCACGCCCGGCGCTCGTGATCCCCAGTAGCCTGGATGATCTCCACGATGGGGGAAGCCTGCAGACGATCGTGGAGGTCAACCGCAAGCTGCCGGTGCTGGACGCGAGACAATCCGTCGCCTAACTCAATTAGCACGAGAGAGGTCGTTACCAACGGGGCTCGCGACGTGATCAGGCTGCGCCAGACGGATTCCGCTTCAACGTGCCACTGATCGTCCGTGTTGACGACCGCCACCAATCCTGAGGTGTCGAGAAACACAGGATTCACGGTTCACGTCTTCCGAAACGGAAGTCATCGAAGTTCTCGGCCAAGTCCGCAATTCCCGTGGAAACACGAACGTCCGCCAATGGGTCAATTGGCTGTTCGCCTGTTTCGTCTACAGGCTCGGGGTCGACTGAGTCCACTGTCACGCGCACCTGTTGGCGCTCGTCGAGGTTAAGTCGATCGAGAGGCCTGAGGACGCCGTTTTCGAAGATAGCGTTAACAGTCTGTGACATCTGCCGAACCCTGGGGTGCGGAACGCCCAATTGAGAGACCACGCCACTGAGGAAGTTCTCGTCGTCATGTGTCCAATGTCAGACGCGTCTGGACCTTCATCTAGTATAACAGCACTCTGGACTGCGGACTATCCTCACTCAGAAGTAGCTGTGGATATTGTAAGCGTTCTCCTGGTGGACGTAGGGCTTCTGCTGACAGTCGGAATCGGGTTGCGTGAAGATCACGACGCTCTGCCCGTTGTACGGCTGGTATAGAACCAGTTCGTCCCGTTCGTCCCCGCACAGATCCACGGCAAACGCTTGCGTGGCGACGTGCGATTTTGTGGTTCCCCATTGCAGTCGGTCGCGGACGCGCTCTTCGTGAATGCCAAGGTCGGCCACCACATTGCCGTGGCCATCGACCAGGCAACGGTCTATTGGGATCCACAGCGACTGGGTCTGCTGGCTCCGCCAGTTCACAACGCATGGAAAATCTGGATAGCCCTGAAATTCTCGACGATGTTGGAATGTTGCGAGCTGCGAGCCGTCGGTACCACGCACGGTGACAAAGTCGCCTCGATGGCCGCTCTTCAGGATGATCACTTCGGCTCCCGGCACATCGTCGATGAAATTGCCTGCCCAGACACCTTGGCCGTGGCTGACCTCTTTGGTGGTCTTTTCCCAGATCACCTCGCCACTTCCCGAGAGGCAGAAAGCGGGGCCCGTGTTACAGATGCTGATTAGGACAGCGTTATCGGCCCCCTTGGTTGGCCGGAACACCGCCGTGCAATCGGCATGGTTGAGGGCTTGTTTGTCCCACAAGATTGAACCGTCGTCATCCACCAGCGTCGTGCCCAAGATAATCTCGTCGTTGTCGTCCTCGTCCACATCGCCAACCGATGGGAGATGCGCGATGGCAGTGTTCTTTGCCTTGACGTGCCATATTGTCTTGAGTTCCGAGTCGAGCGCGACCGCGTGGGTGGGCACGCGACCACTGGCTTCGTATTTCAGGACGATCGACGGCGGCCCATTCTTCCCCTGCAGGTAGGCGATTCGTCCGATCGGATGGCACCGGCTACGTTTTCCACTTCGGACTTCCAGATCGAAGGGCGACTCGCGACCTTGTTCGACCTTGCCCGTTTCACCGTCCAGGACATAAAGCATCGGCTTGTCTTGTTCCCAGAATTCCGTGACGACCTCGGATCGGCCGTCCTGGTCGATGTCAAAAACGAACGCGATTCCGCGCAAGGCAGGCTCCTTGTACATGCCGTCGGGCATATGCTTTGCGATCGAAGAATCCCCCCTGGACCACAGCTCGCGTCCGTCGTGGTCAATGGCGATCAGGTAGCCGGGTGTTGTCTGCGGCCCCTGTCGACACAGAAGAAAATCGACTCGCCCGTCATTGTCCAGGTCGCCCAGGCAGACGAAACAGCCAGCGTACTTGCTGACATCGACCTCCTTCCACGGCTTCATCTGTCGGGACTTGGCGAGTTGGCTGTCCTCCGCTTGGTCCTCTGCCGTCAAGCCGGTCCGCGGAACAGCGGTCCCCATGCCCAGAATCACGGCAAGAACTGCAAATCTACGGAAGGTATCTCGTTTCATGGCCTTGCCTTTCGAGAGTGTGGCAGCGTTCGTTTGCGCATACATTGTATCGAGTTCTGATGCAGAAGGTCACATGGCGCCACTCGTTATCTTCACTTGCGCTTCAGGCTTCAATCGAGTGCCGAAGTGGCGCAGCCCACGGGCGAACAAGAAAATCCGGCCAATCGTGTGCGCGCTGCCGCACTGCGTCGTTAGGGAGGGTATAGGCATCGGATGTTTTGGTACGTTCGCGGTGTTGGAGACTTCTTCGTGAGCAACGGCCCAATCAGCGGCGGTCCCCCGATCTCGCTCGACCAACTGGTCGCGTTGAACGAAGAAATGGCTGCGCTTGTTCGGGCTGGCGTGCCCCTAGAACAGGGGCTGGGGGGAATCGGCCGCGACATGCCGGGACGCGTTGGCGAGATCGCTACGCAGTTGGGCGAACGCATGCAGGCGGGCGAGAGCTTGTCGCAGATCCTTGCCACAGACGAGAAGATGTTTCCACCCGTCTGGCGAGCCGTGGTTCAAGCGGGCCAGCGCTCCGGCCATTTGGCGGGAGCTTTGGAGGGTCTGTCGACGACGGTACGCCGTGCGGCGGAATTGCGGCGCGCGGTCGGTGCCGCTCTGGTGTATCCGTTGGCTGTTGTGGCCCTTGCGTATGGGCTGTTTGTACTCCTGGTCCTGCGTCTTGCGCCGACGACGTTAGGGGTATTCGAAAGCCTCACGTCCTCTTCCGATCCAATTCTGGCGTGGCTGGTTTGGCTGGGCGAGACAGCGGAGTGGTGGGCCGTTTGGCCACCGCTTGTCGTTCTACTGCTTCTTGTTCTGCGATGGTATCGCTCGGGGCGGGCCTCGGTGACTCAGGGCCGTGCTGCGACAGTTCGATCATCAGGATTCTTCCGGAGACGATGGGCGTCCGCGGGTCAGTCGTTGCATGACGGGCGCATGGCCACGTTTGCTGAGATGCTATCACTGTTGATCAAACAGCAGGTTCCTCTACAGGAAGCAATCGTGTTGGCGGCAGACGCCAGCGGTGATCGTGGCTTGAGCCGCGCGGCGCGGGAGATCGCCGATCGGCAGCAAGCGGGCGAAGTCTTCGGCAACCGGGACGCGATCCCGGCGCCGTTCCCGCCGCTTCTGGGGTGGCTTGTGATGGCCGGTGCGGATCAGCCGGGAATCAGCGATACGCTGCTCGAGACGGCCAACAGCTATCGGCGGCGTGCCGCACGCGCTGCCACTTGGACTGCAATGTACTTGCCGATCGTGTTGACCGCCGTATTCGGCGGCGCTGCGACCGCGCTTCAGTGCGTGGCGACTTTTGGACCAATCTGCCGAATGCTGTACGAACTGGGACAACCGCTCTAGATGCCTATGTTTCAATACAAAGCGCGAGATACCGACGGTAACGAAGTCGCTGGCGAAGTCCAAGCGGCCACGCCGGACGAAGCGCGGTCTTTGTTGGCAGAGCAAGGCCTGCAAGTCTTGGACTTGTCCTCGACAGACGCAGACACATCCGCTGCAAAACACCCTCTCTCCTCTACAGAGGCCGAGGAGTTGACGGGGCGGATCGCCCAGATCAGCGCCGGCAATTTGCCGTTGGCGCCTGGACTGCGGGCGGCGGCTGACGAGAGTACGAATCATCGAGTCGCTTCGGCCCTCGGTTCGATTGCTGCGCAAGTCGAGCAAGGCCGATCGCTGGACGATATTCTGGCGAACAGCGACCGGTTGGTGCCTCGCCACGTAAGTGGACTGCTGGCAGCGGCGGCACGAACGGGCAGCCTGGGTGACGCGCTCGTGGAGTTGGCGGATCAGCAACGCGCCGCGCGTGACCTGCGGCAAAACGTCGTCGGCGGGTTTGCTTATCCACTCGTTGTCGTTTGTCTGGCGACTATGCTGTTGCTGTCGATCCTCTTCTTTGTGGCCGGCACGTACCAGCAGATGTTCGAGGACTTCCAGTTCGATTTGCCGGTGCTCACGATGGTGCTATTCTGGTGGCGAGACATCGGGGTGTGGTTGGTCCTCGGCGTCATCGTTCTTGGGCTATTCGCGATTGCTGCGATTCGGCTGCGCCAAGGCCGTGCGGGATGGCTGCGGCTGGTTGCGACGATACCACTGTTCGGTCCACTCTGGCACTGGTCGGGCTTTGCCGAATGGCTGGGCTTGTTGAGCGTGCTGGTCCGAAACCAGATCCCATTGCCCGAGGCATTGAGACTTGCCGGCGATGGGGTGTCGAACGATCACGTAGGCGGAATATCGCACTGGCTGGCGGACGGTGCCGAAGAGGGACAGACCGTTTGGCAGATGCTGTCCGCGACGCGACACGCGCCGAACTCGCTGATTCCGCTTGTTCGTTGGGGTGAAGAAAAAGGCTCGCTGACCGACGCCTTTTGCACTGCGCGCGAGATGTTCGAGGCACGTGTGCGCGTGCGTTCGTTGCTGCTACAGACGATCCTGCCGCCTATTCTGTTCGTCGCCATCGCATGTTGCGCCGTGTTCGTTGTGAGTTCTCTGTTTTTGCCCATGGCTACCATGATTCAGGGACTGAGTGGTTGATACCTGTGGATTAGTGAGATAGTCGGAATGGATTTTCAGTGTGCCGCCATAGCCCTGACGCCATTTTGCCTCGTGCTGGCCGGATTCGGCCTGCTGTGGATGCGGGCACGGCTACACCAGCGAGGTCGCTTGACGCCGGCCGACGGGCGCGCGCAAGTGCTGACCGCTCTGGGGTGGTGCCTGTTGGTGCTGGGCTTCGCGGCAGGGATTGGGGTCGCGGCTAACATGTTTGGCCTTATCCTGGCCCCTGTGGCTGTGGTGTTGCTGCTAGGAGCGTTGCGACTGCACAGGAACGCCGAGCAGCAGTCGCTTCTGCGGGTCCTGACCGCGGCGGCCGAGCGGGGCATCCCGCTGCATACAGCGGCGCAGGCGTTTGCGGACGAGAGAGACGACGCGATCGCGGTCGGCGCTCGCAACCTGGCAGACTTCCTGGATGCGGGCGTGCCACTGGGTCTGGCGCTGCGGCGTTCCTACGACGCGATGCCCACAGCCGCCCTCTTGGCCGCCGACCTGGGCGAGCGGACGGGGACGTTGGGAGCCGCGCTACATCAAGCGGTGATCGAAATCGACGAACTGGAGATGACCCTGCGATCGGTCTTGGAGAAGTTCTTCTACCTTGCGCTTGTCATCTTGGTAGCGGTGGGAATGCTGACGTACCTGATGATCAAGATCATTCCCGTCTTCTGGATGCTACTCAGAGAATTCGAGGTGGACCTACCTGCAGAGACCCTGTGGCTAATCGTCGTCACGGGGTCCGCCGCGGACGACTGGTACGTCACGATTCCGGTGGCCGGGGTATTGATACTGGCGTTGGTAGTCGGATTGTTGTACTACGTGCGTTTTTCGCCCAGCGATCTTCCCGTTATCCGGATCTTGTGGTCGCGGGTGGACAGTGCGTTGGCAATGCGATGGCTGGCCATTGGTATCGAACAGAAACGTCCGATCGGCGAAGTCGTGCGCATGCTGGCCGGCTACTTTCCCAGGAAAGGAATGCGAGTCCGGCTGCAGGCGGCGGTCAGACGGATCGACGCCGGCGCCGACTGGTGCGACAGCCTGCGTCAAGTCGGAGTGGTGCGACAACCGGAAAGCGTAGTGTTTCAAGCGGCCGAGCGCACGGGCAATCTTGTGTGGGCGCTGAAGGAGATGGCCGACAGCAGCGTGCGGCGCATCGCTTATCGTATGCGAGCCTGGCTCGGCGTGGCTTTTCCTGTTGCTTTGATCACCGTGGGGGCCTGTATTTTTCTGATCGCTTTGGCGGTCCTGACGCCTCTTCTTTCCATGTTGCAGAGACTTACGTGAACATGAGTGTTCGAAGAATGCGTCACAGACGACGCGGCGCGACCATCGGAGAAGCAGCGATTGCCATCGGGCTCTCCGCCGTGGTGTTGGGAGGCGTCGCACAACTGGTTGCCGTGGCCTCCAACCAGCAACGGATCTCCGAGCGGCGACGTGCGGCTGTCCGTGAAGTAGGCAATCTGATGGAAGATCTTATGTCACGTGTCTGGACGGACGTTACCCCAGAGAACATGTCCGCCGTCGAACCATCCAAGTGGTGCCGTCAAACGTTGCCCGACGCGCGTCTCAGCGTCGATGTGAACTCGGAGAGCGAAGAGGACGAAGGCAAACGAATTAGCATCCAAATCGACTGGCAAAATGCATCCGGCGCCCGCGGCGAACCCGTTCGGTTGGTCGCTTGGCGATATCGTTACGAGGAGCCCGAATGATGAGGTCACGCCGCGGGCACACGCTGGCCGAATGTCTGATCGTCATCACTCTGGTGGCGACGGTCATGGGCACGGTTTCGCTGACCTTGCACTCGCTGTATCAAGCGGACCGCCGCGTACGGGACACGGTAGCCCACGAGAAATCGTTGGATCGCTTCGCAGCTCAGCTACGGTCAGACGCGCATCAGGCAGTCTCTGCGACGATCGGCCAGCCGTCATCGGAATCTGATCCGGCAACGGAATTGCAGCTCGAGCTTGCCGGAGATGAGACGATTCAATACAGAATCCACGAACAGAACATCGAACGGGTCGTTCGTCGCGCCGATACCGTCCAGCATCGCGAAACGTATCCGCTGCCCACGTCATCGCCGGGCTGGCAACTTCGCGAGGACGGCACGTCGCCGGTCGTGTCGCTGGCCCTGGAACTGGACGCCAGAGACCAAGCCAACGGACGCCTCGCTCAGAGACAATACCGTGTCGATGCGGCCGTAAGCGTTGTCAGACCACTGTTACCAACTTCAACAGAATAGCTCGAGCCAAGAGATGGCTGCAGAAAGCCAACACCCCGGAATCACTTCGTTCCCAAGCTTCGGTTTGGGAACGGAGACTCCGCGCAGCCCCGACTGGCAGGTTGGGAATCGGGACGCCCTGACCATGAGTTCCCAAGCAGAGCTTGGGAACAAACGGAAAGGGGTGATCGGGAGCAGAGTGAGCCGGGGTAAACGACCCGCGGGGGTGATCCTTGCAGCCGTGTTGATCAGCCTGTTTGTCGTAATGCTGATCGGCGCCGAACTGACGCGAACGATCATGCTACATCACCGGCAAACGCGTCTTTCCGAGTCGCAGCAGCAGTCGTTCTGGTTGGCCGAGTCCGCCCTTCAGCGCGCGGTGCATGCGTTGACCAAATCGCCAGAGGACTACAAAGGAGAAACATGGCGTGTTCCCGCCGAAGCCCTGGGGGCCGGAAGCCCCGGCGTAGCGATCATTCAAGTTGAACCCGCCGCGGATCCCGAAACGGGCCGCGTCATTCGTGTCCAAGCGTACTATCCGGAAGACGGTGCACACCGCATCCTGCATGAACGAGAACTGTCCGTAAACTCATCTAGCCCGGGAGGCTCGCCATGAGATACAAGCAACACAAAGCCTTTACTTTGGTGGAACTGCTGGTCGTGATCGCCATCATTGGAATCCTTGTCGCCCTGCTGCTGCCGGCGATCCAGGCCGCACGGGAAGCAGCGCGGAGGATCCAATGCAGCAACAACCTGACCCAGTTGGCCTTGGCGGTGCAGAACTACGAAATGGCCTACCGCGTGTATCCTCCGGGCACTGTGGACGAGAAGGGGCCGATCGTTGACAAGGCCGAGGGCTATCACCACAACTGGCTGAGTCATCTGTTGCCGTACATGGAGCAGAAGAACACCTATAACCACATCGACTTCAGCGTGGGCGTCTACGACGAAAAGAACGCCGAAGTGCGGGACGTTCGTGTGGACACGCACCTCTGCCCCTCAAATCCGGATGGATCGAGGGGCGTGGTCGTCACTCACTACGCCGGTTGTCACCACGACCTTGACCAGCCCATCGACGTGGACAATCACGGCGTGTTCTTTCTGAACAGCGAAGTCCGTTACCCGGACATCAGCGACGGGACAACCCACACGATCTTCATCGGCGAGAAGATTTGCGATCTGAACAAGGACCTGGGGTGGATGTCCGGCACGAGTTCCACGCTGCGAAACACGGGCGAAACGGTTAACGCAGCACTAGACCGTCTACGGCAGGCGGGGAGCACTCAGCCCGCACCGAGCGGAGGCGTAATCGTTGGCGGCTTTGGCAGCTACCATCCCGGTGGCGCACTGTTCGCCTTCGGCGATGGCCACGTCACGCTCCTCGCCGACACCGTGGAACTCACGACACTACAACAGTTGGGACACCGGGCCGACGGCAAGCTGCTGAAGCAGTCGGACTACTAGGAACTCTACACATCGGCGGGTGGCACGGCCTACTGTTGGCCGTGTCTTTCTGGGCGTGTATTGAAGTCCTTCTTAGCGCCTCTAGATACTCTCCACATCGGCCATGTAGACATTGTGCGTATCACCGATCTTCGAGTTGTACAGCACCCAGCGATCGTCGAGACTAAAGACGGGGTGCCCGTGGCTGTGCTGAGTGGAACCGGGCACACGGCGGCATAGGCGGCGAACGTGGGCTCGGCCGTTTGCGTGCGTCATCAGCGACATGTAGTACCGCCCGTCTCGGTCGTCCGGTCCCAGATACCCGCAGTCGCCAACCAGCAGCGTGTTGTTTGTGTTCGACTGCATGTGTCCGGGTCGCCGGCCGGGCAAGAGGAACTGGCGGAGCCATGTGCCGTCGGGCCGTATGAAACAGTTGTAGTATTCGATTCGGCCTTCTCGTTCGACCTCGTACTGAAAGCCAACTTCGCCCTGCCGAGTGAAGTACTCGTGTACGCAGAATTCGCCGTCCCGCTGCACATACAGCAGCTTCGCCCGACGCCCGCGCCGCTGGTTGATGTCCACGGTCCACATGCGCTGCTTGACGTAGCTGCCGCCCTCGTGACAGAAAACCAGCAATTCGGGACGAGTGGGATGGATCAACGTATGGCTGATCCACGCTCGTTCACCCCATGCCGCGACGGCTGCGCCACTTTCCGTGTCGATGCGCATAATGACACAACTCGGCCGTTGATAGTAAGTCTCGGCCATCGTCGAGTAGATTCGGCCCGTCTCGGTGCTCACAGCCCGATCCTCGCGATAGACAAAAGCCGCGTATCGGCCGTCGGCCGTGCATGTGGGCAGGGAAGGTCGCGTACCTTCGGGACACCGGTAAATCACACGGTCCTCCAGACCGTCCAGGTTCAAAGCGTGCAGTTCCGGCCCGTCGAAGTAGAACAGTCGGCCACCCGGATCAACACAGAGCATATTCGGCCGAACCTCATCACCCTCGGTCAACTGAACGAGACGTCCGGCGGAGATCTCCAGCAAATGATGCTGAAACTTGCCGGAACGATTCGACGTGAAGATCAGCCGATCCGAGCCGTCGTTCAGAAACGACTCGGACGTGAAGTAGATGTGAACGTTATCAGAACCATCCGCGGTCAAACGCCGCACGCGGGCACCGGTTTCGGGATCCTTGGTTTCCTGGATCTCATTGCCGACTCGCTGAACCGATCCGCGCCGGCCGTTCGTCTTGCCATCGGTTTGGATCGCCGGGGCCGCCTTCGACGGTGCTGCGTCTTTCTCTGAGCTCTGTTTTTCAGCCGCCGCGACCACCGCAGCAGCCAGTGCACCACCTCCCATGACGGCCATGCGTCCCAGGAACACTCTTCGTGCCATCACCAGCGTGCGCGGTGAGTCCGGATCTGCGATTCGCTTGTTCTGCATCAGGCGTCTCCGAGCTGTCCTGTCACAGCTTTCCCGTGATCGACTGTTGGAAGTCACACTGTACACCGCCCCGGTCGCATTTTGGCGACAATCACGACTACGGCTGCTTCGAGGCCAGCAGCCTGGTTGCGTTGCCGCTGCGGATCTTATCCTTGATTTCAGCAGACGCATCGAGCACCTCCAGCTTTACCAACGCTGGATCGGGATACTTGAAGGGCATGCCGCTGCCGAACACGACCCGTTCGGCTCCGAGCCGCGACACCAGCGTTCCGGTCTCGTCGGCCAACGTGGCGGTCAGGCGGGAGATCTCGATCCAATAGTTCGCCGGCAGATCGTTGTCTTTCTTGCCGAGCGGCGAGCCGGTGTAGCCGATGCCATTCACAAGGATGAAACGCGCTTTGGGGCAAGCTTTCACCAGGTCGACGATTTCTCCCAGCGGAGTATCCGGCACGTCGACCAGCCAGCTTCTCTGCCGGTAGTCCTCCACACGAATGGGAATGGACACTAGCAGGCTCCGCTCGATAGCCTCGTTGAGCAGATCTAGGCAACACTGATCGGAAAACGCATAGTTGTGCCACTTCGGATACAGTCGCAGTCCCTTCATGCCAAACTGCTCGTGGCAGCTCTTCAGGTCGTCCCGCCATCCGGCGTAGAACGGATTCACGACGGCAAATGGAATGAGTCGATCTCGGTGCGGCTTGACGGCTGCGGCCAATTCGATGTTGGCCGGCTGTGTGTTGCGGTACGTAATCGCGCTGGCGCTGGAGACCATCGCCTTGTCGATTCCTTTTTCGTCCATCAACCGGAGCAACCCGCCCGCCGTGTTGTGGCGGAGTTGGCGGAACGCGAAGTAGCCCAAATAGGCGTTCGTGTCGACGATCATCTTTCAACCTCGCATCTTCAGAAGCTTCATCATGTTCCCGCCGAGGACCTTCTGCCTGTCCTCGGGACTAAGCCGCGCCGCGCGGACCTTACCAACGCCCGCTGTCATCGACATATCGCATCCGAACAGCAAACGATCCACGCCCAGGGTCTTGGCCGCCATGTCCACGATTCCTTCGTCGGTCACGCTGCCGCTGGTATCGAGGAACACGTTGTTAGCGTGGCGCAGAGCCTTAATAGTCCACTCCCAATCGCCGCCGCCGCCAATATGGGCACAAATGAGCCGAGCCTCGGGATAGCGGCGTCCCAACTCGGCCAAGTCCCCGCCGTCGGAGATGTTTGGCTGTTTGGGAATTGGGTGATGCCCGTGTCCGGCGTGATGCAGGATCGGTACGCGCAACTCGATCGCCAACTCGACGACGGGAAAGACGACAGGCTCGGTGCACTTGTGCTCGTTGTAGAGCTTGATGCCCATGAACCCACGGTCCTCGACACATCGTCGGATGTCGTCCAATGCCTCGCGACCGCATCCGGGATTCACGTAGCAGTAACCCAGCACGCGGCCGTTGTACTCTTTCATCGCTTCCGCCACCCAGACATTGCACTCGCGAAAGCCTTCCGCGGTGGCCGGCCGTTTCGGCGTGAGGAGCGAGCAGCACAGTTGGTCGATCCCAAGCTTGTCGGCCGCCTCGATCAGCTTGCGGTCCCGCTCCGCGTAGGTAGCCGAGCTGTGATGTGTCAGATGAGCATGACAATCGATGACAGGCCCGTTCTTCTTCGCCGGCTTCTCCTTCTTTGGAGTCGCGTCAGCCTCCGCGGCCCCAACTTCGTCGGGCGACGACGTTAGATATCGCCCCGCCAAAGCCACACTCGCAGCAGCGGATGTTCCCAAAAAACGACGCCGCGTTACCGATCCCCTTCTTTCCATAGCATGGTTCCTTTCCTGAGCACGATTCTCAGCACTTCGGCCGCCACTATCGTTAACAGTGTACACGTCTTTGCGGCGCAATTGGACTGCCTTTGTCACAATTCGCATGTTGTCTCTTGATCCGGCACAAGAAGCGGGCTCAGACGTACAGAACTAAAATTGGCCGGAAAGACTGCTCTATTCCCGCAAGCGGTTCGACGGCCAATCTTGAATTCTGTACGTCTGAGCCCTTCCCCGGCGTAGCTAGTGGCGTCAGTCATCAGAAGGAGTTACGCTGTGTCAATCGGTCCGAAGTTTGATTCCACCTTGGCGACTCAATGACACGGTGCGAGGAGCTACGATGAATCTGAACAGCCCTTGTCGCGTAACTGCCTTTATCACGTTGCTTTTGCTGGTCCCGCGTCCGACGTGTGCTCAGGACGGACTAATCGCTCATTGGAGGCTCTGTGGCGACTGCAAAGACCATACCGGCAGCGATCACCACGCAGTCAACCACGGCGTCAAGTTCGATGAGACGGAGGGGGCGATCTTCAACGGCGTCGACGCATGGCTGAAAGTGCCCACCAGCGACGCGTTCCGGTTGGGCAAGCGCCCGTTTTCCATCACAGTTTGGATTCACACGGAAGCCGATTTGGATGACGTGTTGGGCGATGTGTTGAGTTGGTACGATCCGGACAAACGAACCGGTATCACGCTCAGCATCATGAACTATGCGGGGGTCACCTCGGCCCAGTCGAATTGGCGGAATGTCTTCTTTGGGATCGACGCCGGCCGATGCGACTCGGAGTGGATTGACTGCGGCCGGCCCGGCAACTGCCAATACCTCAAGTCCCTGGTCGTCTATGACGGCGACCTGTACGCCGCCACCTGGGAACCTGGCGAAGGCGAAGCGGGGCACGTCTACCGCTACGCTGGCGGTACGGACTGGATCGACTGCGGCAGCCCTGACGTGTCGAACGCAATCACCGGGATGGCCGTGTACGACGGGAAGCTGTACGCCGGTTCCGAGTACTACAGCGGCGGCGGATCGGCCTTGCCGGTATCGCCCAACACGCAGCACGGGGGAAAGGTCTTTCGGTATGAGGGCGGAACGCGATGGACCGACTGCGGCAAGGTTGCCGACGTGCGCAGCATCAGCGGGCTTGCAGTTTATCGCGGCCAACTCTACGCAGGAACCGGCACCAGCGGTGCGTGGCGAGACAGGCCGCGCACGCGAGGAATGTATCGCTACGACGGCGACGGGAAATGGATCTCGTGCGGATGTCCAGGACTGCGCGTGACGCATCTGGGCGTCCACAATGGCAGCCTCTACGGCTTGAGCTACGACGGAGGCGGCTTCTTTCGTTACGACGGCGAATCGAAATGGACGCGAATGGGCCCGGTGCCTGACACAACTCAGGTGTATTCCATGGCCGTCTACGAAGGTCGCATCCATGTCGGTACTTGGCCGACGGGTTCGGTGTTCCGGTTCGACGGACCGCAGCAGTGGACACACTGCGGCCAACTCGGCGAGCAAAAGGAGGTCATGGGCATGGCTGTCTGCAATGGCAAACTGTACGCCGGTACGCTGCCCCTGGCCGAGGTCTACCGTTACGACGGCGGGACCACGTGGGTCTCTACAGGCCAACTCGACAAGACCCCAGACGTGCGCTACCGCCGGGCATGGTCGATGGCCGTCTACAACGGAAAGCTGTTTTGCGGCGTGCTTCCTTCCGGATGCGTGTATTCGCTTGAGGCCGGCAAAAGTGTAGCCCACGACAGAGCATTGCCGGCGGGCTGGCACCATTTGGCGGCGGTCAAGGCCGACGGCCGGCTCAAGCTGTACTTAGACGGCATGCGTGTGGCCGAGAGCACGACATTCGATCCGAGCGACTACGACCTGGCGTCCAAGACACCGCTGAAGATCGGGTTTGGCCAGCACGACTACTTCAACGGACGAATGAAAGATCTGCGACTCTACGATCGCGAACTCAGCACAGCCGAAATTGCCGAGCTTGGGAGGCAACGTTGAAGTGACAGAATCCCCTGACAATGGCGAACCCGCCATGAGAAGGTGGCATGGCTAGACGCGACACGAAGGGAGCGTGCGGGATGTACAAAGCGTCATTTCTGGGGCTGGTTGGCGTTTGTGTCATGAGCCTATGCGGGCAGGTGCCTTCGGCCGACGGGGGTGAATCGGTTGCGTTCGATTTCTCGCCCGACCCGTTAGCGCAGTTTCGGCAACCGCCGAGCCTGCGGTTGACCTGCCCGGCCGTGGAAACGCCGCCGAACGTCGACGGCAAATTGGACGATGTAGTATGGAACGGCGCGGCCGTGATTGAACGCCTGGACAATCAGACGCCGGACACAATGGTTAGGGTCTGCACGGACGAGCGAGCAATCTATGTTGGCGTAGTCTGCGAGTTCCACGACGGTCAGCCGCCTCAGGCACGGCAGGTTGACCGCGACGGCGCGCTCTGGAGGGACGACTGTGTCGAAGTCTGGATCACGCCGGACTTGAACCGCGTCGAGTCCTATCAATTCGCGTTGAACGCGGCAAACAGCGTCTACGATGCCATGAACTACGGCGGCCGCGGGCAGCCGAGCCACGATCCCCAGTGGCATCATGCCGTGTCGATCGGTGAAACGAACTGGACGGTGGAAATGGCGATTCCGTTTGCGGCCGTGGGGCTCCAACGGTGGCAGCGCCGGATAGGCTTCAACATCGGGCGAAACGGGCCGTCCATACAGCCTCGGGCGTGGAGCGGCAAGTACGGTGACTCGACATCCAGCGTGCTGGTCTTGCCGGCCGCGCCCGAACGGCAAGCGGTCGAGGAGTCCGAGGAAACCGTGGCAGACGACGCCAAGCTATTGACGTCGGGTGAAGGCTTGCGTCTGGAATTCGAGCGATTGGAAGCGCGATCCGGCGAACGTTGGATCGAAGGCAGCATTCGGCTGAGGTCGACGCGTGGTGAACTGGAGTCGTGCGAGCTGACGGCCACGCTGTTTCGTCCCGGCGAGTCGCAGCCCGTGGACCAGACCGCCGTGACACCGTCCAGCGATCACGGCACACTGAGCGTGGACCTGCGACGGCACGGTCTGGCGAAGGCGCATCTCCGCGTGACGTTGGCCGAAGCGGATCACGTCATGGGTTGTGTCGAGGCGTTCCTATCGGCCCGCGACCCGGAGCGTCCGTTGGAGACTGATACACGGATCGCAGTGAAACTCGACCTGCCCGATGGCATCGACGCGGCTGGCTCCTGGCCGGTGACCTTCGGCGTCCCTTTTCCGGCCGGCGCACTCTGGGACGCGTCCAAGCTACGGGTCGTCGACGGTGAGGGCAGAGAACTACCTTCGCAATGCGAAGCAACCGGCCTATGGGCGCCGGAGGGATCAGTCAAATGGGTGCGGTTTGACGCATTGGTGAATTCGAGAGAGGCATGCTACGTTCAGGTGGCTCGCGAACCGGTGCGCTCGGAACCGGCCAGAGCCCTCACGCTGAAGAAGCGTGGTGATGACATTGTCGTTGATACAGGCGCGGCTGTGTACACGCTCGGCCCAGGCCCGTCGCCGATCAAGGAGATCCGCTCGGGCGGTCGCGTTGTGGCCACGTGCGAGCGGACGCGGGGGCTTTACGTCGTCGATCAGAAGGGGAACGTGGCCAGCGCATCGGCGGAGGGTGAGGACGTGCGCATCGAGGCGGATGGGCCGGTCGCGGCGTGCGTCAGGTTCGAGGGGTTCTATCGGCGCGAGGATGGGCAGCAAGTCGCCCGCCATACCACGCGGGTCGAGCTGTTCGCCGGGCAGCCTTTCGCAAGAGTGACGCACACGTTTACCATCACTAACGACACGAACGAGATCTGGTTCAAAGACGTCGGGTGGGAGTTGGCCGTGATGCCGGGCGCGGAGCCGAAGGCGTCTTTCGGTGTGTCTCGTGAAGACTGGCGCAAGTCCACGACGGAGCCGCTGGCCGGACGCCAGATCCGGTCCATGCTCCAGGACCGCCACTACCGTCACGCGCATGGCGAGAACCATTTCCGATTGGACAGGATCGATGAACAGGGCACCGCAGAAACCATTCTGGAGGGCGAGGAGTGCGGAGACTGGGCCGCGCTGAGCGGGTCGGACGCCGGGCTGATGATATCGTGTCGCGAGGCCGCGCGCCAGCATCCCACGGAGTTCGTCGTCTCCGCCGACAAGCTGGCGCTGATGCTGCACAGCTCGCGAGCCGGCGAGGAGTTGGATTTTCGCATACCGACGCTAGTGAAACGCTGGGACCTGCAGAACTGGCATGAGAAATCCACCAGCGAATCCCGTCGCGTACCGATCGTCGAGCGGGCGATGAAGAACCAGAGCAACGCCATCGGCTGGTCCCGGACCAGCTTCGTGACCATCGCGCCGCTGGCTCCCAATGAACCGTGTGAGACGGCGGCTCGGCTGTCTCGTTTGACCTCGGCGCAGGTCTTCGCCCACACGGATCCGCAATGGTTGTGCGCGTCCGGGGCAATGGGAAAAATCCATCCAAAGGACACCGGCCGTTTCCCCGATGCCGAACGCGCCATCGACGCGGCGTTTCGTCACTGGGAGAAACGCATCGGCGATTGGGGCGACTACGGGTTTGTCGACTACTTCAACGGACCTCACCTGAGCTACCGCGGCGATTATGTGGTGCAGAAACGTTACAGCAAGGCTATGTACACGCTGAAGGTGGACATGTGGCGACTGTATGCGCGTTCGGGCGATCGGCGGATCCGGACCTTCATCGAAAACGTGGCGCGGACGTTCATGGACGTCGATGTGTCGCAATGGGACGGGGACGGCCGCATCAAGGGCCTGTTTCATTCACCGCCGGGTTCCGATCTGAAACCGTCGACGCCGCACAACCTGCCCATGCCCTGGGCGGGTCCGGCCACCATGCATTATTCGAGCACGACCAACATGAACTTGATCGCATGGGACTATTACCTGACCGGCAATCGGCGGGCGAAAGACATCATGTTCGATTTTGCCGAGGGTGCAAAGCGTCACTGGACACCGCGCGACGCGGCGCGGGCCTGGCGCTCCCTGATGGTGTTCCGGACGCTGGTTCAGACCTATGCCTTCACGTGGGATCCGGTCGTGCGCGCCATGGCCGAGGCGACGACCGATCAGTTCTACGACCCCCAGTGCGAGCTGTCGCTGACGAAGAATCGACCGTACAGCTCGACGTACAAGACGCAAGTGGACCTCCGCGCCATCGAAGACGGCTGGAACATCTTGGGCGGGCGACGGTACCACGAGATACTGATGAAAATGGCCGGGCGATGGTGGACCCCGCTGATGGGTCATTGGCCGCATTTCTACTGCAACCCGCAGGGCCGCGTGGGATCGCTACTATGGCGCGAAACCGGCCAGCCGCACATTCCCCAGACACTGGCGACGCAGTTGCGATATTCGGCTAGCGCGTACGACCCGGAGAAGGATCACACGTTCGGCTGCGAAGGTGCAGCGTCTTGTACGTTCATCTTTGAAGGCCTGCCCTACGCCATGGAGACCTTGGTCCGCTCGGGCTGGGACCGGGAGCCAACCGCATCGTGGATCGGATATGAAGACTTTGGTTACCCGTCCAGCGTCGTCGTTCGCAAAGGCGACAACGAGGCGGTCGATCTGTACTTCGTCACTTCCAACCACTCCCGTGGTGCGCCAGGAGACATCATCACCCATTGCCCGAAAGTCGAGCTGACGGATGCGGCGACGCGGTACGGCCTTGATCTGTACAAGCTGTCCGAGAGCAGCACCGGTGGAGCGAAGGTGCGTCTGCCCAAAGACGGGCCGGAGGGGGCTTACCGCATCACCGCACCTGCGCGCGGTTCTCACATCTGCTACGCAGATTCACGATCACCGCTGGTTGTGTACGCGCCGGAATATTGGCGTCCCGCTCCTGCGCAGAAACCGGCAATTCGCTACTACTTCAAACTGCCCGAGGGCACGGCGGATGGACAGATCTTCTTCGAGGGGTCGGCCAAACTATTCGATCCGGCGGGCGAACCGTGGAACGACGGCGACCCGCAGCACGGCTGGGTGACACTTCCAGCGGACAAGCCGGGGCTGTGGAACTTTCTGCCCGTGGAGAACGAACTGGTCGGCAGCCGCAACATCCCTCCGTTTTTTGCCGCGGAGTCTGCGTCTAGCTATTTCGAGCCGGACATCCCATGGGAACGAAAGCCGGTCGGCGAATACCAACCGCCTGCCCCCGAGCAGGTGTTCGTGGCGGGGGCTATCGACGGCGCTGATAATCAAGCTGTCCATCTGACAGGAAAGCGGTGCTTCCGTTTGGAGGGCGGACCT
>CAZURK010000293.1:0-19822 GCA_964623055.1 uncultured Pirellulaceae bacterium
ACCGTCCGTCGGCCGATTCGTTGTCGCCGGTGTGGTACCCTCCGGTGCCAGCCCCTGTGGCGTGTCCAACTCGGTGAAGTCTTCGGCCACGCCAAACAATTGGGCGGTCTCGGCCTCGTCAGTCGAGAATGCCTCGAAACTGAACAAGTTGTTGCTGAAAACTGTTACGGCGCGGATTTCGGTGTGCGTGCCGTCAGACATTCTGCCGTTCACGTCAAACGATACGCGGTCTGGAATTGGCGGCTCACTGGCCGGGCGTTTTCCTATGACGTTGGTGAACTTCCTATCCTGGAGACCGCTTATCAGCACATTGTAATGGTTCTGTAGTACGGCCAACCGGGTCGCATCGTCGCGCACCGCGCGTCGCTCGATCAGAAGCATGATGGCCGACTTTGAGCCCTTCTTGGTGCATAGCAGGGCGTAGAATTCTACGCCACGTTTCTGACCCTTATCCAACAACTGCCAAGTGAAACCACGGGGCGTAGGGACCTTCGCGATGCCCTCAACAACGAAGTCCTCCTCCTTCTCGATCGTTGACGAGTCAGACGTTGACGAGTCAGATTCCGCCGAAACGCTAACCGGGGCGGTTTCAACATCGTTTCCCGAATCCGACTGCCCGCAACCAAGAGCCACTGAGCTCGCAAACGCCAGCACAAGGTACCAGGCTTTCATTGATTGCCCCTACGATGATACGCGTCGAATGACAAATGACACATGGAAGGTGAACGATAGCCTGTCAAGACTGCCTGTCAAGCCGCTACTCAGAATCCTCCTGTACCACACTCGGGTCGCGCCTTCTCAGCCGCGGAAAGACGGGTCGAAGCGACAGATAGCCTACCGAGCTGCGAAATCGCTCTCGATCCGATTGCTGCAAATGGTTTACACTTGCTCGCAAGTCCAGACAATCGTCAACGGCCAGGGCCGTCGACTCCCAGAATCGGCGAAGAAGCAGGTTTATCTCGCCCCACGATTGTGTCGGGTGCGGAGCCCACGCAGCCCGTCAACTCGACCAAATGCATCGACGTGATCGAGGAATACACGGCACTCCAATGGACGCTGTACACACGCGGAGATTATGCGCTGGCGGTGGCCGCCGCGCCAAAGCCCCAGACGCCTCAAACGCCGTGCCCGAATTCGGAATGTGTCGGCGTTTGCCCCTATACGAACGAGTCTCCGCCGACCATCGAGTTTCGGAAGATCGACGGCCACTGGAAGATCGATCAGCTGCTGCCGTCTTCGGTCATGTCGCCCACCACGCCAACCTCACCCGCAGCGCTGACCCCCGCCACATTTGATCCATACTCGACATGCCCAACGCCCGGCGTCAGGCCAGCCACATCACAGGCGTATCCGCCGAATGCGTTAGTGCCGCCCCCAGCCACCGGAACATTTCAGCCGCAGTGATGCGGGGCAAGTGAAGCGGTTCGCGGAAACGACGATGTTGGCCGACTATCTGGCCTCACGGGTTAGCTCGCGCAACTCAGCAAGCAAACGCTCAGCTTCCTCGTCCGTAGGGTCGGGTGGAACCGCGATAAAGTAGTCGTCGTTGATTCCCATTTCCTGCTTCACCCGCTGGCTGACGTCCGGATCTGCATCAAGTTGCTCCTCCATCTCCCAATCGCAGTCCCAGAGTATTTGGTCTTCCAGGCACTCTAGAAGCAGAGACCACTCGTCCGGATCGTCTTCGGTCACGTTTGGCAGGTTGCCGATCTCCGCCTCGTGGCCCGCTGCCAAGATGAGTTCACGCCACGACAGGCGGGGAGGTAGGCCCTCTTCCGATTCTTCGAATTCTCCGTCCAGTTCCAGTGAAATCATCGCGTGCGATTGTAGAAACGCCGTCGCAACGGCAGCTTCAATCGCGGCCGTCAACCGCGGGGCTGGTTCCTGGCCACAAAGCAGTCCCTTTGCCATCGTGTGTAAAACGGCGATTTTCTGGTTCCGCTGAAGGCGGTCAAAGATCGCAATATCAAAGGGGCCGTCGACGATGCTCAGATTATCAGCGATCATCGCGAGAGACTCGACGAATAGTCTCCTTTCAGCGTCCTGATGCACGCGGATTCCAAGGGGTGTCATGACTCGGTCAGCATAAGCGTCGACCTGCGGCAAAACAACATGGACTGCTCAAGGTACAGAAGGAGATAGGACCGCGTAACGTCGCAGCGCGCGCAACTCCAGCGTCACACGCCAAAGAAATCGTGAACCACGCACTGCCTAGACAGCTGCGCTGTGAAGTACCCGACTCACACATCCAACTTCGGCGTCAAGCTGTGGGAGCATTGCATCGAAACGGGTGACCCGATTACTCCTCGGCCTCGGCCAGGGTGGCTGTCTGCTCGGGCGTTGCTCCGGTCGAGGGCAGTTCTTTGATGCGGATGTTACGGAACTCGACCGGCGAGCCTTCCGATTCCAGGCAGATGTATCCCTTGCGGGGCAAGATTTCGCTGCCGCCGGAGACTTCCTTGCCGTTGACGGCCAGTTTCAGCACGCCGTCGCTGCAAGTTACCCGATAGTGGTTCCACTCGGGCGACGGTTTACAGCGGCGCTCGCTCGGCAGGCACCGCTCCCAACCGGCGGGGTGCGGCCGGTCGGGCTTCATGGTGGCCCCGTGGATGGCAAATACGTCGCCGTGGCTGGTGTAGTTCGGCGTCTCGCGCCCGTCGAGAACCTGCACTTCGATCGAACGGGTAAACCGCGGGTGGGTGACCGGTTTGGCGTCGCTCCAGATAAACAGCCCAGCGTTGCCCTTGGGCCGCAGGTGTCGCCACTCGAGTTCGAGGATGAAGTTTTCGTAGTGACGATCGGTCCGCATCACGCCGGTCGGTTTGCCGGTGCAGTAAATCACGCCGCCGCGGACCGAGAACGTGGCCTCGTGCACGGTAACATCGACCCAGTTCGACAGGTCTTTTCCATTAAACAGCGGGCGGAACCCATCGTCGTCAGCCACAGCGCCGCTGCCGAGCCCGATGGCTGCAAGAACGAACAGGGCCGATCGCACTAATACTCTCATGGTCGATCCTCCATCACCACGCGGAATTCTGTGCAGTAAACTCGCTCCCAAGGTTGACACGGCAGGCGGAACGAAGACGTAGCCTGCGGCGGTCGGTTCTACCACGAGCCGCCGCGAACCGCCCGCTATTCTAACATCGCGTCCCTCCCCCCCGTCCAGCGCCCAGGCGGAGTTCTTGGCCGCAATGCGCGGTTTCGGTCGTTTCCAGGGGTGGAGAAGATTGCGTTTGTAGGCAACGTCCTCGGTGCCATGCGCATTCAACTCGCCTCCACGTCGACGAACGACAAGGCTCTGCGGCGCCGTCGGGCGTGCGTAGTAGCCGCTTGTTCAAGACTCTTTTCTACTCCTCGTGTTCCCATGACGAAACGACGAAGTACTGATAGTCCTGTCTGGGCTTCTTGAGTGTGTACCTGTCCCAGTTCTGGATCCCCTGGTAACGGCCATGCAGAACGAAGTTGCCGTTGAGGTCCTTGGGTGGCGTGACACCTTCAGGAAACACTGCATGAATCCAGCCTTGTGATTCCGAATACCCGAAGGTCATCTCTCGACCGGCAGGAAAATCTCCGCCGGTTCCGCACACAAGAGGATGCTGCGGGTCCGCTGAAACCGCACCGAAATGAACGAGGCCGGTCAAGGTCACTGACGTAGTGTCTTGTTTTTCAGCAGTACCTGCTGATATCGGAGCATCATTATGCGAACAGCCAGCTGCGCAGAGCATCACAATCACACAAAGAGCCCGCATTTCGTATCCCTTCTTGAACCAATACCTTGGTAGTATCGAGCGACAGTCGGCGGGGCACCGCAATACGTTCAGTTCCCGCCACAGACTGTCGTAAACGCAAATTCCCCGATAGCCTCGGCTATTGACTATCATTTTGCCATCTGCGAATTCAAAATGCCATCATGCCGTGGCGGTCGAGGTAGATGGAAGTGATTTGGCCCCGAAGTACTCTTTCCCGTTAACCCTTAGGCTTTATCCGCGGAGCTGCCGCCAGTGGCGTGAGGGGAGTCACAGCTTGGACCGGCAGCCCTGCGGATAAAGCCTAAGGGGTAACAACCTGGTTGGGGTCGGACCCCGAAAGCAACCCTTCGCGGAAACGAGGAGACCATATCACGCGCTAGTGACCGGTCGCCGCCCGTCACGGCCGTCTACACGTTGACGTTCACTGACTCAATGAGCGTCTCGGACAGCGATTCCGTATTGGTCACCTTGTCGGGCCCTGCGATACCGGGCGACCTCGACGTTGACGGTTGTCCAGCCCGTCGGCCGGCGACCATTCGATGACGTAGAGCGGCGTTCCCCCGCTCACCGTGCCTTCCAGGATCGTCGCGTCGCCCAGGGTGATCTGCTTGCCCGGCCCCCGCCGATGGTCAGCGGCGCTGCCGGGGCTTGGGGCCGAACTTCATGGCGAACACATCCGAGTCGCCCTGGTTCGTGTTTCCATCAAGCAGGCCGAAGGTTATACCGGAAAGGAAAGTGACGCCGTCGGCGGCGGTGGCCACGCCCCTGGCCCAATCGCTGCTGGCAGTACCCACCTGGGTAAACCACAGGCGGGTCCCGGCCGGATCGTACTTGGCCAGAAAGATATCCAGGCCACCCTGATGCACACTTCCGTCAAAAGGCCCCGCCACTTGTCCCCCCAGGTACACATTCCCGTCAGAGCCCAACGCTACGCCCCAGCCCTGATCGTGCTCGTTGCTGTCTGGGACGGGCGTCGATCCAAGCTGTCTCCCCCACAACTGAGCCCCTGATGTGTCAAACTTGGCCAGAAAGACGTCGCGCCCGCCGTTCTTGGGGCCGTAGAGTGTGCCCGTGGTGTACCCGGAAAGGTAGGCATTCCCGGCCTCGTCCGTCGCCAAAGAATAACCGTGCTCCGCGTTGATCGTGCCCCACTGCCGCAGCCAGAGCCGGTTGCCGTCTGTATCGTACTTGGCCAGGAAAAGATCACCGTTGGCCAGATAGGCGATGCCTTCAATGGAGCCCAGCGTGTAGCCCGAAACGAAGACACTCCCCGACGCGTCACAGGCCACTGCCCAGGCCTGGTCGATCTCTACCGAGCCGAACAGCCTGGTCCACAATCGCGTGCCGGCCGGGGTGTACTTGCAGATGATGACGTCCGCCGCCCCCACTCGGGACTGTCCATGGATGCTGCCCCGGACATAACCCGCAAAATAAACATTGCCCGAGGTATCCGTGGTGACCGCATAGCCTTCATCATGCTGGCCTGCCCCGATCTGCCTTGTCCACAGCCAGTCTCCCGTCGGGCCGAATTTCGTTAGAAAGATGTCCCAGTTCCCCGCGTGTGATTGCCCGTCTAAGGCAGCACCGGTGTAACCCGTCGCGTAGATATTTCCCGAAGGATCCGTTGCGACGCCGAATACAAACTCACGCTGCGCGGTTCCTCGCTGCCTTCCCCACAGCGGGTTTCCCCCGGTGTCATACTTGGCAACGAACAGGTCATATCGTCCTTGATTCGAGCCGTATAGACTGCCTCGCGTTCCTCCCGCGATGATGCAATTGCCTGAAGGGTCCGCCGCCACCGCGTAGCCCTCGTCAAGATTGCTGGTCCCTGCAAGGCGGGTCCAAATCTTGGAGTCTGGCTGGGCGTGAACACAGTTCGCGCTGATCACAAGTAAACCCAGAACGGCGGTTTCCTTCATCGGGTTGCCCTCCCCTGCTCGATGAACCCGGCCACTCCCGTTTGACCTTCATTCCGCGACGCCGCCGGGCCGTGGACCGCCATTATACCAGCGCCCCCTCGGCGTCGGAGCAGGCCCTTTGGGTTAACAACCTGGTTGGGTTCGGACCCCGAAAGCAACCCGTCGCGGAAACGTCGTAGGGCACCTCAGCAAATGGGTTTACCTGCTCGGCTGGCGCCCGCCAATGTCGTTTTGGTCGATTCCTCCTATGCTTCACACGGTCCAGCCTTCCCGATAATCGCGACGCAAGTACTGATTTGCCTCTGGTAGATTCGTGACCTTCATCGAATCGCCGTCCCACTGTAGTTTCACGCGGGTCAGCTTCTCTTTTAGCGCCGGACGCAGTGCCAGGTTGCCCAGAAGCACAAGCTGGGCCAGCAGCGCCGCATGATCAGGGAAGTTCGATCCGGCCGGCTCGCCGCCCTTGCAGGCCCTAATCCACTCTTCGTGGTGGCCCGGCGAGCGATCCAGCTTCTGCGGCGGCCTCCCGAAGGCCTTGCTGCGCGACTCGGGGATCAGTCGGTTTTCGAGCATCTTGCCCTCGTCACCGACGAACAGTATGCCATTTGTGCCCCACTGCCGACCGTCCTCTAGCTCCTTTGGGCGCGGCGGCTTCATGCCCCCGTCGTACCAATGCAGCGTGACGGGGCAGAAACCTTCGCGAGCGGGGAATTCGTAGGTGATGCGGGAAGCGACGGGGTACGTCTCGTTGTTGACGATCGTGCAGCAGCCCTCGACCGTCTTCGGATGCCCCAGCTTCAAGGCGCGGAATACGGGATCGATGCGGTGACAACCGATGTCGCCCAGCGCCCCAGTGCCGAAGTCCCACCAGCCCCGCCACTTGAACGGAACGTAGTCCGGGTGATAAGGCCGATAGGGAGCTGGCCCGATCCAGAGGTCCCAGTCGAGCCCGTCGGGAACAGGCGGCGTCTCGCTCGCCCGCACCACGCCCTGAGGCCAGTACAGCCCATTGATCCCTCGCATGGGTCGGTCCGTCCAGATGTGCACTTCATGGACATCGCCCAACGCGCCAGCCCAGACGTACTCGCACATGAGCCGCGTCTCCTCCGACGCCTGACCCTGGTTGCCCA
This sequence comes from uncultured Pirellulaceae bacterium, assembly GCA_964623055.1. Lineage (GTDB taxonomy): Bacteria > Planctomycetota > Planctomycetia > Pirellulales > Pirellulaceae > JADHUC01. The sequence continues at coordinate 6,799 of CAZURK010000293.1, forward strand.
TCTGCGTGGCCACGCCGGCCTCGCGGGCCGCCTCGCCCAGCGTGCGAGCCTCCCACACCGAGTGCGTCAGCGGCTTCTCGCAATAGACGTGCTTACCTCGCTTGATGGCCCACATCGACGCGACGAAGTGCACGTGATCGGGTGTCGCGACCACAACCGCATCGACGTTGTTGTCTTCCTTGTCGATCATCTCGCGGAAGTCACGATACTTCTTCGCGTCCGGAAAACGCCGAAACGTCCCGGCCGCTCGACTCCAATCCACGTCGCACAACGCTACGATGTTCTCACTCATCACCGCCTGTATGTCACCGCTCCCCCGACCGCCGACGCCGATGCCGGCGATGTTGAGCTTCTCGCTCGGGGACACGTGTCCGGCGCCACCGAGCACGTGACGAGGAACAACGCTAAACGCTGCGGCCGTCGCTGCGGCGCCCATCAGATTACGTCGAGACATCTTTACTTCGTTCACGATGCGACTCCTCATACTGACCTTTGGCGTGGGATCCCTTCGTTCCATTCGACGATACTCCATATCGGGAACGTATCGTCGGTGAACGACGGGCCGATCCCGTGATTCTATCCCTTGCGACGGCTGGCGTCGCGTCAACCCATACGAAATCTCGAATACTCCATCAAAGTTCTCTGATGTGCGCCGTGGGTGCAGGTCAGTGCTCCAGCCAATATGACTTCTCAGCCGCGGAGAGTACCGTTCGTGGGCGGCGGTTCTACGATCAGGGTGCCAACTCCGGCTGGAACTAGGTACAATCTCCTCTTCGTGTTCCCTCAGAAACACAAATAGGACGCACCACAGCCAGGGTGATTGCGGCATGGATCAGAACGTATTGAAATGCTCGAATGCCCGTTGGTGGTTAACATGCGCTGTTGTTGGATTGCTGTGCTGGCCAGAGGTTGGACCGGCGGCGGATGAATACAATGCTGCCCGCACTACTCAGCCCAATCAGACAGACTCCCACGCGCCGCCACCGTTCGATGGTCAGTCGCTAGATAACTGGATGACCCTCGATGGCAAACCCGTCACGCGAGGTTGGGAAGTCGTGGACGGAATGACCCATTTGCGAAAAGAACAGAATCGTTCGCGGACTGGCGGGGCTTCAATGGGGCTGCAGCTTCGAAGTCGCGGAAGCGCGAGCAGATGACTTGACTCTGCCGCGTCGCTACTTCCCCCTGATGACCATCCCGGTTTCACGCTTGACGTCGCGTTGATCAGCTTGGCGAGATGCGTTCGATATCAACTGTCGGTAACGCTGCTCAAGCTGTCTCTGAAGGCTCTCTACGTCCGCGAATTGCGTAGGAAGTCCCGTACCGTTCCGGCCGTCCATGATGCCGTCCTCTCGTTGATGGATGATGTTTGTGGGGAGGCGTAAGAAAATGAATATTGGATAGATCGGCTCGGTACTTGGCGAACTTTGGGGCAAGTGTGCCGTCTCATTACAGCGAGCAAAGTTTACGCAGTCGCTACAAAATCCCAACGTTGTCGATTGATGTGCCAGGGCCCCACGATACAATCATGGTCAAGCGGTGGAGGGGCTGGAATGCGTTAGTTTCTGGCAACACCGCAGAGACACACTCGACGCGGCGGCAACGCGGGCCATTGACGCCGAGCTGGATCGGATTGTTGCCGAACTCGATGAGGGCGTCAAAGAGCTGCCGGTGGGGGCGATTCGAGAGGCTCGCGAGCATCGCGACCTGATGGTCCCTCGGCTCATTGAAGTCCTCAAAGACACCACATCCGCGGCACGCCATGGAGAGCTGCCGGAAGGCAACGCTCATTTCTTCACCATCTTCCTGCTAACGGAGTTCAAGGCGGAAGAGGCATTTCCAGTTATCCTCGAAGCGTTCTCGCTGCCCGGCGAGTTGCCGTTTGACCTGTTCGGCGACGCCGTGACTTCCACGCTGGCAAGAATCCTCGCGCAGTTTGCCGGCGATCGCCCGGAGGTGTCGGACGCTCTGATTCGGGATTCTGAGCTGAATGAATACGTCCGTTGGGAGGCGGCCCAGTGCTACGTGCACCTCGTGCGCGACCAACGTCTTACGCGGGACGAGGCGGTCGAGCGGCTTCGGCAGCACTTGCGTTGGGCCGTGGCTGAGAAGGATGAGGCGGTGATCGGCTGCCTGATCTGTGTCTTGGTGTCATTTGCCCCGGAGGAAGCGCTGGCGGACATCACAGAAGCCTATCGCCTCGGTCTGGTCGATGAGAGCTTGGTAGCCCTTGGAACGGTCGAAGGCAGCATTGCCGAAGGCGAGGAGCGACTGCGCAAGGAACTCGAGTGGTGCCCGGAAACGGGGATAGCAGACACGATCGAGGAGTTGCGGCGTTGGGCAGCCTTCGCGGAGAAGCCTGCCACACGGTCTGAGCGGCCGCCAGCCCCGCCGCCACCTCATTTTGCAGCGTCTTGGGAACCGACTGAACCGGAGGCTGCCCTCGTGGCATCGCGCGGCCGCCGTGTCGGTCGCAACGATCCTTGCCCCTGCGGCAGCGGCAAGAAGTTCAAGAAGTGCTGCCGATCTCGCACGCGACCGGAATGAAACGAAGGTACGCCCGGATTGAACAAGCCGGGACATCGAATAACTACAGAAAGCGTGGAATCTGGCGAGTCCGTCCCTGACGACGACAGCATTGAGAGGATCCGGCGTCTCTGCTGGTGCGGAATCTACACGCGGCAATCGCGCGACACGAATTCTGAGTACAGTTCCTATGAGGCGCAGTTGGACGCCTGCCTGGCAGTCGCGAAATCCCGGTTCGGCGACGGCTGGATCGGCTCTCGCCGGTGATGGCGCCAAGGACGCCTTCCATGTCGGCGGAGATGTAGATTGTCAGTCCGTCCTCCTGCGCCGAGGCGTCTGCGCAGGCGTTGGAGAGCAGGACCGCAAGATCAATCCTCCCTCTGCCGTACCGGCAGGATGATCTGCGACGGGTAAGCGGCCGAGTGGTGAACCGTATTGCGGGCGACGACGCCTTCGGTCTCGTCGTAGTTGTTGCCGCCGGTATTCAGATTGCGCATGTACTGCGGGAACTTGCTGGAGGCAACTTCGACACGAATGCGGTGGCCGGCCTTGAACTCGTAACTGGTCGACATCGCAGTCGGGTTCAGCTCGTAGACCTCGCCATCCTCCATGAAAACCTCCTTGTCATAGCCCTCACGATAGCGGGCGCGCAGAATGGTGTCATCCACGTTCCAGGCGCTTCCGTCGGGGTGTACGTCAACGAGCTTTACGCAGAAGTCCGTGTCCTTTGCATCCGAGGAAACATAGAGCTTTGCTCTGACAAAACCCGTCACGTCGAGGTGTTCCTTCAGTACCTCGGAGGTGTAGACGAGCACGTCCGCCCGCGCCTCGATGCCGCGCTGATCGAAGCTGCCGCCCGGCGTGGCGCCCCGATTGCAGCAGACGCCGCCACCGAGCGACGGTACGGGGTTCATTGGGTCGTAGGTGAACGTGTCGGAGTCGGCACCGGTGGCGATCTCCGCGGACAGCGTTCCGTCGCCGAACACGCTATTGGCGTTGCCGCCGCTCGAGAGATACATCGGCGTCACCACGGCGTCTGCAGGCGGCCAGGTATCCGCGGATTCCCACTGGTTGCGGCCCATTGTGTAGAACCGTATGCGGGGCGTCTTTTCGTGGAAGCCGTTGTCCTCGTCTTTCAAGTAGTAATCGAGGAACGCAAAGATCGTTGCCCGGTAGTCGTACCAGGCGTTGCCGACGTTTAAGTCACCGGCGATGTAGTCGCTGTATTTCGGCGTCCGAAAAAAACCGCAGTGCAACGTCGGCGCGATCATCATGTATTGACCGTCTCGCACCGAAGCGTCGCGCGCATTGTTCCGGACGTGGTTGTAAAGCGCCAGGTTGGGCCCTTGGCTGACGTCAAACCAGCTATTGAACCAGTAGGCCGGGACGCCGAAGTCCTCGTCGTCGTGGTACAGACCGCCTCGGTACCAGCCGGGGTCGTTCGGTTTTCGTTTCATGAATTCGGCGCCGGGCCCCTCGTTGCCGTCCGCATCTTTCAGCCAGTCGACCGCGGGCAGTTTGCGCAGATGTTTTGCCCAGTCCAACTTCGGCATGTCGGCGGCCAGGTCGTACGCCTTGCGCAGCCGCTGCAACTGCTCCTGGCTCAGTCCCTTCGGGAACTGCGGGCGGATGTTCTGCTGCACACCATAGAGCCAGACGGTGAACAGCGTCTGGTGGACACCACCCTTGTACCAGTTGCCCTGCTCATGGTATTCGCCGACCCGGCCGATACCAGCCCCCGATGCCATCGGAATCATGGCAGCATGCGCCGGATGGTCCTCGGCGGCGAGCGCCATTTGCCATTCGGCGGTCGAAGAGCAACCCCACGTCGCCACTCGTCCGTTCGACCAGACCTGTTCTGTGATCCAAGTCAGCGAATCGTAACCGTCGCTGCGCGGCTTGCCGAGGATTTCCCATTCCCCTTCGGAGTAGTAGCGGCCGCGCTCGTTCTGCACCACGACGGCGTATCCCCGCTCGATGGCCTTGTTGGCGAACATCAACGTCGAACCGCCCATTTTGTTGAAGTTGTAAGGCGTCTTGACGAGCACCGTCGGGAACGGGCCGTCGCCTTTGGGCCGGTGCACGTCGGTCGCGAGGCGGACGCCATCGCGCATTGGTACCATCACCATCGTGTCGGATTCGGACATCGCCCTGAATTTAGCGAGTTCGGGATCGTCATCCTGTGCGAATGCAGGCCAGGTGAAAAAGGACAGCAACAGGAGCGCGCCGGTACGGGCGCAACGGAGAAGGCTCATGATTTCCCCCGGTGTTGTTTTTTGTGCTTTGATTCTAGCCGTCGCCCGGTGGCAAAAAAACCTGTTAGTCTCGCGCCGGCATGTACTTTACTTCATCGGAAAGGCGGTCCATTGCCTCCGCGAACCAAGTCCCGGAGTCCTAAGAAACCACCGGATAACGGCACTCCCGTTCACATCCGCACATACCGACAAAACGTCGATCGCGAAATCCTCAGCGTCTTGCAGATGTCGTCCATTTCCAGGATCTTGGCCGAGCTCACCTCAAGACTCTCGCGCTCTGTGTTTAACAGACCCCTTTGGGTTAACAACCTGGTTGGCTTCGGACCCCGGAAGCAACCCGTCGCTGAAGGTTTGATCAGTGGACGATCAGGCAGTCGGGCAGCGCCTGTTCGAGCTTCCCGACGCCCGCATCGGTAGGGCATGCAGTTCCACCAGGTCATGCCTGCCTTCGATCAGCCGCTTGTACGCGCCGGTACGCGTTTGGCCTTCGCTGGGGAGCTTGCGGAATCCGCCCAGCTTGGCTGGATCGGGCACTTTCCCCAACTCGAAACCAAGGTACCAGACGTCCCAATAATTCACACTGCCGCCGGGGTTCTGTTTGCGACGGTCTCGTTCGTCGAACACGATGCCGGGGTCCGACCAGACCGCGCAGGCGAATCTGTCGTAGAGGCAGGAGGCGAACAAGGCCCATTTACCCCCGAAGGGATTCCCGACGATCCCGATCCGGGAACACGTCGGGACGCTGGGCGAGCGCCGTGTGGGCGTTGGCCGCCACGTAGGCCAGCAGCGAGAGCGGCTGCACGAGCGCCGGCTTCCCCGCCGGCCCGAAATAGGTCCCGCCGCGGACTTTACCCGGATTATCGAAGTCGATACGTGACGTCGGCTTGCCGATCGACAGGGCGATGAAACCTCGCTTGGCCAGATGCCAACCATAGTCGCGCATCTTGTTTCCTAGCCCCACGCCGGTTTGCGCGTCGTAATACACGACCAGCACCGCGGGGAACGGGCCCTTCCCATCGGGCACGAGCAATAAGCCATCAACCATCTCACCCTCCACCGCGATTCCCAGCCGGAGTTGATGCTGCGTGAGGTTCTCCCGGCGCATGGTCGCCACCGTCTCGACCCGTGGCCGTTCGACCAGCGGTGGCCAGGGGCCCATGATCGAGTGCCATGTCGACAGTATCTCCTCTCGGCGGCGCTGCCAGTCGGCGGGAGTCTTGACCAGCGTACCGTCGACGAACAACAAAGGCGAACGGAACGTGCCGAAATCGGATCGGTACTGTTCCGGCGGCTGAAAGAACCTCGCCAGTTCGGCCGGCAGGCCCCGGTTTTCCCGGCTCGCCTGCGTCTCCGTCGAAAGATTGTGGTCCGGCTCGGCGGCCTGTGATGCGACGAGGATCAGCCACGGGGTGAAACAGCATAGCCAGCGTGCGTGAGCCATGGTAATACGTCTCCTGTGCAAGCATCTTACTCCACAAACTCAACCGTTGGTCCTTCGACAATTCCATATGCCGTTCCGGTCTTCACGCGTTCGGCCAATTCCTCGGTGTGGCCCATGCGGCGCATGGATACCCAGCCCTGCGGATTGTTGAACACGTAAAGCCCGTCGGCGCCCATGCGTCGAATCTCCAACCATCCGGCATCATAGTCCAACGGTCCAACGTGCCAATTGATGGGCCGATCCGCCTTATCCTCCGAAGCCTTCGGGTCATGGATGCCAGGGCCAAGGACCTTGCCGTAAGGATCAGTCGTGAAGGTCCAGCGGGGAAGACACTTGGTCGACGTACCGCGAGTGGCTGCGATGTGCTTTGCGATATTCGGCCCCTCGGGCATGATGACGTCGAAGTATCCGTTACTTACCCAGGCATGCACATCAATGCCTTGCACAGCTAGGCGTTCGTTGGGCTTGACGGTCATGCCGAGGTAGTTCTTGTGGAAGCCTGAAACGTAGTCCTTCTCGGAGAAGGTTGCAGCCAGCAGTAACTTGCGATGCTCTCTTTCCCCCTCCTCGTCCACCACGTTGCGCAGGCCCTCACAGAGACGATTCAGGTGGCCCACACGATCCGGCTCGTCGGCATTGAAGTGCACGCAATGGCGGGTGAAGTCGCAGATGAAGCCGTCGACATCGTAGTGCTCAAGCAGATATCGCACGACCGCTTGGATGTGATTGCGTACTTGCGGGCGAGCGTAGTCGAGCAGATGGCAGTTCTGCAATTTCCATTGGGCCAGCTTGTCGTACTTCGGCCCACGATGATAGAGCGCGGACGTGCGCAGCGTGGGAAGCAGTTTGAAACCGTACTGATGCGCTCGCTCGCAACTGAGAGCAAGCATGTCGATGTCGTTTTCGGCGAAGGCCCGTACCGTTTCGTTCGCTCGCTTGTCACCCAATCGCCGGCCGTGGGCGATCTGCAAATCAGTGTGCGGAGTAGGTACACGCGTGGCAACGGTGCATCCCATGCACATGGCGTAGAATGCGATGTCGTGGTATCGAAATGGTTCGAGAAAACGAAGCAATGCATGCTTGTCCTGCCCACCCCATTTCCAGAACCGCGAGAAGCCGTCGTCATCGTACGCGATGACACGACGGTCTGTGTCGGCTTGGTCTGCCTTGAACGCCGCTACCTGCTCGTCGCTCAGACGCACAAGGCGTACGTACGCGAGGGACGCCTCACAGAAGCCCCAATGAAATGACTCGTAGGACCCATAGGGCTGTTGGAAGATCAGGTTTTGCCCATCCATCTCCACGGCCGGCTTGTAGTTCATCTCCACGATCGCTCCGATGCGTGGTTTGGGCTCTTTGGGTTTCCATGCCACCTGCTGCGGATCGATGTGCACGAAGCAGTCGTCACCGGAGAGTCGCACGTCGATGCCTCCGCCGTAAGGTCCGCGGTAGGTAGCGATCCACACTTCATACCATCCCGTCAGTGTCAATGGGTACGTCACCTGCGGCACAAGACACAGCTCGGGCCGATCCATATCGCGTTCCACCGTCATGAGCATGATGTGTTCGCTGTCCCTGTTCGCCTTGTAGGGTCGCAGCCACCACTTCCCTCGCTCTGATCGCTGGCTCAGAGCAGATTCCGGAGCGAGCCTTGAGAAATCTCGCAGGATTACCTCGTCGCCAGGTTTAGGCTGTACGCCGCTTTCGAGATCCGACTGCGATAGCACGCGAGCGTGGCATAGACTGCCGGTACTCAGAAATAGAAGTAGCGAAATGAGTAAAAACACCGTCGCAACGGCGGCTTCAATCGCGGCCGTCAACCGCGGGGCCCGTTCCTGGCCACAAAGCAGTCCCATGGCCATCATGTGTAAGACGGCGATTCTCTGGTTCCGCTGAAGGCGGTCAAATGCCGCAATATCAAAGGGGCCGTCGACGATGCTCACATTATCAACGATCATCGCGAGAGAACATGGACTGTTCCATCCCGGTTCCACGCTTGCCTCTCGCATAGAATCGCCACCCGGGCCAACGCAGGTACGTGGGTGGTGAGCCAAGGCATGTTTGCCACGGCAGAGATGATCACCCTTGGACCTAATCGAGTGGGTGCTTACGAGGTTCCCGCCTTTCGGGTGTCGACTGTCGGTCCTGTTGCGGCACCACAGAGACGGCCGCGAAGCCCGACATCAAACTCAACGCGAACAACACTATGCCGGAAAGCGACGGCAGCACCATCAGCCACTGTCCCCCGTCGGCGGAAGAGAAACGCGTTGAACGGGACATTGGTCCAATGAAATGACCTACTCCGAATTCCAGTAGTGGCGGCACGATCAGCGAAAGGACGAGCAACGTGCAAGACCAGCGGAACAATGTAGGAAACCGCACTCTCTCCGGTCTGAAAGCCATGATGAAGAAGAGACAAATCATCAGACCCGCCTGCAACCAAACCGTCCCACCACCCATGAGCATTTGTCTCAGGTAATACAGTTCGTTCATGGCAATTCCCTATTCGTCTAGTGAATGATGGCGATTCCGAGCCACCGACTGACACTACCCGACAAGCCCCCTCTTGTCAAAACCTTACCCTATCTGCCATCCATTTCGCCGGGGCATGGGGCAAGCGTGCCGTCTCACTGCAGCGTGCAGAGTTTACGCAGCCGCTACAAAATCACACCGTCATTGATTGATGCGTCAGAGCCTCACGATACAATAATGGGCAAGCGGCGGAGCGGCTGGAACGCGTTAGTTTCTAGCAGTACCACAGAGACACTTTTCTTTGAATAGGGATCGAACGACATGCCAGAGGGTACGATCAAGCGACTGACGGACAGGGGATTCGGGTTTATCGACGCCGGGGGCGGCAAAGACATTTTCTTCCACATGTCTGCTTTAGTGGATGTGCAATACGAAGAACTCCAAGAAGGGCAGCGAGTATCATTCGACGAAGCACACGGCCCCAAAGGCCCAAATGCGGAGAACGTGAAGCTGGTATTCTGAATGCGAGAACGCAATCGGCGACAGGCGAGCCGACGACAAATCGTCGGCTTTTTCGCTTTCTTGACCTTCGCTGGACATCGGGCCCCTTGACCTTCTGATAGTACGGCTGCGCATCATCCTACAGCGTGCAAACATCGAGCTGGCGAGTCCCTGCGTCCGCGCCAACAATCCAAAGAGAGTCCTGCCGTGGTTTCCCTACTTTGGCATCCAGAGACTGGACAGTCCTTACGCAGAGATTGACATCGCTATCGCGATAGATGCAAATGGCGTTCACGCCTGCAGCGACTGCCGGCACGCCGGCCTATCCGCCGGATAGATCGGGGCTCCGATAAGCCGGTGGCTTTCGTAACGCCACCCACCAAACATCATGAGGAGGAAGGCTCAATGTCCAAAGAAGCGTATTCAAGACGCGAGTTCGTCAAACACAGTTCGCTGGCTTGTGTTGGAGCAGCCGTTGCGACGGGCGCGACACCTCGTCTTCTCGCCCGTTCCACCGGTTGTGCGGTTACTCCCGCAATCCTCGGGGGCACGCCCGTCAGAAAGAAAGGTTGGTCGCGCTGGCCTATCTGGATTCCCGAATCCGATGAACCACAGGTTCTCAAGGCGATACGCAGTGGCGTGTGGTCACGTAGCGGCATCGTTGCCGAATTTGAGAAGAAATGGGCGGAAATCATCGGCGCCAAACGCTGCATGACCACCGTCAACGGCACGAACGCGTTGATCACCGCCATCAAGCAGTTGAACATCGGGGGCGGGGATGAAGTAATCGTCACACCGTATACCTGGATCGCCACCACACAAGCCATTCTGCAAGCGGGAGCCATGCCCGTTTTTGCCGACGTGGATCCGCAAACTTATCAAATTGAACCTGATCGAATCGAGGAGAAGATCACGCCCCGCACGAAAGCGATACTTCCCGTCCACATCCTCGGATTGCCTGCCGACATGGAGCGGATCATGGCCATTGCGAAGAAACACAATCTTCTGGTGGTGGAGGATTGCTGCCAGGCATGGTTGGCTGAAATAAATCACCAGAAGGTGGGGACGTTCGGCAATGCCGGCTGCTTCAGTTTTCAAAACTCGAAACATCTGGCCGTAGGCGAAGGCGGCGCGATCGTGAGCGATGACGAGCAGTTCATGGATCGATGCTATTCTTACCACAACATGGGCCTCGCGTACGGATCGGTCGTTGGCGGCAGTGGCTCTCAATTCGCTATGCTGGGATCCAAAGTGCGATGGAGTGAATATCAAGCCGCCGTCGGGCTTGGACAATTACCTCGGTTGGAGATGCAGACCACCACGCGGAATGAGAATGCCGACTATCTCCGTTCCAAAATGGCCAAGGTCCCCGGCATTGTGCCGCACAAGCTCTACGACAACGTGACCAGGGCTGCGTACCATTTGTTCCCGTTTCGATATCAGAAGCAGGAGTTCAAAGGGGTATCGAGAGTCGGGTTTATTCGAGCTCTTCGCGCGGAAGGGGTACCCTGTAGCGAAGGTTACAACTCGACCCTGAACAGCGCGCCGTACCTGAACGATGCGTTTCAATCGAAGAATTTTCAGTTGATGTATCCCAAAGAAATGCTCGATTTCGAACGATATGTCGAGCAGAATCGCTGTCCCAAATTCGACCGGCTATGCGAAGAAACAGTGTGGTTATCGCAGAGCCTGCTACTCGGGAATACGTCAGACATGGATGATATTGTCAGGAGCCTGCAAAAAATACATGAGAACGCCGAGGCAATTAAGTCCGCCATGTAGAGTCGACTCGTTGACCTTGTTCCATTTCACCTGAGTAGCTTTGGGTGATCCTGGGAACAGACACCCAAGGGTGGTGGGGCAGAGTCTTGGATGCCCCGGTGCGTCAACGCTGTTCCACCTGAGGCTTCGTGGACTCAGGCCGAGCCACCTCACCATGTTCGCGGGATCACACAACCTTCCCTCGGTGGCTGCCCCACCAGTGCACCTATCCCGGATATTTCACGCCCCTGGTAATTGCGTGACACGCTGTCGTAGCTACGTTCGCCAGAACGTGGTCGTAACTTCAGGACACGCCCCACGTTCTGGCGAACGTGGCTACAAACGGATGAAATATCCGGGCTATCAGTCGCGGGTATGCTCTCTGTGGGCAGGCGTTTTGCGGCGGCGCCGCTATGGTGATCTGAAAGTACATCGTGGTGCGGATGGAGCTAGGCGGCCGTTGGAGGTCATGCAACGATGAGTGAAACCCATGACTCGGGACCGCGACGCCGCTATCATGTTTCTGTGCCGCAGGTAGTTTTCTAACAATCCGAGGTCCGCTCGGCCGAAACGCCAAGTCATCAGCCGGTGTCCGATAGGCAATGAACGACTTCACAACCCGATCAGTCCGCCCGTCCAGGCGACGTCAGAAAGGGCCGAAAATTTGCCCCTGTTGCTCAAGGGAAGTTCCCTTCTGCTGGAGTTGCCGTTGCGGCTTTCTGATCTGCCAGGCTTGCATGAATGAGAACCTTTGGGGTATGTCCTGCAACGGCATCACCTGGCAATGTCCGGACTGCGGCGACCAGAACGGTTTTGGGAACCAGTAAGTGCGCAAACGAAGCCTAAGTTGTCAGGGTCCCTTTTTGAAAGGCACAAGGAAATGAGAACGATGATTTATGTAGCCTTTGTTGGCGTGGCATTCACCACAATGTGCGACAGGGTTCCTGCCGACGAACCATCCTTCAATTGGAACGTCGACACCGACCACGATTACTACACTCTCGTGGAGGGCGACTTGCCAGTCCTCCGCTACAACTTCGGCAATGTCCCTAGGCCGACCGGTGTCGAGTTGAAACACTTTCCAGACGGTCGTCCCTACGGTGGCGAGCGGAGCAACTACCTCCATCCTGCATACGGTCTCAACGGCGAGGTAATCACCGAAGACTACCCGGAACATCCCCATCACCGCGGCCTCTGGCTGAGTTGGCCCGTCGTGCGTTGGAAGGACCGCGTGGCTGACCTGTGGGCCGTCTGCGACGTTTGGGCGCGACCCGAGAAGATCGAAGCCCTCGAGGCCGGCCCAAAGATGGCCCTGCTGAAAGCTGCGAATCTCTGGAAGTTCGGCGTGGAAGAGCAGCATCCAATCGTCCGCGAAGCGATGACGCTACGCGTCTATCCAACCACCGGTTCGGACGAGCGTGGCCGCATTTTCGATATCGACGTGACCTTGACGGCCCTGGAAGAGGGCGTCGCCATCGGCGGGCGACCCAAGGGTGGCTACGGCGGCATGACTTATCGTGCCTTGCCTGCGGAGAATCAAGAGATTGCCCCATTCGTTGCCGACGAATCGGCCGATCCACGCGGGGCGTGGTGTCGTTACTCGGCCGACTTCCCCCGTAGCAAGACGCGAACGTCGCTCGTTTTGCTCCAGCATTCGAGCAACCCGGGCTACCCGACCGCCCACAACGTCTACGCCAACATCAACTGCTTTATGCCGGCCTTTCCCGGCGATGCGGAGTATCCGCTGCCGAAAGGAAAGCCGGTCACACTCAAGCATCGGGTGTGGATTGTGGAGGGCGTGCCGAGTCAGGAAGAGTTGCAGGAGGCGTGGGCAGCCTATCAAGTGGAGTAGGTAGGGCCAAGCAACTTACGCTAACCTGTACGGGACAAGGACTGGTCCGCGTCACGTTGGCGACTGCGTGTGAACAACCTCTTCTTCACGCGGCGGATGCGCAGGCCTTCGACCGATGCAACAAATTGGCCGTCACCGTTCAGAATATCGATATCCGCCGTGATGGATTTTCCAGATTTCGTGGTCGATGTGATCTGCGCACGGCTCCAGACGCTG
>CAZURK010000294.1:0-17578 GCA_964623055.1 uncultured Pirellulaceae bacterium
CGCTCAGGTACTAATCGAGTTACGGGAGCTGCAACCGCAATTCCGCGAGATGAACACCTCGCGGAATTGCGGTTGCAGCTCCCGTAACTCGATTAGTACCTGAGCGGCTTCGTTTGTCAGACACTGGCGGCTGAGCTCGTCATCTCCATCCGAACTCTGCCACTGCGTTTCGAGTCGCCGGATTTCAGCCTGCTCAAGCTGACGGTTCTTCTGATTGGACGCTTCGACGGCTGAGACCACGGCTGCGTGTTGGGCCAGTTTCTCGATCAGCACGCTTTGGTCGGTCGCCTTCTGTTCAACGACTTGGGGTGTGATCCCCGGATTCTCCCAGGAGCCATCCCATGCGACATACATCTTCTCGAGAAAGCTGTCCCATTCCGATCTGGAGCGATAGACCGGATAGGGCATGGGTTGAACAGGCGTCTCCGAACTCCATTGGATGTCAAATTGGCCATCTGCCGTGATCTTGCCGATGCGCACGGTCTTGGCCGTGTGGTTGTTCTCGAAATCGACGGAAACCAATCCTCCCGGAGCCTGGAGTGACTGTTTCGTTATGGCTTTTCGCACCTCGATTACGGCGTCCGTTTCTGCTTCCCGGACAGCCTGGGCCCAGAGGTACACTCCGAAATAGGCCGCCTCCATTGGATCATCGGTCACTCGATCCTGACCATACTTGTTCTTGAACCGTTCCACAAACCCCCTGTTCTCGTCCGTGTTTACGCTCTGAAAGTAGGTCCAGCATGCGTAGTCGCCCACCATGCGTGCCGCGTCCAGCGTGCGGAGTTCCTCCTCCGCGATACTGAGCGACATCGTGGGGATCTTATCCGGGGTGATACCGGCTTTTCGCAATTCCTGGAAAAAAGCATCGTTGCTGTCGCCGTTGATCGTGTTCAGAATGACGTCCGGCTGAGCGGCGACGATTGCTTCCACAACTGCCTCGACATCATGGCTGCCTAGGAGAATGTACTCCTCGCCGACAACTTCTGCTCCCAGCGCAACGATTTGGTCGCGGGCAATGGCGTTGGCGGTGCGCGGGAAGACGTAGTCCGAACCGACCAAGAATATTCTGGTTCCCAATTCGTCCCGGCACCATTTCACCGCCGGGATGATCTGCTGGTTTGGCGCTGCTCCGGTGTAGACGATATACGGCGACTGTTCCAGCCCCTCGTACTGGACTGGATAGAAAAGCAGATGATTGTGCTTTTCAAAGACCGGCTCGACGGTCTTGCGGCTGGCCGATGTCCAGCAGCCGAACACGACGCTGACCTTTTCTTCCGTGATCAAACGTTCCGCTTCTTCGGCAAAGGTCGTCCAATTGGACCTGCCATCAGCCACAACCGGCTCGATCGGCCTTCCCAACAGACCGCCTTGCTCGTTGATTTCCTCAATCGCCAGCAACGTCGCATCCACTACGGATTTCTCGCTGATGGCCATCGTGCCCGAAAGTGAATGGAGGACGCCTACCTTGATGGGTTCTCGCCGAACCAGACTAGGGCCGTATCGGTAGCACAGCCACCCAATGATGACAAGAAGGACAACCACGGCGGCGATCGAAAATCGGGTCTTCTTGTCCATCCGCCCCGGCCTTTCGTCGTCTCGAATCCAGGAAAGTGGCAGCCGCAACCGGTCAAGCAATAGAGTCGACTTTAATCACCACAGCCGTGAGATCGTCGCTTGGTCTCTCGGGTCCACAGAACTCGCAGACAACGTGACGCAAGGCTTCAACAATCTCACCGGCACTTCTATTTCGATTTACCCGGACGACTTCGAGTACCTTTTCCTTGCCAAGAAAGTCACCATCAGCGGATTTGGCCTCATGCAGACCGTCTGTGGGAAGGAACACCGTATCACCGGGTTCGAGTTTGATAGGACCGTTGATAGGAAAATCCGCATCAGGCACGATCGCCAAGGGAACGCTAGTGCTTGGGAGATCCTGCTTGACTTCGCCGGACGAATCGAAGATGTATCCGGTCGAGTGTCCCGCGCTGGCGTACACAAACGATCGTTTTTGGCAGTCCAATTGTGCCAACACCAATGTCACGAAGTCATCCTCTTTCGTTTCGTCCATCAGGGCGCGATTGAGACGGTCCAGGATTCCTGCAACGTCGTTGTCGCTTTGCACGAACGATCGCAGGTGCGCACGCGTCGTAGCCATCAGCATCGCGGGCCCCAACCCGTGACCTGACACGTCCCCAATGACAAAGCCCATCGCCCCATCGGCCATGGGCAAAAAGTCGTAGTAGTCGCCGGCTGCAAATCCCGCAGGATGCAAAGCCCCCGCGACGTCATATCCAGGCAGCGCCGGCGGACCCTGCGGCAGAAGCCGTTGTTGGATCGCCTGCGCCATTTCCAGTTCGAATTCCTTCTGCTTCAGTTCTTCCTGGGCACGCTTTCGTTCGGTGATGTCCGCGACAATGCCACCGATGCTGATGACTCTGCCTTCCTCGTCGCAAACGGGAAACGCAGATATCGAAACGTCGATTATCCTGCCGTCCTTGTGCCGCCTCACGGTTTCCAGTTGGCTGACCGTCTGGCCCCCTTTCACCTTTTCGATCATCGCGGCGGCCATGTCGTGGTGTTCCGGCAACCACAGCATCGAAACATGCCTGCCGATCGCTTCCTCGGCAGTGTAGCCGAATATCTTCTCTGCGCCAGGGTTCCAGGTCAGAAACACCGCATCCAAGTCCGCGCTCAGGATCGCGTTGTCTGTCGACTGAACGATGGCCGTCAATCGTGCGTGCTCGGCCTGGGCCTGCTTCTGCGGCGTCAGATCGCGGAGCATGGCCAGGTAGGCAGGTTTCCCTTCCCAGGTCACATTCACCGTCCTCATTTCCGCCGGCACGTGCTGTCCGTCGGTGCGGGGAATCTCGATTTCACTCGATTCGCAATCCTGCACAGGAAAGGCAAACGGGGCCTGCAGTAGGTCGTCTTCCGAGCAACCATGCAGTGCCTGCGCGGCGGGATTCGCGAACTGGATAACCCCCTGATTGTCCACGACGATCGTGCCGTCGACATTGCTGGCAATGACATTGCGCAGATTTGTCTCAATGGCCTTCGTATTCAGTAGGGCCTTTTGGAGCTTCGCCTTGCCCCGGTGCCTTGCGATGGCATAGCGCACGGAGCGGACAAGCAGGTCGCTATCGAATTGTCCCTTGACGAGATAATCCTCCGCCCCCTCCCGGACCGCCCGGCTCGCGACAGACTCGTCATCTAGCCCGGTCAGCACAACAATTGGCACATGCGGCGAGTGGGAACTCACACTGTGCAGGGTATCAAGTCCCTCGCTGTCCGGGAGGCCTAAATCCAGAAGCACGACATCAATCCCGCCCTTGTCCAGACGCTCCAGACCGTCTGCCAGCCGGACGGCGGACGTTAGCTCGAAGTTGACTCGGCCGGATTCACTTAAGAGGTACTCTATCAGTTTCAGATGTGCTCGACTGTCTTCGATGGCCAAGACACGACGCAGCTTCGTTGCCTTGGACGGTCGAGCCGCTTCGTCGGCCGGAACGAAAATGTCAGACGAGGAATCTTCTTCAAGCAGTCTTCTGTCGGACATGGCAGATCTGGCGTCTCATTCGGGTATTGTGAAGTAAAATATGCTCCCGCTGCCTGGTTCGGATTCGGCCCATATCCGGCCGCCGTGGATTTCGACGATCTTCTTACAGATCGCCAAGCCGATCCCCGTCCCGGAATACTGGTCGCGAGAGTGCAGGCGTTTGAAAATTGCGAAAATGCGTTCCAGGTGTTCCGCTGCGATCCCGATCCCGTTGTCGCGCACCGAAAATAGCCATTCGCGACCCATACGTTCCGCAGCCGCGTGGACGCAGGGCCGCTGATCGCCACGGTATTTGATAGCGTTGCCGATCAGGTTCTGGAACAGATGAGCCAGCCGCGTCCGAACACCCATCAGGATGGGCAGATCGTCGTGGGTCACCACAGCACCGTTCTCTTCAATTGCCGCCCGGAGGTTTTCTACGGCTTCGTCGAATACCACCGTGCAATCCGTCGGCTCGACGAGATCGTCTCCCAGGCCGATTCGTGAGTAACCTAGCAGATCCTGGATGACACCGCTCATCCGTCTCGCGCCTTGGATAACAAACTCGATCCACTCGTCAGCCTGATCATCCAGCTTGCCGCGGTAGTTGTCCTGCAACAGTTCGCAGAAACCGGATATCGTTCGCAACGGTTCCTGCAGGTCGTGGGCGGCAACATGCGCCAACTGTTCCAATTCCCTCAAGAGCCGCTGCCGCTCGATGGCATAGCGTGCCGAACGCACCAACAGGTCGCTGTCCACCTCACGTTTTATGAGGTAGTCCTGAGCGCCCTGGCGAATCGCGCTGAAAGCTGTCCGTTCATCCTCGGCGCCCGTGAGTACTACGATCGGCACTCCCGACGCCTCAGCGCGCACGCTGCGCACCGTCTCCAGACCTTGGCTGTCCGGCAACATGAGATCCAACAGGACGATGTCCACGCTCTCCCGCGACAGGTGCTCCAGACCGTCCACCAATCGCTCGGCGCGAGTTATCTGAAAGTCGACGCCTTTGGCCCTTTTCAGATGGCCTTCAACGACTCTGTAATCTACCGCGCTGTCCTCGATTACCAGGACGCGGCACCGCCCCGCTGCTTCGCGCGTGTGGTTAGTCTCGGCAGGCGCCGAGGGCAGATTCGACGGGGTCTTTGTCTCGCTCTCGTTTTCTTTGGCCATCACACGTCCTCCACAGTGCGTAACGTGTTGGACGGACGGGAAGACGACGTCTGAATGGCGTTGTGCACACGTGCCGGAAGAGCTAGACGCGAAACATCCGAATCGCGTCTGAGCACGCCTCCCGGCCTTCTGCGAACTCGTGAGGCAAGGCGCCCGGAGATATGAGAGATACGATATGATGGGACTTGGTATATCATACCGAGTCTTCTTGCCCGATGGAAGGAGGTCAGGATACGACTGTCAAAGCGGTCAAGCCGATGTGGATTTCATCTCCAGGATGGAGACGCTCTTCAACGACGGGCCGGCCATTCACGTACGTCCCGTGTTTGGCTCCCAAGTCACGGACAATCAGTTCGCCATCGACCAGGTCCAATTCACAGTGTCGGCGGCTTACCCAACGGTCGCGAACTTGGATCCCAGCCTGAGCGCCTCGACCCAACACGACAGGAAAATCGCCTAAATCCACTTCCCACAAACTTGAGCAGCGATTGGCCACAATTCGGTACTTGATCGGGTCGGGATCGGTCGGGCACGTCTCTGGCTGGAGCGGTGACTCAGAGAGGGAAATCATCCGGCGGCGCCTCGCAAGAAAGTCACTTGGTGGGTTGCGGTTCGGCGGGCAAACTAGTCTATATGGTAGGCCGCTTTGATTAACAGCAATGAGGGTATCGGATCGAGGTGTTTTTTCCATAGTCGTTTTGACTATGCCGCCTTCAGGTGCACCATCTCCTTGGCCATGATGGACTCAACGCAAGGGAGACAGGCGAAGCCGCCCATACATTTGCACAGAAAGCGCTATGAAAGCCGAAGAAGAAACGCTGAAACAGACGCGTGATGAACTGAACCGATGCGCGGCGCGCCTGGAACGGAGTAACGCAGAACTGCAGCAGTTGGCCTACGCGGCGTCCCACGATCTGCGTGAACCTCTGCGAACGATCACTAGCTTCTGCGACCTGCTCCACCAGCGCTACGGGGGCAGTCTGGATGATCAGGCAGACAAATGGATCGGGTTTATCACTGACGGCTGTCGGCAGATGCAGCAACTGATCGACGACCTAACGGCCTACTCGCGCGTAGAGAGCCGTGCCAAACCGCCAGAGGACGTGGAGGCCGACAGAGTTGTCGACGACGTGGTGGCCGCGTTGAGTACCCCGATCAATGAAACCGGGGCGGTGATCACTCATGACGAACTGCCGATGTTGGTCTTCGTGCCCACTCACCTGAAACAACTCCTCCACAGGCTTATCTCCAACGCAATCAAGTACCGGGGCGACCGCACGCCCCGAATCCACGTTTCAGCCCGCTGCCAAGGCGACGATTGGGTCTTCTCCGTACGCGACAACGGAATCGGCATCAAGCCTCCGTTCCACGAACGCGTCTTTGACATCTCCAAACGTCTTCACAGCCGAGCGGACTATCCGGGCACCGGTATGGGGCTGGCCATCTGCCGCAAGATCATCGAACGCGCCGGCGGTCGGATCTGGGTCGAGTCGGAATTCGGTCGGGGCAGCACGTTCTTCTTCACCGTGCCACAGACGCCTGTGGCGTGGCAAGTTTCCTCTCGCCCTGGCGACAGCCCAAGCGTAGAAGAGGTTTAGTGTATGAGCGAAACAGAACTAATTGGCGAGCCTGTCGAGATTCTGCTTGTCGAGGACAATCCAGGCGATGTGGAACTGACGCGTCAAGGATTCCTCGCCGGCAGACTGACGAACCGTTTGCATGTGGCAACGACTGGCGACGAGGCGCTCGACTTCCTACACCGCCGAGGCCAGCATCACGACGCCCCTCGCCCCGACCTGATCCTGCTGGACTTGAACCTGCCCGGCAAGGACGGCCGAGAGGTGTTGTCAGACGTCAAGAGCGAGGAAAGCTTGAGAGATATCCCGATCATCGTACTAACGACGTCGACAGCCGAGGAGGACGTGCTGAGAAGCTACAAACTGCACGCAAACGCGTACATCACCAAACCCGTGGATTTCAGCCAATTCGTCGACGCCGTGAAGATGATCGCCCAACACTGGTTCGCCTTGGTCAAGCTGCCGCCGCGTCAAGAGCCGTAGGGTCAGGTCTTGACTTGTAACTTAAGATTCGCGACGCAACGATTGCCCGTCACCCAGACAATGCAATAAGTTACAAGTCAAGACTTGACCCCAATCTCGCTGTCTGGTCTTGGGGTGTTGGTTTTGGCGTCCCAGTATGGGGATAGCCTGCGCAGGCTGGCTACGATTTCGGGGAAAACTTCGATGATTCGATCGATGTCCTCGTCGGTGTTGTAGCGGCTGAGACTGAAGCGGATCGAGCCATGTACGGCAGTGAACGGCACGTTCAATGCCCGCAGGACATGGGAGGGTTCGAGCGATCCGGAGGTACATGCTGAACCGCTGGAAGCGCAGATTCCGTGTTCGCTCAATTGGTACAACATCGATTCGCCTTCGATGTAGTGGCATGAGATGTTCGACGTGTTTGGCAGTCGCGGTGCGGCCCGGCCGTTGATTTGGACGTACGGGATCCGATCCTCCAGGGAAGACTCCAGGCGATCGCGAAGCTCTCGCACTTTCGTTTGCTCTTCGTTCAGATTCGCCATGGCCAGATCCATCGCCTTGGCCAACGCGGCGATGTAGGGCACGTTTTCCGTTCCGGCGCGACGGCCGCCTTCCTGGTGACCGCCGATCAGAAGTGGCCGGCAGGGCGTGCCACGCTTGATGTACAGCGCGCCAATTCCTTTGGGTGCGTGGAGTTTGTGTCCGGAGAAAGATAGGAGATCCACATGCTGGTATTCCCCCTGCAAGTCGATCGGCATCTTTCCGATGGACTGCGTAGCGTCCGTGTGAAATACAATCGACGCATCGGTCTCCTTGGTTATGCGAGCCAACTCAGCGACCGGGAAGATCACACCGGTTTCATTATTGGCGTGCATCACGGTGACCAGCAGCGTATCGGGCCGTAGGGCTCGGACGAACTCGCGGAGGTCCAGATTGCCGTCTTGGTCGACCGGCAGAAAGGTGACGTCGTAGCCGCCTCGTTCAAGATCCTTGCACACCTCCAGGACGGCCGGGTGTTCGACCGCGGTAGTGATGACGTGGCGCCGACTAGGATTAGCCTTGATCGCTCCTTGAATCGCCATGTTGTTGCTCTCGCTGGCACATGACGTGAACAAGATCTGCTTCGGATCGCCTGCCCCCAAATGCCGGGCGATTCCCTCACGAGATCGCGCGACGGCGTCCGCGGTGTTGCGAGCCGGCTCGTACATCGAACTGGGGTTGAAGTAGTTGTCGGTGAAGAAGGGAATCATCGCCTCGTACACTTCTGGGGCAACTTGTGTCGTGGCGTTGTTGTCGGTGTAGACAATTCTCATGCGTGCAATTCCTCGTTCAGACCGCGATCACCCGGATTCTCTCGTCAACCAGGTCTTTCAGGCCCCTTTCAATCAACATCTTCAATGTCTGGTTCGCACCAGCGCAATGTGCACAGGCTCCGGCGAAACGGCAGTAGATGACCGTGTCCTTAATATCGACGATTTCCACATCCCCACCGTCTCGCTGGAGTTGAGGCCGGATGTATTCTTCGACGGTCTTCTCGATCTTCTTGGCAAATTGGTAGGGTGAAATCGCTGGCTGCTCGGGAGGCGCCGCGGCTTCGGTCGTTGACGCGTCAGCCACCTCGGGCAAGACAGGCAGGCTGACGGCCCCTGGGTCCGTGACGCCCCACACGTCGTTCAGCAGGTCCTGGAGTCCGCCCGGCACGTGATGACAGGACATGCACGCCCCGCCGGCCTTGATGGCGTTAGTGATATCCGGGATCGTCTTGAGCCCAAGCTCCGTGATTTTCCTTCTCAGATAAGGTTCGCTGAGCGAGAAGCATTTGCAGACGACCCGGCCGTCTTCCTGCTCGTCGGCATGAATATCGACCCCGAGAAGCTGCAAATCGACGCCTCGCTTCTGAGCCCAGTTGAACACCGCCGCCTCTAATGCTTCGGCACCCATCACCGAGCAGTGGACCTTCTGCTCCGGAAGTCCGCCGAGATAGTCGACGATGTCGGCATTTGTGATCTTTAGCGCATCTATGGGCGTGTACTTCCCTTGTTCGATCAGCATACACAACGCTTCCGATGCAGCGATCGCCGACGTGCATCCAAATGTCAAGTATCGAGCCTCGGCAATCACATCCTGGGTCGGGTCAGTTGCGTGCCGGTCCACGCGAAAGGTGAAACGTAGGGCATCGCCACAGGCGATCGAACCGTGTTCGCCCAAGCCGTCGGGATCCTCGACCTCGCCCAGATGCGTGCCGGGCTTGCCGTGGACCGCGTCCATGAAGAGTTGTTTGGTTTTCTCGCTGTATTCCCAGGCCATTCCAATTGCTCCGAAGTGTATCAGAAGACGTCACGTCAATACTTACCATTTCATACCGTTCTTCGCGTACTTTTCAACCCGGCAGGATCGACCGCTGATAACACACGGGGCCTAGTTGAGACCTTTTTTTGGCAGGACTTGCAGGCCGCGCAAGGCCTGCCACAATGGAATCGGGATCGAAACTTCTCGGTTATTGGGGAACGAAACGGTAGCTGATGTGGCCCGTTTCGCGAGGCCTGGTCTAGCACAAGAAAGGAGAACGAGATGGCGGTGACACGAAAGTATGGGACAATGCGGAGCAAGCTGAGAACAGGCGACGTTGTGCTATTCTCCGGAAAGGGGGGAATCAGCGCCGGCATCAAATGGGCCACATTCAGCAGATGGTCCCACGTTGGCATGGTGTTGGTGCTGCCCGAGTACGATTTCGTCTGTCTATGGGAATCAACAACGCTGAGCAGCATTGCGGACGTGGCAACAGGCGAGCATCGCAAGGGCGTCCAGCTTGTTCCTTTGAGCGCGCGTGTGCGGGAGTACAAAGGTGACATAGCCATTCGACAGTTGAAGAACGTCCAATTCGACGCGGCAGATATTCACTCGCTGATGAAACTTCGCAAGAAGCTGGCGCGGAGGCCTTATGAGAAGAGCAAGCTGGAGTTGATCCGTGCCGCGTATGACGGTCCCTTTGGCAAGAACACGGAGGACTTGTCCAGTCTGTTCTGCAGTGAATTGGTTGCAGAAGCGTATCAGGAACTCGATCTTGTCAACGCAAAGAAGAAGCCCTCGAATGAGTACACGCCCGCGGATTTCTCGCAGAAAAAGGAGGCATTGCCTTGGGTCCGCGGAAAGCTGGGGCCGGAGATCATCGTGAGCGCGTAGGACAGGGGTACTGGTGTGTCTGTCGATCAATGTCAGGTTGGGTGGCCGGGGCTGGACTGAGCGTCAGCGAGGGAAGCCCCGGGGTTTCGGGCTTGCGCCCTCCAACCCCGGCCACCCTGGTCACAAGCTACCTGACGAATATCGATAGCCGCACCACTACGCTTCGTCGAGTTCCGCCACGACTTCGTCGGGGATGTTGAAGTTGGCGGAGACGTTTTGCACGTCATCGTGGTCGTCCAGGGCGTCCATGAGCTTAAGCACCTTGCGCGCCTGACGGGCGTCCAGGTCAACGGTGTTGTTAGGAATGCGGGTGATCTGCTTGCCTTCCGGTTCGATGCCTGCGGCCTCCAGGGCGTCGGAGATGTCCGAATAAACATCCGGGTCGCATGTCACTTCGAACTTGTCGGCTTCCTGCTGGACATCTTCGGCGCCGGACTCCAGAGCGACCTCCATCAGCGTTTCCTCGTCCGTCTGATCCGCGGGCAAGACGAACAAGCCTTTCCTTTCGAACATCCACGCCACACAGTTTGTCTCGCCAAGTTTGCCGCCGTGAATCTCGAACAACTTCCGCACTTCCGGTGCCGTCCGATTACGGTTGTCGGTCATGATGTCGCACATCACGGCAACGCCGCCCGGACCGTAGCCTTCGTAGATCGCCTCCTCGACATTTCCACCATCCAGTTCCCCCGTGCCTTTCTTGATGGCGCGAGCGATGTTGTCTTTGGGCAGACTGACCGCTTTGGCGTCGGCAATCGCAGTGCGCAGCCGGGCGTTGGTCTCTGGATCACCGCCCCCCATTTTTGCCGCGACGATGATCTGTTTGGACAGTTTGCTCCACAGCTTCCCCCGTTTGCTGTCGACAAGTGCTTTCTTGTGTTTAATGCCTGCCCAGTGCGAATGTCCTGCCATTGTCTTACTTCTCGTGTCGCTTGATTTTCTCCAGGGTCGCCTTGCGTTTTTCGGCGTCCTTATCCTCTTCGAATGACGTCACCGCCTTGCGCCATGTCTCGATCGCTTTGTCTTTCTGGTTGGCCTTGATATAAGCGTCCGCCAAATGGTCCAGGATGACGCCGTCGGGGTCGTCGGACAACGTGACGGCCTTCTCCAGTTCCTTGACCGCTTCTTCGTACCGCCCCAACCTGTAGTAGACCCAACCGAGGCTGTCGATATATGCAACGTTTTCGGAATCCCCATCCACCGCCTTCTGAATCATGGACAGAGCGCGAGTGAGGTTCTTGTTCTGCTCGGTCCAGAGGTACCCCAGATCGTTCAAGGCCCCGATGTCTTCCGGGAATTCGTCCAGGACCTGTTCCAGCCACTCCTCAGCCTCCGGCCACCGGTCGAATTCGACGCAAAGATTCGAGAGGATCAGGCGCGCGTCGCGCATCTGGTCGCGGACTTCCTGCGAGTCGTGCTGGTCGTCGAACTTCTTGACGAACGTTACGTAGCGTTCCTCGGCTTCGGCGTAACGTTCGGCGTAGTAAAGAACCCATCCCTCCTGGGCCTGGATGCGAGGCGAGTCGGCGTGCTCGGCAGCCGCCCGCGCGGCCACCTCGAGCGCTTTGGCGGTCTTTCTAGATAGTGCCAGTCCACGTATGAGATAGAAACTCCACAAATCTCCACGATCACCAACGACTTTGTCGTCAAACGCACGCTGGAACACTTGCGTCGCCTGCTCGTATTGCTTCGCCAGCAGCAGTTCAAGGCCCCAATTAAGCAGAAGACGAGCCTTGGACTCTTCCTCGGCCGATGTCAGCGCCACGTCGAAAAACTCTTGCCCAACATCATACTGTTCCCGCTGGAAGGCGACCCAAGCGACGCCCAACGGCACATCGGATCCAAGCGAGTCGCCGCCTTCCTTGATTCGCTTGCGTACCTTGGCTATCAACTCATCCGCCACCTTGCCGTTCGCAACCAGCTTCTCGCCAGTTTCCCCTAACGCCTTCAGAGACCCCGCCAAGGCTACCGCCTTGCCTAGCGTGTCGAGAAGTTGGTCGTGTCGGCCTTGAGCTTGGTAGGCCTCAATCAATCCTTCGTAGACATCGCTGGCCGGGCCGGAGGCCGCCAATTGCTCCAGCAGCTTCTGGGCCTCGTGCCACCGCTTTTCCTCTCGATGCAACTCCGCCAGATGGAAAACCAGTGCCTTGTTCTCGGCGTCGTCTTTCAGCAACTGCTGCAGACGCGTCCGTAATTGCCCCTTGGCCTGATCGTCGTTTTGCGTGGTTTTCCGCAACAGGTCCGCGAGCAACTCGTAGGGTTCCGTTCCAGCGGCGTCCGTTTTAGCTTGGAAGTACTCCCCCAGGCGACGCAACGCATCTTTGTTCTTGCCTTGCTTTGCAGCCACCCTGGCCATGTGGTACGGCAGCAGCCCCTCGGTCTTTTTGGCCGTGTTGGCTTTCTTGAACATCGCGACTGCATCGTTGTAACGGCCCGCTTGCAGAAAGCTCTCGGCCAACAGCAAATAAGTGCGATCCGCCTGCCCGACGACCATCTTCTGCAGCGACTCGTTTTGCGAGAGAAGCTCCGGATTCTCGAGCGAAACGCGAACGCGAGAGAAGATGTCGGACGACTTATCGAAATCCTTGGTCAAAAAATACAAACGTCCCAGCTCGAAGTTCAGCAGCACGGAGCCGACGTCCGGCTCGTCCTTTGAGGGCCGAGACGTGCGTTCTCGTTTGTCCAAGGCCCTCTCGTATAGACGGATCGCTCCATCCCAATCCTGACGATCGTTCAGCCAACCGGCGAGTCGCAGCAGCAGAGGGTAGTCGATTTCCGTGCGTTCGGCGGCCAGCAGCGCGTATCGCACCGTTTCTTCGCGTCGTTTCAGGCGATGGGCCAGGAAAACGATTTCAGGTAGGACAGAGACGGTCTCGGGGTTGTACCGCCACGCGCGTTGAAAACGTCGCAACGCGCCGGCGTAATCTTGACGTTGGTACAACATGCGACCGTGCGCGTAATGGGCCGCCGAAGCCACCTTGGATACATCGTCTTCGTTGCGTTGCGTCTTGGGCTCCAGTGGATCGGCTGGCTCGTCAAGCACGACCGGCGTATCAACCGTTCGATCCGGATCGGCCGCAGCACCGTAAGTGGCAAGCAAGAACAGGAGCGAGTAGAGCATCAGCGGGGCTTCTTCCTGGAGAGTTGTTTGGTCGGCGATTTCTTGCCGGACGAGGCCGCCTTCGTTTTCTTCTTTTCGCTTCCCGCGGCCTTCTTGGTCTTGGCCGCCGGTTCGGTTTGCTTTCTTTTCGTTTTCCCCTTGGGCCGCGAGGCGCCCTTGGCAGGTGGCTTGGCTGCAGCCTTCTTCCGTTTGCCCTTACGGGCTGCTGCCTCGTCGGGTTGGTCGGTCGGCTGTTTCTTCTTCGCTCGTTTGGGCAACCGTTTCTTTGCATCCGGCGAGATTTCGACAAGGATGGACCTGATTCTGCTGCCGAACGGCGAGGCGAAAAAATCGGCGCCCAACTGGTGAACCAGCGACGCGAATTCCACGCCCTTGGTCTTGGGAATCGCCCTTTCCAGCCCCGGCACCCGCCGTTTCTTTGCCTCGGCGGACGAAATGACTCCGACCACCTCCATCGCGTGTATAACGCCTCTGTTCGTCGGAATCGAGTGCCCCCCCAGCCCGTTTTGCGCGACGTAGGCTACGCCGAACGGCGTGGTTCCGTCGACTTCTCTCAACTCCTTGACCGACTTGCCCAGATTCTGCTTTCTCATGAACTCGATGTCAAAGGCGTAGTGCCCTTCGAAGATGCTCTGCAGACATCGCTTCAGTCGCGTGGCGGCCGCCGACGGGTCAGGCAGCGAGGACACCGTCTCCGCCAACTCGGTGACGGTCGTGACGCGGATTTCATTCCAGTCGAAGAATACCTGCTGCAACTTCGCGAAGGCTTCGTCGGCGGCCTCATGGTGCGCGTTCTCCAAGCAGCACGCGTACAGGAGGTGTTCCAGAAGCGAGCGGTCCGCCGGCGGCTGGGCCGGCTTGTAGTGTTTCTTCAAGACGTCATACGTCGTGTTGATCAGTTGCGAACGGTTGGGTACAGACATTCCAGATCCCGTTTAGCCGTTGTCGTCTTCGGTACTCTCTTCGTCCTCGGGCAACAGTTCGCCGAGGATACGGGTGACTTCGATCGAGTGCTTGACTCCCTGGTCAAGCACGAACTTGATCCTGGGTGTGTAGCGGGTGTCGATGCGTTTCGCAACTTTCTGCTGCAAAAAGCCGGCGGCGCTTTGCAGCCCCCGCAGCGACAGGTTCTGCCGCGCCTCGTCGCCCATCACCGATACGTGCACCTTGGCATGACGCATGTCCGGCGACACTTCCACGTACGTTACGGTCACGTCGCGGATACGTGGATCGCGCAACTCAGTCAGAATGGCCATGCTGACCACCTCGCGAATGGCTTCAGCAGCTTTCAGAACGCGTCTAGCAGGCATGGGCGTAACCGTCGGTGATCGGCGTTGGGCGTGCGAGCGGAGTAGTTACGAGTGTAGTCAAGCGGATGAAAGCCTTGCGACGAAGACTTCCGCTCCTCTTGGTTAAAGCGTCCGTGCGACTTCTTCGATCTTATATGCCTCCAGAACGTCGTCCTGCTTGACGTCGTTGAAGCTGGCCAGCTTCATGCCGCATTCCATTCCGCGAGGCACCTCCTTGACATCGTCCTTCTCGTGACGAAGGGACTCCAGTTCGTAGTCCCCAATCGTGCGGCCGTCGCGACTGACCCGGACGCGGCAGCCGCGAGCGATCATGCCCCGGATCACGTAGCAACCGGCGACGCGAGCAACGCGGCCCATTGGGAAAACGCGTTTGACCAGAGCGTGCCCCAATTCGACGACTCGTTCCTCTGGTTTCAGCTTGCCCTCGAGAGTCGCTTTGACGTCGTCAGTCACCTTGTAGATCACGTCGTAACGGCGAATCTCGACGTCCTTCTCGTCAGCCAATGGACGAGCCGCTTCGTCCGGAATCACATTGAAGCCTACGATGACCGCCTGCGACGCGTGGGCCAGCATGACATCCGCCGCCGTGATGGCGCCGACGGACTTGTGCAGGATCCTAACATCGACTTCCGGATGATCGAGTTTGGACAACTCCTTTTCAATCGCCTCGATCGAACCGCGAACGTCCGCTCGAACGATCAGATTCAGCGTGACGACTTCCCGTTCGTCGGCCAGATCGCCTTCGGATAGCCGTCGCTGGAATTCCCCGAAGGAGACCCTGGTCGTGACTCCCGCCAGCGATTGCTGGCGGCTACGGTCGGCTCGCGATTCGGCGATCGTGCGCGCCTGGGAGATGTCGTCCAATACATAGAACCTGTCGCCCGCGTCCGGCGCCCTATCCAACCCGGTCACGTTCACAGGAGTAGAAGGCCCGGCCTTTTTCACGCGAGTGCGTGGCTTCAGCGTGTCGTACATCGCCTTGACGCGCCCATGCGCCGCGCCGCAGACGATAACGTCGCCCACGCTCATCGTGCCACTCTGCACAATCAGCTTGGCGATCACACCGCGGCCCGCCTCCTGCTCAGCTTCCAGGCAGATACCAACCGCGCTGCGGTTCGGATTGGCTTTGTATTCGTGCAACTCCGCAGTGACCAGGATCGTCTCCAGCAGGTCGTCCATGCCTTCGCCGGTGGTGGCGCTGGTCTTGATCACTTCGACATCGCCGCCCCATTCGCTGGGCAATAGTTCCTGGGCGGCCAATTGCTGCAAAGCGCGATCCGGATTGGCGCCGGGTAAATCGATCTTGTTCAGAGCGACGATAATCGGGACCTCGGCCGCCTTGGCGTGGCTGATCGCCTCCTCGGTCTGCGGCATAATGCCATCGTCCGCTGCGATGACCAACACGGCAATGTCCGTGACGTTGGCTCCGCGCGCCCGCATTTCGGTAAACGCTTCGTGGCCCGGCGTGTCGACAAAGGCGATCTTGCGACCGTCTTTGGCAATCTCGTAGGCACGGATGTGTTGCGTGATGCCGCCGGCCTCGCCGGCCACCACGTTGGTGCCGATGATGCGATCCAACAAGGAGGTCTTTCCGTGATCGACGTGGCCCAGGAATGTGACAACCGGAGGGCGAAGGGCCAGCGCCTCTTCGTCTTCCTCCCGCTCTTCGATTTCCTGGATCACCTTCTCTTCAAGCGACGCAGCGTGCTTGAATTCCAGTTCGACCCCAAGTTCGGACGCCAGCAGTTCCGTGACCTCTTCGTCGATCTGGGCGTTGATGTTCAGCGTCGAGACACCAATGCCCATGAGCGTCTTGAGTAATTGGCCGGCCGCGATGCCGGACGCCTCAGAAAATGTGCGAACGGTACACGGCAATTCGAGCGCCACCTTTTCCTTTCGGGGCGCAGCCGTGTTGACATTGCGTCTGCGCGTCAACGTCCTGGGCCGACGCGCCGGACGGGAGTCTCTGTCACCGTCCATCGCCGTGCCCAGCTTGCCGTCTCGAGATCGCGTCTTACGGGATTTTTGGCGATCGGCCCGAGCGCTGGCCATGCCGGCCAATCCCCGGTCGGCTTGATCTCCGGAAGCAGCAGGCCGACGACGGCGTTTCGAGGCCGTCTTGCTGCTAAGCGGTGCTTCTCCTCCGGATTTTGTGGCGGCCTTGCCAGGCTTTTTCTTGTCGTGACCAGCCTTCTTCTTCTGCTTCTCGGCCGCCTTTGTCAAGTGCTCAAGCGGCGCGGCTCGCCCCGCTTTGTGGCCCTTGATCGCGTGTTTCGGCAGACGGATTTCGGGCTTCTGCGCTTTCGGTTCGGCAGGCTTGGGCTTCGGCTTCGGCTGCTTGGCCTCCGGCATCTGGGCCAGTTTGATGACGGGCGCTCGTTTCTTCCTGGGTGGCTTTGGCGCGTCTGTTTTGCCTTTTCGCCTGTCGTCCTTGTCGTCTTCTTTCTGTCCTTTGTGCTCTACCTTTTTCTCTTCCTTCGGTTCTTCCTTCTTCGGCGGCCTCTCCGGCGCTCGTTTCTCTTCCTTCTTCTCGACCTTCGGCTCTTCTCTTGGTTCCTCCTTTGGTTCCTCCTTTGGTTCCTCTCCTAGCTCTTCTTTCCGTTCTTCCTTCGGCTCCTCTTTTGGCTTCTGAGGCGTCTTCCTCCTGTTGCTCAAATCCAGAACAGGGACCTTGCCGGCCTGACCGGGAGCAATGTAGTCATCGCGAGTATAAACGGTGGGCTCTTCGGGACGCGTCCGAGCGCCCTTTCCCGTGGGGCCGCTCGCGTCTTCGGCCTTCTTGTCGTCGCCGAGATAGGCTTTGAGTTTGGCGACCTCGTTGTCATCAAGGCTTGCCAGCGCAGACCCTTTCCCCGGGATTCCCGCCTTGCGGCAAATCTCCACCAGTTCTTTGCTGTCAACACTAAGCTCTTTCGCTAATGCGTAGATCCGCACGGGCACGTCCGCCCTCCCCTTCGAATCACGATGGCCGGCACTCCCGACTCGCTGCGTGATCCGGTCACAATTGTTGTATTAGTTCATGTCCGCGACCCTCCTATGTCTGGCTACGCGGAATACCCAAAAAACCGAACACCGGAAGCGTCTGCTGGTGCCTGCTCCGAGCGGGAGCCCACAGACGGCAAAGCCGATGGCAATACGGTTCAATTCGTCTCGTCCGCCGTGGCTTCGTCCGCCGTGGCTTCGTCCGCCGTGGCTTCGTCCGCCGTGGCTTCGTCCGCCG
>CAZURK010000294.1:17678-19667 GCA_964623055.1 uncultured Pirellulaceae bacterium
CCGCCGTGGCTTCATCCGCCGTGGCTTCATCCGCCGTGGCTTCATCCGCCGTGGCTTCATCCGCCGTGGCGTCGTCTGGCGAATCATCGACTTCAGCAGCGGCCTGCTTGGCGGCGGCCGCCGCCTTCTCCGCCTGTTCCTGTTCCTTCTGGCGACGCCGTTCCTCCGCCGCTGCCCGCTCGGCCTCTTCCGCCTTCTGCTCGGCCTGCGTCACGATGTGATCGACCTGCTCCAGCGTAAGGCCGCCCATCTCCATCATAGCGTCCGGCTCGATGACCGAAAGATCGTCGTAGGAGAGATAGCCTTGTTCTACCAACTGTTGAGCGAGTTCATCCTCAACGCCGTCCAGGGAACTGAAACCGACGACCGCTCGATCGATCTGCTCCTCCAACTCTTCGGCCGTCATGATTTCAATATCCCAGCCGCAGAGCTTGCTGGCCAAACGGACATTCTGGCCACGTCGCCCAATGGCCAGCGACAATTGGTCTTCACGCACCAGCACAATCGCACGCCCCAGCATGTCGCACAGGAGAACCTGGTCAACGTCCGCGGGTTGCAGTGCGTTGGGGATCAATGCCTCGGGATCTTCGCTCCAGCGCACGATGTCGATCCGTTCACCTGCCAGTTCGTCCACAATGTTCTTGATGCGATTGCCGCGTACGCCCACACAAGCGCCGACGCAATCCACCCGTTGGTCCGAACTGCTCACCGCGACCTTGCTGCGGTAGCCGGGCTCGCGCGACATGGCATTGACGGTGATCACGCCGTCGGCGATTTCCGGTATCTCTTGCTCGAACAGCCGGCGCACCAAACTGGCGCGACAACGGCTCAGCACCACCTTCACGCGACTGCCCTGGGGCTTCACCTCGTAGATGACCGCTCGAACTCGTTCGTTCGGATGATGCGATTCGCCGGGAATCTGTTCGCTGCGTGGTAATATCGCCTCGACATTGCTCAACGAAACCACCGTGGTGCCGCCGTCGCCGCGCTGGACGATGCCGGTCACCATGTCATCAATCTGTCCGCTGAACTCCTCGACCAACGAATCGCGCTCGGCCTCGCGGATCTTTTGGATGATCACCTGCTTGGCCGTCTGGGCTCCGATACGTCCGATCGTCTCCTCGTCCAACGGCTCGCCGTTCAGCGTGGCATTCAACGCCCCGTCTTCACGGTTTATTTCAACTTGTATATCCGCCTCGTCGCCGTACTGACGTCGCGCAGCCGAAACAAGCGCCGCTTCGATCGCCTGGAAGACGATCTCCGAGTCGATTTTCTTCTCGCGATGGAGCGAGTCAACGATCCGCAACAACTCGTTCGGGTTCATACTCTTTGTCTACTTCCCACGTATGCGGACACACCCCCCTTGAAAGAACCACGGAGCGGCAACCGATACGACGCTCGAAATCCTTCCGGGCGTGGAACTTAGTGTCATGCGCAGTCCGGTAAGAATACAGGTCGCCCCATAGTATGTCAAGTTGGGGACCCAGACGAGAGGGATGGACAGTGCGAACCGACAAAAGGTTCCCGACGCTTGCCACCCTCCGTCAAGTGACGCGTTGCACCAATACTGCGCTCGCCTGCCCCTGAGGGGTTACATTCACATTCAGAAAGCTGTCTCCCGGCGGCGTATCGATGGATCGGACGGCCGAAACCGGGCACTCCGGATCTGGCGTCTCGTAGTTCAAGATGGGGAACAGTCGATCCCGGTCGAGCGCCATGACGCTGGCAATCAACTCCACGACCCCACCTCCGGCACCAAGATTGCCCACATAGCTCTTGGCTGCGGTTACCGGTACGGGCTCCTTTCGATCTCCGAACACCGCCTGAATGGCTGCCGCCTCTTCGCAATCGCATCTCCGGGTGGATAGCCCGTGAGCGTGGACATGTCCCAATTGATCGGGCTCCAAGCCGGCTTTGAGCAGGGCCTGGCGCATCACATTCTCCAACGCCCTTCCGAAATCTCCAACGCCCTGCCGATCCATAACGGCC
>CAZURK010000295.1:0-19657 GCA_964623055.1 uncultured Pirellulaceae bacterium
GCGGTGTTGCGCCCGTTGGACCTGCCGCGGATTTTTCATTTTGCCATCGCCGGATACGCGATTTTGTTCCTCGGATACGGCGTTCTTCGAGGGGTATTTCTGCTGCGCAGGACTCTCGAACGTCAACGGCAGGCGCTGGCCAGGCGAAAGGAGTTGGAGGACTTGGTCGAACAAAGACGAGGGCAATCCAGGCCGCAGGCCAGCGACTCGACCACTACGAATGCCGAGGATGCCGACGTATAATGCAGAGGTTAGACGCAAATCGGGCTCAGACATACAGAATTCAGTTTTTGCGGCCAGAGAGCTTTCCATATGGTTAGGGTCGTCGCCGCAAAAACTGAATTCTGTACGTCTGAGCCCTTCCCGTCCCTCTGGGGAAAACGATATGAGCACAACAACCGATCCCGCGCCCGTCCTGGAACTAGCGCCTTATAGATCGTTGGAGAATGAAGAGCTGTCGCAGAGGATCGAAGCCGTCCGTGGCCGGATGGGCTCCAGACTGTTGATTCTGGGTCACCATTATCAGCAGGACGAAGTGATCTCGCACAGCGACCTGCGGGGCGACAGCTACCAGTTGAGTCGCATGGCGGCCGACAGCAGCGACTGCCGCAACATCGTGTTCTGCGGCGTCCATTTCATGGCCGAGACGGCGGACATCCTTGCGAATCGTCCCGAGAAGCTGGCCGAGCGAGACGGCGAACGAGTGACGGTGATCCTGCCGGACATGTCCGCAGGCTGCTCGATGGCCGATATGGCGGAGATCGGGCAGGTAGAAGCGGCGTGGGAGGATCTGGGCGAGGTAATCGACGTCGAAGACATGACGCCCGTTACCTACGTCAACTCGACCGCCAGTCTGAAGGCGTTTTGCGGGCGGCATGGAGGAATCGTCTGCACGTCGGCCAATGCCGACAAGATCCTCAAGTGGGCATTCGGGCGAACCAGTCGCGTGCTGTTCTTTCCGGACCAGCATCTAGGGAGGAACACGTCGCTGAGGATGGGCATCACCAACGATCAGATGCCCGTCTGGAATCCTCATGACGACGATCTAGGAGGAAACACCGAGGCGGCGATACGTGACAGCCGCGTGGTTTTGTGGCAAGGCCACTGTAGCGTCCATCAGATGTTTCGCGTGGAGCACGTTCAGCAGTTTCGCGAGCGCATTCCGGACATCAAGATCCTGGTGCATCCAGAGTGCCCGCAGGAAGTGAATGACTTGGCCGACGAATCCGGTTCGACCGGCAAGATCATCAAGGCGGTAGAGCAGTCCCCGCCCGGAACGAAGTGGGCCATCGGGACCGAACTGCATCTTGTGAATCGCCTGAAGTACGAGCATCCCGAACAGGAGATCCACTTCTTGTCACCCGTGGTTTGCATGTGCGCCACCATGTACCGGATCGACTTGGCCCACTTGTGCTGGAGCCTGGAGAACCTGGCGGCCGGCAATCCGGTGAACGTGATCGAAGTGGAGGAAGAAACGAGCCGCTGGTCGCTGGTTGCTTTGGAGCGGATGCTGGAAGTCACTCAGGGGGCGGTTCAGAAGTAGACAGTCGCTCGCAGGTGCGATCCGGAGATTGCGTCGCTTGGTCACCGAGAACTCAGGCCCCGCTCGGCAAGAAGGACCTACTGCAATGCCTTCTTTGGCTGCGGCGTCTTCTTTGGTTGCGACATCCACAGCAGAGCGGGCGACGCCACAAAGATCGAACTGTAGGTCCCGACGACCACGCCGATCACCAGGGCAAACGCGAATCCGTGGATTCCCTGGCCTCCCAAAGTGTACAGAATGAGCACGACGAGAAACGTGGTCAACGATGTCAACAACGTGCGGCCGAGCGTCTGGTTGATGCTGGTATTGACCATTTCGCCGGTCAGTTCGGGACTCTTGCCTCGCACTTCGCGGATTCGGTCGAACACGACGATCGTATCGTTCAGCGAATAACCGATGATCGTCAGAAACGCCGCCACGACCGGTAGACTGATCTTGAATTCCTCGATCAGCAGGAATCCAAATACGCCAGCCAGCCAGTAGCTGACGGCGATGGCACCCAACGTAATCAACACGTCGTGGACCAGAGCAACGACGGCGGCCAGACCGAAAACGACTCGCTGGAACCGAATCCAAATGTAGCCAACAATTCCAAATAGACTGGTCAGCAGCGCCGCGATGGCCAATGTACGCGTGTCGCCCGCGACTTTGCTGCCGATCGCACTGGATGAAAGCCAGTACGGTGTGCCATCCAGTTCACTCTTCATGTGCTTGAAGATTTTCTCGGCCTTTTTCTCTGGGACAGGCAGGGTAACGTTCCACTTCTCGAATCCCTTGGGATCCTGGATTCGCCAACCGTCGGGACGCCCGACCGGTTGCAGCGACTCGACTTGGTCTTCGGTCAAGGTGACATCGACCTCAGGTGCTTCCGCCGCTTCAAGGATCTCGGCTTTCAGCGCCGAACCGTTGATCTCGTATCGGAACTCCAATAGCGACGTAGTAGTGACCTTTTGCCTGGTTGCGGCAGCCTTGTCCTTTGCGTCGCTAGTTGGCTCCTCGACCGGTTTCGAATCCGCAGTTGTGCCTTCCGGTTCAGTGTCCTCGTCCTTCGATGGGGCCGGCTTGTCTTCCGGCTCTGGCTTCACGATCGGCGCGGCCTCATCCTTCGGTGGCTCCTTAGTGGGCTCCACGTCCGGCTTGGTTGCCTCGGTTTCATCCGCCTTGTCGTCAGGCGTTTCCTTGGGCTTGTCATTGACAGGGGCGGCCGACGGCTTTTCAGAGGGCTTGTCGGCGGCTGGCGCCCCGCCTTTGGCTTCGGGAGCTTCCTCGTCGCCAGACGCTGTCGCAGGTTTCGCTTCGACGGGTACTTTCGCTTCGGCTGGCTTAGGCTCGTTCGAATCGTTCGGGGCGTCTTCCTTCTTCGGTTCGGCCTGTGCCAGCATCAGTTCGCCGTCACCGACAAAAGCCAAAACGTTGTCAGGCGGCAGGTCCGTTCTGGTTGCACCTTGATCGGCGGGTTTCGGTTTCACTTCCCCCTTGTCATCCGGCTTGCTGTCTTCGGAATCCTGGGCCTTATTCTCTAGTGTCACCTCGGGCTTTGAAGACGTTGGGGCGTCTTTCGCACCATCCGTGGGCTTGGGCGTCTCCTGTGGCTTCTCGGCGACCTCGTCCACTTTGGCTGGCGCCGGCGACGTGTCCTTGGGCTCTGCCTCGGGCTTGTCTTCGGTTTCTGGCTTACCTGGCTTGGCCGGTTCCTTTTCCTCAGGGGCGGTCTTCTTGTCCTTTTCTCGTTCCGTCGGAATAGGTTTGGTCGTCTCGTCCAGGTCTCCAATGTCCATCCCAAATCTGGCCACAGGAAACTCATTGGCCAGGATTGTCTGCAACCTGTCTGCCTTCTTGAACGACGCGTCAATCTTCCAGACGGTGTCGTCATCCTCGCCTTCAACATCGACACGGTTGACCGAGTACTGTACCGTCGAACCTTCGACTCTTTCAGTGTCAAACGCTTTCTTCAGTCTTGATCGGATTGTCGTCTCGTCGGTTTTCTCGTTCAGGAGCATGGTGACCGACGTCCCGCCGGCAAAGTCGATGTCGAAAATCTGTGCCCCGCGAACGCCCACCGCGACAAGGCCGACGACGATCAGGGCGCACGACACGACGGCGGCGATCGTTCGTTTGCCGATGAAGTCGATATGTGTCTCGCCTACCATGCGCCGCATCTTGAGTGACTTCAGGCGCCGCTTCCGTTCAAACAGATCGAATACGACGCGAGCACAGAAAATCGCCGTGAACATACTCATCAGGATGCCCAGGATCAGCGTGACGGCGAATCCTCGAATCTGGTCCGTTCCAATGGCGTACAGAACCAAGGCCGTGATCAACGTGGTAAGGTTTGCATCGACGATCGTGGTCGTGGCGCGGCTGAAACCATTGCGTATGGCCATGCGCAGCGCCGCGCCGCGGTTCAACTCCTCGCGGAGCCTTTCGAAGATCAGCACGTTAGCGTCGACCGACATGCCGACCGTCAGCACCAAACCGGCCAGCCCCGGCAGAGTCACGGCGGCGTTGAAGGTCATCATCAGCGCCAGAATCAACAGCAGATTGACTGTCAGGGCCAGACAGGCGACGACGCCAGCAAAGCGATACCAGATAAGAATGAATACAAGAACCGCCCCCAACGAAATCCCGATGGCCAATTTGCCTTTCTCAATCGTGTCTTCGCCAAGAACCGCGCCGATCTGATTCTCGCTGATCGGTTCTTCGTTCACCGCCGCAGGAAGACTGCCGGCGTGCAGGATGCCGACCAGGAAATCGACCTCCTGCTTCGTGAAGTCCCCCGTGATCTGACCGCGGTCGCTGATCGTGCTCATGATCCGCGGGGCAGATAGCGTTCGGCCGTCCAGGAGGATAGCCATCCGCTGATAGTCGTCTCGCTGCTTGTCTGGGAGATTGCTGCCGGTCAACGAGGCCATCAATCCAATCCCCTGCCCTTTCGTGCTGAATCGGACCATGGGTCGCATCGTCTCGTCGTAACCGCGGCTGCACATGCCCAAATGCTCGCCTGTCACGTGCAGGTCTTGGTCGACGATCATCAATACGTCGATCTCGTGGATGCCTTCCTCGATCGCGTACTGCTCCAGGGCGTATTTCGTCTTGGTAGGCGGCAGATTTATCAGAGCGCCCGTGTTAGCGTTGCGGATGATGTCGCCAGCGACTTGAACGCGAAACGGGCCTTTGTTTTCGTTGGCCAGCGCGGTGGCCTCCGAGTCTGACATTTTCTTCCTGGCCTTGCATACATCGAGCGCTCTACCCCACAGCTTCTCCCACTCACCTCGCTCACCCCTCTTGAACGACTTCGGATCTACACGGCCGACTTCCGACCAATATCCGACGATGACCTCGCGATCGTTGCCATCTGCATCCCTGACCGTGTCTCTCACATACGGCGATCGCTGTCTTTCTGGATCTTCAGCCTGCTTCTTGGCTGCGTCGATGACGCGCGCATGCCCGGCATTGTTTTCTTTGGCCACGATACGGAATTCCAGCGACCCGGCTGTGCTGATCAACTTCTTGATCTGTTTGATCTCGCGCCGGTCTACCTTCGGTACAATGATCTCGATTTGCCAGTCGCCATAACGACGTACCACGATCTCCTTGGTGCCGCTGGGATTGATTCGGTTAGATATCGCCTGGATCAGTCTTGGCCAATCAACATCCAGAGACGAAACCTGCTCGCCTTCCTCTCCCAATGCGTCACGGTCAACTTGGTACACCAAGATGTCGCCACCTTCGAGATCGACGCCCAGATTCAGTGTCCCGGTCGAGACGATGACGGCCGCGCTGGCCAACGTGCAGAAGATCAGGCTCAGTTTCCAACCGTAGTCCGGCATGCGCAGATACTTGGCCAACCGGTGACCCAGAAACCAAGGCAATGGGATGGCGATGACAAGCAGTAACAGCGTCCACCACCACTGGCTCCCGGCAGCCTGATCAGTTTGGCCCAAGAGCGCCGACGAAATGAAATCAAGAGACATAACCGGAACTTCCTGATCCCGAGGGAATGCGTTGAACTTGTTTGGTAGGCTAAATTACCCGTCGTCTTTCTTCGGGTCCGACTTCTCGTCGGTGACAACTCGCGAAATCGCACTGCGGAGAATACGGATGCGAGTGTTGTTATTATCGTCGACGCGGATGGTGACTTCGTGGGACTCTTTGTGCGTGTTAACCACGACACCCATGATGCCGCCGATCGTGACAATGCGGTCGTTCTTCCTCAATTCGTCCTGCATCCTGGCGACTTCGGCCCGCTTGCGTTTCTCCGGCCGGATCATGAGGAAGTAGAACAACAGACCGATGACCAAGAACGGAAACAAAAGCGTCATCAGGCCGCCGCTCTGATTGGCGTTGTCGGCCGCGAAAAGAACCCAGGTCGCGGGGTCTAGCCATGTAGACATTAGCGTCACCATTTGGAGAAACGGGAGTTCTGACTATGGAGGGTACCGCCCACGCCGCGCATTGAAGCCTGAAGCGCAAGCGAAGGAATGGCCGCGTTTCCCTCGCTTGCGCGTCGGGCTTGAATAATCCGGGCTAAGTCGTCGCCGCCTTCCGTGCAGCCCTTTAGCGCAGAGCCTTCTCGCCACGGACAACAAAGCCACGAACGTAAAACGGCCCGACAGCGTGTGACAGTCGGGCCGACTTCACGTCGTGTTAAGCCCGCTATCATAAGGTGTTGCTGCACAACGGGCAAGGGCATCACCCCGCTCCATTGCTGACGGACGAGGAGTTCATCGCTTCTCGCCAGCGACGGATCATTTCTCGCGCAAAACGGGCATATTCGCCTCGCTGAATCGCTGCACGGGTGCGGCTGAGTAGGCTCTGGTAGTACGTGATGTTGTGGGCCGACAGCAGAATCGGCCCCAGCATTTCGCCAGCCACAAAGAGGTGGCGTATGTACCCTCGGCTGTGGCAGCAGGCTGGGCAGGGGCAATGCTCGTCGATAGGCCGGGAATCCCGTTGATGCACGAGATTACGCATTCTTAGCGGTCCGTCATCCGTAAACGCCAACGCATTGCGTCCGTTTCGAGTGGGGATGACGCAGTCGAACAGATCTACACCACGGTATACGGCTTCCAGGACATCCGTTGGGGTTCCGACACCCATCAGGTACCGTGGCTTGCCTTCCGGCAATGCCGGGCAGGTGACGTCCAATGTGCGATACATGTCGGCCGGCGCCTCGCCCACGCTCAGACCGCCGATCGCATAGCCCGGGAAATCCAGGGCCACCGACTGCTCCGCACACCAAAGGCGAAGCTCCGGATCCAAACCGCCCTGGACGATCGCGAATTGAGCTTGGTCGCTGCGTCTGGCCGCGGCGCGACAGCGTTCTGCCCAGTGGATCGTGCGCTGGCAGGCATCGCGCACAACCTCTGGTTCGCTCGGCAGCGGGACCACATGGTCCAAGACCATGGCGATATCGCTGCCAAGATCCTCCTGGATTTGCACGCAACGTTCGGGGGACAACTCCAGCAGATGTCCATCGATATGTGAACGAAAGACAGCCCCATCATCAGTGATGCTGGTGATTCTCGCCAGGCTGAACAACTGGAATCCGCCGCTGTCGGTCAGAATCGGCCCATCCCAGCCGATGAAGGCGTGCAGGCCTCCGAGTTCGCGGACGACGTCTTCGCCGGGCCTCAACGTCAAGTGGTAGGTGTTGCCCAGGATCATCTGGGAACCGGTAGCCCGTACCATATCGGCGGTCAGACCTTTGACGGTGCCCTGGGTGCCGACGGGCATGAATGCAGGCGTATCGACTTGACCGTGAGGCGTTTGGACGACGCCACGTCGCGCGGAGGAGTCGGAGTCGACGTGTCGCAATTGGAACTTGAACAAGGCTCAGGCAGTCGGAATGCGGGGAGAATCAGTCCCCACGCAGTTTAAGGCTGTATTGGGTCAACTTGTCCCGGACTTCGTTCAGGCTGGTAACGCCGAAGTTCTTGCACTCCAGAAGATCGTCGCCCGTCTTGCGGACCAGTTCACCAACGGTGCTCAATCCCAAACGCACCATGCACTTGCGGGCGCGGACCGACAGGTTCAAATCAGAGATGGGGCGGTTCAGCAGTGCCTGTTCGTCGGGCGACAGACTCGACAAATCGTACGACGGTTCGCTCTCGACTCGTTCGTGGGAAAACTGTCCGAGGTCCAGCCCCTTCGACGTCAGCATGTCGCGGATCTCCACCAGAGATGTCTCGCCGAAGTTCTTGCTGGCCAGCAATTCCGACTCGGTCGTACGCGTCAGATCGCCCAGCGTCCGTATCCCCATTTTCTGCAGGCAATTGCGGCTGCGCACCGACAACTCGAAGTCTGTGACCGGGACGTTCAGGATCTGCGTCAAACGGTCATGACGTTTCTGTGCCTCTTCGTCATAGAACATGTCGCCGGAAGCCTCGGCATCCTTGCGGTAGAGGCGAGCGCGAGGGTGGGATGGGTAACAATCCAGGATTCGCTGATAGCAAATCTGGGCACGCTCGTACTGCTGGAGATCTTCATAAAGGATGCCAAGGTTCAACAACGCCCCCGCGTGCGTCGGAAAGCAATCGGCAGCCTGTTGGTACAGTCGCAAGGCGTCGTCGTCGTTTCCCCGCCGATCGTTCTCCAACGCCAATCCAAACAGAGCGCCGGGATGACGACCATCGGCCTCGACGGCCCGTTCGTAAAGACGCACGACCTCGTCGGGATTCCGCCCAACCGCAGCAACCGTCGCGCCACGCTGATAGAGATACTCTGATGTCTGTTCGATGGGGCCAAACATCTGATCTAACAGATTCATCGCTTCCTCGGCGTCGCGGTTGTACCGATACGCCTCGGAGATGGCCAGTGCGCAGTAATCAGGATCGTAGCCAGCCGTTCTTGCCGATTCATAGCTGGAAATCGCGCCTGCGTAGTCTTCCAGTTCGAAACGCGACCGTCCTAGGTAAAAATGGGCTACCGCCCCGCCATCGGAATTGGCTAGTGTTTCCGCGGCGCGCTCATACCTGCCAAGGATATACTGACATACACCCAAACGGACTGCGCTCGCAGGGGTCTGCCCTTCTCGGGATGCCAACTCGGCAACGGCATCCCGCAGCACAGCGTGTTGCGAAAAATCTTCCGCGATCGCACTCATGATGGTGCGAATCTCCTGAGGGCCGAAGGAACTGTTTGACAGAGCAATGTCTTTGACAGAGACTGCCGCTTCCAAGCCGGTCGCCATAGGGAACTTCTCCAGTAAAGTCGAACCTGCAAGAAAAAAGAAAGAGCCAGCGGCGGGAGTCGAACCCGCAACCCCCGCATTACGAATGCGGTGCTCTGCCAATTGAAGCTACGCTGGCGACTTGAGTTCTTCGTCTTTTTTGACTTCTTGCCTTTTCCTGATACCATTCAGTGATACCAAACCACCATTTTACACCACTTCCGCAAGGTTAAGATACCAAATAATGCCCAGACCCAACAAGATATGGTATTGGAAGGCTCGTGGCGAGTGGTGTGTCAAGATCGACGGCAAGAGACACCGTCTGGGGCCAGACAAGGACAAAGCCGAAATCAGGTTCCACGAACTGATGGCCAATCGCCACAATGCCCAACCACTCCCATCTGATAGCCTCGCCGTTGCCCTCGACGAATTCCTTGACTGGACACAGAAGAACCGTGCCCAGCGTACCCACGAACGCTACTCCGAACTGCTCCAGTCCTTTTTGGACTTCGTCGGCAACATCACCATCCAGTCCATCAATCCGTTGATCGTCCAGCAGTGGTATGAGAGCCACGATTGGAATCAGACTACCCAAAATACCGCCATTCGTGCTGTCAAGAGGGCTTTGAATTGGGCCGAGGACATGGGCTATTGTGACCGCAACCCCATTGCCCGAATGCCTGTCCCCAAAGCCCTTGCTCGTGATTCGGTCGTCACCGACGAGGAATTCACCGAACTGATCGAAGCCGTCAAGGACGACAACTTCACCAATCTTCTGACCGTTTCCTACGACTGTGGTATCCGTCCGCAGGAAGTCAAGAAGCTTGAAGCCCGCCACGTTCAACTGCAAAAGAAACGTGCCGTCTTCCCTACTCCCGAAGGGAAGAAAGAAACCGAACGGGCATTCTACATTCCCACCGAGCGAAGCCTGGCCATCATCAGGCGACTGATGGAAGATCATCCCAAAGGCCCAATCTTCCTGAACTGCAAGGGCAACCCCTGGACGCGTTCGGCCGTGAAGTGTCGGTTCGCCCGGTTGGAAGAAAAACTCGGAAGACGATTCCGCCAGTATGATTTCCGCAGAACCTGGATCACCAGGAAGATCATCGCCGGCGTGGACAGCCACGTTGTCGCCAAGTTGGCCGGTCACAAGTCTACCGCCATGCTGGATTGTCACTACTCGGTAATTGCAGAAGACCACGAGTTCATGCTTAACGCTGCCCGCCAAGGTGAAGAATCTCCAGCCGAGGAGTGAATGCTGACCGGCGTTACCATGCCAGAGATGAACGGCTGGGAACTTGCGCAGGAGTTCACCAAACAGCGGCCGGACATGAAGGTCATATTCATGTCCGCCTACGCCCAGGACGTACTCGACGCTGGTACAGCCGAGGGCCAGCACATCGAGTTCCCAAAAAACCCCAGAGGGCGACACGTTGTTCTGGCGCATCCGAGAACTTTTGGATGCACTCAGCAGGCCCGCACCGTAACCGACGTCCATTCCACACAAGCCCGACGCGGAAGTTTTGAAGTTGCGCGTGGGGAAAAACGTAGCCGAAATCGTGAGATTTCGGTCCCGTCGGTCACGCACACCATCCGAATTCTCACGAATTCGGCTACAAAGAAGGCCGGCGCAACTTCAGACCGCGCAAGCGAGGGAAACCGCGGCGGTTTCTTCGCGTGCGCTTCAGGCTTAAGTGCGCAGCGAGATCATCCGCCCTCGGTTCGTCTGTTCGATACAGATCTTGTCCTCCCGCGCCAGCCAGCCGATGGCTTGCATGACGATGTCACGGGGAGCTTCGATCAGTTCGACCAGCTTGGTGACTGAAAGAGGCTCTGTACCGTCAAGAGCGTGCCAAACGAGTCCGGCGGTGTCTCCGATCTGCTCGATGTGCGAGGCAGAGGTGGCTTTGGCCATCAATCCAACTCCTTTCGCAAGGGAGGTCCGTGCACTCGGCAGTCGCCGCGGCCGCCCCGTGAGGCGACTGTCCTACCATCCAGCAGTATAGCGAATCAAGAGCGCGCCGCTCAAGCTGGCGGAGTATCAGTCCCGCCTTCCGATTCCCGATAACGCCAAGACGATGCTTTCACACGCCAAAAACCGTATTGTGCGTTCGGTTGCAGAGCACGAATGTCGTGCATCTGGATAGGTCTTTCAAGTGCCCAGCGCCGACGTATGCGCATGCGCTGCGGATTCCGCCGGTGATTTCGCGGACCGTCTCCTTGAC
The DNA here is from genome assembly GCA_964623055.1 of uncultured Pirellulaceae bacterium. Lineage (GTDB taxonomy): Bacteria > Planctomycetota > Planctomycetia > Pirellulales > Pirellulaceae > JADHUC01. Next base: position 10,940 of record CAZURK010000295.1, read on the forward strand.
CGATCCTCTGTGGGGCACGACGGTCTCCTTGCCTTCGCAAGCGCGGTAGTCTCTCGCCCCGCCGGCGTACTTTTCCATCGCGATTTTGCTGGACATGCCGTAGAACTGCATGCCCGTCCTCCGTCCGTCCTCTTCCACCCACTGGCCCTCGCATTCGTCGTGGCCGGCCAGCATGCCGCCCAGCATGACGAAGTCCGCCCCGGCCGCGAAGGCTTTGGCGACATCGCCGGGGGTGCGACAGCCGCCATCGGCGCAAACGTGTCCTTTCAGCCCGTGTGCGGCGTCGGCACATTCGATGATGGCAGAGAGTTGCGGGTAGCCGACGCCAGTCATCACTCGCGTCAAACACACGCTGCCCGGGCCAATTCCGATCTTTACGATGTCCGCGGCGCCGGAGATCAGAAGTTCCTGGACCATTTCGGGCGTAGCCACGTTGCCGGCCATGATGGTTACGTCACCGAGGGCATCGCGGATTCGCTTGACCCAATCGACGAAGACTTTGGTGTACCCGTTGGCCGTGTCCACGCAGACGTAGTTGACGGTGGTCTTCTGCGCGACTCGGTGAAGTCGATCCAAGTCCTCGTCCTTGATCCCCAAAGTCAGGAAAGCGAAGGTCCGCCGCTCGTCCTGATCGAAGAAGGCATCCAGTTCCGATTCCGTGTAGTACTTGTGCAGGCAGGTCATAATCTGAGGACCGAGCGCGTCGGCCATAGCCATCGTGCCGACGGTGTCCATGTTCGACGCGACGATGGGGATCCCGCGCCAGGTCGCCCCGCTATTCAGGAAACTGAACTCTCGATCCAGATCGACCGCCAAACGGCTGGGGGCTTCCGATCGCTTTGGACGAATCAGTACATCGTCGAAGTCGAGTTTTAGATCATTGTCGATTCTCATTGGCGAATCGCTTTGTCCAAAGGTCACACGGCGCGGGCCGCTTCTGGTGGGATTCTCGCCCTGCCATTCCCTGACAAAGCCTAGCACACCCACAGTCGATTATGGTGTGCGGGCGCGACGGAGGCAAGATTCCGCGGCGTTACGCGTGTGTCCAGATCTTGCGGCAGGCTGCCACGGTAGGGGAATTCGCAAGAATTCCGTCGGTGGAATGTGGAATAGCCTGGATTCTCGCGAATTCAGCTACGTACCAGAGGAAGTTGCCGGACTTGGCATTGTTTTCGGAGCCTTGGGGCCCTAATCGCTATCTGTCGAACGGCTCGATTCCGCGAACGTGACCTTTGGGCGTCAGGCCGGCAGACCGGATCGGGGTATCCAGTTCACGAGTGGTAAGGTTGCCCGCCTCGTCTCGCACCTCCAGCCGCAAGTAGAACCTATCCGGCACGCGAGAATCGACACGCCAATGGTGCTGGCCGGTATTCTGTAGGCCAGAAGCGATCGGCGTCCAAGGGCCGTTGCGCTTTTCGCTGATCAGCAGTGTAATCGGCGCGGCGCCAAGGTGATCGTCCGTTACGGTCCAACGGACATCCAGATGGCCCGCAAAGGCGCCTGATCCATAGGTGGCTGATGTGACGTCTGCCGTAGGTTTCGTGGTGTCGACCCCGACCCATAGGTCGGCCGAATCTCCCGGTCGCGGCGTCTGGCTCGCAAGGCCGTTCCGCCCAACGATCACAATGCGGAAACCATAGGTGCCTTGGTCTTCGACCGATACCAAGAACGGGCTCTCGCGGTCCTCATCTACGCCCCACAGATCCCAGTGGCGACCGCCGTTACGCGTGACCCAAAGCTCGACCTTTTCCACGCCCAGCGGGCCAACTGCATCGATCGAGTAGTCCAGGTTGAATCGTCTGGATCTGGTCATGTGGGGCCGTTCGCCCTGGGGAAGCCCGACGCGACCGCCGGTTTCCGATTTCATTGATTCGTCACGGATACCCGATCCGTCGGTAGATGTCTCCATCGACGTGTCTCGACCGCCGGGAACACGGCGAGCCACCCGGGGACCGACAGAACTCTTCGACGGCGGATAGTCGTCCTGCCACTCGGAGGCAGCGTCTTGCTCGTTGTCGGACGGCCACCCGATACCCTTCTCCTCAGGAAGTCGTCCCGAAGTTCGGTATCCGTTGTCCTTCTCCTCCAGCGTGTGCTCCTCCCTCGTCGTGTCGTTTTCGTTCTCGCGCAGCATTCCGCTCCTGTCGGAGCGCGGCTGGTACTCTTGCGGAGCGTCAGAAGCGAGCCCGTACTGCGCGAATGGATCACGTGGGACACTAGAAGCGGTCATTGTGTTTTGAGCGCGCCCCCGAGTCGCGAGCGTCAGCGGAATGATGAGACGACGAGTCATCTCGCCGGCGTTCTCCGCTTTGTCCTGCACGACGGCTCGAATGCTGACGATTTTATCCGACTTGTCTGGCTCCCAACTCGTCTCGCCGCGGATGCCCGTACGCGTGATTCCATCCTTCGCTAGCCGGACGGGTATGGGACGCCAGGGCGTCGCGAGGCCGGATTGGTATTCCAGCTTAAGGGTCTCGGGTGCCAGATGCTGGTCGGAGGCATCCCATGCGATCCTGATCTCTCCGCTCGGTTCGACCTTGGCCTGCAGATCTAATCGCGGATCAGTGGTGTCGACAATCACACTCAATTCCGGCTTAAACGAAACACCGGCGGGAGCAGGCATTCCGGGTGCAGTCGTGCGCGATGCGAACCAGTAGTCGCCGTCGTTGGTTGCACGAAACACAAAGCGGCCCTGTACAGCCGGTTGGCGTCCGTGCAAGTTCCAGGTTCTACCGTAGTCCATTGACACGAACAGGAGCACTTCCTGCGAGTTCTTCTCGGCCAGATCGACCGTGAACGGAATCGCGAACGTGGACTGACAGGAATAGATCGAACGCGGCGGGACCTGTGCGGTCGCGGCCATCTCGCGCGGTTGACGATTTGTATCCACGCCCGTGCCGACGATGTCTCGCGGCCTCCCCGATTCGCTGGCGTATGTCGCGCAAACAGCGCCGATTGACAACAAGACAGTCAGGCCAAGTAAACTTGCCCTCATTGGACTCCCTCCTACTAATCAAAGGCCCGACGGGCGTCCTGAAGTTGCCGTGATGTGCGGGCATTCTTTCAAGTCAACCAGCAGACCATCCCCCTCCCTTGAGACGGCGTATGCGCATGAGCCTGCGTATTTCTTGTATCGGCTTTAGCAGTCCTGCCGCTTGAATCAGAGGCGAAACGCCCCGGCATACGGTCTCTGAGAGGCCTTTTCGTGGGCTCAGACGTACAGAATTCAGAATTGGCCGAAAAGACTCCTGCGTTCCGTCGAACGGTTCAACGGCCAATTCTGAATTCTGTACGTCTGAGCCCCATTCTTACGTCAGCTCCTTACTCATGTCGTCCCCTCGGTACTGCGCACCCGACCGGCTTGGGAAATCCACTAAGTCCAACCTACTGTTTGACTTTGGGCGAACGCGACCTAGGTTTCAGGTGGGTAACTGTCTAGCGACGGCAGGAGACACACATCCGCGCAGCGGCAATCGTCGTGAGGCGTGAACTGCTCCACCGCGATTTCCACCTCGCGATACTCGCTGTTCGCCAACACATGCCCCTCATAATAACCCAATGGAGCGAGTGCAGTGCGAACCGCGGCAACATCGCGAAAAGGCTTTACGCTGGTCGAGGCGCTCGTTTCGCTGACCGTCATCGCCATGTCCGCCTCTGCGCTGTTGTTGGCCGTGCAGACGACCGTCCAGGCTCGAACCGATGCCATGCACCAGACGATCGCTGTCGGTTTGGCGCGGCAGTTGATCGACGAGGTGCTCGGCCAGCCTTACCATTCGCCGGACAATGGCCCGATGGACTATCCGTTGGGTCCCACCGGCTACGAGGACGCGGGCAGGGGCCGCGAGCGTTTCAACGAAACAGGCGATTACAACGGTTATGTAGCCCAACCTCCCGTGGATATGTGGGGGATTCCCATCGGTGAAGGCGATGGCAAAGGCGGACGCAGACACACGAACTCGCGCGTAGCGCCATCGTTTCTGAACGACTTCCGACAGGTGATCGAGGTGTACTACGTCAGCGACATCAATTCTTCGATTCGGCTTGGGCCGGGCGACACCAGTATGTTTCGGGCCGTGGAAGTGCGTATCCTACGAGTCAATTCCGACGAGTCGACCACCGAGTTGGCTCGGCTTCGACAGGTATTCGCCCATGTGCCATCGCCGTCGTAACGCCGCCCTACCACCGGCAGGCGCATTGGCGCCGCAGTGCCGAGGCAAGCGTGGCCTGGCCAACAGGCGTCGCCGTGGGTTGACTCTGCTGGAGTTGATGCTGGCGTCGCTCGTGATGGCGTTGTTCGCCGCGGCGATTAGTGCGTTGGCCATGGCTGTGCAGCAAAACAGTCGACACAACGACGGGGTGGGAAGCGTGACCCAGCACGCGCGAGTTGCCATCCAACGCATCGAGCGTGCCGTGAGCGGGGCCACCGCCAACGAGCATTTTCCTGGATGCGTCGCATTTGGTGACAGCGTACAGGGTTGGGACTATCCAGACACGCTGGTCGTGTGGCGCGGCGATATCTCTGTTGCAGACCCAAGCGGCATGCCGCTGTTCCGCGAATTGGTCATGTACTGCCCCGATCCTTCGCAGCCGAATAGGCTCCTGGAGATCACGGCGCCCACTCGCGCTGGTCCGACGCCGCCGCTAAGCGATACCTCTGCGTGGCGCACGTTACTGCGTGCATTCAAAGTCAGCGAGTGGGCAAACAAAACCGAATTGACCGACCGGTTACGGACCGTCACGGTTGGCGACGGGGGAGTACCACGCGGAGCTGTGCGTTTCGAAGTGACGCTACGACCTTCCGAAAAGGAATGGGAGGACTACAAGGGCGGCAGCCTGGCCTGGGAGGACATCAATTGGGTGCAAGGGATGCACGGAGGGCAAACCGGTTTGAGACAAGCGTGGTGTCGCTGCGAATTGCAGCTCACGATCGACAATGACGATTCGACCGATCAAGTCGAGGTTCCCTTTCTGGGATCCGCCTCCAAGTACTTCGTGTTAGGACAATGAGGAGCAAGAGAGCGATGAAGCCTCTGCCTTTGCCATTCCTGTGCCGGCGACGCCCGGAACGCCGTGGCATGGCTGTAGTGGTCGTGCTCGGCCTGCTATCCATCACACTGGCCTTGTCCTATTCGATGCTTCGGACGCAAGTGACCTGCGTCCAAATCCAGAGCAACTCGCTACGACGTTCCAAGGCACAGTTGGCTGCCATGACAGGAATCCAGGCTGCACTGCAGGCCATGAGCCAGCGTGATTGGATGGGCATCGGCGTTTCGTTGGGCGGGAGCGTGAGCAACACCGAATCGTATTCGGTCACGGTTGAAACAGGCGACCCGTCGCTCGGTCCGTCACATCCGGACTATGACGAGTACCCCTACCGCGTGACCCTGACCTCCACTGGCACGGCGCATGATCCTGCCAATCCGAACCAACGATCGATCCACCGGCTGCACGTCGTCGTGCAGCTTGTGCGAAGAAAGTTGTCGGATCCGCCAGACGGCTGGTCGAATGTGCTGCCGTACACCGTGTACCAGTGGGCCAACCGCAATGTCGACTACGAACTCCCGGTACGGATCCAGGGTCCATGTTATCTTCAAGGGCGTCTTCGGCTCTGCCATTACTACCCGAACGGCGACGCCCGCAGCCAATACCTCGGCGACCTGGAGCGAATGCGAGCGGCCGGGCTTCCGGACCACCGACCGTTCGACGGTCCGCTGTACTTGCCGTTTTCCAGGAATCCGGATCGTTCGCTGCTGGTGAACGAACTGAACCTTTCGGTCAACAATACCTCTGCAAGCAATTCGCCACCCTTCTCGCACCCCGGCTACATCTCGGCCTACCGGTTGTATCCCGGTGGCCAGGAGTACCAGACGCAACCGCTGTCGTCGACGGTGAAAAACGCGACGCTGGAGAAGAACGTGATAACGAATCCATTGGGTGTCTTTACACGCCACGGAAGCCTCCAGGTCCAGCAAAACGTCACCGTCCGAGGTTTCTTGCTGATCTCAGGCGGTCACACGGGCACCGACATCTACTTGGACGGCAAGAATATCGCATTCCAGGCTGTGCAGTTGCCCCCCTTGGCAGGTGACAGCAACATTTACCAGTTGCCCGCCATAGCCGCCGCCGACGACATCTACGTCTTCGACAAGACCCATGCATCGTTCGAAGGAGCAGTGTATGCAGGCGACGACTACGAGGTCCTTAGCAGCCACAAGGACGTGCAGATCCACCTGAAGGGCAAGCTGGTGTGTGGCGAATTGGAGATCCAGCGAAAACGGTCGTGGGACCGCTTGAACTGGCACGATGCACTGGACGATTTCGAAGACCAGGATACCATTCCATACTTCCCACAGTGGATCGAGAAACGCAAAGGACTTGCCCCGGACCCGCTTATTACCGTACAACCCGATTCCAGTGACGTGGTCCATCACTGGCCTAATTGGCACCAGCCGATTTTTGTGCCACATCCGGACGATGAAGGACTGCGGTGGGAAGTGATCGAGTGGAAAGACGGAACGTAATTTGACAAGGAACGGACGAAATGAACAACTCGAAATTCGCAAGGCTCCTAGGGGCGTCGATCGTCGCCGCAACCGTAAGCTTAGGCTGCATCTTTCTGTTCACCGGGGGTGACGCCTCCGCACAGCCAACGCGTCAGCCCTTCAGCAATGCCGTTCAGCAGCGGGCCGAGATGATTCGCGAGTTGAAGGAGACTAACGCATTGCTGAAAGAGCAGAACACGCTGTTGCGAGAGATCGCTGGGAAGAAGAAAAATGGGTAAGGCAGCACAAGTTTCGCGTTCTCGCAGCGCAGGCTTTTCGCTCGTTGAAGTGCTGGTGGTGATAGCCATCGTCGCCGTTCTGGCCGGAGCGGTGGTAACCCAGGCCCGGCCGACCGTTTCCGAAGGGCTGCGTGCGACGGCTCGGCTGGTCGCGGCCGACATGGATCGCGCTCGCGAACTGGCCGTGGCGGGTTCGAGCAGCTATCGCGTCAGTTTCGACGTCGCCGGCAATTTCTATCGGCTCACGCACTCCGGCGCCGATCCCTGGTTGGACAAACTGCCCCCTTCTCCTTTCGGCGATCCGGGGGATTCGCCCACGCAGTGGACGCAGAAGCTGGTCGACCTGCCTCGCTTCGGCCCGCCGGTGACCATGCATGCCGTCCGTCGTCGGAGCGTCGGGGCCCAATCCGTGGACCACGTGGAATTTGGACCGTTGGGAGAAACGTCACAATCGGAACCAACGGTCATTTGGCTCGCAAGCGGCTCGGGTACTGCTCGCCGGTATATCTCCATCACCATCAATCCGGTGACCGGCGTCTCTTCGATTGGCAGTCTTCACGCTACATCGCCATAAATCGCAAGCTATCTTTCAAATGATCGGTGCGCTTGCCGACCGCTCCCGCGGCTGCAACGCGAGTTACCATTGCCACTTGCTTCGATCTCCCTTGGCCTGGCGGGACCAAGATCCTGCTACCTTTGGTTCTGCTTCCGTGTTCCGTCAGGCCAGGTTTTTTGACCGATACAGCTAAGGCTTGTCAGATATGGTTCGATGGCCTGCTAAACGCCGATACAGCCCGATCGGGATCGATATCGGCTCCCGGTCCGTCAAGCTTGTCCAGTTGACGGCCGATTTCTCGCGTCTGGTGGAGGCCGCCCGCTGGGACTTTCCGGCCGCCTTCAACGACGCCTCCGCTGAAGAACAATCGGAACAATTGACGGAGGCCCTTCAACGCATCCGCGAACGACGCCGTTTCCGGGGACGCGACGCGGTGGTGTGCCTGAACAAGGGCCACTTGTTCCTGCAGAACTTGCGCGTGCCTCGACGGACCGCCGAAGAACTCGACGCGGTCGTGCACGAGGAGAGCGGCCGGCGGCTGCCGTTTCCGGCCGAAGAAGCGGAGATCCGCTTTCTGGACGCGGGCGAGGTGCGTCAAAGCGATAGCTCCGTCCGCGAGGTGATTGTTACGGCCTGCCATCGCCCGGTCCTTCGAGGATTGCTCGATCTTGTAGGCGGCTGTGGGTTGCAGCCCATTGCCGTGGACATCGAACCGGCAGCGATCGTTCGCAGCTACTCGCTGCAATTCCGCCGGGACGAGGACCGTGACCGCCGTGTCATGTTTATCCATGTGGGCTACTCGAATTCGGTCGTCGTCATCGCCCACGGCGATCGCATTCTGTTTGTGAAGTACATCCAAAGCGCAGGGAAGCAGATGGACGAAGCCGTCGCGTCGCGGTTGCGAATGGCTCCCGGAGAAGCATCGGCTCTTCGACGGCATAATGGCGACCGCCGCAAGGAGCTTCAAGATCCCGATGTCTCACGCGGCATCGCGCGTGCCATTCGACCGGTCATTGAAAGACTGGCCAACGAGATTGCCTTGTGCTCCCGATACCACAGCGTCACGTTCCGAGGCCAGCCGATCTGCCGCATGATATTGGGAGGCGGAGAAGCATCGAATGGGCTGTCCGAGGCCCTGCAAGGGCGGCTTAACGTCCCGTGCCTGACGAGCGAGCCGCTGCGACCATACTCGGTGGATAACCAGATTTACCCACTGTCTCAATGGGACGTTGCCGTGGGTTTGGCTGCACGTCAGATAGGTCGGTCCAATGAATAGTGTCGATTTCCTACCCAACGACTATCGCCGGCAGGCGGCCGATCGAAAGTCACATGTCTGGCTGTTCATCACGCTGACCGTTTACGGCGGATTTGTGGGCGTGGT
>CAZURK010000296.1:0-19656 GCA_964623055.1 uncultured Pirellulaceae bacterium
AGATCTTCGCGCAGACCGGACTTCAGTTCATGGAACTGAACACGCTGTTTCAGTTTGTCGCTATGAAGCTGCAGGACTCGACGCTGCTGGATGCCGCCGAATCGATGTTGATGATGCCGGATCTGTTCCACTGGTTACTGACGGGCGAGAAGGCAAATGAGTTCACCGATGTCTCCACGACCCAAATGTACAACCCGCTGACGAAATCGTGGGCCAAACCGTTGTTAGAGCGTTTTGGCCTGCCCACCGACATTCTGGGCGATATTGTTCCGCCGGGCACCAAGTTGGGGCCCATTCAGCCTTCGGTGGCCGAGGCAACCGGGCTGAACGGTGTAGACGTGGTGTTGCCGGGCACGCATGACACGGCCAGTGCTGTGATGGCTGTGCCCGCGGCCGGGACCGGACTTGACTGGTGCTACATCAGCAGCGGTACGTGGTCGTTGATGGGTGTGGAAAGCCCCGAGCCCGTCATCAACGACAAGTGTCGCGAATTGAATTTCACCAACGAGGGCGGCGTCGCTGATACGATTCGTCTGCTGAAGAACATCGCGGGCCTCTGGCTGCTGCAGGAGTGCCGGCGAATCTGGAATGGCGAAGGCAAAGACTACGGATGGGGCGATTTGGTGCAGCATGCACAAGAGGCCAAGCCGCTGGTGTCCCTGGTCGATCCGGATGATGGATCTTTTGTCGCCCCGAAGGACATGCCTGCGGCGATCCGGCAATACTGCAGCGGCGCCGGTGAACCAGTCCCGGAGACAGATGGCGCCGTGGTTCGGTGCGTGCTGGAGAGTCTCGCAATGCGCTACCGCATGGTGCTAGGGTGGCTGACGGACCTGACCGGCTCGCAGTTCCAGACAATCCATATCGTCGGCGGCGGCACTCAGAATCGGCTTCTCTGTCAGATGGCCGCCGACGCCTGCAATTGCCGCGTGGTGGCCGGCCCGATCGAGGCAACCGCCATCGGTAACGTGATGATGCAGGCGGTCGCCCAAGGCGACGTGGGCTCGATTGCCGAAGCCCGCGAAGTGATTCGCCGGAGCTTCGAAGTCGAGGAATACACGCCGCAGAACCCGGCCCCGTGGGACGACGCGTTCGAGAGGTTCAAAAGGCTGACGCAGTGAAACACTCTCCGAGGGTCGGCGATACGGGCGAGATACGGCTTAGTGGTCGAAGCGCATGAGGAGCAAGACCTTATTGCGCGAGGGCTGCACAAACGCAGCATCATCCAAGTCGACGGGTTAGCGAGCCGAGCACAAAGAAAGAGGCAACGCTCCTCCTGATGCGATGCGGCGGATGTATTGCGTTCGTGCTACGAGGCTCGCTTTGTATCGCGGGGCGATTTCTTCTTGGCCACCACGTACTTGGTTTCCCCACAGCCATACGTCGAGCACGCACCGTAGTATTGCCAGCACTCGCGATGGTGCGGTGTCTTGCAGCGACGGCATATGGCCGCGTCATGTGTGATGGGCTCGCCACATATCCGGCAGATCGCCTCGTCCAAGGAGAAGGCAGCTTGCTGTTTGGCGAACGTGATTCCGGCAGCGCGGGTCAGCAATGCCTGCTCGTACAGTTGTAGCGCCAAGTCGATAAACGTCTGAAGGGGGTCGTACCTGTCGATCGGGCACTGCTTCTTTACCAGAAAATGGCCACCGGTCAGCGATACGTAGATGTCGTTGGTACTCCCCAGAGCCTGCAACTGTTGGACGGCGTATCGCACATGGGGGCTAAGGAAGGTGCGGACCTCATCTGGATCGCTGCCGCTGATGATATACTTCGGGTCGAAGTCCGCCGCACCGATCTGGAGGTCTTCCATGCCAAAGAACTTGCGTAACCGTGCAAAGACGCCCTCCGGATAGACCTCCAGTCGGAATTCTCTATCCGGCCAATAGAAGTGGATCTGTGTGAAGATGGTGCGGTTCTGACTGGCAGTCCCACTGGTATCGACAAGTACGGCCGTGTCGGCATAAGTGAATCGAACCGATGGGTATCCGAAGCCGCTGCCCGTATAGCTGCCGCCATAACGCGTCGCCAACTGTTGCCAAACACGGTTGCGACTTTTGACCGCGGCAATTGTGTAGACGATGACACCAACGACGATGCAGCAAAAGATTGAGATGCAGAGGAAAGGTCCCAGAGTTTGCACCGCCAAAGTCCTCCTTTTGGATAACGATATCCTAACACGCGGCTAGGCACGTTTCAGGAGGGCAAGCACGATGGGCGCAGTTTCGTCTTTCGCAATCCAAGTGTGATACTCGAGCACAAGGGAGCGAGTCCCACTTTCCTGCTTCATGCGGTCAGAAGTTTTCGCAAGACCGTTTGGAGGATACCGCCATTGCGGTAGTACTCCATTTCGACAGGTGTGTCGATGCGGACGCGGGCTTCGAATTGTGTGGCGTTGCCGTCGGCCGATGTCGCCTTGACGGTCACCGTGCCTCGCGGCTGGAGGTTGTCGTCCAAGCCTTCGATGTCAAACTGCTCTTCGCCGGTCAGCCCGATCGACTGCCATGTCTGGCCATCGGTGAATTCCAGCGGCAGGACGCCCATGCCCACCAGGTTGCTGCGATGGATGCGTTCGTAGCTGGTGGCAATCACGGCCCGGATGCCCAGCAGGAAAGTGCCCTTGGCGGCCCAATCGCGGCTGCTGCCGGTGCCGTATTCGGCTCCGGCAAGGACGACCAACGGAGTGCCTTGTTCGCGATACTTCACGGCCGCATCGTAGATCGTCATTTGTTCGCCATCGGGCATGTGACGCGTCCAGCCGCCTTCGGTCTCCGGAGCCAACTGGTTGCGGATGCGGATGTTGGCGAACGTCCCGCGAAGCATCACTCGATCGTTACCTCGTCGAGAGCCGTAGCTGTTGAAATCGCGAGGTTCGACGCCTTGTTCGATCAGGAAGCGGCCAGCCGGACTGTCCTGCGCGATCGCACCAGCGGGCGAGATGTGGTCGGTCGTGACTGAATCGCCAAGCAACGCCAGAACGCGCGCTCCGGTGATCGGTTGAATTGGCGTGACTTCAGGCGTGACGTCGGCCAAGAAAGGCGGTTCTTGGATATAGGTGCTGGCTTCGTCCCACGCGTATAGATCGCCTTCGGCTACAGAGATCTTGTTCCAGGTTTCGTTGCAGTCGAATGCGTTGCCGTACTGCGACTTGAACATCTCCGCATCGAGCGACTTGACGGCCACCTCTTTGATCTCTTCCCTGCTTGGCCAAATGTCCTTCAAGTACACATCTTGTCCATCACGATCCCCGCCCAGTGGTTCGGCAGTCAAGTCGATGTCGGTTGTTCCGGCCAAGGCGTAGGCGACTACCAGCGGCGGGCTGGCCAGGTAGTTGGCCTTGACCATTGGACTGATCCGCCCTTCGAAGTTGCGGTTGCCGCTCACCACCGCCGCTGCCACTAGGTCACCTTCGGTGATGGCCGCGGCTACGGGATCGGGCAGTGGCCCGCTGTTGCCGATGCATGTCGTACAACCATACCCGACGGTGTGAAAGCCGAGTTGCTCCAACGCCTCGGTCAGACCCGCGCGGTCCAGGTAATCGCTCACCACGCGAGATCCCGGTGCGAGACTGGTCTTCACATACGGTTTGACTTCAAGGCCGCGTTCCATCGCTTTCTTGGCCAAGAGGCCCGCGGCCAGCATGACCGAGGGATTACTGGTGTTTGTACAGCTTGTGATAGCCGCAATAACAACCGCGCCGTGGGTGATCACCGTACTGCCACCATTTGTGGCGACCTGAGCCGTGCGTTGGCATGCGTCTTCATCCAACGCTAACCCGCGTTCGCCAACCGGTGCGCGTAATGCACTCTGGAAAGCCGTCTTCATTTCAGCCAATGGTATTCTGTCTTGTGGCCGTTTCGGGCCGGCAAGCGACGGTTCGATTGTACTGATGTCCAACGATAGCGTTTTGGTGTACTTCGGCGTGGGGCTATCGTCTGTGCGGAAGATGCCTTGTTCCTTCGTGTATCGCTCGACCAGTTCCACCTCATCCTTGGTGCGGCCGGTACGCCGCAGGTAGCCCAGTGTTTCGTCATCGACCGGGAAGAAGCCCATCGTTGCGCCGTATTCCGGTCCCATATTCGCGATGGTCGCTCGATCGGCAAGCGACATTTTTGATACACCAGCGCCGAAGTACTCGACGAATTTTCCGACAACTCCTTCCTTACGAAGAATCTCGACGATCGTAAGCACCAAATCCGTTGCCGTCGCACCGGGCGGCAGTTCCCCGGTCAGTTCGAACCCAACGACTTCCGGCATCAGCATGTACAAAGGTTGCCCCAACATGACGGCTTCGGCTTCGATACCGCCGACGCCCCAGCCGACAACGCCCAAGCCGTTAATCATCGTGGTATGGCTGTCGGTACCGACCAAGCTGTCCGGGATGGCGACGGGCCCTTGCTGGTCCTCACGCAGAAAGACGCCCTTTGCCAAGAATTCCAGGTTCACCTGATGAATGATGCCGACATTCGGTGGGACAGCCCGGAAGTTCCCGAACGCCTTTTGGCCCCAGCGAAGAAACTCGTAGCGTTCGCGGTTACGCCCGAATTCTAGCTCGACGTTCGTGTCCAGTGCGTCCGAGCTTGCGAAGCGGTCCACTTGGACCGAATGGTCGATGACCAGGTCGACGGGAATCAGCGGATTGATCCTCCTGGGATCTCCGCCCAGCCGATTCATGGCGCTGCGCATGGCGGCCAAATCGACAACGGCCGGCACTCCGGTGAAATCCTGAAGGACAACTCGCGCCGGCTTAAACGGCACTTCCACCTTGGCCGGCGCCGTTGCATTCCAAGCGGCCAGGTTCTTTACGTCGTCTTCCGTCACGACGTAACCGTCACAATTCCGTAACACGGCCTCCAGCAGCACACGGATTGAGTATGGCAAGCGTGAGATTTCGCCGAGGTCTTGCTCCTCCAGCCTGGATATCCGGTAGATCCCAGCCGGGCCATTGGCGCTCTCGAAGGTGTCACGTGCGTCGAATGGGTCGAATGCGGTGTTTGTTGGGCTCATCGAATTGTATCCAAATCGGTCCGATCGAGAGTGGTCAGGCAGGGAAAGTCAGACAAGAAGCCCGGCTCCTGCGCAAAGTCGGGCTTCTTTCACGCGCTGTTTGATTCACTTTGTTGCCGGTCTGTAGGATATCCGCTCCCGACAACTCATCAGATTCTAGCGAATCAAGGGCACGTTTTCTATGGTCGGTTCGGCCAATAGCCACGTCACGAACAATGGACATTCCAGCCCGTTTGTTGCACAATACGCTCACGCTATGCGGAGGCGGACAGATGGACGAGACGATAACATTGGATACGCTCTTGGCGAAGATCAATAGCACGGATCCAGATGTCCGCGCTGAGGCGTGGATGGCGGCCAGGGAGGTGGGGACCTCGGCGATCAAGCCACTGGCGGCCATCATGGCCCAGACGTCGCCGGTCGTGGTGGCTTTGGGCAAGGAGCTTGCCATTCTGGAGCGTGCCGGACGAGACGAAGAGGCGAGGAGCAGAATTGCGGCAAAGCAAAAGGAGTTGACTCAACCACTCGAAGTGGGGCGCGCTGCCAAACGCGCGTTGTGGAAAATCGTTCGACACGTCGGCCGGCCCGGCTCCGGCGAGGAGAAGGATGCCGCGATTGGCACGCTGCTCGATCTGTTAGCCCCGACCCAGCCGGTGGCCGTTCGTCGCGAGGCGGTTGCGATGTTTTCGGAAATCGGCGACGATCAGGTGGTTGACGCCATTGCGGATCTGTTGGACAGCCAGGAGCTGCGCGAGGACGCGCGTGTGGCGTTGGAGCGTATGCCAACCAAGAAGGCACTGGCGGCGCTGCAAACGGCCCTGGAAATGATGACCGGTGATTTCAGGACAGATATTGCACGTTCGCTGCGTGCACGAGGCATGGAAGTACCCGATTTGCCGTCCGAGTAGCTGACCTTAAGGAGAGGAGCGGTATGAGCGAAGAAGTCAAAGCGCTGGAAGCATCTGCGTTATGTTGGCGATGTGATCCGGATCAGTTCGATTTCGAAACGACCGACGACCTGGAGGATCTTCAGGAATTCCTTGGGCAGGCGCGCGCTCTGGACGCGGTGCGGTTTGGGATCCGCATTCGCCGCGATGGCTACAACTTGTACGTCATAGGACCGCCGGGCGTAGGAAAGCGAACGATTGTCCAGTCGTTTCTCGAGCAGAAATCGGCCTCGGAAGATCAGCCGTCGGATTGGTGCTATGTCAACAACTTCGAGGATTCCCACAAACCCCATGCGCTGGAACTGCCGGCTGGTCGCGGCGCGGAATTCGCCGAGGACATGGAGAAACTGATCGAAGACCTCCGCGCGTCGATTCCGGCGGCCCTGGAATCGGACGACCACAAGGACCGCAGGCAGGAGATTGAAAAGGTAGCCAAGAGCCGCCAGGAGAGGAGTTTCAAGGAGCTTTCCGACAAGGCCGCGAGCAAGGGGGTCCAAGTCATCCGGACGCCTTCGGGATTCGCTTTGGCTCCGGTGCGCGACGGCGAGGTCCTGAGCCCTGAAGATTACGAGAATCTGTCCGGCGAGGAAAAGGGACGAATCCAGCAGGTAGTCGAGGAACTGCAGGAGGAATTGAAGGATTTCGTCCAAAAAGCGCCGGAGTGGAAAAGAGACGCGCGCGACAAACTCAAGGAAATAAACCGTGACGCAGCCAGCATTTCGGTCAGTGGTCCCTTTGCGGCACTGCAGGAAAAGTACGCCGACCTGCCCAAAGTCGTGGAGCATCTGGAGGCGGTACGGTCCGATGTGATCGACAACGTCGACGAATTCGGTCCCGCGGAAGAGGAACCGGCCGCGCTGCTGGGCATTGCCAAACAGAAACGCAGCCCGTTGGAGGACTACCATGTCAATTTGATCGTCGACAACGGCAAGACCGACGGAGCACCCGTCGTCTACGAAGAGCACCCCAGCTTTCAGAATCTCCTGGGCCGCGTCGAGTACGAACAGCACATGGGCACATTGGTGACCGATTTTACGTATGTCAAACCCGGCGCGTTACACCGTGCCAATGGCGGCTATTTGGTCATCGAGGCGATCCGTTTGTTCCAGCAGCCCTATGCGTGGGAGGGGTTGAAACGGGCGTTGTACGGCAAGCATATCCGAGTGCAGTCTTTGGCCGAAGAACTCAGTCTGATCAGCACGGTATCGCTGGAGCCGGAGCCGATTCCGCTGGACGTGAAGATCGCTTTATTGGGCGGTCGCATGCTGTACTACATGCTGTACCAGCACGACCACGACTTCGCCGAACTGTTCAAGGTGGCGGCCGACTTCGAAGAGCAAATGGATTGCAGCCCCGAGAATTGCCTGTTGTACGCAAAGCTGATCTCGACTTTGATACACCGCGAGAAACATCGTCCGTTTGACAGGACCGCAGTAGCTCGTGTGATCGAGCAAAGCGCGCGCGTCGCCGCTGATTCGGAGAAGCTGACCACGCACATGCGGACCGTGGCCGACCTGATTCGCGAAGCCGACTACTGGGCCAGAGAGGCCGAGAGCAAGACGGTTAGCGAGGTTCACGTCCAAGAGGCGATCGACAAGCAGATTTACCGAGCGGATCGGTTGCGCGAACGAGTGCAGGAGGGAATCCAGCGCGGGACGATGTTGATTGACACCGAAGGCGAGCAGGTAGGACAGATTAACGGATTGTCGGTCCTCGATATGGGAAACTTCGCGTTCGGCCGGCCTTCGCGCATCACCGCTACGGCTCGTCTGGGCAAAGGCGAGGTGGTTGACATCGAGCGCGAGGTGGATCTCGGCGGCGCGATTCACTCCAAGGGCGTTCTTATCCTGTCCTCCTTCCTGGCCTCGCGCTATGCCAAAGACCATCCGCTTTCGCTGTCGGCCAGCCTCGTGTTCGAGCAATCGTACGGGATGGTCGATGGCGACAGCGCGTCGGTGGCCGAGCTGTGCGCGCTGCTTTCGTCGTTGTCCGGTGTGCCGATCAAGCAGTCGTTTGCTGTGACCGGATCGGTGAACCAGCACGGCCAGGTTCAGCCGATTGGCGGAGCAAACGAGAAGATCGAAGGTTTCTTTGACGTATGCAAGGCGAGAGGCCTGACCGGCAATCAGGGCGTATTGATTCCGTCGACCAACGTCAAACACCTGATGCTGCGGGGGGACGTGGTCGAAGCGACGGCTGCGGGCAAGTTCCACGTCTATCCCATCGAGACTGTGGACCAGGCGATTGGCCTTCTGACAGGCGTGCCAGCCGGCGAGCCGGATGCGGATGGCCAATACGCGGAAGAAACGGTCAACGGGCGCGTGGCCGCGAGATTGCTGGAGATGTTCAATCTGCGTCGCGAATATAGCAAGGAGTCGAAACCCGAGAAGTCAAACGAAGGCGATGAGCAGATTGAGGCGTGATGGCAGACGCAATACGTCATTCGAGAGGAGACTGTCCGAATCGAGTGTAGCCGGAGTCGCAAGACTTCGGGGTCTTCCGCTTCCGCCCGAAGTGTTGCCACTTCGGCTACGATAGTTGTTTCTCAAGCGATCCTAAGCCGGCGCTTCGGAGACCGAAGCCATCCTCGGTCGCTCGATGGCGACATAGTCGGAATACTGCATGCTGATCGAGATCGTGTGATCGCCCGCGTTGAAATTGATCTGCTCTTGCGCCGCTAGACCGTCGTCACACCAGGTCGGCAACTCGAACAGGCTGCCGAAGGGTGGTATCGATCCTGGCGCCAGCCCGGTCAACTCCAGAACCTCGTCGCGGCTGGCGAATCGTAGCTTGCGTGTCCCCAGTTCCTTGCGGATTGCCTTGTTCGCCAGCCGTCGGTCCGCTGGCAGAACGAACATCACGAAGCGATCATCCAACTTGCAGATCAGCGCCTTTGCGCCGCTAGCCAGCGGCGTTCCTCTCACACGAGCGGCCTCTTCACTGGTGTAAACCGGCTCATGGCGCAGTACGTCAAACGGCACGTCATGCTCGCGGAGATGATTCTGCAGTCTTTCGAATACCGAGTCCGGCATGGTGGTCCCCAATACTGGGCGGAAGGCACTGTCAATGTCATCAGAGTATAGCGTTTATCCGGCCTCCGATTCGCCATCCCCCATCATTTTAGGGCCTGCTGGACCTTGCAAATCGGCAGCGGCGGGATATGTTGAAAGGTTAGGCTTTTGCCGTTTGCAGTTCAGAGCCGCGCGCCGACCCGACGAATGAATGAGATTCTTTTTCATTATCACAGGGTAAATCCCACCACGTGGGTTTACCTTTCGTCTCTGTTGATGATCGGCCTGTATTTCAAGTTCGGCCGCTTCTGGAGCGTGCGCAACCTGGATCTTGTGCTGCTGATCCTATTGGCTCCGGGCTTGCTTCTGGCACAGTACGGCCGCGAGGCGAGCGAGAAGGCCAAGCGACTTGCGGCCATCGAAGCCTCGCAGGCGGCCGACTTGGACGAGTCAGCAGAAGTAGGCCCCCAAGAAGACTTCTCTGGCGAAAGCGGGATGGACGCCGATCCTGACGCAGATGAGGTGCCAGCCGAGCGGTCGCTTGCAGAGGCTGAGGCTTCGACTACCGAACTGGACGAATCGCTGGTCGGAGAAACGGATTCCGCAGACGCCGAGGGCGAACAGGTTGCCGATGACACCCGGCAAGAGGATGCGCTCAGCCCCGCTCAGCAGTTGCTTCAAGACAGCCAGGACATCGAGCGATTGGGTTTCATCTGGCTCTTTTGTATTAGCGGGTTGCTGCTTGTTCGGCTGTTGCTGGACCCGACGATGGTTCGACGTCCCATGTTGGAGCCGAATCTTACCTCAGGCGGTTTGACATTCAGTCTGTGTGCGTTGTTTGTGTTCCTCATGGCTAACGTGATCACCGCCGATCCGGCCAAGCCGCATTCGGTCGAACCGGCGACGATCGAGCAGATTGTGCCCGACGATACGGAAATCCAGGACAGGGGCCCAACTCTGCCTCCTGGGCCGGGATTCCCGATACTGAAATACATCCCCAGCATCCCGACCACGCCGCTGGTGCCGGAGGGCGTACCGCGAACTCAAGCACAACAGACTTACATCGTGGCGGCGAAGTCGATCGCTATCTTGTGTCACCTGGCGGTCGTGTTGGGCATCGTCGCCATTGGGTACTGGCATTTTGGCAACACGAAGACCGGCGTGGGAGTTGCGACGCTGTACCTGTTGCTGCCTTACACGGCACAAATGACGGGGTACATCGACCATGTGATCCCCGCGGCGTTGTTGGTTTGGGCGGTCCTTTGCTACCGGCGCCCACTGACCGCTGGTATGTTCATCGGTCTCGCCACCAGCCTGATGTACTATCCATTGTTCCTTCTGCCATTGTGGGTCAGCTTCTATTGGCGACGGGGCCTGATGCGGTTCAGTGCGGGCGTGGTCGTGACGCTGCTGCTGATGGCCGTCTCACTGGCGTTCATACCCGAGGCGTCGTATTGGGCGAATCTCAAGAGCATGTTCGGTTTGTGGCCACCGCTGCAGGAAGGCCTGGAAGGCTTCTGGGGATTGGTGCTGGATGCGCCCTATCGCGTCCCTGTGTTGGCGGCATTTGTTGCGCTGAGCGGCACATTGGCGTTGTGGCCGGCGCAGAAGAATCTGGGGACACTGCTCAGTTGTTCTGCCGCGGTGATGGTCGCCACGCAATTCTGGCACGGCTACGGTGGCGGTCTTTACATGGCGTGGTACCTGCCACTAACGCTCCTGACGATTTTCCGCCCCAACCTGGAAGATCGAGTGGCGCTTGCGGTGTTGGGAGAAGGCTGGGTGTCCCGGCGTCCAGCCCGCGCGGCTAGCGAGTTCAAAGCGGCTTGAAGACCGACGCCGACGTAGTCTGCGTCGTTAGCCACATGAAGTCGGGCCCCGCTCAAGGAGCGGGACCTGGATGCGGCGGCACCCTTCTGTGTTCGAGGCCCCGTTCGGCAGGCGTGACCTACCAAGCTACATGTCTTCGCTTCTGAGACCCGTCTGCTGGAACTCTTCTTCTTCCTGGATGATGATCCGCGGCGTGACCATCATCATCAGGCTCTGCGTATCGCGGCCGATACCGACGTTCTTGAACAGGCGGTTGATGTAAGGCAACTTGCTCAGCATCGGTATACCACGTTCGTTGCGGCCTTCACTCAGTCGCTTGATGCCGCCCATCAAGACTGTGCCGCCGTCCGGGACGCTGACGGTCGTCGAGACCGTTGTGAAGTTGAACGTCGGCAACTGGACCGTGGTACCCTCGTTGAAGGTTTGAGCGTTTTGCGTTACGTTCTGCGCCTGGTTGGTCGGATCCGCTGCTACGGTTCCCGAATCCGATGAAATCCGTCCGTGGAACGTGAACGTGTCCACGTCTCCGATCGAACTGAAGAAGGGCACCAACGTCAGCCGCACGAAACGGCGATCCGGCGAGACCACGGCTTGCACGCTTAACGACGTGCCTTCACTAAGCACCACCACCACGGGTTGGTGAGCGGCTGCAAAGTCGCCGACCACTGGAATCACGCTGGTCACGAACGGCCGCTGGGACGTATCGGAAACGAATCCCGTCTGGCCGTTGAACAGTGTCACCTTGGGCGCCTGCAAGACGTTGGTACGGTCGTCGCCTTGTGCTGCCTGCAGTAAGAAGAAGACTTCGATATCGCTCAGGATCGCAAAACCGAAGTTGGCCGCCGTCGCTGCGTCGAAACCGCCAAACTGCGGCACCGCCGACGAGAAACTGCCCTGATCGACGGAATAGTCGAAGTCGAAGTTCGGTTCGCCGGTCGAGTCGATACCGAACGCCATGCTGGGTCCTGTGTCGTCGGGAAAGATCGGCGCTTGGCCGGCAATCTGGCCCGTGTTGTCATCGACCTCGAAATCAAAATCGATGCCGATACGTTCGAAGTAGCGGTCGTTCAGCGTGATGTATCGCACCTCGATGGTTACCTGCAAATCCTGCAGTCGACGCAACTGGTCGAGCAGGTCGGCGATTTGCTCGTGCACGTCCTGCGTCTGGCTGACGACCAGGCTCAAGTTGGTGGGAAAGCCTTCGATCGAGCCCGGGCCGCCCACGGTGTCCCAACTCTGCGGAGCGATCGTGCTGGTAATCAGATCGATCAATGTGTCAAAGTCTGCCTGCGAGGCACCGCCTAGACCACCCGGGGTAAATCCCATCTGTTGGCGGGCGCGTGGAGCGACGCTTGGCAACATGCCGGACGAGTCCATCGTCGCCAATATGGACTCGTTCGCCAGCGCGGCGCCGTTTTCGCTCGAAGCGAGCGTCAACCCTTGTCTCCGCATCGTCTCGTAAGGCCGCACTTGCCCGGTAGCGTTGATCGCCTCGCTGATGGCCCCGGGCAGGCCGACGTTGTAGCCTGGAAGGAAATTCGGAATAGGAATGACCAAGTCGGCCACATTGTAGACGTGTGAATAGGTGTCGGTATCGCGTGTCTGCTCGCTGGTGATCCGCAGCACATCGTATTGGATGACGTAACTGAGGCGAAGCGGTTCCAGCACCAGCATCAAGGCACTGCGCAACGAGATGGGCTGCGGCAGATTGATCGTCACCTCTTCGTCCGAGGTGACTCCTTCGGCAGTGAGTCCTTGCGGGTCCAGGTAGACGTTTACGCCGGCCATCCGTCCCAACGTGTCCATCACCTGCGACAAAGGCACGGCCTCGAAACTGACCTCGACTTCTGTTGTCTTTAGCGCTTCGTAGATTTCCTGCTCGGTCGGCGTCAAACGCTTGCGCTGGTCCTGGAGTCGGCTACGGCGACCAGACGAGAACTCTATCCAATCTCTCGCTTCTGGGAAGATCATCGGGTTCTCGTTACCCACAAGAACAAACGAATCATCAACGTCCCTGGTCCCTTCGTAGAAGTACCGTTCTTTGCGATCTTTGATTTCGTCCTGCTCGTTAACCCGCTTGCCGAACATGCCACGGCGCAGCATCAGACGCACCACCTCCGATTCGGGCTCCAACTCGTGTGCCTGTCTGGCAATCGTATCCGCTTCGGCATAGCGTCTTGCGTCCATCAACTCGTTGAATTCCTCGACCAATTCGGCAAGCTTGTTCTGTCGCTCTAGCTGATCCAGACGATCGCGCTCGATGCTCTCGACAACCGATTGATTGCGTTCTTTGAGTTCGATATTCGGAAGGTTCTGTTGGACGTACAATTCAGCATCGCGGATGCCTCGGTCGACAAGCGTCAGCATGTGACTGCGCGTGGGCGGATCGAGCATTTCTTGCTCGACGCGGTCGCCGAGTGCCTGCAGTCGGGCGAGCGACCCGCGGGGATCGACTTCGCGCATCTTCTCGGCTGCCGTCAGTTCACGGCTGATATCCGCAAACAATTTGTCACGCAGAATCCTCTGCTCGGAATCGATTTCCTCCAACGCACTGCCTCGCGGCAAGGTCGACGGTGGTGGTGTCGCCACTTGAAGCAAAGTCAGTTTGTCTCGCAACGACTGTCGAGTCACCGCGTCCAGTTCCGCCTCGTACTTCCAGGCTTCGGAAAACAACTCCAACGCGGTCTTCAGATCCTGATTCTCCAGCGCCTTGATTCCCTTGTGAAAAAGCTCGACACCGGCAGATGGCTGGGGAGCGGTTAGCACAGAGTTCGGATTCTGGGCAAGATAACTTGCCCCATTCGGCTGCCCCATTGCCTGGGCGGCAACGTTGCGGGTGGTATCGCTTGATGGATTGTAGACGCCCTGACGGACCGGAAACCGCCCCGGCGACAAATTGCCCGGATCGTAAGCGGGAATCACGCCGGCCCCGGCGTTCGAGGCAAGCCCGCCCTGACGGCGCAGGACACTGTTGATCTCCATCAACAGATGCTCCGGCCTTGGTTCCCCCGCAGCGAAGGCGTTGTCCGGGACTCGGAGACTTTGAGCCCGTTCGACCATCGCCATGGCGGTCCTGGCGTCTCCTTGGTCCAACGCAGCACGCGCGGTCGCGAGCAGACGCAGCACTTCGGCTTTTCTTGGATTCGCTTCGGTGCGAGCCGGCGGCAGTCGCCTGGGTTCAACTCCGGCGGTCGTCGTTGTGCGGCCGCCGGTCGGTGTCATATCGTAAGGATTGGTGATCAGAGAATCTTGAAATCCGGCGGTACGAGGATCCATCGCCCGAGCCGGCAACGGATACGACGACCGGCGTCCCGAGTCCGCGGCAAAATCATCCGGTGCCGGCTGACGGAACGCAGTCGTCGTGGGCCTGCGAGCTCCCAACAGCGCGTCGGACACGCCAGCTCGCCGCAACTCGTTCGCCAACGTCTCTGGCGAGTACTCGCCCGGTGCGAAAGTGGCCCCCGTGGCAACGGCTCTCTGACGCCAAGCGATCGCTCCGGTTATGTCGCCTTGCACAACTGCCAAGCGTCCCTTTTCCAGGTATGCCCTCGCATTGGCTCTCGGATCGTTGGTCAATCGGTCCAGTGTCTCGCCGTCGCCACGCAGATGGTTGACGTATCGGCTTGCCGACGCCGGTTGTTCGCCCGCCGACGGGCCAACCGATAGCGGCGAAAAGCGATCGCTCGGGCGCGTTGGCGTCCCGGCACGGAAGCTGAGCCGCTGCTGCATTACCCGCCGCGCTTTGGCCGGGGTGTCCTTGAATTTCGCGAACACAGGGTCGTATTGTACATTCAACTGCTCGGCTTGTTGAATGTAGCGTTCCGCAAGCTGGAATTCGTTGCGGTCCATGGCGCGGCGCGATTCGAGCAACAAACGTTGCGCTTCGTTCTGCCTGGCTCGCTCATCTTGCGAACCGGCTTGCGAAACGGCCCGAATGCCAACGGACAATTCGGCCGTCACGGCACATGGCGCCGTCCATCCATGATTTGCCGGAACAATCAGCCAAAAGGCCAAGCAACCAACGATCAGGTGCGCGGTCGATTTCAACGTGCTTCTCCTTTTCCGCGATGCCTCGTGACCTATCATGTCACCGCACTCGCGCTTCGGTCGCGACGAATGACGATCAGGCCATTTGCGCGTGCTTCGCTACGATGTGAGAACTCACGACAAGACGAAAAGTGACTGGACACAGGCAGTCGCATCGCGGACAACGACTCCGCGGGAACGCAAACTACCCGTTGTTGGGCCGAATGGTTTCTGACGAGAGGGCGATAAATACTGACGGGGGACGGCGTGGTCAATAGCACTTCTTTCAATTCGCCTGAAAAAGCGTAAAAACCGCCGATGACCGTGTGGGGGTTCTACTGACAGCAGGCTGCAGTGCTGTGAAGCGGGTGGATTATCAGGACAAATCGCCTGTGCTGCACCAAGAGCACGCGCTGGCATGGCTATCACTGCTACGGCCGATGCCCTCGTGGAAATCCGCCCTACGTGCGCAGTCGCTTCGGCCCGCTCACATATGTGTTGCCCTTGAAATAGAATCGCAGTTCCAGATCGTGTGCCGAGGTAACGCCGATTCGTTCGGACCTGCCGATGTCGAGCTGGGCAACGTCAATATCGCCATCCTCCTCGATCCAGAACCTGATGCCGAGTGTCATATCCCACCCGTCCAGCGCGCGGTCAATACCGAATGCCTCGCACAGTTTCGCTGGGCCGTTGGCGATCTCCGCTGGATCTTCCCGACCGCGTCTTTGCTTCATCAAAGGAATCCCGTCCAACGTTTCGACGGCGCGTACCAGGACCGCACTGGCCACTTGCTCCGGTTCGGTGACCACGTTGAAGCAGTAGCGAGCGTGGATCGGATACACGTACGCATGCCCGGGAGGCCCAAACATCGAAGCGTTCTTTCGGTTCCACCCCTTTGCCGCGTGGCAAGCGGAATCGCCGTTCGCCAGATATGCCTCGGTTTCCACGATCCGACCGGAAAGCAATCCCTCGCCGGTCTGATGAACGAGGATCTTGCCGAGCAGCTCCGGCGCCACTTCGGCCGGGTCGCGATCGTAGAACTCGCGAGGCAGGGGATTTGCGGGCATGCGATTTGTCAATATCTCTGGTGATCCGGTATAAATGAGCCTGCAGTAAGCTCTCGGACCAACATCGCAGGAGACCTTCGCCATGACAAGTAGACTGTTTCAGTCATCTCTCCAGTGTGTCGTATTCGCCTATTCTGCGGCCTTCGTGTTCTGCGGATCGCTCGACGCGGCCGGACCGCGCGTTCTGCCGCAGGGCCAGGTGCCGGTCGATCGGCGGCTTGAACCGCCGAAGGATCTGAACGGATACTTCCCGTTCATTGTGCCCAAGACGAAAGACGCCTGGGAGAAGCGACGTGAGGAACTCCGCCGCCGCGTACTCGTGGCCACCGGTCTTTGGCCCATGCCGGAGAAAACGCCGTTGAACCCGTCCATCTACGGCCGCGTCGATCGCGATGGCTTCACCGTCGAAAAAGTCTATTTTGAGAGTTGCCCAAATCACTTTGTCACGGGCCTGCTGTTCCGTCCGAAAGGCAAATCGGGGCGGCTGCCAGCCGTGCTTTGCCCCCACGGCCACGGAGGGCGCTTGCAGGATTACGGCGAAAAGAAGATCCGCTCGCTACTTGTGCAAGGGGCGGAACGGTTCGAGGCGTCGGGGCGGTACCCGAAACTTGCGCGATGCGCTCAGCTTGCGCGCATGGGTTGTGTGGCGTTCATCTACGACATGCTCGGCTATGCCGACAGCGTCCAACTCTCTCGCCAATTGACCCACGGTTTCTCCAAGCAGCGCCCGGAATTTGATACCAAGGAAAGTTGGGGCTTCTTCAGCACACAAGCCGAACTGCGTCTGCAAAGCATCATGGGATTGCAGACCTGGAATTCCATCCGAGGTCTGGACTTCTTGTGCAGCTTGCCGGATGTCGATCCGGAGCGAATCGGAGTGACCGGCGGCAGCGGCGGAGGCACTCAGACGATTCTACTGGGCGCGATCGACGAACGCCCGATCGTCGCTTTCCCACAGGGAATGGTCTCGACGGCCATGCAAGGCGGCTGCACGTGCGAGAACTGCTGTTTGCTGCGTGTCGGCACGGGCAACGTGGAACTGACGGCTCTGTTCGCCCCTAAACCCCAAGGAATGACGGCCGCCAACGACTGGACCAAGGAAATGATGACGAAAGGATACCCCGAGTTGCAGCAGGTCTATCAGTTGCTCGGTGCAAAGAACAACGTGACGTGCAAATCGATGCTGCATTTCCCGCACAACTACAACTACGTGACACGCGCGATGATGTACAGTTGGTTCAACAAGCATCTGAAGTTGGGTTTGCCCGAACCGATCGTTGAAGAGGATTATCGACCGCTGACGCCGGAAGAATACACGGTTTGGGATGAGGAACACCCTCGCCCCGAGGGCGGCGACGAATATGAGCGGTCGTTGATCAAATGGATGGCCGAACAATCCGACCGGCAAATCGCTGCTCTGACGCCGAAAGACGCCGACTCGCTGGCAAAATACCGCGAGGTGGTCGGAAAGGCGTTCGATACGATCATAGGCAGGTCTCTGTGGGGCGTGGGCGAGCTCGGCCAGCAGAAAGATGTACTGGAAGACCGTGGCGAATACGTCGAGTACAAGTGTCTGCTCGAAGCCAAGGACCATGGCGAGTCGCTTCCAATCGTGATGCTGCAACCCAAGAAACCGCGGCAAAACGGCTCTGTCGTGATCTGGGTGGACGGCGACGGCAAACGCGGTCTGTTCGGCGATAATGGCTCGCCGCGGTCGGAGGTCCGCAAGCTGCTTGCCGCCGGAGTCGCTGTGGTGGGTGCGGATTTGCTATACCAAGGCGAATTCCTGGCCGATGGCAAACCGTTGCCTGAAACGCCCGTGGTGAAGAACCCGCGGCAGTACGCCGGATATACCTTTGGCTACAATCACACCGTGTTCGCGAGCCGTGTGCACGACATTCTGACGGTCTTGGCGTTCGTCTACGAACAGAAACCTCGCCGGAAGCAGGTCGCGCTGGTCGGGCTGAACGGAGCCGGACCGTCGGCGGCTGCGGCTGCCGCACAGGCGGGCTCGGCCATCGAACGTGTCGCGGTAGACACGGGCGGATTCCGATTTGTCGATTTGACCAGTTATCGCGACCCGAATTTCGTCCCAGGGCCCGCGAAATACGGTGATCTACCAGCCCTGCTGGCCCTTTGTTCGTCCCAGAAGCTGTGGTTGGCGGGAGAAAAGAAGGTTCCCGACATCGTGGGCGCTGCCTATCATGTCGATGGCAAAGACGATTCGGTCACGCTGTTCAGCGGCAATTCACAACAGACGGTCAAGGCTGTCGCGGATTGGCTGTTGGCGGAGTGACATCTCAATACGTTCAAAGGGCCATCGCATGAGCCACCCTCGCCCGATTGGCGGCGTAATCCATACATATCAGAAGTACGACCCGAAGAAATTCCCCAGCCCGACGCAGCCGCCGCCGGACATGGTCACGCCGGCATTCGAGCATATGCTGATGTTCGGCGGAATGCACGAGCTGACCGACGAGGAACTGGCACGGGCCGTCCGCATCGATCCCAGCCAGATCGCGGGCCTTGGACCGAGCCTGGATGCACTGATCGCCATTCTTCTGGAACGCAAACGCAAGATCCTGGCGAAATACGAGACCGATACGGTCCAAGGCACGGCGGCCCGCAACTACCGCAAACTGGCCATCAGCATGGATCCGCCGCGACGAATACGGCAGCGTTTCGTGCAAGCCGTGCGCGAGGAGCAGATCTACGATTTCGAGCGACTGTGGTATTCGCTGGACGACGAGCGTTCGCCATTCGCTCGTCAGTTGCTTCATTTGATGGAGGCGCTGGGCGACAAGTACCAGGTGGACGAACTGGCGGCGAAATACGAGTTCACCGGCCGAACGCCGATGACGGTGCCGCAGGCGTTGGAGATCAAGGAGGAGCTTGAGAAGATCGACGAACTCCTGAAGCAACTGGAGAAAGCCCGCGAGACGGCTCAGATCGGCGTGATCGACATGGACGCGTTGGCCGAGTTCACCGAACCGGGAGACATGGAACGGCTGGAAGAGCTGCAGCAGATGATCGAGGACTACATGCGCGAAATGGCCGAGCGTCAAGGGCTGACGAACGAAGACGGCGCGTTTCGTCTCACGCCTCAGGCCTACAAGCTGTTTCAAAGCAAACTGCTCCAGCGGATCTTCAGCAACCTGCAACCATCGCGCACTGGTCGGCATCAGGGGCCAGTGGTAGGCGAGGGCGCCGTCGAGTTGCAGCAGACCAAACAGTACGAATTCGGCGATTCGATCACGCACATGGACATTCCCCAGTCGATGATCAACGCCATGCTGCGCGGTGGGGCTCAGATTCCCATTCGCCTGAAGTCGGAAGACATCGAAGTCCACCGCACGCGCAATACACCAAAGTGCGCCACCGTGGTGATCATGGATATGAGCGGTTCGATGCGCTACGACGGGCAATACGTCCACGTCAAACGCATGGCATTGGCCCTGAGCGGCCTGATCCGCAGCGAGTACCCCGGCGACTACCTGAACTTCGTCGAAATGTACACCTTCGCCAAACCGCGACGTGGTGGAGAGATTATCGACCTAATGCCGAAACCCGTGACCATCTACGATCCGATCGTCCGTTTCCGCGTGGACATGAGCCGCGACGACATTAGCGAGCTACAGATCCCTCCGCACTTCACCAACATCCAGCGTTCGCTACAAATGGCGCGGCAGTCTTTGGCCGCTCAGGACACGCCCAATCGCCAGATCATCCTGATCACCGACGGGCTCCCCACCGCTCACTTCGACGGTC
>CAZURK010000297.1:0-19620 GCA_964623055.1 uncultured Pirellulaceae bacterium
GTGGGTTACCGGAGGGCCGGCCGGCAACTCAACTGCCCTGGAATTTGACGGCAAGATGTATGTTGACGTTCCCAAGCCCACCGGACTTCCAACCGGAATGAGCGCCAGAACGCTGGCCGCCTGGTTCAAGCTCGCCAATGCCGACGTGGATTCCGCGAACTGTATCGTCGGATACGGGCCGAACTGGCCTGGTCGCCGTTCTGCCATTGGCGTGAAAAAAGGTCACGTCGAAGCCGAATTCTGCCGCCGATCCGTGTCGGGACGCTGGAAGTGCGATTCCCAATGGCATCACCTGGCCGCCGTTGTACCCGGGAAATGCACCCACGTGAACCAGGTCGTTCTCTATCTGGACGGCGTGCGAGTGGCCAGTCCGGTCTTTTCCCATACGGATACAGTCGATACGGGTCCGAAGGGGGCGCAGCCGATTCCGACGCATGGTTTGGAGAGTTTCGATACGGGAAGCGGTCCGCTGACAATCGGAGCTATTCCAGGGCCCATCTGGGGCTCCTCGCTTGCGTTGAAGGGCTGCGTGAGCGAGGTCCGCATCTACGACCGTGCCTTGTCGCCGGACGAAATTGCGGTGCTCCACTTACATCCCGCCCGGGCGACGGACCGCGGCCTGGTGGCGGGCTACCATTTGGACGAAGGCCGCGGAACGACAGTAACGGATTTCTCCGGCCACGGGAATACGGGCACGCTGCAACGCGGGCACCGAAACCGCGCCGCACCCGCTATTGGCGGCCCGCTGCAACCGCTGCAACCGCTGGAAGACTCCCACGATAACTAGATGAGCCACACCAAGTCGGCGGTGATAGGCAACGTCACAGCAAGGCGCATTCCTCCGCGTGTATGGTCCCTTCCATGAAGTATTTGGGATGAGGACGCACAAAAGGGGTCGGGAGTTTTTTCCCTCCAGAAGAGCTGCGACGGCGGGAAAACGGGCGGAAGAACCGACAGCGAGACCGGCGGAGAAACGCGGCCGATACACCGATTATCGACAAGCGAGTTTCCAAATGACAGAGAGGAGTTTTTCAATGAATGCACGAACAGAACGATTGGCGTTGATCGCATTTGCCATCATTGCCTTGAGCGCAAGCCAGGCTTGGGCATTGGGCGTTACACTTTCTCAATCGAAAGAAGAGCTCGGGTTGAAATACGAGGTATCGGTGGCGGATCACGGCACGGGGCGTGTCACCGTCAACTTGACAATCGCCGACCAAGGCAAGTTGAAGCCATTGCAGTCCGTCCAGTTGGCCGTTCCCGGTCAGGATAAGACCGGCTATTTCGATCTCGTGGTGTCCTTGGCCACGACACACAGCGAGGGAAAAATGATGGCGCGAGTCCATTTGAGCAAGGAGTTGGCCGAGCGTGCAACCATCGGACTTGTCACGCGGACTCTCGATGGCAAGCAGTCCAAGCATGGGCGAACGTCGTACTTGCACCCGATTCCGATTGCCGAGTACATCGAAGCCAAAGAGAAGGGCGAAGGCAAGTGACGGCAAATCGGAAGGTCAAAAGTTCAGGTCGAAATAACTCAAGGGAGATAGTCATGGCGAGACAAGTTGTTCTCATGCCCATTGCCTGCCTCGTAGCCTGCATCGTGTCACTGCAGTGCGAGCCGGCTGTGGCCATCATTGGAGTGTCCAAAGGCGGCAAGTGGCCCGATTCGTGGCCGAAGGAGTTGGAGCCACTGCGGAAGCAGGCAACTAGCGTACAAGTTATGACGGGCATCCATGAAGACGTGTACGAAATCAATTTCAAGGACCGGGCAGAATTCGAAAGGGTTTGGCCGGTAATCCTGAAGCTCAAGAGCAATGGCGGTCACCTCATCCTCAAGCGGGCACCGTCCAGATGGGCGAAGCTGGAGTCCGGGATTCAGATCTTTTGCCCTCCGCACGGCCTGAAGCCCGCCCCGAAAGCGTTGGAGACCCACGCCGCCAATTCCTCGCGGCCGCCTGAGTATACCGACGACGGCGGTGATCTCTTCCGGAGTCGGATCGACATCGCCTTGGTCGTAGATGGGAAGACGATCGACCTGAACCGCATCCCGTTGCCTCCCGATACACCAATCGTCGACAGGCGGTGGAATGAAGCGCGAAGATCCGCCACGCCCGACGGCGCATTGGGGCGCCCAGCCGCGGAGTCCCAAAGCGCCGCAAAAGACGCGGCCCAAGCAACCGCCGACCACATGACGGTGATACACCTTGCCCCAGGGAGTCGAGTGGGCGACGCTACGAAAATCACCGGCCTTTGTGGACCCCTGGTGCCCAAGGCTTCTGCTTTGAAGGTCTTGGCAACGGCCCCAGAACTTGTGAAAAACGAGCCATTTCAGTCGTCTGAAGCCGGCAGATATGACTACACTCTCTCCGTAGAGGGCACTCACGGACTGAAGCTGAAAATGTTGCTGGTGACCGGAACTGCCAAAGGAGGTACACCCGAACGAAGCTCGCGAACGATTACCGTACCGTTTACGACAGCCTTTTCCGCCAGCAAGTGCCTTGTGTGGCTCGATACGCTACCGAAAGGACAAAGCGGCAAGGACGGAGACAACTACCGCGCAGTCTTGAAACGGAACGGAGTTGTCATGACCGAAGCTGAAGGCAGGCTGAACGCTACGGGCCCGTCGAGCGTCGCCCTCCATGACCGGAAGCCGTTGCCCATGTACAACAAATACAAGCTCTCCGTAAGTGGGACCGATGGAGTGCGTCTGGAGATGCTACTAGTGACTTCGCCGGCCAAGGACGTCGCGCAGCAGAGACATGCAAAAACGATCACCGTACCGTTCACACAGTTCTTCTGCGCGGGCGAGTGCTATGCGTGGTTCGACACACTGCCAAAGGGACAAAGCGGAAAGGCGGGAGATCAATATCGGGTGATCCTGAACAAGTCCGGAGTTTCGATAGCCGGCTGCGAGAACCGGCTTAAAGGTACGGTGCAGTCGACGTCAGGCCTTGGAGACATGTCCATATCGGTGCAGGAGGCCGTGCCTGAAGGAAGGAATGGGGAAGGCGATGTGCCTTTGAGTAAGTATCAACTGCGACATGCTTTTCAGGATGGTCAGATCCTCCGAGGCAAGGTCTGCCGACAGAAAACTACGGGACGTCCCGGAACCCATGACTTCGCGACGACCAGTGAGGTCTTGATTTCGGTTCTGCAAGGGCCAGATCCAGAGGCTCAGTTGATACGTGCAGAATGGAAGGAAATCATCATTCGGGCTGTAATGGGCGACCAGATTAGGGAGGTCCGCCATGTAGACAGGCCGAAGGACTCGAAGCACCCCTGCAATCATTTGATCGGGCGGCAGTTCACCTTCCAGGTTGGAGCCCAGAACAAGGTCGCGATGTCTTCGCGACTCGATGAGTACTTGGAGTTGATCAAGGACCTGCCGCTGAAGTCGGGAAAGGACGAGTGGAAGGAATCGTTCGAGAGTTTCGTGCGCGAGCCGAACGTGTACCTGCCCAACAAAGCTGTTGCCGTCGGTGATCGCTGGACGATTCGCCGGACCATGCAGGTGATTCCGTTCGGCAACCCGCTGCTGCATTCGTTCCCAGGCAATCGAGCAGATGGGAAGGTTATGGCCGAACTCAAGGAAGTTGAAACCACGAAGGGCGGACGGGTTGCACACATACAACTTTCGGGGTGCCTCGTGGGCGGACTAGAAGGAACGCCGATCTACGAACTTGAAGGAACTCTTCGGCTAAACGTCGATCAAAGCAGGTTGATCGAACAACGCGTCTCGTTCACCGACCACCAGGCCTCGAAAGCCCGCAAAGATCCGACCTGGCGGATCCTGTGCGAGCTTCGAACGACGGCCGCACCAGGCGGCGAGGCGGGAGGTCAGTAGCCGGTTCCGCGACATTGGGCGACCGGCAGATGAGAATTCACCCGCCTCCATCAGCCGATGGGCGCTAGCTGTGCTGGTCCAGCGAGTCTTGAGTGAACGCTCGTCGACATCAATTGGGGAGCGAGTCCGAAGCAAACGGCGCGTGCTTTGACGCCCGCGAAGCGACGGTCGCGATCCACCGCTGCATCCCGTTGGAGGGATGGCGGGCTGGTATTTCGGAGCTGTCAGACGCGGCTCGTTCCGCGCGTTGGTCAGATCGACCGAGACCGCCAAACGAATGTTCGCAACGCCCTTAGGTCGCCCACCTGCGTCAGTAACTGCACTCGGCCAACTGTCTCGAACGCCAAATGGAAGCATCATTGCGCAGCGCCGGGCGGTGTCCAGGATCTCCGCAATTTCCGGCAATTCGGTTGCGCGCTTGGGTCTGACAGACCTCGGGTTATGTGGAGCTCCACATAACTAGTAAGGATTTGACTTCGCGAGTCTTCGAGCCGAAGCTCAAGTCCTCTGTTCAAGCAGCCCGGCGGAATTGGTGAGAAGCCTTGAGGATTGCTTTGGGCGTGCAGTGTCTAGAAGGGCATTTCTTGGCCCGTGAGGTTCCGCGTTCGTGGTCGATGGAATTGGGGATGGGTCTGCGGCCGGCCTGAATTCGCGATGGTGGCCTCTTTTTGGTGGCAGAACGCGACTTGTATCCGCGATTCTCGCCGATCGGCGCAGACCTTGTCCGCTGGCCCACCCGGTGACGTTTCGATTCTGCGTATTGTCCCTGTGCTCATGAGGCCTTACCCGCTGTCCAAGTAGGGGATTGCGTGTTCTGGCAAGATGGTGATCGGTCGGTGTGAGACGCGAACGATGCGCAACGGTCCACCGCATTCGGGGCAACGTACGGTCGGCTTTCTATGCTTGTTTTCCTGCGGCGCGTGTCCGCTGGCAAGCCAGTAGGTCCAGCCGAGGAATATCCACACTAGCCATTTGACTTCGTCTAGCGGCATGCGGCTATTGGGACTCATCCAGCCGTAATAGCGAATCTTCTGGAAGCCCCGTGGTAAGGTGTGTTGCACAAAGCCACGCACGAACTCCGTCCCCACCACTCGGCGAGTTTTCCACCGCTTGGTTCCCGACGGCCTGAAGCGGTACGTGACCGACCTTTCATCGCAGGCGATGATTCGGTTGTCGCTGATCGCCACGCGATGGACGTACGGAGCCAGATACTTCAGCACCGCCCGACCATCGCCCACCGGCTCGATGTCCACCACGAACTTGGCCTTCCAAGCGTCAGCGGGCACCAGATCGTACACACCACACGCGCGCAAGGCATCGGCCAGCTTCGCCTTGTAGGTCTTGATCAACGTCGGATGGTGGACCAGGAAGTTCTCCGGCGTCGACTGCCAACTGGAACCATCTTCACGGACTCCGCCGCCGGGAACGACGAAGTGCACGTGAGGATGATAAACGCAAGGATCGCGTCCCCAGGTATGAAGCACCCCGAAGAAGCCCAACCGGCAGCCATGCAGGCTCCTGGTGGCCGAAGCCACGTCGCGAATCGATTCGGCTCCGGCATCGAACAGGGCCGCATAGCCCTGGCGTTGGTGACGGCGCAGCACCGACCGCAACTCCTCAGACACGGTCACCGTGACCAGGAAGTGATGCACCGGCAGCAGACTCCGTGTCTGCTTGTCCAGCCAAGTGGCGGTTTGCTCCTTGCCGCAGTTCGGGCAGTGGCGGTTGCCGCAAGAGCGTCCGACCCAGTGACGGGTACCGCTTCGCCATACTTAGCCAGATAGGCCGGTGCGTGCTGCCGTAGACAGTCCGCAACCGAGACCATCGGCGGCTACTTGCGCCGAAAGAGCCGTTCGATCACCTGGCGAGCATCGGCATCGGCCGTTTCGGTCAGATGCAGATAGACCATGGTGGTCTGCAAGCTGGAGTGTCCCATGTACTTCTGAATGGCCTTCAGGCTGACACCCGCTTCCAGTAAGTGAGTCCCGTAGGAATGGCGCAAAGTGTGGATCGAGACTTTCTTGCCGAAGTCGATTTGTTTCGTGATCTTCTTCATGGCTCCCTGCACGGCCGTGACGCTCATGGGAGTCGTGGCCGTCGAGGCCCGTTTGTGATTGCGTCCTTCGGCGGGAAACAGAAAGCGTGGATGGCGGTGAGTGACCCAATACCAACGCAGCAGATCGAGGGTGGAACTGGGCAGTGACACGTAGCGATCCTTGGCGCCTTTGCCTCGATGCACGTGGACCATCATGCGCTGGCCGTCGATGTCACCGACCTGCAGATTCAATCCTTCCTGCAAACGCAAGCCGAGTGAATAGACGGTCCAGAAATAGACGGCCATCCGCGGAGTGGT
Organism: uncultured Pirellulaceae bacterium; assembly: GCA_964623055.1. GTDB lineage: Bacteria > Planctomycetota > Planctomycetia > Pirellulales > Pirellulaceae > JADHUC01. Next base: position 6,198 of record CAZURK010000297.1, read on the forward strand.
GGCAGCATCGACGATTTGGTGGACTTGGTCAATGGCCAGCACTTCGGGCAGCGACTTGACATTCTGCAACTTCATCTGGGCCAGCGTTTGCCAATCCCGCTTGCAGGTGCGCGTATAGAAGAACTTGATGCCGGAGTACGCGACGCGCAGCGAGCCGTAGGCGAACTTCTTTTCGTTCTTCAGAAACAGAAAGTACCGCCGGAGTTGATCCTCGGTGATCTTGTCCGGGGCGGTCTTCGAGTAGTCGGCCAGCCGGACGGCCCGCAGATATCCGGCATGGGTCCGCTCACTCATGCCGCCCAGATGCAGATCCTCGCTCATGCGATCGTACAGTGGGCCGCGAAAAAACTTGGACGTGGAACAGCAGTTGGACATCAGAAGTTCTCCTTGTTGAGAGAGGGTAAAGAAACGTCAACAAGGAAAAGACTGCCATGAAAATTGCCTTTGCCAAACCCACTCGCTAAACTAAACAAAACTCCCGCCGCGACAGCGGCTTACTTGAACACGAGGTTCGGCATCACCACAAAGTCGCCCATGCAATAGCGATCGCGGCCGCCTGTTGATCCGACACGCAATCGACGGCGGGCAACACGAGGTAGCGATATTTCCGGAGACGTTCCAAGTTGGGCCGATCGTCGTACAAATCCGGATGGCCCAGGACAAGTACGTCGTAAGGCACGTGACGCTCCTCGAGATCACGCGCCGCGGCCGTGAATTGATCGAGATGCGCGAGCGGGCGTACGCGGAGTGAGGTGCAATTCCGCCAGAAAATGGACGGCAGTGACAGGATGAGGGCTACGTCTGCAACGCTCGTCCGGTCGGTGAACAGGGCGCGATGCTCTCCAACGAACCGGGCGTGTCGGCGGCTCACCTTCCACAGGTGGCCCTCGGTGTTTGCCTTCCGCGAGACACTCGGACCGAACAGCATCACGGGCACGCCCCCATTTGCGTAAGCTTCGGCCAAGGTCACGGCCACGGGGATGCGCTTTTCCATGCCAAACCACTGTTCGGGGTACTGCATGGTCCAGACGGGCCGTCGGAAGTTGCCGGCGGCCCGGCCGACCTTGTACATCAGTGTCGACCATGCCTGGCGTTTGAGATCGCCCTTCCGCGACTCGATGAAAACGCCCTCACAGTACTGCGGCGACGATCCGCCCAGGGCCAGTTTCTCGAAGCAGGGCTGAAACATTTGCGACGACTCAATCCAGACGACGTCTACTTGGTTCGAAAGCGCGGTTGCCAGCGGCGTGTGACCGGCGCACCCCCCTTGGTTGCCGTACAACGCGGGAGCTTTCCGTCCCAGTCGCAGCGCTTCGCGCCTGGCTCCGTCCGCCATGTCGATCCAGGCGTTGAGCATCGACCTGTATTGGAAGCGAATGAACTCATGAATGATGGGGTCCCTGATCAGGGCTTCGGGGTCCGCGCCCTCCGGAGTGGGCTTCCACATGGGCAGTCGGGTTTCTCTCCGTCTCTTGCTCAAATAGTTGCGGATCTGGAATTGGTCGAGATCGGCGATGCCCAACGAGCGCAGTTGTTCTTGTGAGAACTGCGTCTTGAGGTGCTCTACGAATCCATCTGCGCGCCGCCATACTTCGTTTTGGGAAAGGCGGCCCGCGAACCGTTTTCCCGCAGGGCCGCGCCGTTGTTCCGAAACAGCTTTTCCGCGTACCCCCACATCGGCCCGATCGCTTCCTGGTACTCATACGCCGTCTGCGAACTCGAAGCCACGCCGCGCATGGTGAAGAAGTCGCCGCGATTCAGGGCCACTCCGCTCCACCAGTCCACGACGTCCGGGTCGAACTCTCGGTAGAGCTGGGCTCGTTTCTCGTCCGAACGCCAGGCTTTGAGGTAGATCCGTGTGGGACACACGTTGACAACGGCCCAGTTCACCCATTCGGTACTACCATCAGCACAAAGCTTGTTCTCTTGCGCAGATTCCAGCGACCAACGGGAGCGGGTTTTCTCAAACCGAGCGATAGCTCGCATTTGGCTGCGGCCCTGCCGCTCTGTGCTGTGCGATGTGCTGCGTTGGATGGCGGGTGCGCCGGCTTTGCCAGACACGCAGACAGCACAAAGGCAGGCGAATGTGACGAAGGAGATCACACACGACATTTGAATTTATCGTCCCGCGTCGTAGATGTTGACGATGTTCCGACCTTTCTTCTTCCTATAATGGATACAGAACCTGAACGGAGTGCAAGGTGAGAACCCTTTCCGTGATTTGGGTGCCCGACCGGATTCTGTCATTTTCAGGCTTGGCAACGGGAAAGACAAACCGGGCAACCACTGCATTGCGCGAGGGTTTGACCGAGCCGTGGACCAGTCACAGATCCGCGACAAGCTGGCCGGTCGAGGGAGCTTCTGGATGGGACCCAGCAGCGTTTACCACATGTGGGCCGACGACAGCGACGTGCCCCGCCGAGCGATACGAGAACTCATTGACGTATTCGGCAAACAAGGCATGATCATCACCCCCAGCCCCAGCGTCCACAGCATCATGCCCTGGACCAATTTCCTCGCCATGGTCGACGAGTGGAAACGACTTCGTTAGGTTTCTTGGAGATAGTTGCTATCTTTCCCAAAGAGCTCATCCGTGTGGAAAGAAGGCGGGCTCGTCTCAGAATGGCGCATTTCCAAGCGCCCTCACGTTGCGCAGTCGGGGCCTCCCATGCAGCTTCGAGACGAGCGACATCAATGGCTGCCTTGTTTACTTTCATATCTCGCCGTGACAGGCTTTGTGCTCGAATCGACAACCTTCATGTCCGGCACCACAAACGGAAAGTCTGCCGAGACAGTTCTGACTACCAGCGCAGCTTTCCTGACAAACTCACGACGACGTCCGACTTCGTTACTCTTCAGAACGCAAATTAGCGGAGCACGCCGGTTCGATTGGCCGCCTTGACAAGCTCTACGTCTCACCGTGACAAACTTTGTGTCCGAACTGACAACCTTTATGTCCGACACCACCCGGGTTGGTCGCAGTTCTGACGTTCGGACTTCGAGGGCGTGCTTTTCGATGAAATGGTGGTTGGGTTCAACTTACTCGCCCATGGGGACACAAAAGACAAGGCTTTCCCTGCTTTCGAGCGGAAAGCGTTTCAACCTTTATGTCTCAAACCACCACAAGGACCTACACATCTAGGTTTCGGACTTCGAGGGCGTGTCTTTCGATGAAGTCGCGGCGGGGTTCGACTTTGTCGCCCATCAGAACACGGAACATGTCGTCGGCGGCGCCGGCGTCTTTCATGCTGACCTGAATCAGCGTGCGGTTGCTGGGGTCCAGCGTTGTTTCCCTGAGCTCCTCGGCGTTCATTTCACCGAGACCTTTGAAACGGGTCACCTGCAGGCCCTTTTCTCCGGCAGATCGGATCGCTGGCAGTAACTCTCTCAGCTCCTCCAACGGTATCACGCTCTCGCCGCGCCGGAGAACGTATCGCGGTTCTTCGATGCCCGTTCGCTCCTGCGGAATCAGCGACTGGATGTCGAAACCCAAGTCGTCCAGATCCTTCAGTCCCGCGTTGATCGTCCGCACTTCGTGCAGTTCGGTAATGTGCAATTGTGGGCCCGATTGGCCGTTTCCGTTTTGTGCCGCTTCCGGTTCATCCCCAACCGAAAGCTCGTGGCCGGTCGCTTTCTCTTGTTCCTGCACAAACTCGTCCAGGTTAACTCGCGAAGAGAACCAGTAGTCGTTGCGCCCCAAGAAAACGTGATACACCGGTAGCCTACCAGTTTCGGCGTCGATACGTTCGGCATGCCCTCTGAGGCTGATGCCACGACGTTCCAGGGCGGTCAGCGCTTCCTCCATCGAAGCAAGTGTGTAGCACAGCCGCTTCATATCTCCGCCTTCGACATTGCGGTCGTCGCCCGGCTCAAGATGCGCGTCGGTAAGCCCCTTTTCCAGCAACTGACTTTTCATTTCTTCTTCGGTTTGTATGTAGTAGGTATCCTTCTTGCTCTTGACGCGAAATAGCGGTGGCTGGGCAACGTAGACGTGTCCGCACGAAACCAATTGGTACATCTGGCGATAAAAGAAACACAACAGCAGCGTGCGAATATGCGAACCGTCCACGTCGGCATCGGTCATGATGATGATCTTGTTGTAACGACGTCTGGCCAGATCCTGCTCGTCGCCGATACCGATGCCGATCGCCTGGATCATGCTCTGGACTTCCTCGTTGGCCAGAACCTTGTCTTCTCGCGATTTGTACGCATTGATGATCTTGCCCCGTAACGGCAAAATTGCCTGATAATCACGCAGGCGACCGCCTTCGGCGCTTCCGCCGGCCGAATCACCCTCGACCAAATACAGCTCGCACTTTTCCATTTCCTTGCTGATGCAGTCCCGGAGCTTGCCAGGCAGCCCCCCTCCACCAAGTACGTTCTTCCGCTTGCGCAATACGTCTTTGGCCTTCCGAGCTGCTTCGCGGGCTTCTGCCGCCAAGACGCCTTTGCGCACGATCGTCTTGGCCGAACGCGGATTCTCCTCCAGATATTTGGCCAGCGATTCGCCGACAGCCGAGGTAACAATGCCCTCCACTTCGCCGTTGCCGAGTTTCGTCTTCGTCTGACCCTCGAACTGCGGATGTGGAACCCGCATCGAAATCACGGCGGTCAGGCCCTCACGGAAATCGTCTCCCTGCGGCACCAAGTCTTTGAACATGTTCTGCTTTTTTCCGTAGTTGTTCAGCGTGCGGGTTAACGCTGAACGAAAACCGGATACGTGTGTGCCGCCTTCGATGGTATTGATGTTGTTCACGTACGAGTGGACATTCTCCGTGAACTCGCTGGTATATTGCATGGCGATTTCGAACCCGACGCCATCGGTTTCGCCCGAGAAATAGATTACGTCTCTGTGTAACTCGTCACTGGCTCGGTTCAAGTGTTCCACGAACTCGACGATGCCACGTTCGTAGTAGAACTCATCTCCTTCGTCCACTCGCGTATCGTTAAACCGAATTCGCACGCCTCGGTTCAGGAACGCCAACTCCTGCAGTCGTTTGTACAGCGTGTCGAAGTTGTACTTCGTGGTCTGGAAAATGGTGCCATCTGGTTTGAACGTCGTCTTCGTACCACGCTTCTTCGTGGCGCCGATACGTTGGACCGCACCAGTCGGTACGCCTCGTTCGTATTCTTGCTCGTACACATGGCCATCACGAAAGACCTCCACTTCGCACCATTGAGACAGGAAATTTACGACGGTAACGCCGACTCCGTGCAGACCACCGGACGTCTGGTAAGCGCCCTTTTCAAATTTGCCGCCGAACTTCAGTACGGTCATGACGCCTTCCAGCGTCGACACTTCACGACCCATCTCCTCAGAAAGCTGTTCGTGCGGCTCGACAGGGATCCCACGACCGTCGTCTTCAACCGTCATCGAACCGTCGCTGTTGACGATGACCTTAATCTTCTTCGCGAAGCCGGCCATCGCTTCATCGATCGAGTTGTCCACTACCTCGTACAATAATTGATGCAGTCCGCGCGAGGTTATATCGCCGATATACATCGCTGGTCGCCGGCGAACATGGTCCATGTCCGACAGGTGTTGGAGATCCTCCGAACCGTACTCCTCGTCTCCGCGCTGTAAGGAAAAACTGACGGCAGCGTCAGCTTCAGCTTCACCAACGCTGTTGTCGATCTGCTTCTCGTCGCTCATGGCACTCCTTAGTCTGTGTGGCACACATTCCTTTGTGCTGCAATTCTGATGATTTGGTATTGCTGGGTAATGCCCAGCCTGTTCAGTCGATGCTACCTACTCGAAAGCGAATATCTCGTATCTTGCGCTCTGGGGCCAAACGCCCCAGCCGCTTGATCAACTGCCTTTTCTGGAACGTCAACTCCTGCATCAACACGGAGTTACGAACGATTACCTCCAACACCCCACGACGTACGTCACCTGCCCGGCTATCTTTCGCCAGTTCCGGCCCTGCCGCCTTCTGCCAGGCACTATCGCAATTGGCTGCGGATTTCACTTGTGCGTAGCCGCGCCGAGCCATCAGACTGCTCAGCAGATCCGCTACATGCTTCGGACCTCCCAAGAATCTCTGGCGGCTGCGGATGTCATCGCAGACGGCTTCTAGTTCCCGATCTTCGGTACTCATCGTATCAGTAGCCGTGAACCTACAGTCCTGGTTCCCGAGCCAAATAGAGAATGTGCTTCCTGCAAATCGGCAGACCGAAGCATCCTGACTGCTACCGGTCTCGCGAAAGCGGCATCACCACATAGCCGTATCCGTCGTCAGTGCTGAACAAGGCTGCAGATTCCTCGTTCTCGATTTCCACCGTGAATGTCTTTTCCGCCTCCAGCACCTTAAGAAAGTCGGCAACAAACCGGTGATCCAACGTCAAGGTGATCGCCTCGCCTTCATATGGAATCGGCAATTCCACTCGCGACTGGCCTACATCGGCTGTCGAACCCGAAAGGACCAGTTTCCCTTCCCCAAACGTGAAGTCGACGCCGCGGCTCTCGTCGTCGGTCACGATGGCCGCTTGTCTCAAAGCCGAGTACATGGGGCCGACGGTAATGTCAATGCGGACTGCCTCCTGCCGCACTGGGAATACGTCCCGCCACTTTGGAAAGCGGCCTTCCACCAAACGCGAGTAGATCGTCGCTTTCGAACTCTTTATCAGCACGTCATTTCCACGCGCAGCCACAAGCACTTCTGCTTCTCCATCGGTCATCGCCCTTTCCATCAGTTGCATCGACCGACTGGGCACGATCGTCATGGTTTCCCCAGTCGCGTGACCGCCGACCGATTCGGCCACTCCATTCATCTTAGCCAGCCTTCTGCCATCGGTACCCACGGCCGTGATGCTCTCCGTTTCCATCTCCAGCAGGATGCCTCCCAGAGCGTAGCGGCTGCTTTCCGTATCGGTGGCAAATATTGTTCGTCGAACAAGTTCTTTGAACAGTCGAGCAGGAATCTTGTGGTATTTCTCTTCTTCAAACGATGCAACTGCGGGGAATTCATCTGGATTCTGCCCCGGCAGATTGAATTCACTTCTTTCGCCGCGTACTTTCACTCCCTGCGCATCAGCCTCGACTTTCAGCTTTTCATCGCTGTTCTCGCGCAGGATGGAGCCAAATCGGGTTACCGGCAACACTGCACTGCCGCCGGACTCGACTTCGATGCCATCCAATTCGATGCGAACGCCGATTTCCATATCCGTTGCCATTAGGATTCTGGATTCGTCTTGGATATCCAGTTTGACGTTCTGCAGGATCGGCTTGGGGCTGCGTGATGGCGCGACCATGGCCGCAGTCTGGAACGCCGACAGAAGTTGTTCGCGATCGCAGGTGATCTTCATAATTCTGAGCCTTCGTTGTTCTGGTGTCTTTTCTTCTTTACTTTTATGTCTTCTTTATCAGTAGTAGGATACCCTGCATTTACGCTCTCAGCGATGGGGTGACGACTCTCCGTAAGTTGTTTCCGTGATAGAGTTTTAGGGACGTTGCTTCGGGTATTAGGACGGTGGAAAACGAGTTGTCTTGCCGTTGACATTCGGTTGAATCAATGTCGAGAAATGACAAGCGATTGGATACCGAGCGAAAACCGTGTTGGCGCGTGCCAATGGATCGACGGCTGTGGACAGCGTCTCGACATCTTGTTAACAATCACACCTCCCGACGTTGAGTATCTATATTGCCGAAAGCTGTTGCGTCAGTTCTTCTACGGCTCGGCGGATCGCAGGATCTGTCTGAATTAGCGATTGTGTCTTGCGACACGCGTGCAGAACAGTGCTGTGGTCACGGTTCCCGAAATGCCGGCCCACTTGTTCCAGGCTGTTGTTGGTCAATTGGCGGGCCAGCAACATTGCCACACCCCGGGCACGAACTACTCGTTGCTGCCTGGCTGGCCCTTTCAGTTCGGCAGCCTTGAGATGGAAGTACTTGCACACCTGCTTGGTGATGGACCGCAACTGAGGTTTGTGGATGGCATTCTGCGAGTCGAGGTATTGGACGGCAAGTGGTACTGTAATCGGTTCCTGGTTTTGCCGCGACAACTCATCGATTTTCTGAAGGGCGTCATTTAGTAGCGGTACACTGGGCGAGCCCTTGTCGATCAGACGCTCCGTCAGCAGTTCAATAACGTCATCGGGTATCGATATACGCCCGACTGCCGCCAAGCGTTTCAGGATAGCTCTTCTGGCCGCTGGTCCAGGTTGAACGAGCGGCACAGTCAAGCCGGAAGAGAGACGGCTGGCCAACCTGGCTGGAAGGGCATCGCTTTCCGGTGGGGAGTCCTTCAGGGTTGCAAGTACCTGACCGCCACGCTGGCACAGCGCGTCCAGGACGGCGACCAGTTCATTCTGCGCACCGTTCTTCCTGGCGGTCTGATCCACATCGTCAATCACCAGTAGATGCGCCGATCTGTACTTGGCGTGCAACTCTTCCAGCGAATCTGTCTGCACGGCATGGCCATACTCGCGAGCGAATTCAGCACCACTGACGGCCACAAGGTGATCCGTTGTCCCATTGCTTTGTTTCCACTGTGAGGCCAAGCCATCGGCCAATAGTGATTTACCAGTTGCCGTTGGGCCGAAGAAGACAATAGGATTGTAACCGGGCCGCCTTTCAAGAATGCACTCGGCGGCGAACTGTACGAGGAAATTCTCTTCTCCACCAACGTATTCGTGCAAAGTGACTGGCGGAGGTGACTCCCGTCTTCTGGACCGGCGAATCACCGATCGAAAGGATTGAAAGTCAATGGAGAATGTGCCGCTGATCACTGGGATTCTACTTCTTCGTTTCGACGGCGAGGAAGGCTCTGAATAGAAACGACGATTATAACGGTTTTTCCCGTGTGTGACGAGGTGTGATCGCTGGTTTTCAGCCCCCAAATCAACGACGCAACTCTTTGATTGTACGTAAGATACGTCGAACGACCTCGTCGATCTCCATCTCGGTGGTGTCGGCCCCCAAGCTGAATCTCAATGAGCTGCTCGTAACGTCGCTCGGCAGATCCATGGCAATCGGAACGGGAGACGGTTCGCTGGACCCGCTGGCGCAGGCTGAACCGGTCGAGCAGGCAATCCCAGCGGAATCCAAAGCCATGAATAGGGCTTGTCTATCAAACCCGGGAAATGCAAGGTTGCTGGTATGAGGCAACCGGTCGGACACGCCGCCTACGACGATAACGTCCGCGAGTTCGGCACGGATGCTCTGTTCCAAATGGTCTCGCAGTTGTCGCATGCGATTCTGCCGCTCTTGGGCTTCCGATTCCCACAAATCAAGCGCCGTCTGCAGGCCTACGGCCGGCGCAACGGATTCGGTACCGGGTCGCGACCCCAATTGCTGGAAGCCTCCGAAGAGAATCGGCTCCAGATGTGTATCGTGTCGAACGACCAGCGCACCGATCCCTCGGGGCCCGTGAAACTTGTGTGCGGCGAGGGATAGCGCCGAAATGCCCAGTTCGTGGAAACTGACCGGTATTTTGCCAATTGCCTGGACCGCATCCGTATGCACCGGGACACCGGCCGCTTGGCATATGCCAACGATTTCACCCACTGGCTGCAGGACGCCCGTTTCGTTGTTTCCGAGCATGACGCTGACTAACTTCGTCTGGTCGTCAAGAAGCTGGCGAAGATGCTCGATATCGACGATACCTTCCCCCGTAACGCGTATGTGCTGCACATCGAATCCCTTTCGGGAAAGATGGTCAGCCGCTCCGAAGACGCTGGGATGTTCGATTGCCGAAACGATAACACGACCCGGTTCGGATCCGGCAAGGCCGCGGATGGCTAGATTGTTGGCTTCTGTGCCGCCACTAGTGAAGATAACGCGATCTACATCGATGCCGGTTACTTGGCATCCCAGAACGCGAGCCACGGTTTCTCTTGCGTTTTCGAGCAGTTGGCGTGACCTCTGGCCCAGCCGGTGTTGGCTGGCCGGATTGACGTACCCAGCGCGGTGGCACTCGAAGATCGCCTCAGCGACCCGAGGATCAATCCTGGTCGTGGCGTTGTTGTCCAAATAGATGTGGTCCATGGTTCCGCCTGCCGCACTCCAATTTGCCCGATCTAACACCAGCGGCTATTGTTCGCGTAGGCGACCGCTGCAGGCAAGTCCACCGTATCGACGATTGTGCTAGAATACCAGTTTGAACGCGTCCGCAACAACAATCGATCTATCTTCCCTGCAGCGAGCCTATGTCCGAGAAACTTTTGGGATCCACATTCCTGTTTCGGTTTTCGGCACCGTGTCGTCGGCTCGATCCGGTTTGGAACCCCCGCGGCGTCAAGCTGTCTAACGAGCACGTGCTGCCCAGCTTCGGGGAGTTGGAGGCTCGGCGGCTGTTTGGAGATCTGCGAGTTGCCTGGAGCCAAGATGGGCTGTCCTTCTCGCTACGTGTTGGGGGCAAGAAGCAAACGCCGTGGTGCCGGGCCTCTCGAGCCGAAGACAGCGACGGTTTGCACGTATGGATCGACACGCGCGATACGCACAACATCCACCGAGCCAGTCGGTTCTGTCACCGTTTCATTTTCTTGCCATTTGGCCGCGGACGCCGACAGGAGGAGCCGGTGGCTACGCTCGTACCGATCAACCGGGCGCGTGAACAACCGAAGCCGATTGGTCAGAACGTCCTTCACGTGTTGAGCGAGAAACGCGTCGACGGTTACGCGCTAACGGCTCATATTCCTGCAGCGGCGATGACAGGGTTTGACCCCAGCGAGCATCCGCGATTGGGATTCAGTTATGCAGTGATCGACCGCGAACTCGGCTGGCAGACATTCACCGTGGGACCAGAGTTCCCGTTCACGGAGGACCCAAGTCTCTGGGGCACACTGGAGTTGGTTGGGGAATGACGTTTGCAGGTCCCACAATCGCGCCATCATTCGTTTAACGGCAAGCCGAAGGCGATGGTGTTTCGAGCCGCGCAGTCGCCTTCGGCTTGCCGTTAACCAACGCAGCCTCGCTTTGCTCGGCCGCAACCAAAATGCGCGCAAAAAACAACAATTTGCGAAGTAGTAGAACGAGTCAGTTTTGATCGGCGGCGGTCTAACGACTCCGCCAGACAAAGGGCAGCGACGACAAGTCATTCCGGCGACCTACCCCATCCTCGACATTCTTGAGAATTGCAGCAAACCCGCCGGCGCCGATTCCGTCTTGGGGCCATAGGCGATAACAGGGGATGTCTGCTAGATGGGATTGAAACATGCGTAGCCTTGTGACCGTGATCGGGTTGAATTGTGGGTTCTTTGCCAAAAGCCATCGGACGTTGTTCTCGTTCTCTTTCAGCGAGTAGGTACACGTGATGTAAGCCAAGTACCCACCGGGCGCGACGAGCCGAACGGCGTTGGCCAAGATGCGTCGCTGACGATTGGCGTTCATGTTGATCGTGGCAGGGTGGAAGCAGCCTGGTGACTTCTTTCCGCGGGCGATCAGTGACTGTCCGGAACACGGTGCGTCGACGATGACCAGATCGGCCGATTGCGGACACGCTGTTGCCAGCCGAGAACTGTCCATCGCGATCACGGCGGCTGGCTGGATCCCGCATCGTTTGAAATTGGAGATCAACGCAGCCGTTCGCTTCTTAATAACTTCGTCGGCCAACAGAAACTCGGGCCAAAGCAGGCGCCAGGCGAAGACGCTCTTGCCGCCGGGCGAAGCGCACAGATCAATGACCAGTTGTTGTTCGCGATTTGTTGCGCACAGACTGGACGCTGTGAAGACCGAAGAGAAATCAAGGCAGTAGTAGTAGCCCTGCTGGTGTAGAGTGTGCTGTCCGGGCCGATGGTTGGCTGCAACTCGATCCACGAAATCGGGATGCCAATCGCAAGGCGGGTCGACTGGGAACGGCATCTCCGCAGGGCGGTCCTTCAGCCATATGACTGCGGGGTTGTAGGCGGCGGGTTCCAGTAGCGCGTCAACAAAAGCCTCACGTGTCGCTTGGTCCGCGAACAGTCGGGTGGCGAGTTTCTGCAGCGTATTGGATGGAGCGTTGGCGTCCTTCCTACCTCTCCGCCCCTGCATCTTTCACTTCCTCCAGCCGCGTTTCCGGTCCTGCATCACCTCGCCGGTCATTGGCACGAACGCGACACCGCCGGAGGACCATTGTCGTACGCTTCCGTCTTCCTGTTTTTCCACGATGATCAGTTCTTGGATGCCGTGGGCGCCAAGTGGCAACACCAATCGACCGCCGATGGCAAGTTGCTCCACCAATGGATCGGGGATGTGTCCCGGCGCCGCCGCGGCGATGATCAAGTCGAACGGGCCGTGTTCCGGCCAACCGTGGTAGGCATCGCCACAACGGACCTCGACATTCCCATAGCCAAGTTCACGCAAGCGGTCGCGTGCCGAGTCGGCCAGCGGTTGGATGATCTCGATGCTATACACCTGCTGGCACAGTTCGGCAAGCACGGCTGCTTGATAGCCGGAACCCGTGCCGACGTCCAACGCCCGGAAATGCGGCTGAGGACGAGTCAATTGAGTCATCAGCGCTACGATGTAGGGTTGGGAAATGGTTTGGTCGTGGCCGATGGGCAGCGGCCGGTCGGCATACGCGTTGTCGCGGTACTGTTTGGGCGTGAACAGATGACGAGGCACCTTGCTCATCGCCTCCAGCACGCGTTGATCCTTGATATCGCGCGAGCCGAGTTGCGTCTTGACCATATGGCGGCGCCGCTCGGCTTCGTATTCCGACGAATTCGGCTGTAGCTCTCCAGTCATGGTCCCGACTTCCATCTGTCCGTTTGGGGCAAACTGCCGTTTTCATTGTAGCGGAAAACAATTCAGCATGATCTGTCGGATTGACCGAACCTTTTAGTTTCCTTATAGTTACAGCTACCAGTTCCTCTTATGGTGCGTCTGCTCGTTCCGGAGGCATGGCCAACCGATGAGTGTCGGCGAAGGTTCAGCACTGGATTACTCGACCTTGCGTGGCCGGGACTATCCGACCATCCGCCAGTTTACCGTGTTCTTGGAGAACCGTGTAGGACAACTGCTGGAGGTCGTACGCCGGTTCGAGGGCAGCAATGTCAGCATCGTCGGGCTGTCGATCAACGATGCAACCGAGTGTGCTTTCGCCAGGTTTGTGCTGAGCCACCCGGAGCAAGGGCGCGAGATCCTGGAACGAGCGGGGCTGGCAATCATCGAAAGCGATTTGATCTGTGTCGAGCTGCCGGAAGGTCCTCAGCCGCTGCTTCAGGTCTGTTCGACCATGCTGCAGGCCGAAATCAACATCGTGCAAACCTATCCGCTGATCGTCCATCCCCTCGGGCGACCGGTGATCGCCCTGATGGTCGACAACACCGAGACAGCCCTGGAGACACTGAACGCCAAGAACTTCAGGTTGATCAACGAGGACGATCTGCTGGACTGCGATTACGGGGACTAGTTTCTTTTCATGCCAATCACGGTTGTTTGTCCCGGTTGCCACAAACGGTTCAAAGTCAGCGACGAACACGCTGGCAAGAAGGGACCGTG
>CAZURK010000298.1:0-19393 GCA_964623055.1 uncultured Pirellulaceae bacterium
TCACGGGCGATCGGCGGTCGATTCCCCTGGGCAAGGTGCCACCTTACTTTGGCAACGGGGCCATCGTCTACGAACCGACCGGCGGAGGTGCGGCCACGGTGCTAAAAAACGCACAGGTCCAAAGGACGGCCGACCATGATTCCGTGCTGTGCGCGAAGAATCCGGCCGAACCCGCCGCGTTGGTCTATCGAGCTCACTGTCCTTACATTTTCTCCGACGCCACAGTCCATGGCGTCTGCGCTGCCGAGGCGGCCGGAGCGATCAGGCTGTCTCTGTCTTTCGACGAGGGCAAGAACTGGACCGAGGCATGGCGGAGTGCCCGGCCAAACGGCCCGTTCAGCGTGAGTTTACTCAAAGAGGTGACCCGGCCGGTACGCCTATTGGCTGAAGGTTGAATTGGCCGCAGGCAGCCGTGCGACCGTCAGCGGGCTGAAGGTCCGAAGCACGTTAGTCGCGTCGCCCCTGGCGTTACCGGGAAAGCTCTCACGTGGAGAGAACCACATCACTTTCGTGGGTGGACCGCCCAGCGTGCCCGTCACGACAACCTGCCGATGGACCGAGCGTCACCGGAGCGAGCTGGGCGTATCGCTTAGCACGATCAGCTACTACCTCAATGGCGACGAGGCACACAGGGATCTTTTCGTCGTGGCGCCGGGAGATGAGGTTCCGGTGAAGGTAGCGCTGGAGGGCCGGCCTCTGTCTGACGACGTATCGTTGGAAAACCTGCCGGACGGTTGGACAAGTCAACCCGGGAGGAAGGCTGTCGAGCGCGGTCCGGAAGGGGCAGCCGATGCGGAGTTTCTGCTTCGGCCAGTCGGAGCAGGCGAGGGCGACGTCGAGGCGTTTGACGTGGTCGTGGACGGATCGGATCCGCCGCGCCGGGTGACGGCACAGGTTCTGGTAGCCCCCGCTGCCCTAGTCCGCGAGGCCGAGCAGGCCGTCCTAGCCGCCTGTCAGCAGGACTACGACGCCGGGTATCGCGCATTCAAACTGAAGATCGGCCGCAGCTTCAAATGGATGCCCCGCAAAGAGGGCCTCCAGCGCGATATCGAAGTGACACACGCCGTCAAGGAGCGATTCCCCGACTGCCGAATCCTTGTCGACGCGAACGACGCCTTTGCGGTCGACGAGGCGATCAAATACGTTCAATCCGTCGCTGACTGTGACCTCTACTGGATCGAGGAACCGTTCGAGGAGGATTACGACAGCCTCAAGCGGTTGAAGGATGCCATGGCCAAGGTTGGTTGCAGGGCATTGATCGCCGATGGCGAGCGGCGCAAGCGCCAGGCCAAGCCGCTGACGCGACACGGCGGATATGTCGAGGAGTTTACCGATCGGCTATATTGTTTGGCGGAAGCGAAGCTCGTCGACGTTTTCGTGCTCGACTTGGGCATTGTCGGTTTTGCTCGCTGGCGGAAGTTGATGCCCGCGCTTGTCAAAGCCGGAATCAAAGCCTCGCCGCATCTGTGGATGTGGACGCCGCGCACGTACTATTGCGCACAACTGGCCGCCGGAGTTGGCAATGTCTGTATCATCGAAGGCATTCCAGGACAGGCTTCGGGCATCGACTATTCAGCCTACAAGATCACCGACGGGAAACTCGTTGTTCCCGACACTCCCGGTTTCGGGCTGAAGCTGGTATGACCCAGCGGGTATTGAGGTGGAAGTTGCCCATCAGACACTTAATGAACACACCACACGACGGGAGAGATTGCAGTGTGCACTGCCTGGATTCGGTTGTTGGTTGTCGTCACCGCATGTATAGGGGCGCGTGTCACGTTTGCCCAAACACTGGAGTTCTCTTCGTACTGGGGCACAGGCGGAGCCAACAACCGGTCGGTGGCGGTCGACCGCGAAGGGAATATCTACATGTCGGGCGGGACGAGCCAGACGGACTGGCCAACCACGGTCGGCTTGGCTCACGCCGGTGGTGGCGAACCGGACGTGACGGTTGCCAAATTCTCACCGGACGGCAAGCTGATCTGGTCGCGGCTGTTGGGTGGCCCCTTGGAGGATTATGCTTATGTCTCCGCGGTTGGGCCCGAAAGCGAATTGTATGTTTCCGGCCGCGCGGGACCGGAATTTCCCACGACGCTAAACGCCTTCGACCGCACGTTCAACGGTGGGATCGGCGGCGGTCCGCACGAACCCACCGATGCGTTCGTGGTGAAACTGTCCCCCGATGGCGACCTGCTCTACTCCACGTATATCGGTGGCAACGGGGATGAGAACGGGCGTGCGATCCATCTGCTGCCCTCGGGCAAGTTGATTGTCGGCGGAGGGAACACCACATCGAGCAACTTGCCTACTGATCGCGGCACGATTCCGGGGCCCGCGCTCAAGCCGCGGCGCGGGGGCAACAAGGACAGTTGGGTTGCAGTGCTCTCGGCCGACGGCGCCAACGTGGACTTCTGCACTTATTTTGGACCCAACGACGACCGTCAGCGTCGCGGAGATGAGACGATTCGCGCCTTGGGCGTCGACGCGGCCGGTAATATCTGGATCGGGGGCACAACGCATGGTGCTGGCATGACGCCAACTCCCGATGCCTTTCAGAAGACCCGCGGCAGCCCGCCGCCTGCCGGAGAGGCTTACGTTGCCAAGTTATCCTCCGATGGCAAGCGGCTGGTATACTTTTCCTGGCTCGGCGGATCAGCCAACGACGAGATCGAAACGGAAGGCGTCTCCGATGCTGCAGGCAACTTCTACGTGGCCGGCTGCACGGCGTCGAATGATTTCCCGACGACGCCCGACGCCTTTCAGCGGCAACTGAAAGGCGGCGGTCCGGGTGTTTGGGACGGTGATGGTTGGGTCGCTAAGATCAACAACGATGGCAGTCTTGCGTTCGCCACGCTTTACGGAGGAACCACCGTCGGCAACGAGGGCTTCTTCGGTCCGGTCGTTGACCCGCGGGGCAACGTGTATTGCGCGGGACGGTTCCGGTCGCCGGACTGCCCGGTTACCTCCAACGCATGTCAAGAACGCAAGGCGGGGGCGGCGGGTACGCATGATTCGGTGCTCGTGGTATTCAGCCCTGACGGCCAGCAGCTACTGTACGGAAGCTACTTCGGTGGCTCGGACATTGACCACGGCCGCCACATCGGCATGCGACCCGACGGCGAGGCCGTGTACATCATCGGAGAAACGCGTTCCCAGGATATCCCTTTGATAAACTCTCTCCAACAGACGGCGGCTGGTGCCTTCGTCGCCGGGTTCACTCTCTCGCACGACTGAACATCGTGGCGGGACTTGCCATTGTCGCGGATCACGAGCCGTAGACGTTGCACAGCCCAACAGGAGACTTGAAATGATAAGCAAAGACCGGAAGCTTGGACGAGACCTGGCCACTCTGGTTGCGATCGTGGTCATGACGTTGGCCCATCGCCAGTTGATGGCGGCACAGGCAAACGCCCTGGAAATCCAGGTCACTCGGAATACGGACAGGCTCATGCCGTACCAGGTATTCGAGCTGACCTTCCAGCACGACCGGGAGTATGCCAGCCCCACTTGGGATGTGACGATCGACGTGACATTCAGGTCGCCGACGGGGAAGAAGGCGAAGGTAGGCGGGTTCTTCTATGGTTCGTCCAAGCCACAGAAGGTCGACGTCGAGTCCAACGCCGGTGTCCGCGGAACGCCGCCGGCCGTCTGGTCCTGCGACCCGGCCGACCTGTGGAAGGCGCGGTACGCCCCCAGCGAGACGGGCCAATGGTCGTTCGAGTACGTCTTCCGCAACGAGGCCGGTGAGGAAGCGGCCGGCAGCGGGACGTTCGCGGTGGTCGAGGGACGGCTGCGGTCGCGGGGATGGGTCCGCATCAGCCGCGACAACCCCTACCGGTTCGTGTTCGAGGATGGCAGTGCGTATTTCCCGATTGGCTACCAGCACGGCATCGGCGACGGTAACCATGACGGATCTGTTCTCGATAGCCTGGCGATGGATGGGCCGTTCCGTCCGGACCCAACGGGAGCACGCCCCAAGCCGCCGGCAGGCGCGATGTTCTTGCGCGGACCTTCCATGGGAGTCCAGAACGCCGACGTGAAGTTCGGGCGATATTCCCGCGCCGGCTTCAACATGTGGCGATTCAGCCCCAACAACGCCGGCATGAAGGTCCTCTACACCGGCCCGGCCGACCGGTCGTCCGGCCTGGACCGTGTCAATTACAAGGAAGCCCAAATGGTGGACGAACTGCTGCAGATGACGCAGAAGTACGGGCTGAGAAACTTCTACGGCATCTTCGGCTATACCAAGGTCTTCAACGACCAGCCCGAAAACCGCGAGGGAATGGACAAGGTCAGGCGGATCATCAAGTACAGCGTCGATCGATGGGGGGCCTACGTCGACTTCTGGCAGTTTCTCAACGAACAACACGCTGACGCCCGCTGGTACGAGATCGTCATTCCCTATCTCGAATCGATCGACCCGTATGACCATCCCATCACCACGAGTTGGGAGCGCCCGGAGTTATCGGGCATCGAAGTCAACGCCCCGCACTGGTACGGCAACGAACCGGAGTTCGTATCGGATCAGGTGACCGCCGACCGCGCGAGGCGTATGAAACGGTTCCGCAAGCCGGTTGTCTACGGCGAACAGGGCAACTACCGTGGCCGCGAAGACAGATCGGCCGAAGGCGTGGGCGGTGTGTGGGATCCCGGCAGCGCCCGGCGGATGCGGGTGCGATGCTGGACGGCCATGTTCAACGAGATCAGCTTCGTCTTCTGGGAGACGTCGTACGCCAAAGACGGGCACGTGCGAAACCTCTGGATCGGTCCCCAAGAACGGCAGTACATCCGTGTGATGCAGGACTTTGCCTCGATACTGGATCGGGATGTGCGTATGGTCGAGGTTCCGCTGTCCGGCGCCGCGGCCCGTGACGTCCGCGCGTACGGCCTCCGCTCCGATAGGTGCGCGGCCGCATACTTCCATCATCACGCATGTCAGCAGTGCCGAAAGGCAGACGACACGGAAGATGGGGCACGCCATACTTGGAGCCACGATCGGGGACTGGTCCACGGTTTGGAGGTTACGATTGACGTTCCCACCTCCTCGACCGGCTATTGGTATCGACCCACTGACGGCGCAATTGTGGCGCACTTCGAAGCTGAAGCGGGCCGCCGGACGGTCACCGCTCCGCCCTTCCGCATCGATCTGGCCCTGATCGTCACTGCCGGTGATTTGCCCGATACCGACGGCGACGGAACCGTCAATCACCTGGACGCAGACGACGACAACGATGGGGTGCCCGATGCCCAGGACGCTTGGCCCCTGGAGCGAGAAGAATGGGCCGACGCCGACGCCGACCGCATCGGCGACAACCTCGACGCCGACATCGATGCCGACGGCCAGGCCGATGACCGCAACAGCAACGGCACGGCGGATAACGACGAGAAGGACTGGGACGGCGACGGTGTCCCCAATGCCGGAGCGATTCCCTGGGACGCCTTTCCGCGCAATCCAAAGGAGTGGCGCGATACCGACGGCGACGGAATCGGGGACAATGCCGACACCGACGATGACGGCGACGGCCACACCGATGCGGACGAGAGGAAAGCCGGCACCGATCCACAGGACCCCCTGAGCTTCCCATGACCGTAGGGCCGCCAACGACGCGAGCTATGGCGGGCGGCATGCTGAAATGGCCTGCGCTGTCAGCTTAGATTGGCTCTCGGCTGATGCCAAATGCGAAATCCGAGTTTTGTCAGCGGAGTGCGAAGAATGACGATGACCAAATGCTTGCCTTTTGGAATCCTATTCTGGGCGATTTTGGGTGCGCAGGGTGCCGATTCGACATCGACCGTTGATTCAGCAGCAGAAGACAACGGAACGTCCGCAAAATATATCACGGGCAGGAAGTCATACGTTCCGCCGGACTATTACACCATGAAGCCGCCCGCGGCCAGCGAGACGTACGTCGATCCTGTTTTCGGTACGACGATCAAGCGGATCAGCGATGTCACTATCGACGATGGCGGCAGCAAGAACGGCATCTGGCCGGAGTATTCACAGCACTCGTCCTATAACCTCGACGACAGCTACTTGGCTGCCGTAACTGCGCCCAACGGCTTGTTTCTGTACAACGACGCCGGTTTCGTCCGGGCGGTGAACCACCCCAAGTTGGTGCTCATGCAAAACGACCCTCGCTGGTCCAGGACAAATTCCGACTGGCTGTACTGGCGTGACAGAGATTTCCAGGGCGTGAGAATCTGGCGCTATTCGGTGTCCACGAACAGCCGTCAGCCTGGCTGACCAATGCGTTCCAGCGTTCACCTCAGGGCGACACGGACGTTGTCTTGGCGAGGATTAGGTCCGATGGCTCTCAGGTGGTTTGGGCAACCTACCTCGGCGGCTCGGGCCGGGATAGCCAAGGCGGGTCAATTGCGGTGGACGGTAGTGGCTACGTGTACGTGGCTCCGGCGACCAGATCGACGGATATCCCAACACCTAACGGCTATGACCGGACATACAACGGCGGCAGTTCGGGAGGCTGGGAACAGACGGGCGATCGCGCTGTCACGAAGCTAACGACTGACGGCAAGCTTGTGGCGAGCACCTTCGTCGGTGGTGATGCGCGGGACGGTGGGGAGGGCATTGCGCTAGACGGAAAGGGGAACGTGTATTTCGCCATGTTCACCTTCTCGGACGATTTTCCGGTGACTTCCGGCGCATTTCAGACAAACCATAGCGGAGGCCAGGATGGCGCCTTCTGCAAGCTGTCGTCCGACTTGAGCCGACTACATTACTCCTCGTACATGGGAACCAATGCAAGAGACAGCTTCCGTGCCGTGGCCGCTGATTCCCAAGGGAACTTCTATGTGGCTGGCACCACGGAGTCCACGGCTTGGCCAACGAAGAACGCCCTACAAGCCTCGAATCGTGGCGGTCGAGACTGCACTACTGCAAAGTTCACGCCAAGCCGGTGATGAGAAGCCTGATTACTGAACTCGGCGGGGAGTGACTCTCCGGCTGTGCAAAAGGACCGGTATTGACAGACGCCGGGAGGACCACCATGGGAAGGACAGTCGTCTGCGTTCTAACCGCATTGGGAATCGTCGCCGCATGTCCCGCGGCGGCGGCAACTGTGACGGTTGCCATCTGCCAGATTGAGCCCAAACGTTTTGATGTGCCGGCCAATATGGCCAAGATCGAGGGCTACGTGAAACAGGCTGCGTCACAGGGAGAGCGTGAGAACAAAACGATCTTTGAACATTTGCTGAAATCGAACATGTTAGGGTGTTTTCGTTGAACGGAGCCCCCCTCACATCGAACTTCGGTGAACGACCATGGACCCGCAGGATGCTAGCACGGAAGCGGCGCCGCCGCGCATGAAGTCGCCTGATCGGTCGCAGATCGATCCCAACCCCAAACGGATTGACGATTTGATTCCGCCCGGCCACAAAGCTCGCCTCGTTTGGGAATTGGTCCAGGGTTTGGACATGACGCCGCTGTAAGAGCGGATTGAAGCCGTCGAAGGCCATGCGGGACGCCCGCCGATCGATCCGCGTATTCTTGTGGCTTTGTGGCTTTACGCCACGGACGAAGGCATCGCCAAGGCCCGCGAACTGTACAGGCGGTGCTACGATTGCGATCCTTACAAAGTGGCTTCGGGGAGGCGTCAACGTGAATTATCACACGCTGTCCGACTTTCGCACCGACCACCTCGAATGGCTCAAAGAACAAGTGGTCACCAACATCGCCGCCATGAGGGCGGAAGACTTGGTGGATCTGGAGGTGCTTGGGCAAGACGGAATGAAGATGCGGGCCAGCGCTGGCAACGATTCCTTTAGGAAAGCGGAAACGCTGGAGCGACTGCTGGAAGAGGCCGAGCAGCAATGGGACCGCCTGCAAGAGGAGTTCCAGCAGGAGACGAGCGAACTGTCGGCCCGGGCCAGCACCACCGATCCCATAGCACGACGGATGAAGATGGGCGACGGCGGCACTCGCCCCGCGTACAACGTCGAGTTTGCCACGGGCTTGAACGGTTTGGTGATTGTGGGAGCGGACCTCATCAACGTGGGCAGTGACGCAGGCCAGATGGAACCGATGGTGCAGCAGATCGAAGAGGAACAAGAGCCCTTGTCGGGGGAGTACTTGGTGGATGGCAACTTTGCGACGATGGAAGACATCCAAAGCGTGGGCCAACGAGGTGTAACGGTGCTGGCGCCAGTGAAGCAAGCGGAGAGACAGAAGAAGGAGGGCAAAGATCCGTATGCACGGAAACGATCCCCAAGATCATAGGCCACGTCCTCCATAAACGATCATTGACTCAAACGTTGGCCCACTGCAGTTTTCAAGAGCCGCATGGTCCTTTGACAGCTGGACTATGCGCAATTCGATTTTTTCACAAGCTCGGAGCGTGATGGCTACACTAGACTTGCCGAATCTACTTCTCTCCTGCGTTCCACAGCTTGTGGTATTGACACGATCGGCTCGTGCCTAGTCTACCTTGATCTGACGATTGCGATCAGTTGCGGCCAAGCATTGCCTGAGTCGCATTCGTCTGGACTGAATCGCGCAAGCTGGTAGCGTGGCGCAAGCTGCGTCGTTGAGGAGACACGCCACGGCGACGAAGCCGCAGCCTGCGGGTGACCGCGTACAGTTCTAACGTGGCACCAGCCGGACGACGGTAGGGTCCGTCATGCCTTTGTCCAACAGGAACGTTCCAGTTAGCTTCCGCTGGCCAATAGTCGAGGCAACTTTGTACTGGCCGAAAAATCCTCGAAAACGTGCCCGGCCGGCCCCAGCAACGGTGGCAGTCTCCTTGGTCCACCATTTGCCTTTGATCAGGTCTTTCAATGCGTGGTAGGCGGGCTTGGGCGTCATGTCTTCGCGGATGAGCCCTGCCCCGGGCGCACGGATCGCGCCGCGGTATTTCTGTTCGGTGAAGTCCCACCAGGTGATGGCTTCGACTGACGGATGGGAGAATAGGATGGTGTAGAACTGTGCGGCCAGCTTGGCTTGACGCTCTTCGTTCGAATGCCAGCCGGAGATGATCGTCAGTTCGGTAAAGTGCAGCGGCTTTCCGAATGTCGCAAACTGCTCCAGGATCTCCCACGTTCTCTTGACCGACCATTCGCGGCGTTTCAGAACCATGTGCGTTTGGATGCCAATGCCGTCGATGGGAACGTCCTGGTCCAGACACTCCTTGACGATCTTCTCGAACCGTGTCAATACGATGTTGGGATCGTCCAGCGGGTAGGGATGGTCGTTCAGGATGAGCGTCGCTTTGGGATTCGCTTTGCGAGCTTGCTCAAACGCTCGCTTCACGACCTCCACCTTGCCGTAGCGCTGGTAAATGCGCAAAGCCGTGACAGCGTTGAGCTGGCGTGCCTGTTCGATCCCTTTGCTGGGTTCGTTCAGGACGTCCCACATGCCGATGACGCCGCGGAAATCCGAAATCTCTCGGCCGACGCGAGCGAATGCGAGTTCTTCTGCCTTCTCAGGATCTTTCTTGTGGACCCACTGCGGCTGACATTCGCTCCAGAACAGCGGATGTCCCTTGGGCGTGATGCCGTTATTCAAGCACCAGCGGGCGATTTTGAGCCGGTCGTCGTACTCCAGCTTGCCCTCCTCGATCTCGTAGGACACCCAGTAGAAGCGAACCGTGGCGAAATTCAGCAGTTCGCGAAACCTCTGCTTGTAAGCCGCGTCTTCCTCCGGTGTCCTGCAATCGTCGAACTTGTAGATATTGGCCCCGAACAGGAACTCGTGCTGCGTCTGTTCGATCGTTACGGCGGTCCCGTCTGGGATCGGCTTCCCGTCCGGGCCAATCAGTTTCAACACAGCTTCGCCCTTGCGGTACTTCTCGATGCGCGCGTCAGCTTGGCCGAGAATCTGTTCTTCGGTCAATTCGCCGCACCAGCCCACATGGCCCAGCGTTGCAGTCAATACGATTGTCAAGAGCAGTAGGCGCATTCCCCGACTCCTCATTTCTTGTCCTGCACCGTGACGGATGCGGAGGACGTCAAGCCCTCGAAGCTCGCCGTGATCTTCGTCTTGTCCGGTCGTGCGGCGCGGAGCAAGCCATGCGAATCTACGGTCACGATTTCTGGTATCGACGGTGTGAATCGGCAAACCGAGGTCATGTCTGCCGTGGTGCCGTTCGAGTAGGTCGCGGTGGCCTTGAGTTGTCCGGTCGCACCGACTGAGAGCCTCACCGTCTGCGGCGCCAGCGTCAGTTTGTCCAAAGTGACGAGCTGCGAGTCGGCATCTTTGTCGGTGGCTTGCTGATAGTCGGAAAACTGGCCGGCCGTGAACGAGCGGTCGCCCCAGTGGACCAGCACGCTATCGGGCGGCTGGCAATGGGTGTTGTCGGTGAGCACCAAGCCGTCCAAACCGTTCCACCGCGCGATGTGGATGTTCATGAACGAATTTTCGGCATGGTGAAACACGTTGCGCCGCACGAAGAACCGATCTGTCTGTGCCTGGTTCGAGAAGAACATCAGATGCGCGCCGGCCGGCCACGGGCGCTGGGCATGCGACCAGCCTTGCCCCGCGTTGAAACACAAGTTGTCCTCAAAGTAGATGTCGTGAGTCGTCGACTCGGCTGGGCGATTCCAGTACTCGAACGAGTATTCGCAATTCCAGATCACGTTGTTGCGATACGTGATGTTGTACTGCTGGTTGCGGCCGGACCCTTGGTTGGTCAGACCTGCGTCGTAGATGTCCCAAATGCGACACTGTTCCACGAGGTTATCGTGCGCGCCTGCCCAGAACTCGACGCCGTTCCCGTAGCGAACGTGCCATTCGCCCCGTTGCGTCTTCCTTGAATGTTGGTGGCCGCCACCGATGAAGCACAGATCGCAGTTGCGCACGATGATGTGATGCGTGCCTCCGCCACCAATGCCGTGCGCCGCCCCGTAGGCGAGATGCAAGCCGTCATAGATGATGTAACTTCGGCCTCCCTGGTTGATAATGTGGCGCTTCAGAGCACACTCAATATCGTCGAACAGCATCGCCGGGTTTTGCGCTGCGCCCAGCACGACCGTCTTCTTTTCCCGATCGAAACAGAATTCGTTCGGCGCATCGACATCCGGACGTTCCCACACCTTGATGCCGCAGCTCTGACCGTTGTTGAAGATGATGTTCCCCACGTCGACCGGAAGAGGCCGTGTTTCCCACAGGTTCGTGCCGACAGGCCGCCAATCGGCGGGTTTGTTCATCTCCAGCGAACCGAGCAGCAGTGGTTTCGCCCCCTCGCCGTACGACGTGTACGTGACATGCCCCTGAGGAGCACCGCTGCAAGGGGCAAGTGTCCCACGCCACTGGCCACCACACTCGAAGTGAATGACGTCGCCGGGCGCAAACTCGAAGCCGTTGACTTTCGCGTTGGATTGCCAGGCGTCCGCCTCAGCCGTTCCCGAATTGCCGTCGTCACCAGAATTGCTGACGTAGTAATCGGCAGCGGTCGCTGGCAGTGCGCACAGCAGCGATACGACGCAAAAGGTGAGTGGATTCAGCGTCTTGATTTGCGACATCGGTCGACACGTCGCCAGCAGAAACAGTCTCCTCAAGATTCTCATTACGTTCCTCCTGGTCAATTTGAAATGATCGGCAAAAGGATATGCGAGGGATATCGAATATCGTGATAGACCGTCTGTGTCGCCTCCTTTAGCTCGGCGTCTGCTCCGAAAGGGTGACCAGTGTTCGGATTACGATCGAACCGAGGGAAGTTGCTGCTGGATATCTCGACACGGATGCGGTGGCCCACCAGAAAGACGTTGCTCGTTGCCCACAGGTCGATCTCGTATCGGTAGACCTGTTCGGGCTGAATCAACGTGGGATTCGTGGCGGATTCTCGGTAGCGAGCGCGGATGATGCCGTCGCAGAGATTGATGGGCCGGTCGTCGGGATGAACATCCACCAGCTTGGCCGTCCAGTCCGTGTCGGGCGCGGTGCTGGCTGCAAACAGGACAACCTTTACCGGCCCAGTCACCTCGATTTCCTCTTTCAGTACTTTGCTCGTGAAGACCAGGACATCGTTTCGCTCTTCGGCCTTGCGTTGGTCTCGCGGGCCGGTGATGGCAGGATGGTAGTTGGGGCCGCCCAACGTCGGCACAGGATTCTCCGGGGCGTACACATAGGTGTCGGCTGGTTCTTTGCGAGGCTTTGTTGTCGTCAACTCACCATCACCGGTGATACTGTTCGCGGAGCCTCGGCTGTGAAAGTAATAAGGCGTGTATTGGGTCCGCTTCAGGGGCCACTCCTGCTCGTTTCGCCACTGGTTACGGCCCATGACAAAGATGCGAACCGACGCCCACTTGTCGATGCCTGTTGGGCGGCCTTTGAGCCAGTAGTCGTGCCAATTGTCTTCCAGGGCCGAAATGTTGACACCGGCTTGCGGACCAAAATTCACGTCCCCGCGAAGTCCGAAGTAGTGGGGCCAAGGGCCGATGATCAGGTACTGATGACGCCGAGCGTGCTCGGACACCGACTGGGTCTTCACTCTGCTCACATGATCGAGAGCCTGCTTCAAGAACACATCGTACCAGCCGCTCACCGTCATGCTGGGACAAATGATCTCCTGCCACCGATCTCGTATGCTCGCCTTCGCCCAGTAGCCGTCGAACTGTGGATGGGCAATCCAGTCGCGCAGGAACTGCACTTCGTAGCCGATCGCTTTATCCCACGTCGCAAGCGGCAACTGCCGCAGAGCTTTGTCCCATTCTTCCTTGTTCCATCTGCGGAAGGCTGGAACTCCTGCTGTTTTTGGCGTGACCGAATTCGAGGCCCCCCACATCATCATCTTTTCGAGACTGAAAGCCCCGCCGATGTAGGCGCAATCCTGATACCAGTCGAACAATGGAACCCTGCCGCACATTTCCGCAAGATAGTCTCCCGCCTCGGGAGCCGTGCTCCACTGAGTAAACCCGCCGTAGGACCCACCGGTCGTGCCGATCTTGCCGTTGCACCACGGTTGAGCCAGGATCCATTTGTGCGTGTCCAGGCCGTCGGTCATCTCGTTCCTCATCGGTTCCCAATCGCCCTGCGAATCGCCACGTCCGCGGCAGTCCTGCCTAACGACGACGTAGCCGCGCGACGCAAGCTTCTTGGAACCTCCGGCATCAGGACTGCCTTTACCGTATGGCGTGCGGAGGAGAATGACCGGAAACCTCTCGCCCGGCCCTACTGGCAGGAAGACATTAGCCGCCAGTTCGACCCCATCCCGCATGGGAATCGGCACATTGGCCCTTGCCTCGACCTTATGCGCCAATGGCGGTTTGGTCTCAGCCGCGTTGATCTGCACGCCTGAGACAAGCAGCCCGAAGAGAAGAGCTGCCCAAGAAATCGACTTGATTCTAGTCATGGGCATCGTTCTCACTGATTGTTGCACGGCAGGGCGGTGTACCAATCACTCTCGGTTTGAGTTCAGGGAAGATTTATCACTACTCGGCAGCCAAAGTCCGAAATGTAAGCCGTGACTCCGTCGCCGTTGCAGGCTGGATAGAAGAAGCGGCGGTAGGCGCTGCGACAGTACTTGGCATATCGGAACCAGGAGCCGCCGCGCAGAGTGCGGAACCGCCCCGACTCAGGGCCAGTGGGGTCCACCAGCGGCGAGTTGACGTAGTAGTCCTTGTCATAGTAGTCGGCGCACCATTCCCAGACGCCTCCGTGCATGTCGTAGAGCCCGAAAGAGTTCGGCTTCTTCTGTCCGACATCATGGTAGTGTACGCCCCTGACCGGAGTGCCGTCGGGAAACGTTCTGCCGCCGCCGGGCCAAATCATGTTGCCGGCAAACCAAGCGTACTCGCCCATCGTCGAAGCGTCATCGCCGAAGTGGAATTCGGTGGAGCTGCCGGCGCGGCAAGCGTATTCCCACTGTGCCTCGGTCGGCAAGCTGAAGTCGTAGCCGGATTCGTTAGAATTCGGGCTTTTCTGGCGATCACCCGATGTCTCACGACTTCGGCTACCACCGCGCACTTTCTCTTGCAGCGCCGCGACAAAGGCCTGGCACTCATTCCAACTGACGTCCCTCATGGCCTTCATCGGGCCCACTGCATCGTCGTGCTCGCCTTTCATGGTCTCCCAAAACTTGAAACGACCGTCCTTTCCCATGAGCGCTGCCCACTGAGTTGTCGTCACCTCGTACTTTGCCATGTAGAACGGCTTTGAAATCACAACCCTGTGAACGGGGGCCTCATCGCCGAATCCTCTACTCGACCCCATGAGGAAAGAACCGGGCGGGATGAGGGCAAAGTCCATCTTGGTTCCGCCCGGCAGGTCGATTGTCAACTCTTTCGCGGACTTGTCAGCAGCCGAAGCGTCAACCTTCTGCGGACCTGGATCGACCTTCGTCTTCCGGCGCTCTTCACTCGGCTCGGCTGCCGGCGATACACCCTTGACGCCTTTGACCCTCATCGCGACCCGGAAGCCCTGGTGCGGGTGCTGAGTGGAACGTTGGCCAATCCGCATGCGGTAGACGGACTGCGCACCCCAGCGTCCCCAGTCGAATGAGCCGGTACGAATGATGCGGCGCATGTCGCCCTTCTCACTCTGCTCCGGCGGACCGGTCGGATCGTTGATAGTCGAGTTCTTGTAGGTGAACCGGTGCCACCAGTCGGCGACATATTCCCACACATTGCCGTGCATGTCGTAGAGACCGAAGGCGTTTGGCTTCTTCTTGGCAACCGAACTCGGCCTGTCGTGCTTACCTTGGGGCGGCTCCGATACGAACATGAATTCATGGCCAAGGCGGTCAAAGTCTTCGAAGTTGCCGAAACACCAGGCGGTGGTACTTCCCGCGCGGCAGGCGTACTCCCACTCAGCCTCCGTGGGTAGACAGTACTCGACGCCCTCCTTCTTGCTCAGCCACTTGCAGAACGCGACACAGTCGTTCCAGCACAGGTGCAGCACCGGCTCATCGTCCTTTTGCTGTAACCTGATCCAAACCATGGGCTTTCGCCAAGTGCATATGGGGCGACGTCCCCTGTAAGGCACGCCTCCGTTGAGTCCCTGTTCCGCTTCGGTCTTGTATCCGGAGGCTTCACAGAACGCGCGGTACTGCCCGACGGTGACTTCGGTAGCGCCCATATAGAACGGCTTGGTAATCCTGACCTGGTGCCCGGGCATCATCAACATTTCCCACGTGGCCGCTCGGGCGGGTTCACGACCATCTTGCTTGGCGATTTCCAGAACCTTGTCGAATTGCTCCTCGGTGCGACCCATGGTGTACTCACCCGGGGGCAAAAGAACCATCTTCATGCCGATTGAGTTGGTTTGGACGACCGGTTTGCCAATGTGCTTGGACCACTGCTGTTGAAACTCCTTGGCCTGCTCCGCATTGAACGGCGCTTTGGCCAACGGAGGAGGATCGGCGGCGAAGGAGGAAGTTGCCCAGACCGCGCTCACCAATAAGACGGTCACAACTGCGAGCGATGCTTTTCTCATGGCTTTTCCTTTCTCAGACTGGGAAGGTTGATCACCAGCCGTGCTCCCGCGGCGTGATCCGCGAGGTTTGGCGGCATGAAATAGCGAAAAGCGGAACGGGCAAACCTGCCGTACCGCGTGTAGACTCCGCCGCGCATGACCCGGAAAGTTCCGGTTTCAGGCCCCTGCGGGTCCTTCAACGACGATTTGCTGTAATACTTCTTGTCCCACCAGTCCGCGCACCATTCCCAGACGCTACCGTGCATGTCGTGGATGCCCAAGGCGTTAGGCTTCTTGCCGCCCACAGACAGATCCGGCCATTTTCTCTCCCTTGGTGGGAGGGCATCCTCTGCACAGAACCAGGCGTACTCTTTCAACCGGGCCGGATCGTCTCCAAAACAGTACGTGGTGGTACTGCCCGCGCGGCAGGCGTATTCCCACTGCGCCTCGGTCGGCAGGCTGAATTCGTAGCCGAATTCGTGAGAATTCGGAGCTTCAGCCTCGCCGCCCGAGGTCTCACGACTTCGGCTACCGTCGTGAACTTTCTTACGCAGTGCCCTGACAAACTCCTGCCAATCGTTCCAGCTCGCCAAACCCATCGGCTTGCTCGGTCCCAGGGTTGTCGGGCGCGGTTTAGCTTTCCCCCACCGTTTCAAACGGTCCTTCGCGCCCAGGACTGCGTCCCATTGTCCTTGAGTGACCTCGTACAAACAGACGTAAAACGGCTTGCTGATAATGACCCAGTGTACCGGCCTTTCGAAACCGCCGCCTTCGGTCGAGCCCATCATGAATGACCCTGGCTGAACAAGAACGAATTCCATCTTGACCGTCTCACTCAGATCAATGCTCAATTCCGGAGCGTACTCTTTCGTCACGACGATCTTTTCGTCCTGGGCGGGACTTTGCTTCACCACCGGCTCCATGTAAGGTTCGGGTGGAGGTTCGAGGCCCTCGACGCCCTTTATCTTCATGGCCACCCTGAATCCTACGTGGTCATGTTGGTTGGAGCCCCGATGGATCCTCATGCGCGAGTACGAGGTAGACCAGTAACGGTTCATTTTGAACATACCGCCGCGAACCCAACCGCGATTGTGTTTCAGCTCGTTCTCCGTGGGCGGCCCGGTCGGATCGTTCAGCGGGCTCTCCAGGTAGTAGTACCAGTGGTGCCAGTCCGCCACCCATTCCATCACGCTGCCGTGCATGTCATACAGGCCAAACGGATTTGGCTTTTTCAGGCCGACCGCCGACGGCGTTTTCTTTTTTCCGGTGATCCACTCGTACTGGTCGACCAGGTTGTCGTAATCATCGGGATCGCCGAAGTACCAGAATGTAGTAGTCCCTGCCCGGCAGGCATACTCCCACTCGGCTTCGGTCGGCAGGCAATACTGATGCCCTTCCCGTTCTTCTTTTCTGGCTAGCCACTCACAGAAAGCCACGGCGTCGTTCCAGTTGACCTGCAAGACGGGATGATCGTCCGGCTGTTTGTAGAAGGTCTTGCGCCAGGTGCGAATTGACGCCTTGCCCTTGTAGAGTTGTCCGTAAACAAGGCCCCGTTCGGCTTCGGTCTTGTAGCCGGAGTCGTCCGCGAACTGGCGGAACTGTCCAACCGTGACTTCACAAGCTCCCATGTAGAACGGGTTGTTCAGACGGACGCGGTGGGCGATTTCCTCGTCATTGTTGAAGCCGCGTTGGGCAGCCATTCGCTCGTAGTAGCTGCCTTTGAGCATTCCTTTGATTGCCATTTTGTATCCCGCTTCATCATTTCCCATGATGAACTCGCCCGGCGGGATCAGGACCATCTTCATGCCGATGGAATTGGTGAAAACCACCTCCTTGCCGATGTGCTTGGCCCACTGGCGTTGAAACTCCTTGGCCTGCTGGGCATTGAACGGTGCCTTGGCCGGCGGTGGATGGTTGTCAGCGAAAGCTGAACTTGTCGCGTACGTGATAAGCAGAAGAACGGCCAAGGTCGTCGAAGTTGGTTTTCTCATGGCTCTTCGCTTCTGCTTGTAGTCACCCAAAGCCGAGTAGGGCCGGTTCCTACCGGCCGGGCGTTCAATCGTCGATCGGCCGGTAGGAACCGGCCCCACGCCTACTCCTTGGCTCGGCGGAACGCGCGCTTGAATCGGTCACCTACTGGTTCCGTGTCCGATCTGGATTGTCATCTTGGTCTCGTCACCGTGTCCGGTCGGGGCGCCGGCGTACCAGAACAGGAACTTGCCATCCCGGAAAATGATGTCGAACGACATGAACGTGCCGCAGTCCCAATCTCCGGGCTTGCCGACATCAAGAACCGGTTCTTTCCCCGACTTCGTCCAGTTCAGTCCGTCCGGCGACGTGGCGTGCCCGATTCTCCACGCTATGTGGTCTTTGTAGCTGCCGCTGCCCAGGTACCACATGTGGAAACCGTCTTCGAGTTTTAGAACGCAGGGGCCAGCGTGCGAACTCTCGTCCCAACTGCCCTTTGGGCCAAGCGGCAGAGCCGGTTTTGGTTCCTTTTTCCAACGGATCCCGTCCTCAGACGTTGCCATGTGAGCTTTGAACTCCCACACCTGCTTTCCGTTTTTTGTTTTTCGTCCGCCCCCGCAGTAGTACAGATGGTATTTGCCGTTCACCAGGACCACGCACGGATCCATGACGCCTGCCAGGACTCTTGTTGGTTTGCTCCAGCGAAATCCGTCCTGAGATGTCCTCATCTGCAATCCATGCCTGCCGGCATCATCCTTGCCGGAATGATACAAGCGAAACGTATCGCCAATCTTGATGGCATAGGGCATGGCGCCGGGGAAGAGCGGATTCCCCCCGTATTTCCTCCAGCGGATTCCGTCCGGCGAGGTGGCCATTCCGATGCTTTTTGGTTTGCCGTACTGGGCTCCACCGGAGTAGAAGTAAAACCTATCGCCTGCATCGAGCACCGTGAAACAACCCAGTGTCTGGTCGTCCCATGCGCCTTTTTCCCCAACTTTGATCACGGGATTGTTGGGATAACGCACTAAGCTGCGCGCCAATTTCGTATAGTTGATCTTCCCATCTGCTTCCTCTCCCGCCTTACAGCTCGATTCCATTCCGATCCAGGTCAGGGCCAGTACGGCCGCGGCCAACGCCGAGCGCACCAGTCGGGGTAACCGCCCACAGTTCCGTTTCAATGTCACGTGTGCCATTTGTCTATCCTTCGTTTCGTGTTACTGAACTCACAGCGCCGCGCACCACTGTCGAGAACTTGTCTCGACAGTCAGTCGCGGAGTCCGCGGTCTTTGATCCCTTTGCGGATCTCGACCCATTGGCCCATGTTGTCGATGACTTGGATGGACGAGATGCCCGTTTTGGCGGCGCTGGCGCGCAGATCCTCGCTGGAGACCTTGCGGAAGTCGGGCATGCCGAGGTATTTGCCTCCGAGCAGTGCTGCTCCACCCGGTCGCAGCACACGATAGATCTCGCGCATCTTCTTTTCGCGGTCGCCCCAGATCAACACGGGCCCGATACCGGCGATCAGGTCGAACGAGTCCGCCTGGAACGGCAGGTTGTCATCGAGCTTGCCGACTTTGCACGAAATGCGATCGTTCAAGTTCGCCTTGGCAATCCGCGACTCGGCCTCCGCGACCACTTTTTCTGAAGGATACAGAGCGGTGATTTCGAGGTCAGTCGCCTCCACGAACCCTTGCTGCATACTTTGTATTCCGCCGCCGTCGTTGGAACAGACCAACAGGCATTTGCCCTCGGTGATGGCGTAGTCGGCGATGAAACGGTTGACCAGCATGTGTGGGCCGAGCCCAGACCTGCGAGCTGCCTGCGGCGCATCGAGACCGATGATCTTAACCCATTGCCCTCGCGCGTCGATAACCTGGGCCCCGACGACTTTCGATTCAGCGACAATCTTCCTCAGCTCTTCCGTGGTGATTTTGTGCTCTCGCGGCGTGTAGAGGTATCGGCCGCCGAGAAAGGCCACGCCGGACGGCTTCAGCACGCGATCGACTTCTTTCAGGCACTTGCCGATGTCGGGGATGAATGTCAACGTTCCGCGGCTGACAATAA
>CAZURK010000299.1:0-19325 GCA_964623055.1 uncultured Pirellulaceae bacterium
CGTCGAACGATCGGAGAAGCCTTTCTTCCCCGCCCGCGCAGCGGCTTACTTGAACTACCTCTTCGGTGGCAAGACGCCACAGAAGCCTTTGGCCAGCAGCACGATTCAGAAGGTCTGCAAGCTGGCCGTGCAGAAAGCCCGGATCCTCAAGCCCGTCACACCACACACGTTGCGTCACAGTTACGCGACAGGACTTCTCGAAGCGAGCGTGGACCTGTTGACCATCGGCCGGTTGCTGGGGCACAGGAGTTTCACCACCACGCTGATCTATCTGCACGTCCGTCGACCTCATCTGGACCGGGCGCCCAGTCCGCTCGACTGGTTGCCGATCCGGCAGTGTCCCAAGTGGCTTCAGCCCGAGGGGCATCCGAACGACCCGGCTCCGACACCGTCGCCGCAGGAACCGGATCAGAAGCAACCGACGGACGAGGACGAGTAATTGACTTATTGCGGGAATACACGTTCGATTTTGTCAGACGATACTCACGGCAGGCACCGCCTCAAGTTCAAAATGTGCTCGGCAAACTGGAACTTTGTCGCACCCCAGCCCTGGGACATCGCAGTTACGAATGTCCCCACTGCCAGTACCGCGGCAAAGTCTACAATTCCTGCACGGACCGTCACTGTCCCCTCTGCAGCGGAGCCAAACGGGCCGACTGGTTGGACACGACCGCCAAGTTGTTGCTGCCGCAGGTCAACTACTTTCAGGTGATTTTCACTCTCCCCGATTCCCTGCATCGACTGATTCTCGGCAATCGACGCGAGCTGTTCAACGTGTTGTTCCAAGCGGCCTGGGCTTCTCTGCGAGACTTGCTGCGAGAAGAACAGGGGATCGAGCCTGCGGCGATTCTGGTGCTGCACACGTGGAACCAAGAGATGGAGTTTCATCCTCACATCCACGCCCTGGTCCCCGGTGGTGGATTGTCCGTGGACCGGGCATGCTGGGTGCCAACCAAACATCCTTTGCAGCGTCGCCGCAAGAAGCCTTACCTGGCAGACCGAGAGCAACTGTGTCAACGTTTTCGGGAAACGTTCGTCAACGCACTAAAACGTCTTCACCGCCGCGGCGAACTGAAGTTGAGCCAGCCATCGCTGGTCCGCGAGTACTCGGCCTTCGAGCAATGGCTGGGCCGGTTGCCGGAATCTTGGGGTGTGTATATTCAAGGGCCGCCTGGCGATCAGTCAGATCCCCGGGACGTTCTGAAGTATCTTGCTCGCTACCTGACTGGCGGTCCCATCTCTGACCAGCGGCTGATATCGCACGAGGACGGCCAAGTCACTTTCTGGGCACGCAGTAACGACAAGAAGTCAGGCAACCGGTCACGCCCGTTTCGACTTTCCGGCGTAGAATTCACACGCCGCTGGGCGATGCACATCTTGCCCCAGGGATTCACCAAGTCGCGTCGTTACGGAGGCTTCAGCGGTCGGCTGTGTCGCGACTACCTGAGTCGCTGCCGAGCGTCGCTCGCTTCCAACGAGGAGGCGTCCACGACTACGAAAGTCGCGGAACAGAACATCTCGACCGAGGAAACCGCCCCACGCTGCCCACACTGCCAGACGCCACTAGACAGGGAGGCTGCATGTTCCAATCATGGCTTGTCGAACCGGCACCGAAGCCGGGGCAGGATCGAGGTCTGCGCAGACGATCAGAACGGGGCGGTATCTTGCGTCATTGGCCAGAGAACGGGCACGGCCAATCTCGAACGAGCAACATAAAATGGGTTGCTTTCCGGTCCCCGACGGTGTTAGGCTAATGTCGTTGTGGAGTTCGCATCGCATGGGAACCGCAAGGCCACTCACGCGAAGCGGCAAAGTTCAACGCCCGATCTATCCCGCCGATCCAATTTCCAACACGACGCCCCGTGCTTTCAACCTTGATACCACAATAACACGGGGATCGGCGGGATAGATCGCTATTCGTTCTGTCTGACAATGGGCCCGTTGCGATCAATGCGAATCCTCCCTTAGATGCCCGATCGATCATTGCTCCGCGTTGGGGACCGCATCCGACTTCTGACGGTTCCCGCCTGCGACCTAGCCCAACGGAAACGTGAACTTGAAAGCCATGCTAAAATGGCTGGCTGGACGGCTGACACAATTGAACGCATCATTGCTACTGATCGCGTGGTCACGATCGACCGTATCGATGAATACGGCGCTCCATGGTTTGAGGCTGAACTTCCGGGTGGCGACGGAATCGAACATCATTCGCTCATGATCCTTGACGATGACTCGTGGGAACGATGTTCGTAGGCAGCACAAAACCATCGCCACGGGCTTCCTCCGCTGATCGTCGCGTGTCGAAAACCTGGCCGGTCCACGGTTGGGTGGTCGCCTTGCGTTTGGTATGATAGGGGGATGTGCCTTCTTCCGGGAGAACGTATCCGGCGAAACATCCATGCCCACAGTCTTGAGAGTTGGACCGTATCGTTTCTTCTACTACGCCGGCGACGGCGATGAACCGCCTCATGTACATGTGGAACGCGACGATAGTGAGGCGAAGGTTTGGCTCGATCCGATCCGCCTCGAACGTAGCGGAGGCTTCTCGGCAAAGGAGCTTAGGCGGATTGAGCAGTGTGTGACTGATCATCACGAACAATTGGTGGATTCTTGGAATGACTTCTTCAACGGTTGACACGCAACACGTCCGCGTGACGACACTAGTGATTTCTGCCGACCTGCTGACGGTGGAACTCTCAGACGGTCGCACCATTTCCGCTCCGCTGTCTTGGTACCCTCGTCTTTGCCACGGGACTTCGGAGGAACGGGAGGATTGGCGGCTGATCGGAGGAGGACGAGGTATCCACTGGCCTCTGTTGGATGAGGATATTAGCGTGGAGAATTTGGTCTTCGGCAAACCGTCTGCCGAAAGCCAAGTGTCTCTGAAGCGATGGCTTGACGATCGAAACAGCCGACAGAACTAAAGGATGCAGCGCAGCGGGAATACGTCGTGGGCTCGCTTCGCTCGGCAACGTCAACTCCCCGCCCCGTGATCCCAGACGTTATTCCGTTAGTCTGAGGCGCTGACATTTCTGAGACGGACGTGATGAAGGGAAAGCGGACGACACGTCGAAAGTTAGCGCTGCGTTTTAGTCTCAGAAGTCTCCTCGTTGTCGTTACGCTCCTCGCGATCTGGATCGGCATTCAAACGACGAAGGCAAAGCGAACACGAATCGCACTGGACCGAATTGCAGCTTTGGGTGGCAACGTTCGTTTCGCTCACCAATACGATGCGTCTGGTACGTTCGATGGTAGCGCGAAGCCCAACGGACCACGATGGCTGCGAAACTTGCTCGGGGGCGAGTATTTTGACCGTGTCGTCTACATCAATCTGGCCGACTCGGAAGTGACAGATGATGACTTGAGCGCAATTGCGACCTTGGGTGACGTGAAAACGTTTTGGTTGGCCCGGACGTCGATAACAGACCAAGGAGCAAAGCATCTCGCCAAAATGAAGAACCTAGAGTCACTTTTCCTCGCCGGCACTGCAATTGGCGACGAAGGGCTGAGACATCTGAGGTCGCTATCGAAGATCACAGGCATTACCCTTAACGATACTCGAATTACAGATCAAGGATTGGCCCAGCTTTCTTGCCACCAGGGACTCGTCAGCCTGAACGTATCCGGCAATCAGATATCAGGTGAAGGTCTGGTGAACGTTCACGACTTGCCTAAGCTCGAATACATGGACTTGAAACGCACCCAGGTCACCAATTCAAGCTTGATGATCCTTGGCGAGCGGACCACGCCTTGGTGGTTGGATGTTAGGGATACCGCTGTTACCGACGAAGGCATCGCTCATCTGATTCATGTCACTTCCCTCACGAGAATTGAATTCAATGTAGGACAGGCTAGGCCCGACACGATCGACCTATTGCGCCGTGAGCTGTCGAATTGCACTGTCGTGATTCACCGTGCCGCCCCGCAAATCATGCTCGAAGGGTTCGGCCCGCCGCGGCCCGTGCGGTCGGCGGTCGACACCATGCCCGCAACGGCCACCATGAATTCCGACGACGAATAACAATGGCATGAACGTGGAGCGGGCCATTGGAGCGCGAGGCACTCGCAGATCCTCGCGAGAGCAGAAGAACTCCGCATTAGCGCCCGAGATTGGATGGATTCCCAATTGGAGAGGACAGACAACAAGACGGATGCACGCGACGGCTCATAGCCGCGCGTGATCCGCGCCGTTTTACGCGGCGAGATGCCAGCGTGGCGGCCGCGAAGTAGGTGTAGTCGCTACGTTTGAACTAGCAATCAGGCGACGCAGCAAAAAGGAGCCATACAGTGCTGGGACTAAAATTATGTGCCGAGTTTGCGATCTTTCCCGATAACCACATTCTCGGGCCAAACTTCACCCTGGCTGCCTTCCACTTCAGCCAACTTGGCGGCCCCCTCATGATCGCCAACGACACAGCGTCGGAGCGGGGCTTGCAGTTTCCCGACGAAGGCTTGGAGATCACGCTACCGATTCCATCACCCACTGTTGAGATGCGCTTTGGCACATTCCATAGCCCCGTCGAAATCTCGGCATTGGACAGCTCAGGGAAGGTAGTCTCAAAACAGACTGTCCCACTGCTAAACAAGTATATCGACCTGTCGATATCCGCCCGTGAGATTGCCCAACTCGTACTGATTGGTGGCGGCAATGAAGGACTTATTCCGAAAATCTGCGTCGATATTTGACCAAAGCTCGTTAGCGGCGAATGGGGAGACGGACTATCGAGGCGAACTGGTAAACGTATTGGACGAATGGAAATCGGCAAAGAAATGGCGTCCAACGGGAGTACCGAGGGGAGCTTTCTCAACACCAACCTGGTCAATCCTTACGACTTGTTGGCTGATTTGGCCTCCGAGGAGGTGTTGGGTCAGTACATGCGTCAAAGGATGTGCATTGGATTTCCCGACGTTGGAGATTCCAGCTTTGGCGACGTGTTCTGGGAGGCGTTCTTAGCCTTGGCGCCCCAGCTCAAAACCAGGCAGACGCCTGAAGGCATCGTCGCAGTATACGACAAGCTCCGCAGTGAATTCGTGCAACTGGCGCGCGAGAATAGAATTGACTTTCAGCTCGGAATCGCGGCGGGCAGATCGGATCGCCCCCAAAGGATTGCTACTGAGATCGGCGTGCTCGTTCAGCAAAGCACCTTCTCCCCGTATTCGACGTACCTGGATATCGGCTGCGGAGATGGCATTCTCACGAAGGCTGTTGCCGAGACCTTGGGGATGCCGCTGCGAAATACCTTCGGTGTGGAAATCGGGGCCCGGAAAGAGAAGATTTCGGGCATTCACCGATTCAGTTTTGACGGAGTCAACATACCCGCCGAGATCCCCGATGTAGACTTGGTCACCGTCGTCCAGGTCTTGCATCATACGGCAAGTGAGGACCAAGCCATCGAAATCCTCAGGAATATCAGTTGTCGGTTGAAGTCGGGCGCCTTTCTTGTTGTTAAGGACAATAATGTAGAGTCGGAATGGGACCGCAAGTGGTGGCATGTGCGTCACTTGCTGCCAATCCGGGTCACTCATTTCGATCCGCCCTACTTGGTTACAGACAGTGTCTACAAATCGGCCCGGGAATGGCGACGAATGCTCGAGAAACTTGGAATGGTGTCTTTTCGCTTAGAAATAGCCGGACCGTACAAGGAGTTCGCCCAACAAGGAAACACCAACTATAGTTTCTACTTGGTCATGCGCAAGCCATAATGTGACGCCATACCGTGACTCGACGCCGTTCCTGCCGGGGCGTCTCGGCCGTTTCGGCTCGTGAGCCGACGAAGCAGAAAGCGCAATGAGCTGGATACGCAATATCAGTCGAAGGTGCCATCTGCTTCCAATCTATTGCATTTGGCGGTCCACTGCGTTCCACGTCGACCGCTTCATCGTTGAGTCGCAGAACGGGCTCATCAACTACTATCCGGCAATTGAGTGCCTTGAGCAATCTGGTCGCAATCTCACCGAGAAGGTCTTGTCGCACCCAGGATATGTGGACGAGTATTTCCGCCGATCCATGGATTTGGCGAACGCCATACGCCAACAGTCCCAGGCACTCAGGGATTTCCTACCGTACGGTGCCGACACTAGTGCTCTTCACGGTCACATCCGCAGAGTGTTTGATCTGCTCTGTGAATGTGCCGCCACAATCACGCACGCAAGTGGGCATGGATTCCTACCGACTGGGCGATCGCTCCGCCATGGACGACGGGCGCTGTCCGAGACCGACTAATGACCGCTATGCTCGGCCATCCGGAGCAGAGACTGTCGCAACTGGAGACTGAGCACCGTGAACGCGTGGCCCGCCGAGAAGGCCTACTCGACAGTGGCAGAATACCCTCGGAACTCACGGCTCTGGCCGAGATAATGGCCGTTGAGGCTTTCTACCGGCTGCACAGGCGCTATGTGATATCAGAGCTTCTGTTCTCTGCCCGCCCTTTGTTCGAAGAATTGGCATACCTGATGAGGCTTGAGCTACCACTCGTGCTGAATCTGCTGCCCGACGAAATCGAGGGATTTCTTGCAGGCGGCGAGCTGCCAAGTCGGAAGGCAGTGCAGAGCCGACTGCAGTTCTATATCTTCACGCGGAACGCTGGCAGGCTGGAGGTGCTGTGTGGTGAGAAGGGCCGGTGAGTGCTCCAACAGGAGATCCGTTCGCGTACTAGACAGAGGTTAAGTCTCTTGCGTGGCAAGGTCGCTTACCGAGGCAAAGCCGCCGGGAAGGCTAGATTGGTGCGGACCACGGATGACTTCGGGCTTATCCGGGATGGCGAGATCCTGGTCACCCACGAGACCACTCCGGATCTTGTGCCCTTCCTAAAAGGCGCCGTGGCCATTGTCACGGACGAAGGAGGGATATCCTGTCACGCCGCGATAGTGAGCAGAGAGTTGCGAATACCGTGCGTCGTCGGCACACAGATCGCCACAGATCTCATACGAAGCGGAGATGACATTGAAGTCGACGCGATTACAGGCTGCGTGAAGCCAGCCGAAGTGAAACCGCTTGTGTGGCTTGACAGAGTATCCGATGGACAGAGGGCGGCTGTAGGAAACAAGGCATGGAATCTGTCGCGGCTTCCGGGTGACATCCGTGTTCCTCCGGCCTTCGTCGTGCCCAGTGAGTGTTTCCGACAACACATTTCTGACTTACGAGCGCGCATCGAGGAGCTTCTTCGTGGGATAGACCCATCCGATACCCGAGCGGTGAATCTCGTATCGTCGGAGATAACAGCTTTGGTCGAGCAACGCGACATGGATGGCGTGCTCCAAGGCAAGATAGGTCTACAGGTGTCTCACCTGTGCGGACAGGCCGCAGTACGTAGCAGCAGCGTCCAAGAGGATCGCCGAGGTGTAAGCTTCGCCGGGCAGTTCGCGACCTATCTGGACGTGCAATTCCCCGACGTTGCACAGCACGTCGCACGTTGTTGGGCATCGACGTGGTCAACGCGTGTGTTGGCGTATAGGCGGCGCATCGGGCTCCCCCTGTTTGGCGCAGACATGGCTGTTATTGTTCAAGAGATGATACAGCCTGATTGGGCTGGCGTGGCATGCACAGGCAATCCTTCGTCCGGTTCTCCCGAGCAGGTCGTCATTGAAGCTGTGCCGGGTAAAGGGGAAGACGTTGTTGGGGGACGGGTTACGCCGACAACACTCGTGGTGAGCAAGACGAGCCGCAGACGCCTCGACGACGATGTCGAGGACGCGGAACTGCCCTTCGACGTTCTGGACCAGGTAGTTGATACATCGTTGGCGATTGAGGAACACTTCGGGGCCCCGCAGGATATTGAGTGGGCGTACTGCGGCACACTCTACATACTTCAGTCGCGTGACCTGACCTTTTGCGACGAATCGACCATCGCAAAGTTGAGGTGATACTGGACGATTTGGGCGGCTCGTGATGGTACATGGGCCGGGCAATTGGGACGTTGACTTTCAGAAGCGGCATGAACGTTTTTAGATGCCTCAATCCACTCCACGGAGAGACTCATGATCAAAACCGACGATGCAAGGATCCACGACGAACTCGACTTCGATGCCGTGGGGGGTATCTACGAAGCGGCGGGCGTGGCCAAGGAACTGGAAGGGCATATCGTTGCCAGCCCGTTCCATCTCTATTCGGTCGAGACGCTTCGCGACAAACACGCGTTGCGAACGTCAACGGGTGCGCCGGTTGATGTCTTCGTATTTGCGCAAGGCGAGCCAGACAAACGTCACATCACCAAGGTCGGTGGATTGCCCTACTGGCCCGCGGACAAGCCTTGGCCGACCAACGCGGACGGGAGCCCCTTCTGGTTCCTGGCACAGTTTAATTTTTCGGATTCGCTTGACCTGCTTCCCGAATTGCCCGGCAATCTTCTTTCGATTCTCACGCAAGATGAAGAAAGTTGGCTCTGGGACGATCAAGAGACGGTTCACTTCGAATGGCAGACTGTCAGAGACCAAGCCCTGATCACTGCGGAACAGTTTCCCACGTTCGAGCACGAATACGAGTACTTCGACTGCTATGGTGTGCTCCATCGCACAGCGGACTATCCTGAATCCGCTGACGCCGGGATCGAACTCGAAGTGGGGCAGAGCTACAATCTCGCCGTCTTGAATGCCACGAAAATCGGTGGTGGTCCGGGTTTCGTACAGGGCGATAGCGGTATCCCTGGCACTTTTCTGGCACAATTGGCTTCGATCCAGCCGGCACCACATGTTCCCTATCCGTGGGTAAACCGCAAGGAACCGTACGATCTCGACTTCGGCGAAACCGGGATCTATGGCAATCAGCAGGTGATTGGTGACATGGGCAGCCTATACCTGTTCCTTCAGGATGATGGCAGCATACGATGCACAATGCAGTGCTATTGAAAGCCGATTGACATCGTCTGACTGGACGATCCTGCGGAGTTTGGCAGCAATCGGTGGGTGGCGCCTCCAATCTAGCGCCAACCGAATTACTCAAGCCCGACGCGCCAGCGAGGGACACGGCGGCGATTCCTTCGCTTGCGCTTCAGGCTTCAGTATGCGGCGCCTTGGGCAATGTGGACACGAGGCTCCATAGTTACACATGTTGCGCCAGATGATGACGGCCTCTTGAGTAATCCGCGCCAAATCGTCCTCTACCAGTGTACACCGGTTTTCAGGCCGGTCGGGCGCTGATCCATCATGCCTTTCAGACCCAATTGGCGGGGATCGCGAGCGATCTTGTCGGTAAACGTGCGCACGTCCTCGACAATCGGGCGCAAACGCCGGCTGATTTCTTCTGCGTTGGTTACCAGACGTTCGATCTTCTGGTAGACCTCGTCATCATGCACCAGCTTGCCCAGGGTGCCCTGCCCTGAGTTCAGGCCTTCGCTGAATGCTACCAATTGGACGAGCAGTTCGTTCAGGTTCCGCGTGCTTGCGTCCACGTTGTCGATCAACTGGCCGCCGCGTTCTCCGAGCGGTTTGGTGAATTCCTCCAAGTTTTCCAGATTGGCTTCCGCCTTTTGGCTGACGCGTTTGAAATTTTCGAGTGTTGTACGAGCAACGCTCATCGTTTCGCGTGTCTCGCTGATGAACTGCGGCAGTTCCTCCAGCGACTGCCGAAGCTTGGCGCTCAGTTCCTCGTCCCCAAGCGAGTTCTCGACCAATTGCATCGTTCGGTCGAATCGGTCCAGGGCCGTTTCTGCTTTCTGTGCAAGTGTCCCGATCTGGCCCTGTTCGCCTCCGACCGTCTGGTTGACCGAATTGGCGAGTTGGGCCACTTCGT
Source organism: uncultured Pirellulaceae bacterium (assembly GCA_964623055.1). Lineage (GTDB taxonomy): Bacteria > Planctomycetota > Planctomycetia > Pirellulales > Pirellulaceae > JADHUC01. The sequence goes on from CAZURK010000299.1 coordinate 9,728, forward strand.
CGCCGGCAGTTTGTATCGAATGCAGGGTGGCTGCTATATCGTCTTCCAAATCGACCAGGATGCGCAACGGACTACGAGGTGCGTCGCCCTCGAGAATGTAAAGTTCGTCGCCGACCAACTCTCTGCTCTTCTGTTTCTCGGAGGCGTCCAGATCACCATCCTGGTTGGCGTCGAATCGGTCCAAGAGTTTCCTCTTGTCGCTGGGCACAAATTCCAGCACGGCGTCGCCGAACAAGGACCCGGAGGCAATGCGGCAGGTTTCGTTCTGGCGCAGTTTGTACTTCTCGTTGATATCGGCGGTGACCTGGACTCCACCCTCGTCCAGTAGTCGTACTTCCGTAACTCGACCGATCAATACGCCGCTTTTTTGCACCGGCGTGTCAACCGCGACGCCTGGCGCTTCTGGAAACTTGATGTGGACCGGATAGTGGGATTCGAGCACGTTGGGCCAAGCGCCGAACAACATCACAAGCACAATCGTGATAGTCACCGCTGCGACTACCACGACGCCCACACGAAAGTACAGCACTCGTTCGTCCATGATCGTCTTTCCCTACGCGGCCTGTGGCCGGCGTCAAGGTGGGGCGGGCCTGATGCCTGCCTCACGAAGACGCGCACAACGTCTACGCCCGCATCTCCGTCAATCGTTCGCCTGCTTCGCCGCGGACGAACTGCACGACGCGCCGGTCGGAGCTTCGGTCCAACTCGCTGGGCGGGCCGTCGAAAATGATCTGCCTCTGTCCGGGATCAAGTAGCGAAATAGGATATATCATCACCACGCGGTCGGCGACTTTGCGCGCGGTTCTCATGCTATGGCTGACAACGACGCTGGTGACCGGCCGATTGCGACGAGTTCGCATCATCAGTTCATTGATGACGTCGCTCATGATCGGATCGAGTCCGGTAGTAGGTTCGTCGTAAAGAACCACTTCGGGGTCCATGATTAGGGCGCGGGCCAGCCCAACTCGCTTACGCATTCCTCCTGATAACTCGGCTGGCTTCTTGCCGACCACGGAACGGGGAAGACCAACCTCGGACAAACTGGCCAGTACCAACTGCTGAATCTCCGTGTCCCGCAACTGGCGATGCTGCCGCAGCGGAAACGCCACGTTCTGACCGACGGTCATGCTGTCGAACAGAGCGGCGTGCTGGAACACGAATCCGCAGCGGATGCGCTGCGTTGTCAACTGCTTGTCGTTCAATTTCGCCAGTCGACGTCCATCGAACAGCACATCGCCGTGAGTTGGCTCTATCAGGTGGATCAGCGACTTCAGCAAGACCGTCTTGCCGCAACCGCTTTCGCCGATGACGACCATCGTCTGGCCGCGCGGAATGCTAAGGTTGACGTCCCGCAACACCTCTTGCCTGCCAAACTGAACGTGCAGTCCGCGGACCTCGATCAACGGCTTGTTACGATCGGTATCTGTGGATTGCGTATCCATCTAGAACAAACTTGTGCCTCCCGGCCAAAGCATGTAGTAGAGCGAGTCCAAGGTGATCCCCAGAAGCAGATCCAGCCCGAGAATCAGCACAAAGGAATGCACAAACGCAGCCGTAGCGGCTTTGCCGACTCCTTCCGCTCCAGCCCGGCAATTGAATCCCTGGTAGCAACTGACCAATGCAATCGCGATTCCAAAGAATACGCTCTTGAAGATTCCGGCGAACAGATCGAAGGTGTCCACGAATTCTTGCGTGTTGTAGAGGTAATGGTGCTTGTCAATACCGAGTATCACAACACTGTAGAAGTACCCCCCGACAACGCCCATGAAAATGGCCATGACCGTTAGTGCGGGGATCAGCAGCACGAACGCAAGGAACCGCGGCACTACAAGGTATTGTATTGGGTTGGCGCCCATGCTGGCCAGAGCGTCGATTTGCTCGGTCACGCGCATCGTCCCCAACTCGGCCGCCATGGCGCTGCCAACTCGACCAGCTAGCATCGTGGCGGCCAACACAGGGCCTAGTTCGCGGGCCAGCGACATGTTGATGACCGCGCCCAACTCGGTCTCCATTCTGAGTTGTTGAAAATGGTAGAAGGTCTGGACGGCCAACACCATTCCGATGAAGGTGCCGGTCAGCGCGACGACCGGCAGGCTGAGCACACCTACCTGATAGAAAATCGGTAGCAGGGTCGACTTGCGAGGCCGGCGAAAGAGCAGCCACGAGATGGTCTGCCACGAGAAGATCGCAATCCGGCCCGCGGCCGAGATGCCTTCGATGGTCACGGCTCCCCAATCGGCCACCCAATCCGCCAAGCCGGCAAACGCGCCGCCGGGGCGATTCTGATGGGTAGACGAGATATTCGGGTCCACAGACATTCTGCTGAAATCACTCCGGACGGGGAAAGTGCGCAATATCCGACCGCGAAGGTCACACCTTCGTGTATCTCATCGGCGGGTCCGGTTGTGCGGCTTAAGTAAAGTTTGCGGAAAGTGGCGACTTGCTTGACTGCGTTGTCTGGGCAAGGATTCGCGCTTCTCCGGGGGCTTGATCGTACCCTGCAAAATGCTGTGTCCGCTGGCATGTAAGCCCGACGCGCAAGCGAGGGATGACCAAGGAGATCCACGGGCTCCCCTCGCTTGCGCGTCGGGCTTCGATGTCCACGCTACGATCAAGGCCCCTCGGGCTTTCGGCTGAACCAGCAGATACGCTATTCCCTGCAGGTAGCGGCAGAGCAATGAAAAACCCACGGCAAGGTGCCGTGGGTTCCTGTGTTGTCCGATGGTAGTCCTGCCCTACTCCTTCGATTCTTCGGACTTCTCGTCCGATTCGCCTACACCGGCCGCAACCGGTTCCGGCTCGGGCTGGTCGACCGTCTCGCCGCTGAAATCGAGCCGCCGAATTTTCCCTTCGTCATCGCGAATGGCATCGACAATGATCTTGTTGTTGCCCTGGAAGGTGCCCTTCAACAGCTCTTCCGCCAGTGGGTCTTCCACGCGATTCTCAAGAGCCCGGCGCAACGGCCGCGCGCCATAGTCCAGGTCTTTGCAGCCCACTTTGATTAGGAATTCCTTGGCGTCATCGGTCAGAACCAACTCGAATCCCCTCTCGGCGAGCCGTCCTCGCACGTGCGCCAGTTCCAGTTCGATAACCTCCTTCAGGTCTTCGTTAACCAAGTGCCGGAAGACGATCACGTCATCCAGACGGTTAAGAAACTCAGGCCGGAACACCTTCTCGATGTGTTCATTTACCCGGGTCTTCATGCTCTCGTAGCTGGCGTCTTGGTCCGGTGTCTGGAAGCCGAAGCCGGCCTCGTTCTTTATCGCCTGGGCGCCCGCATTCGTGGTCATGATCATGACCGCGTTTCGGAAGTCGACCTTGCGTCCGAAAGCGTCGGTCAATCGGCCTTCTTCCATCACTTGCAGCAACGTGTTGAAGATCTCCGGGTGCGCTTTCTCGATTTCGTCCAGCAGAACGACCGAGTAGGGCCGGCGCCGAATCTTCTCGGTCAATTGCCCGCCTTCCTCGTAGCCGACGTATCCGGGAGGCGCACCGATCAGGCGACTGACGTTGTGCTTCTCGGAGTATTCGCTCATGTCGATCTGGACCAGCGCGTCGTCCTCGCCGAACAGGTACTCGGCCAGCGCCTTGGCCAACAGCGTTTTGCCCACGCCCGTTGGGCCGGCGAAGATGAAGCAACCGGTCGGCCGGCGGGGATCTTTCAGGCCGCTGCGGCTGCGTCTTACCGCCTTGGCCACGGCCGACACGGCATTCTCCTGGCTGACGACGCGTTTGTGCAGTTCCTCTTCCATCTTCATCAACCGCAGGCTTTCTTCGGTGGACAGTCGCGTGAGCGGGACGCCGGTCATCTTCGATACGACCTCCGCAATCACCTCCTCGTCCACCACGCCGTCGGTCTTCTGGGACTTCTCCCGCCATTCCTGCGTTATCTGGTCCTTCTTGGTCTTCAGCTTGTCCGCCCGGTCTCGCAAGGAGGCCGCCTTTTCGAAATCCTGACTGGCGACGGCTTCTTCTTTCTCCTTGTTCAGCCGTTCGACATCCTCGTCGATTTCCTTCAAATCCGGCGGTCGGGTCATCGATCGCAGACGAACCCGGGCACCCGACTCGTCGATCACGTCGATTGCTTTGTCCGGGAGACATCGTCCCGAGATGTAGCGATCGGACAGTTCCACCGCTCCTTCGATGGCGTCGTCGGTGATCTGCACCCGGTGGTGGTCCTCGTAACGCGATCGCAGACCCTTGAGTATTTCGATCGTCTCTTCCCGGTTGGTGGGGTCGACGATGATCTCTTGGAACCGCCGAGCCAGCGCGTTGTCTTTCTCGATGTACTTTCGATATTCATCCAGCGTCGTGGCGCCAATGCACTGGATTTCGCCGCGAGACAAAGCTGGTTTCAGCACATTTGCGGCATCGATCGCACCTTCGGCCCCGCCCGCTCCGACCAGCGTGTGCAATTCGTCGATGAACAGGATGGTGTTCTTGGCGCGGCGGACTTCATTCATCACCGCCTTAATACGTTCCTCGAACTGCCCTCGATACTTGGTGCCTGCCACCATCATCGCGAGATCCAGCACCACGATCCGCTTGTCGCTCAAGAGATCCGGAATGTTCCCGCCAACGACTCGTTGCGCGAATCCTTCCACGATGGCCGTCTTGCCGACACCGGCTTCGCCCAGCAATACCGGGTTGTTTTTTGTTCGTCGGCAAAGTATCTGAATGGCCCGTTCGATTTCGCGTTCGCGGCCAATGACCGGGTCCAGCTTGTTTTGTTTGGCAAGTTGCGTCAAGTCGCGGCCGAAACTGTCCAGGGCCGGGGTCTTTGACTTGCCCTTTCGTCCCTCTGATCTGCTCTCGCGACTGCTCCGCTCCTGGGGCTCTTCTTCGCCCTCCAGGCCGTGGCCGAGCAGATTAAGGACCTCCTCGCGGACTTCCTCAAGTTTCAGTCCGAGATTCATTAGCACCTGAGCGGCAACACCTTCCTGCTCGCGCAGTAGCCCCAGCAGAATGTGCTCGGTGCCAACATAGTTGTGGTTCAGATTGCGGGCTTCCTCCATCGAGTACTCGATCACCTTCTTCGCGCGAGGCGTTTGGGGCAGTTTGCCCATGGTGACCATTTCCGGCCCGCTTTGCACCAGTTTCTCGACTTCCAGCCGGATCTTGCGCAGATCCACGTCAAGATTCTTCAGAACGTTCGCTGCGACGCCGCTGCCCTCTTTCACCAAGCCCAATAGAATATGCTCGGTTCCGATGTATTCGTGGTTGAAGCGTTGTGCCTCTTGATTGGCAAGCTGCATCACCTTCCGTGCGCGGTCAGTAAATCGCTCGTACATCGAGTCCCCCTTTTGCCGATCGTCGTTTTGGATGTTTCGATCCGTCGCCTGCCTCAGACAGAGCCTGCGTTATCTCTGCGTGTATTCTCACTAGACACTCGGTACAGTGGAGTGTTCGTCTGTTTGGTCGCCATCGGGCGTTTCCGATTCAGCACGCTCCAACAGTTCGCGTTCACGGGCCGTTTCCAAGGCCCATTTGTCCGCTCCGTCCATCCGCTCCAATCTTGCCAACTCTGCACTGGCTTCTTGGATTCGTCCCGTGCGCCGGCACAGGGTCGCCAACATGAGGCGAGTTTCAACGTCCATCTCGGACTGCTTGAGAAGCTGGCGACACAGCGTCTCTGCTTCGTACCAGTGCCCCTTTAAGTATTCCCCCTGAGCCCGGATGAACAAGTCCTGATTCTCGCCTTCGCCGGCATTCCGGCCCGCTTCGGGCAGGTACCGTCGCCCCTGCCATGCGGCTGCCAGCCAGAAGACCAAGATTGCCACCCAGCCAACGCCCTCGACCGATGAGGGGAGGGATTGTGGCCAGAGGAAACTGGTGACCAAACCAAAATTCAGCGCCGCCGCAAAACCGATCGCTGTGAGCAATGCCCGCCAATCGCCGCGCCACCACAACCGCGGCAGACCAGGCCAAAGACAAGTAAACAACGACGAGCCTTGCATTTAAGCGCGCCCCCGGTTTCCATACCGAAAATCTAGCTTCCTCTGCATCGGACAGTAGACGCACTAGGATTTTAGCTGGCATGGCTATGTCAAGCAAGGCAAGTAAGTCGGTTGGTTACGTTTGCGCTATCTGTAGCAGCACCACTCAACGGCTAGATCCAGCGATTCTGTTCGGACTTTCACCTCAAGCCCCGCAGCCGGTCTTCAGGCCCAGGTGATTGCGGTCCCACTGACAATGTGGCAGATTGGAGTCTGTAGTGTAGACGAAGCGAATATCGGGCCAAACCCGCGATAAATACGGATGAACAAGATGATTGATGAGATGGGTCGGCAATCAAGGGTATCGGGGGACGAGCGTGTGGCCGCACTGCGAATCGTGGATGCCAATGCCAATCGGGCCACCGAAGGGCTGCGGGTGGTGGAGGAGTACGTGCGATTTCACCTGGACGACCAGCATCTGAGCCGATTGTGCAAGCACCTGCGCCACGATCTCACCGACGTCCTCCGTGGCTTTTCCGCCGCGGATCGCTTGGGGGCTCGCGATACGCAACACGATGTGGGAACGGAGGTTGCGGCCCAATCGGAGTACCGACGAGACAGCCTTGCCGAAGTGATCCGTGCCAGTTTCGCACGTGTCGAACAGTCGATGAGGTGCCTGGAGGAGTATGCCAAAGTACTTGGGCCCAAATTGGCGACGGGAATCGAGCCCCTGCGGTATCGAGCATACACGCTTGAACGAGCCATCGGCATAACGGCCCGCAGTCGGTCAGTTTTGGCAGATGTACACCTGTACGTCTTGGTCGACGGCCGCACATCGGCCGAGGAACTTGTGAGATTGGCGGGCACGTTGGCCGAATCCGGTGTGGATGCGATCCAGCTACGGGACAAGACGCTCGACGACGGCGAACTGCTACACCGAGCACGCCTTCTTCGCGAGGTGACCGGCGATGGGCACACTTTGTTCTTCGTCAACGATCGTCCGGACATCGCGGCGCTGGCTGACGCGGACGGCGTCCATGTTGGGCAAGAGGACATGTCGGTCAAAGACGCGCGCAAGATAGTTGGACCAGGACGCTTGGTGGGCGTTTCCACGCATTCAATCGAGCAGGCTCGCGAGGCCGTCGTTGACGGTGCGGACTACATCGGGTGCGGGCCAACGTTCCCGTCGAGCACGAAAGAGTTTAAACGCTTCGTTGGTCTGGATCTGCTTCGCGCGGTGGGCCAGGAAATCAGCCTGCCGGCCTTTGCCATCGGTGGGATAAGTCGCCACAATGTGGCGGAGGTGTTTGCCGCAGGCTTCGCACGCATCGCGCTCAGCGGTGCGGTGGTCAACGCGGACGATCCCGCCGCCGAAACGGCGGCTTTGCTAGAGGAAATAGGGCGACAGCGGTAACGGCGTTCCTGATTCTGTTCTGAAGTCTGATCCACGTTCCTATGCTCGGCTCCGTGGGAGAATTGGTGGGAGGAACTGCCCCCCTATACAATCCCGGCTTCAGTGGTACGCTAACCACGTACCTTCGGTGGCGAAGCCGTCGATGGCAATCCGTCCAGCACTGCAGCGCTGTCCACATGCGTCCGACCGGATGCGGACAACAATTCGACCCATGAGGCGTCGCGATGGATAAGGTCTCCACAGGACGATTCGCACTACTGATTGACGGGGACAATATCTCGTACAAGGGGATCAGCGGAATCCTGAACGAAGTGGCCAAATTGGGGACTATTACGGTCAAACGCGTCTACGGCGATTGGTCGCGTGATAACCTGAACGGCTGGAAAGGGGTTTTGCACAAGAATGCGTTGCGACCCGTGCAGCAGTTTGCCTACACGAAGGACCGCGGCAAGAACTCGACCGACGGTCGACTGATCGTGGATGCGATGGATCTGCTGTACGGCGGCAAGCTGCAGGGCTTCTGCGTTGCGTCGAGCGATTCCGATTACGCGCCACTGGTCGAGCGGATACGCCAAGATGGCCTTTTCGTGCTGGGCATTGGCAATCGTGCTGTCACCGCGGATTCGTTTCAGGCAGCGTGCGACCTTTTCGTCTTCATGGAATCGCTCGTTACCGACGGCGTGAAGAAGATGAGCACCAAAGAGCTCCAAGGAGACAGGGAACTTGTGGGCCTGATTCGGGACGCCTTTGAAGCGGTCTCAGACGAGGACGGTGCCGCGATCCTGCAACGCATCGGTGCGCATTTGAGTGCCCACCACCCGATCGAACCGAGGAACTATGGGTATAAGAAGTTATCTGACCTGTTGAGAGCCTTGGACATCTATAAGCTCGAGAAGCGATTGTCAGAGGACGGCAAGAGTGTTATTGGTTACCTTCTCAAGGACAAGTGACTGTACGGCGGCCGGTTTGAAATGTCCGATGGAATCCCGGCTTCGGTCGGAAAAGACCGGCTCAAGCGGGGACCGGCAGCGGCGTAGTTTCATTTCCGGCAACATCGCGTCCCAATGTGCGCTGCGATTTCGTGGGCTGGCGCTGTGAGAAGCCCTGAGTACCATACCTAGAAAAGAACCAGGGCCCCCGAGGCTCTCCCTCGGCTGCGCGGCACCACTATGACTCTGGGGGACCGGATCCCACCGTCCCACTTGACAAGCGGGGGCCGGTGCGATTACCAAAGCCGTTGAACTCTTGCATGTCTTGATTTGGTTTTTCCCATATGGGTGGATGTTCGACAAGGAAGGGATGGTCATGTCCAAGGACCGAGAGATGGGGCGAGGTCGTTTTGCACATAGGAATGGCGAAATTGCCAGCGAATTGACCGCTCAGGCTCTGTACGACAAGTGCCTGGCTCTGTCCAGCAACCTGTGGTGGACATGGCATCCGGAAGTCCACAGCCTGTTCCGTGATCTGGATCCGATACGCTGGCGGCAACTGGATCATAATCCGATCGCCCTGCTAAGCGAATTCACGCCCGAGCGGCTCGCGGGCCGCGCTGCGGAGATGGTGCTACACAGCCGGATCAACTATCACTACCGGCGTCTGAGGGAGTACCTTTCAGATACGCGCACGGCCTGGGGGACTACGAACGCTGGCATTTTGGGGGCTATGCCTGTTGCGTATTTTTCGGCGGAGTTTGGGATTCATGAATCGATTCCCATCTACTCTGGCGGCTTGGGCGTGCTTTCGGGCGACCATATCAAGGCCGCCAGCGGCTTGGCCGTGCCGTTGGTGGGCGTTGGCCTGTTCTATAGCCAAGGCTATTTCAAGCAGCACCTGAACGCCGACGGCTATCAGGAGGAAGAGTATCTGGACACCAAGGTGGCGAACCTGCCGATGGAACCGGCGGTCGACGCCGACGGCGAGCCGATTATGGTCAGCATCGACACGCGTACGGGCAGCCTGCTTGCGAAAGTCTGGCTTATGCACGTCGGGCGCGTAATGCTGTACCTGCTGGACTGCGATGTCGAAGGAAACCAGCCCGATGATCGCCGGTTGACCAGCCGTTTGTACGGCGGCGACAAACGAACTCGGATTCGTCAGGAATTGGTGCTTGGCATCGGCGGTGTCAAAGCGCTCAAAGCCCTTGGGATCACCCCTGGCGTGTATCACTTGAACGAAGGGCACAGTGCATTTGGTCCGTTGGAGGTCATTCGCGAACGCATGCACGAGGACGATTTGCCGTTTGACGAAG
>CAZURK010000300.1:0-18958 GCA_964623055.1 uncultured Pirellulaceae bacterium
CTCTACAATAATAAATGAGGAGGTAGTTGTCTCAGTCATTTTGGCACAGAGGGCGGCAACGAAGCCGGCTCCCCAAGACCGAGTTCCTGCCATAAGGTTGGCTCCCGTTCAACCGGACGCAAGTCGTTGTTCGAATTCGGATTGCTCATGATAACACGACTGTCCATCGTCGCTGGCTTTCCATTAGTGTAATCTGTTCAGTCAATGCGGGATAGTACAAGTGGTTGTGCCCCGTCTTGATGTCTGCCCAGCGAAGGAGTTGGCCTAGAGTGCTTTCTGTCCAGCTTTTCGTCGAGGGGCGCAACATCTTGGATGCTGTCCGCCAAGGACTCATCGCAAGTGCCTAATCACGATCGAAGGGCCTCCAGTGAGATGTAACACTCAGAGTCACGGGGCGGTTTGGCGATGGCTCTGGTGCTTTCCTGCGTTGGGCCGGTTCCCGGTGCGACCGAGGTCTCGAATCATCTCGCGAATAGAGGATCCTCGTCGGTCAAACTGGGCAAGGCAACATTCGGCGTCAGTTTTCAGTCAAGCTAGGTCATCAAAAACGGGAGGGGGACGAACCCCCTCCCGCCTGATGCAAGAGTCGAACCTGCGAAGGTGGCGGCCTTCGGCCTTTCTGTCTGGGCCCTCTCGCTCGTTAGCTGGCTGACGGAGGAATTAGAACTCAAAGAAGACGCTGTGTGGCCAGGTCTCGACGTGCCAGCGCCAATACGTTGCGTCACCGCCACTAGACTCGGCGTTTGGCGAGTTGTTCAATTGATCCTGGACGGCATCTTTCAATTCGTCGGGCAGATTGGTTGCCTGTCTCAGTCGCTTTCCCAGTTCCCGACGGGTTCCGGCCCAGCGAATTACGCGCGAACGACGGCCGTCGCGAAAGTGGAGCTCCAATTGAAACCGCCCATCGACATCGCTCAGTGTAGCCAAGCCGCTGTCGGCGCTGAACGTAAAGACGTGTAAGCCCTTGTTGAATGCTGGTCTTGGTTCCTCGACGGTCTCTTTCTTTGGTGTAGACGGTTCTGGTGGGTAGCCAATCCTGATTGGGATACGAACCTCCTCAGCCATCTGCAGTACGGTCAAGACCACCTCTTCACCCGGCTCACGGAACTGCACCAGGTTTTCTAGTTGGATCGGATGGAATAGGACTTCTCTGTCGAAACGGACGACCACATCACCCGGCCGAACGCCAGCACGGGCGGCGGGGCTGCGAGGGCACACTTCCTCAACCACCACCCCAGCAGCCTTCTCCAACCGAGTTCGCAGGTGTTTGCGAAGATCCGATGACACCTGGTCCACGGTCAGGCCCAAGTAGCCCAGTGCCGTGTCGTTCCCAAGAGCCCGCGTCTCGGTTTCAATGAGGAGCTCATCAACTGGTGTGCTCGACTCGGTTGTGCTGGCCTTCTCGTTTCCTTTCGGGTTGACCATGCCCGTGTCTATCGCGACAGGTTCCGGTTCAGCTTCGACAACGCTAGCCGCAGTAACCGTGGATGTAACACTTGGCCCCACTGACGCTTCGTCCCCTTGAGCTGACCTGCGTAAGGTCTCTGCGCCAAACAAAGGACTACCCGCTGCCACTGTAAGGGCGATTAGCCAAGGGAGGAGCGAGTCGCGTGTCCCCGAACAAATGGTCGCAGTTGTTGTTTTAGCGTTCATGGCTTTCCTTTCAGGTATTAGGGTTTTGGGAAATGGATGGCTCACATGCCAGCCCAGTTTTCTACGAGAAGGCGAGGGCGAGCCCATCCTGGAGGACGAGTAGGGAGGAAGTCGGCCTCGATAGTGGCCTCCGAAGAGGTGCCGCCATCATTTTCGTCGTCGACGTAGAGGTCGCCGCCTATTGTCCTACGCGTTTGACGCAGACTGCCGCCAAGCCGAACCGGTTTGGAGGAGCGGCCCTCGCGCCAATACTTGGCACTTCCAAAATAGTGCCCGGTCGGACCGATGTGGATGTGCAAGGACCGTCCCATCGTCGGGCCGTGCTCCGGGCGGACGAGGTACGTAGTCGATATTGTCCTCGGTGTGATAACCGTCGCCCGACCGAAGTCGACGCCGTCGCTGATCGTTTTCAGATCGATCTTCCCCGGGGCGGCGCGAACGTGCTCTGCTTCAGCCGCTACCTTGTTTGGAGCTACTAAAACCGATGTGCCAACCTGGGCGCATGCAGGTGAGCACATTTGTATGGCCGGAAGCGCTGCAAAAGCAGCGAGGAGAAACAAGACTGAATATCTCATGATACTGCTCCGATGATGAAGAGAGAATGACGCCCGGCGAGGTTGAGCCACCATCGCCAAGCGTCAGGTTTGTGATATCTGTTCCCAGGAAGAGTCTCTATTTCCCGTTGATCTGCTTGATGTCAGACCAATTGACGCCGCCATTGCTTTTGTGAATGGCTCGAAGGACACTCTGGATGTCGCCACCTCGGGCCATATTCGACTGGAAGAGCCGATGGTCATTGGTTCCGCCGTTTTCTCCGTTGACGAATACACCTAGGAAGTTGGAAATGCGACGTCCGTCTGAATCGTTGATCATTTCTCCGATGAGACGCCCCCTACTAAACCTGTCACTTTGAAGCTTGACAGTCTTCCTGTCCTCGATGCGGCCACCACGCTCCGCGATATCCTGGCTGCGCCAGTGGATTTGCGAGTTGCCTTTGGCCACCAGTTTCTCTCTTTTCGCGATCGTACCTCTTCGCGATACGATAGCCTCTTGGACATCGACGAGGGCTCCCGGCCCAGCGGCTTTAAACTTGTGGGCGGAGAAGACGTCACCTCCAAAATTGAACACTGCGATGTCGCCCCGTACCGTACCGCCCCTCTTGCCGGTGGATTCGATGTTAAGGTCCGACCTCGCATCACCCGTCCCGTGGTTACCCACTCGAAGATCGTTGTCGCCATTGGCGATCACACGCGTGCTCACGAACGCGCCATCTCTGGCGGTGCTGAAGATGTGCACCCGGCTTTGTGCCGACGCCCCGCAGCACACATGGCAAATCAGGCTGGCGCAAAGCAGTCCTCCTCCAGTTCTTGAGTAGCTCATAGCAGACTCCCTAGAAAAAAAACGCAAACAAACGGTAACACGTTCGGAAACATACGATTTGAACCTCGACACATATCTGGTCTCACATCGTTCGGGTTAACGCCCATAAGGCGATCCCTGCAATCCTGAGTAGCGTTGGAAGTACCCAGCAGGTGCAAAGGGCAAGGGCCGTTGATATTGCCGCGGTGCGTTCCACCGCTCTGCAAGTGGGGCGGTGTGTTGAGTTGGGCGAGTAACGGTCCTTCCAGAAGAAGGTCCGGGAGTTGGACTCGTATCCCGGTGGCGGTATGGCCGCGTCGCCCCGATGTCTGCTCCAGCGCGAACATCGTCGCCGATGGAGACGGCGCGTCCGTGTGTAACCACCTCCGAGCGGCCATACTCTGTGCCTAACCCACCGATTGCCCTCGTTTCCCGCCCCCGTTCATCCGTAGCGGAGTTATGTGATAGGGTTACGACTTGGCCATCGATGATCCCCATGGTTGCCGAGGAATAGGTCATTCGACCATTCCGATCCACAGCCAAGGCGACACATCTACCGTAGGCGGGGTTGAATTGGCAGCGAACACGGGCGTCGTCCCCAATTCCGTAGCCGTACCCATCAATTCCTCTGCCTGGCGTCAACAACATTCCCGTGCCCGCCTCGGAGGCGACGAGTTCCGACGCGAAGAGGCACCACGATAAGAATCCGTAAACGAGGTTTCTGTTCATAGCCTTACTCCCATTTTGCCGTTCCAGCAGCGAGGTTCCGGGCTCGCTATCTACTGATACGTTTTGATGCGGATGGCGCGCTCAGATCTTGCAGAAAACCGGGAGTTGATGAATCGGGCTAGGCACTGTCCCACAGATGCCAGATGTCGTGTTGTGAGCCGACGGCGCTAAGTCACGGGCCCTGCATACTGAACGTTTCGCACCACTAAACCCGACGCTAGCGAGTTCGGCTCACCTTTACGGGAAAGTGCTTGGGGAGACCAGAAAAGGTCGAGGCACCCGGCGTCAGCCTTTGTCACCTTCATGTTGACCGGACTATTAGAAATCTGCCAATTCGATGGGATGAGGCGTTGGCTATCTCCGTCGAATCCGGCCAGTAATGCGTGGTCTGCCGAACACGCCGAGTCCTACACTCACTTCACTCCAGGCCGTATACCACTTCCAGAAATTCTCCGACGGCTCGGCGCATCTCCGGTTCGGCGACGAGTATCACGTCGTTGTGGTCTGCTTCGGATAGTTCGACAAACCGTTTGGGTATTCCGGTGGTGGAGGTCTCTGGGGCCGTTTCGAAAAGCCGCCGGCCGAATTTGATGGGGATGATGGTATCCCGCGCTCCGTGGATTTGGAGAATGGGACACGTTACCGCGGGAATACGCTCGACGGAAGGAAAGCGATCAACCATCATCAAGCGGACAGGTAGACAGGGGTAGTGATAGGATCCCATGTCGACCAGCGAAGTGAATGTCGAACGTAAGACCAACGCCCCCGGCGGCGTGCCGGCCTCGCTCAGTTCGGACGCTAATCGCACGGCGACTCCGCCGCCCAGCGACTCGCCATACAGGATGATTCGATCCGGCGCGACGTTTCGCTGGTCCGTGGCATATTTCCATACAGCCTGGGCGTCCACCGCCAATGCCTCTTCGGTAGGCGAGCCGGCGTTTTCGCCGTAGCCGCGGTAATCGAAGATGAACACGTCGCAGCCGAGTTGCGTGAACACCTCGAATTCCTCGGGCCGATAAAGGCGATTGCCGGCATTGCCCGAGAAGTACAGAACCATCGGCCGCCCCAATTCCAACTGGCGATCACACTCGTCGCGATCCGCCGCCGCCTGTCCGTTGGGCAACACGTGCCAGCCGTGAAGCTGGATGCCGTCATCTGTCTCCAGTGTGATCGTGTGCACGCGTCCAACAGGCAACCCGGCGTGCTGCGGGTCGATATGCGCTTGGTGAGACGGGAAGTAGATGAGCCGTCGTTGCAGTAGGGCCAGCATGAGCAATAGAAGAACGCAGATGGTCAGGATTGCCAGAGCAGTGCGCAACAGCCGTCGTCTCCAACCCGGTCGTCGCGGCGTTGGGGCATGTTTGTCCAAGTCCCTTGTCTCCTCACATCGAAGGCGAACGAAGCAATTATCTCAACTTCACGGAGAGGGGCAAGCGCTGGTTCAGCGGACTGACGAGTCGGTGGTTTTTCGAGCAGGACACGACTTGAAGAACTCCCAGATGACTTGGCTGCCGTCGAAATCCTGGCTTGTCTTTCCGATAAGCTGCTCCGGCAGATACGGACGACGTCCCGGCCATGTGTGGCCGCCGTTCTTGACGAGGTAGAATTGAACTCTTGCGCCGCTGCGGCCTGCCGGATAGGTGGTGGCCTCTGTTGTGGTTCCATCATCGGGATCGGTGTCGTCCAGCGTCTTGACGCTCGGTTCGCCGGTGATGCCGTTGGCCTGCAAGTACTTGGCAACGGCGTCCTTCGTCGGAACCAGCTCCCCGCGTCTCCGGCCGCCACGGAATCCGACATAGCCGCCGTCGATTGGTACAAGCGGATCCGCGTCGCCTTGGATCACCAATAAGGACACCGGATATTTCGGGGCGAAGCTCTTGGCGATCGAAGGAGCCATACCGCCGACGACGGGAGCGACGGCGGTGATCACATCCGACGCTTCCGCAGCCAATCGGTGCGAGATGAACGCTCCGTTCGAGATGCCCGTGGCAATGACCTTGGAGGTGTCAAGTTTGCATTGTTTGCCGATGTCCTCGATAACCATGCGCACGAACTTCACGTCGTCTATGTTCTCTCGTTGAGCGCGAATAAACTGAACGCCGCGGCCGTCGTTCCAATTGCCGTCAACCGCTTCGGGATAGGCAACCACGAACTTCTCTTTCTCGGCAAGTCCATTGAACCGTCCATAACCTTCCATCTGGGTCGGCTTGCCTCCGCCACCGTGGAAGGCAAGGACCAGGGGCAAAGGGCCGTCGGCGCCCTTGGGTATGTAGACGAGATACCTCCGGGCTAGCCCATCGACTTCAATCGTTTTCTCGACGGATTTCCGCGTCCAGAGCTGTGTAGCAGAGGCTGGCATCGAGATCAGGGAAACGAGCAGGATCGGGAGGATGCGAGACATGGGGGCTCCTTTCGATTGGGTTACTCCATTAAACCCCGAGAATGCGTCTAAGGTTTCGCGGTTTGGGCCAAGCCGCAAGCTTTCCAGGTTTCGAAACACCGCTCTTGACTGGCTTCGGGTTAAACGAACGAATGTGCCGTTTCTCACTGGTGACATGTGATTGCACATTGTCGGGAAAACAAACCATAATCAGAAACACACGACACCAATGTCGCACGGCTGACGAGCAGGCCGAAATATAGGGAGGTGCAAGATGCAAATGGCACGTTTCTCAAGACGCGATTGGCTGAAATCCTCGGCTGCAATCGGCTTGTCGGCGGTTGGATCCATCCCGTTGTCCGCCTTTGCCGCTATCCCAGGCAAATCGATTGGCGGGCAGCGACCGCTGTTGAAGCCGGTGCACGAGGCGATCGCGTGTGCCTGGTCGGCCGCGCATCCTCGGCACGATCACCAGTTGATATTTCCGCTGGACGAAAACCGCCTGATGCTGGTGTGGTGCGAGTACTACGCCAATCGGCCGTCGCTGCTGGAACGCGAGCCGACCACGAGAAAGAACCAGGCGTCTGACAGCATGCCATGCCGCATTTCGGCGAAGATCTCGCAAGATCGCGGGCGCAATTGGTCCGAGTCGATGACGTTGCAGGAGAACCTCTGGAAACACAACGTAAAGCACCCCAATCTTATCCGCCTATCGGAGCAGGAGGTTCTGTTCACCTTCGTGGGCTGGGATTCGGAATCACACCGCAATGTGTACCTCCGTCGTTCACGCAACAATTGCGAGACGTGGAGTGCTCCGGTGCAGATCTCCGAGCCCGGCTGGTACTGCAACAACGCCGATCACGCGTTGCGTCTCAGTTCCGGGCGAGTTCTGGTGCCGGCCCATGGACCCTATTCGGAGAAGTATGTTGGGGGGGCACCGTATCGCGGTGGCAATCTTCATTCATTCGTGTTTCTTTCCGACGACGGATTCAAGACCTGGAAGCGTAGCGCCAACAGTATGACAGCGCCTGGACGCGGGTGTCACGAACCGGCGATCGTGGAACTGACCGACGGTCGCCTGATGTGCTTCTTGCGCAACACGAATCAGTGTCTTTACCGCAGCTATTCCGACGACGGCGGCGTTCATTGGACAGAGCCCGCACCAACGGAGCTTCCCGCTCCCGAATCGCCGTCGCTCGTGAAACGCATCCCCACGACCGGCGATCTGCTGCTTCTGTGGAACAACGTGGCGTCGAAGTCCAATTGGCCGCGCACGCCGTTGACCGCCGCTATTTCCCGCGACGAAGGAAAGACTTGGGATCACTTCAAGGACATCGACAATCGGCCCGATCACGATGCCGCGTATCCGTCGGTCACGTTCGTGGGTGATGAAGCCCTGATCGCGTACTACACTCGGCCAACCGGGTGGGCTCGCGACTCGGAGATCATGCTCAAGATCTTCGACGTTAGGCAGTTCTACGGTTGACGTCGCAGGCACGTGGCCGGCATCCGCCTTTGCGGCGAGGATCGCTATTCGTCGATCTCCGTCATTTGCATACGATTTGGCCCAGCGACAATACCTCCCATAGGGTCTGCCATCGCGTTGTGTTTGCACGTACAATCCGGTAAAGTCAGATCCGCTGCTTTCTTTCGAATGCAGCAGAACGTCCTCGATACGGTAATGCCGATGAATGCCCCCTCAGAAACGGTGGCAGGCACACTGCACCGCTGCCCAGCGTGCGATACGGCGTTGCCTTTCGAACCACACATGCCGCCTTTCAGTGCTTCCTGCCTGGCATGCGGATATTCGCTCTGGTGTTCCAAGAGAAGAGCGAACGACAATGTGGTTCTGGACGTGGTACCGGGCAGGACGCCCGATGTGCGCGATATCGACCGCGTGGTCGAATCGCTTGTCCACACGACCGGGATCGCGGGCGTTCGCATCGACCTGTCACGGATCGAAGCCGTCACCTGCGCGTTCATCGCCCGATTGGTGACGCTGAACAAACGCTTGAAAGCCGCCGGAACTACACTGACTTTGTGCGGCCTGCGTCCGATCGTCCGGGAAACCTTTGATCGCCTGGGACTCGACAGAGCCTTCTCTATCGCTGGCGGCGGACCGGACGCTTAGCGGCTACTGGTCGAGCGGTTTGATGCGGAGGTTTCGGAACTCGACGCCGGCACCGTGACCAAGGAAGCCGATGTGGCCCTTTTCGTTATGTAGCCCCGGATGCGCGTGACCGTCGATCGGCTCGATCTTGTCCAGATCGGCGTCGACAATCACCGTTCCGTTCAACGTAATCGTGATGCGGCTGCCGACGGCTTTGATCTCCTCCGTGTTCCACTCGCCGACCGGCTTCTGGAAGCCCCGTTTTGCCGGCACGACGCCGTATATCGAACCGTGGTACTGCCACTCCTTCAGCTTGGCATACCGCTCGGCCGAATTGTCAAGGACCTGAATCTCCATCGCCACGTAAGCGGGATTGCCCTTCAGCGGCGAACGGATGCCGACGCCATTGTTTCCGCCGGGCGGCAATTTGAACTCGAAACGGAAGACGAAATCGGAAAACTCCTTCTCGGTAAACAGGTTGCCACCACCGTGCGGCTTGATCGCCAAGACGCCGTTCTCGGCCATGTAACCGTTCACCGAGCCTGTCCAACCATTCAACGTCTTTCCGTCGAACAGCGACACAAATCCTTCGGCCTTTTCTTCAGGGCAGATTTCAGAAGTCTCCTGCTCGGCGGCAGCGGCGGAGGCGACAGAAAACAGCGTTGCCATGGTCCAACTTAGTGTGCGCATCTTGTGGCTCCTTTGGTGATGATATTATGAGTGCTTGTCGTTCTCTAACCCGCCAAGTCGTTATCTGTCGTCTGTGATGTCAAACTGCGGACGGCGTCACGGATGTCTTTCAGAGCGCCAATGTGGTCCGCGGTCCATTGACTGCCCACTGTCGTCGGAACCGCTTCGTCGCCCAATCCAGCCGTGCGGCTCGTGCGTAGCCGCGCGAGCAAGAGATCTCGAATCCTTGTCGCGTCCGCGACACCTTCGATCAAACCACGATGTGACGCTTGCCATCCCGCCCCTTGCTTCCCCTGTTGGGCTTCGGCACCGCCGCCTCCGGCTGTTTCCACCAGCACGTCCGCAATGCCGAACCAGCGCTGCAACGGCCCTTGACTGACGTTAACGTTCTGCACGTTCTCGAAGGTGATCGTGGTTTCGTGAATGATCCAAATGCCCCGACGGATACGCAGGCTGCGGTCGGTCATCACGTACCAAGTCGTGTCGTATCGCAAGTGAATGGCGATAAAGCCGACGACGTCGGGGACGATGGCAAGCAACAGCGCGGGCAGAGCAAGCGCCACGCCGATCCACACTTCGAAAACCATTACAGCGACCCAACCGATGAACACCAGCAAGTCGAACGCGATAACGTAGATCCAGAAGTGGAATTTCAAATAGCGCAAAAAGCCCTCTGCCGGTTGGAACGACTCGGTCGCTTCTCCGGCGCGAGTCGGCAAGGCGGGAGGCCGGTCGGGCACGCGAAACCGGCGCGTCAGAACGCCCCACAACCCGCGGTAGAACCACTTCGAGACTCCCTCGACGCGACTGTTCACTGTGTAGTCTCCCGTCGCTCCGCCGCCCGCTTCAGCAGATCCCGGATTTCCCGCAGCAGCGTAAGCGCCTCGTCAGGCTCACCTGACGATTGCGTCGAGTCCGTTTCTTCGTCGACTTCGCCTCGTGCGCCTCGCATCTGCATGTAAAGAAAATCACGCAATTTGTCCGCTTGCAGGATGCCTTCGATGCTCATTTCAGGGCCGGCGCTACCCGACGCGGTCTGGATGGCCACCGTCGCAAGTCCCATCCACCGTTGAACGATGTTGCGGGTCAGGTGGATATCCTGAATACGCCGATACGTCAGATAGATCTCGCGGCGAAACAGGATGCCCCAACTCATCGATACGCCGCTCTCGTCGAACCGGTATTTGAGCGTCTCGTACTTGAAGAACAAAGGCAAAATGGCGAACGGAAACAAAGGCCCGCTGAGCAACGAAATCAGCACGTAGTACTTCAACAGAGATCGATCCGGACGGGCAATGGCCATGGGGTCAAACTTGCCGGCCTGTTCATCTTGCTGACTGTCGCTCATGGTCGTTGGTCCATCGAAACGCTGCAAAACAGAATCCAGCTACTCCTTCCCTACTATCTCACATACTCAAAGCAATCGTACCGACCGAGGGCGGGAATCGCAAGCAAAAACGGGAACCTAGTGGCCGGCCTACGGAACATCCTCGCAGATTGAGCTGCAACGCAACCGTCGTCCAACCATTCGCGGGTTTCGTAACCGAGTTCTCTCGTGTAGACTCAATAGCGATGACAATCTCGGACTCCTTTGGACGGTACGTGTCTATCGCCCGAGTATCGAGTCCTTTCAGCGCCGCTATGCCCCGATAGCTCAATTGGATAGAGCATCGGCCTTCTAAGCCGAGGGTTCCAGGTTCGAGTCCTGGTCGGGGTGCTGATGAGTACCGCAGCTCGTGCTTCCTGGCGAGTTGCGGTTTCCTTTTCTCTGAAGCAACGCCGGCTTGTGTCGAGTACGCGTAGGGCCAGTTCCCACCGGCCGATCTTACCGCGATCAAGCGCTGGCCGGTAGGAACCGGCCCTACTCGACTATTCGATTGAATCCAAACCATCGGCCTTTTGGGGGTGGGGTTGGTCGATGGCCTTCTCATCTGTCAGGGTCGCGTCTTCCTCTTCCCAGATTATCTCACAATTCGGAAGGGCCTTGCGGAGTCTCTTAATGCCTTCGTCGGTGACTTGAGTATCGAAGAGATTTATCCATTGAAGTTTCGTCAGGTTCCCGAGATGCTTCACTCCGGCATCCGTGACTTGAGTGCGCGAAAGGTGCAACCCTCCAAGGTAGGTCAGTTCCTTGAGATGCCCCAGCCCGGCATCCGTTATTCGTGTGTCGCGCAAGACCAACACTTCGAGTCTGGTCAACCCTTCAAGATGTTTCAGCCCGACATCTGTGATCTGCGTGTTGGCAAGCTCCAGGGTTCTGAGCTTGGTCAGGTGCCTGAGATACTGCAGATCGTCATCGCCAACCGTCTTTGGAAATCGAAAGCCTACGCTAACGACATCCGCAAACGAATCTTCGCCAGTCAGTTCCCTTAGTAAAGCTGCGGCAAACGGTTCGGGTTTGGATTGTACGACGTCGCTTATCTCGTGATCGTACATCACCCAACCCCCAACCTTCCTTATCGCCTCCACCACCTGACGCTGCCGTTCCGCCCGTCGCATCTCCAGGGAAAACCACACGGACAGCACACTCAACACCACGACCACGACCAGCAGCCTGCGAAGGTTGAATCGAAAACGGCGTTTGGGGTTAGACTCGGACATAGCAGCATTCCCATCGAGTCCAACATACCATTCTCATGCTCCGGAAGAAAGCAAAGATGCGTCAGTCTATGACCCTCGGCCATGTTGCTTCAGTCTCCCTCGTGGGATTAAACTAGATAACGGATCAGCCGACGGTCCTGGACTGCTGCAACTCGTGGAGACGATGCTTGAGGAAGCTGAAGGAACGTTCCCTGGAATCGTTAATGAGCTGACTAGATGGCGGGCCGAAATCCGTGGGGTCTTGGGCTCGCCGGATGATGCCCAATCCAAATCACGTTTGCTCGGCCTTGCGAGGGTGATAAGTTACTGAACGTCATCGGCGCACGTGATCTGCGCGACAACGTACCGGAAAGTCATTGGAGATGTAGAACCCTCTCTGGATTTTCTAATGCTCTGCGAGGCCGTGCGCATCCGGGCGTGTGATAATACTCACATGACGGACAAAGCACCGTCGGCTGAGCGAGATCGAATGAGCAATGACGGCGAATCCGTACCAGTCTCCGTCCAGCCCTTCCGGCGGCTTAAAGTCGCGGCCGCGGGCGGGTTCCGCATGACAATGAACGATTCTCCCCCGCCGAAATCGAAGCGCCGACAGTATCGCCTTTCACCGGATCGGTTCATTATTGGATTGCTCGCTGTAGAGGGAATCCTGTTCTTGTCCGAGCAGCTTCAGTTGTTCCCTTTCAATGAGAGGAAGGGATGGACGGTACTGATCGCCGTGGCGGCCGTCTGCCTGGCTGTCGTTGTGATGTTGCTCTGGTTCGTTGCGAGCCTGCTTCTACGGTGGCGGTTCCAGTTCAGCCTCCGCTCGCTCGTAATACTTGTCGTCGCCACCGCCATCCCGTGCTGCTGGCTGGCCATGAGGATCCGGCAGGCTGAAACGCAACGGCAGACGATGGAAGCGATTGGACGGGCGGGGGGATCCTGGTTGTACGATCACGGTTTCTACGCACTAACCGGATTGCCCGAACCGCCAGTCCCAGCGTGGCTAGTGAAACTGTTTGGTATAGACTTCTTCTCGAATGTCGACATCCTAGCTATTCACCAGGGCGGCGACGAAGGGTTGAGGCATGCCGCGGCATTAGATCACCTCGATACGATAAGTCTTCGCGACTCCCAAATCACAAATGCCGGTCTGAGGCATCTCAACAGGTTCACAGAGCTGGATTGGCTCAACCTTTCCTCCACGCAGATAACAGACGCAGGATTGGAGCATCTTAGAGGGTTGATGAACTTGCGTGTTCTACATCTTAGAGACACTCAAGTAACGGATGCGGGACTCGAACATCTCAAGGGACTCACCAGCCTTGAATCGCTCAATCTTTCCGGCACGCAGGTCACCGAAAGAGGCATCGTGGAACTACAACAGGCTTTGCCGAATTGCGAGATCGAGCGCTAGCCGCCGCAATCAGCGGTGCGCCTCGTTTCCGCCCGGATTCGAGCATGGGTAATCCGCGCTGGTCAATCCCTGTTGTGTATCCTCCTGATGGCTTCCTCGTTCCAGAACTTGTCAAACAACTCTGGGAATTCACTTCGCAATCCCTCTTTCGATGGCCAATCGTCGTCGTTGATGTCTGGAATCTTGGGAATCACTACTTCTTCTTCGATATCCTCGATGTCTCCATCCCAAGCTTCCTCGCAGACCATCAGAAGCGGTTCGCCATTGATCTCCTCGATGGGGTCTTCGACAGCAATGTAATCCACCATGCAATTCGGATTCTCCAGTGTGCGGTAGAATCTGTCTTTGCCATTCAACATGATCCAATGCCGGAAATCTTCGAACACATCATCCGAGACGTAACTCAACACGATGAAGCAGGCTTTGAGAACCGGCCAAGTGTATGCCTTGTTCAGAAGTTGAAGTCGAATATTCTCGAACTCGATCAGCTCTTCTTTCGTCAACCCGGACAGAACCTCGACGATGGCCTCGCATTGCTCATCAGGCGAACACGTGTCAGGGGCTCCCGCGTTCTCGATAATCGACCAGAACTTCTGTTCGTCCATTTTCCGTTCTCCTGACGTGACTTCTGTTTGCGCAACTCGATTTGCACGGTGTTTCGGCGCATTGTACCACCCAGACGCGAGTTTCAGGACTCGGAGGGCGAATTCGCGTCACGAATCACAAGACGGCATCCTCGATCGTTCCGGTTATGGTGCTGCGGCTTGCCGTCAAACAGGCTGTGCGGATGTCTCGAACCGGCAGCGGCATATCTCGCCGGTCGTGCGGAAACACCTTGGCTCCGCAGCTCGCTGGTGGTACGGTGGAGACTTGCTAACTTCGATGTCACATCGAACTGAATCGCCAGCCACACGCCACAAGAGTCAACAGAATGACGCAGCCAACCGATCAAGCCAACTTGCCGAAGTATCGAAGCAAGTCCCGTCCCGCGCTGCTTGCCATCGGAGCGTTTCTGATCACTGGCTTGGTGGTCGTGAGCTTCGTACTGTTCGAGCGATCCAGTGTCTCGCACCGTGATACCTCGGCGGCCTCCCGTGTCCGGCTCGATACTCCTTACATTCCTTCGCATCCGACCATAGTGAAGAAGATGGTCGAGATGGCGGAATTGACCGAGGACGATGTGCTCTATGATCTGGGATGTGGGGATGGCCGGATCATGATTGCGGCAGCCGAGCAGTCCGGCTGCCGTGCCGTAGGATTCGACATCAATCCCGAACTGGTCCGGCTTGCCAGGGAGAACGCGAAGGCCAATGGCCTCGAGCATATGGTGACGGTCGAACAGCGCGACGTGCTGACGGTTGATCTGAGCCAAGCCACTGTGGTGATGATCTATCTTCTGCCCTGGATCATGGAGGAGCTGATTCCGCAGTTTGACGAAATGAATCCGGGCTCACGGATCGTCGCGCACGACTTCCGAATTGCCGGCTGCAAGCCGGATAAGACCGTCGACATACGTTTGGAGGATGCCGTCACTAAAGACCATCACGTGCATTTGTGGATTACACCACTGAAGAAAGGTACAGCGTTCAAGTAAGTCGTCTCGGATCAGGATTGGCCTTTGGTTCCTGAATTCCGGCCCTGAGTTCTGGTTCCCAAGCTGGAGCTTGGGAACGAGTTGCGGATCGGATAGTCTATGGCCGGTCCCTAGCGACCTCTCTGGCGACGAAAGGGGAGCGATCGTGGGTTGGATGTCGACGTTGCTGGCGACGTGGATCAGCGTGAACGCGACAGCCGAGTCGCAAGACGACTGGTGGGACGCGCGTTGGGAGTGCCGTCTGGGCATCGAGCTCTGCGTGCCGGTAACGGTCGAGGCATTGCCGGTGATCATCCGCGGCGACGAACTGCTGGCTGCATTGAAGCCGAAGCTGCCCACAGTCAGCTCGTTGCGAGTCGTGAACGAGGGGCAGGCGATCCCCGTTCAAGTCGATGAGCGCGATGGCACGGGCACGTATCAGCCACACCCGAACCACTTGCTGGATGATGACGACGAACTCGTTTTCCAGGTGGATCTTCAAGCCGATGTGCCCAAACGGCTATGGCTCTATTTCAGCGAGCAGGGTCGGCCACTGGGACATTATCACACTCGGCTCCTCTGGCACAGGCAATCGTTGCGCGTCGGCGGCGAGTTGACCCATCTGGTATTGCGCAATCGCCATTTGAAGGTGTCGCTCAAAGGCCCCAAGACTGCCGATCCGATGGCCAACGTGCTGGGTAATTTCGCAAACGGAGCCTGCAGCCAGGTACGCTATCGCGGCTTCGACTACATCCATCCGCGGTCGTCGTACACTTTCTTCGTCCCTCACCATCCATTTGCCGCTGGTCCGCACGCGCGTTCATGGTCGTTGCCGCACGTGGTCTCCGACGGTCCGGTTCGCAAGATCGCCAGGATGGATCTCGACGACTTCGAACGGAGGACTCGTGACGGGGAGGTCGATCTTGAGTGTGACGTGAGTCACTGGTACGGCGCGTGGGCACGTGGCGGGATGGTCGATTTCGAGGAGTCGATCGAAGTACGCAAAGCACCGCCGCGGTGGTCGCTTCGATACCAGTTTCCGCTGAACGTGCAACTTCTCGATGGCAGCGAAGTTCGTTTCGGGCGGGCCGGCGGAATGGCTCACGAGACGATCGACGCCCAGTTGGCCAAACGTATCGGCGAAGCCAAGAGCTACGTCTCGGTGTGGCGCAGCGATGATGATTGCGAGCCATGGTGGGCGGTCGAGAATCAACGCCAGGGCTACGGCATGGCAATCTTGGCGGGCAAGCTCCGTGCCAAGCCGGCAAAGCAATCCGAATACGACTCGATTATCAACGGATACCACCATACCACGCAAGGATACGTCGACCTGCACTTCCGTGACTGGTCGGGCAACGGCGTTGTTCATCAGAGGATGCAGTGCTTGGCTTACGAGATAAACGAGTGCGATTGCTTGAAGGCACATCGCCAGGCTTGGCTGCAACCGGCAGATGCATGGATTCGTTTCGGTCAAGTGGAAACGCGCGAGAAGCAATGATGGATGTCACTAGGCCCTTGAAGGTACAACGCCGACAAAAGATCGTCGATGCGCGGTCGAATGCAGTAGGAGAGAACACGTACATCTCTGTTTCCTCCGTTGCCCCCTGTTCGGTCTTTCGAGGGCGGGCGTTTCTGGCCATTCTTCTCACCACTCTTGCCGTCGAAGTTGGGATTGGGGACTCTGCCATCGCGGACCAGCCCGAAAGAATCCACTTCGCCGGGCCGTACTTGTACCACCTGAACCTCTCGGACGACGCCTGGCAGCGGCTGCTCAACACGCCTGAGGTGACTTACATCTGCAGTCAGTATTCGATGGACCGGCTTACTGCTGCGGAATTGTCGGAGGATTCTCGACAAGTCATTCACCGCACTCGCGAGGCTCGCCGCGCCGGCAAACGCATCGTGGCGCAGCTCTGGTACGGTGGCTGGGGGCGGTGCAACTGGTCCTATTACAGCCTTGCTCACATTGCCATGGATCCGAAGATCCGAGACGACTTCTTCCACAACGTCCTCGATCCTGCTATTGACCGGCTGGGGCCGGAGAACCTATACGCTGTGCATCTTTTGGAAGAGACGGGAATGCAGTTCGGCACCGACGTGGACGAGCCGGGCGATCCGGACGATCTGACCGATGGGGACGATAACGGATCCAACTGGGACCAGCCTTCCTGGCTTGGCCGCGGAGGTGTTGCGGGCTACATCGGCGGCCCGTACATGGTGAACGTTCGGCGATACAATTCGGTTTTTCGCAAGGAGACCGGTCTCGATTTGCGTTTGGCCCCGATCTGGTCCGATCGCGACCGACTCGCCTACCGCAAGTGGGTCTCCGATCGACTCGAAGGCGGTGCGTTACGCGAGTTCGCCAAACACGTCCGCGTGAAATACCCTGGGCTGAAGGTGTTCACTTGGGATCACGTGGGAAGCGATGGTTGCGGCGCGTACCTGATGCAGACCGTCCGCGATCATATCGATGGCGTGATCCAGGATCCATACGGTAATGCCTACCAAAACTACGTTGCCACACGTCGTGTGCGGATGATGTCGCCCGACCTGGAGATCGTCTCGATCATGTGGGGCGTCGACGATAAGCCCAAGGGAGAAATCGTCAACCGATTCGCGTCGGCGTGGCTTGGTGGAGCCAACGTGGTTGGCTATTTCGGCGACAAGTCGATCGAGACCGACAAAGCTTGGGCGGACCGTTTGAGCCAAATCCGAAACTTCCTCAAGCTCAAGCCGGCCCGGCACCAGCCGAAAGTGCTTCTCATCTCCGGGCGAACTCAGGACTACGGCGGCAGCCCTGCGATGATGACCCACCTCACTTGGTTCGATGAGATGAGCACATTGGAGGCCAACGTGATCAGCCTGGATCGCTACGACCTGGTGATTCTTTACGAGGCAAATCACCCCGGCGTAGCGGGCTACGTGGACGCCGGCGGCCGGGCGGTTTATATCGGCCCAAGCTGCGATCCGGACTTTCTGGTTCGCAAGGGCATCCTCCAGCGGCCGACCCCACGTCAGACACATTTCGCACGCCGCAGCCTTGAGTATCGTCCGGGTGAGTGGTGGCGTCGAAGTGTTGGGCTGGCGGAATCGCATCCAATCACGATCGCTTCGTTCCGCCCATGGAGACCGACCAGTGCGGATGTCGTGCAGGATGACCTACTGCTGTTCTGTCGATACGGGAAAGGAGCGGTCGTGATGATGCCATTCCAGACGACCTGGCCCTATCCACCACGCGAGCAATTGAACGCCCATCGACGACTCCTGCGCGACGTGGCTTATGGGCTGCTCGTCGAAGGCGGCAAGGAAGCGACGGCGCGTCAGTCGCTATCGGATCCGGAGATCGGATGTGGCTACCTTCGCATTCCGCTTGAGGGCGATGGACGAGTCGGCTGGGCGCTATTTCGGCAAGGCGAGTTACCGTTCCAGCCGCAACAAGCCTCCGGCCACGATCTCATTCGCAACTTGGCCAATCCGACGATCGGCCCCGACTGCTCCGCTGCGATTGTCGAGCCTTGAGGACTTGCCCATGATAACAGCCGCATGGTTGATCTCCGCGTTACTGACGCCGAGTGCCGAGCCCGCATCGGTGGCTTGGCACGAGCCGGCGTGTCACCACCGGCTGCCGCTGACGGTCACGGCGGAACGGGCACCGGTCGGGCGACGTGCTCCGGTGGTGATCACCGGCGAGGACCTCTACCGGCTGGCCGGCGCAGTGCAAGTGGCGGTCGACTCGATCCGGTTGGTCGGGCCTGACGGCAAACCGAGGGCGGTGCAAGTCGATCAGCGAGACCGGACCGACCGCCTGCGTCACGACGGCAACGCACGCCTCGATTACGACGACGATATCGCGTTTATTGTCGACTATCCCGAATCGGGGAGCGCCACCTATTGGCTCTATTGGGATAGAGAATCGAAGCCGACGGGTACATCGCCCGAGCCGACGATCAAGATCGCTGACGAGACGGGCATTCAGCACGTCGACATGTCGCTCGACAACGACTGCTTCTGGGTTGGCCTGAAAGGAGCCAGTTCCGACACGCCCACAGAAAACCAGCTTGCCAACTACGGCCGGGGCGGAATCACGGATCTGAAGCTTCACGGAAAGCCATTCACCAACATACGCACTAGCTACGGTTTTTTTCCGGTGCGTCATCCCTTCGGCTGTGGTCCCGGCGATCTCCAATGGAGTCTGCCCAGAGTGGTGGCGCGGGGGCCGGTTCGGACGGTGGTCGAGATGGTCCGCGAGGATTTCAAAATACTGGACAACAAGAAGCAGCCTGTCGCCCAAGGGCAGGTTGTTCACGAATGGGCGTTGTACGAGAGTCTGCCCGTGCTCGATGCACGGATGGTCTGCACGTTCGAGGCGACAATTGACCAGTGGTCAGCCGGTTTCGCGTTTCCCATGTACGCCGCTTTTCGCAGGCTTTTTTGACACTTACTTTTCAGGGGAACTCTAGGCGG
>CAZURK010000301.1:0-18938 GCA_964623055.1 uncultured Pirellulaceae bacterium
CCCCAGGGTTGCGCGACGTTCGTTTCCCTCACGTCGCTCCACCCTGGGCTTGCATAGGGTCGCCCCGTTTGGGGCTTCTCGCGCGCTTGACTCTGGCGAGTGCTTCCCTCGACCGCCATCGGCCGTCGCCGACGACGAGTTAGACCGATTCCTCGCGCCCCAGTTGAGCACGAATGACGTCACTTTGCGTCTAGTGCATGGTTGACTTCATACTTCCGGCAGACAACCGCGCCATACAACCCGATCATCACAAACGCGATGGCAGGCACCCAGTAGGCGATCTTGATGCTGTCGGTCTGATCCGACACGATACCTTGGATTTGCGTCAGGACGGCCGCACCGGCGATCGCCATGACCATGCCCGAGCCGCCGATCTTCGTATCGTCCTTCAGCCCCGCGATTCCCAAACCGTAAATGGTCGGGAACATCAGGGACATGCACCCAGAGATCATCATCAGTGTGTACACACCGAGGAACCCAGTGTCATAGATAGTGATCAAACAGCAGACCACGGCAATCACGGACAGGGCTGTTAGCAGATTTCGGGGCTTGACGAACTCCATGAGGCCCGTGCAGGCGAATCGACCTGTCACGAAGAGAACTAACGACGCGACGTAATAGGTGCCACCAGCCTGTTCGGCGGTTCTCGGCAGCATGAAATCGAGTCCGAGCCAATCAAAGACGTTGTAGAAACCGGCCGCAATCGGCTCGACGTTGCGCAATGCTTCGGTGATCTGTACCGGCGAGGGGTCTTTGCCCAATCCCTTTATCACACCGTCAAGATCAAGTTGTACCATGGTATAGCGGATGATATAGGACCAAACGGCGATTTGGGCGCCAACGTAGAAGAATTGAGCGGCGACGCCGCACATATAGTTGGGATTTCGGCTGAGCCGGCGAAAGGTGCCTTTCAGATCCAATCGCTTGTCGTCTTCCTTTAGACTCGGCATCTTAGTCAGGAGGATCGCAAGGAACACGCAAATCATCAATAGGCCCATGACCAGATAGGCCATGGTGACCGCATCGATCTCGCCCGCCTGGATCGAAGCCAGTTCCTGCCGAGGAAGCTCCGATCTTTCCTCAGCCGTTTTGACGTTCAGTTGCGAAAGCACGAAGCTCTGGCTGATGACAACTGCCGTAATCGCGCCGAACGGATTGAACGATTGAGCGAAGTTCAGGCGTTGCGTAGCGGTCGCTTCCGCACCGATCGCACACACATAAGAATTCGCGGACGTTTCAAGAACAGAAAGCCCCGCGAACAGAATCACCAGGCACACCAGATACAGCCAGTACCAAACATCTAGGCTAATCGCGGCAGTGAATTCCACCGGATAGATCAGAATGGCCCCACCGGCAAACAGCCCCAACCCGAGGAGCACGCCCGATTTGTACGTAAACCGTTTGAGGAACAGGGCACCGGGTAGAGCGAAACATCCGTAGCCGAGCAAATAGCACGCAATTTGAATCCACGCGGTCTTCGCATCAGAAACACTCATGATTCTCTTGACCGCCGAAAGCATCGTGTCCGTCAGGTTGTTCGGCACCGCCCAGGCAAAAAACAACGTGCAGAGCAAGGCGAAAGGAAGAATGATGCCCTTGGGAACGACGGGGTGTTTTTCCATCGGTTTCTACTTCGTGGCTATAAGGTTGACGATCAAGCCCCTGCTTCCTATTCACCAGCGACTTCAATTCGGCCGAACATTGGCGTCAATGGCGGAACTGATTCTACGAGGAGGAACTGACGATTCAAGGGGAAAGGAGCAGAGGTTGGGCGCAGCGATTCCGGCGCGACGGGGCAGAGTTCAGACGTACAGAATTCAATCTTTCTGGGGAACCCGTCAACCATGTGGTCAAGTCCTAGCTTCCCCTCAACATCTTCCTTAACAGTTCCTCTGCCGCCTCCGACGAGTTCTCCGTTATCATCGGGGGCTTGGGGGGGAGCTTGCCGGGCTTCTTCTTCTTTGATCGCTTCTTCTTTGGCTCCTCTTCGACCAGCTCTTCGGGCTCTTCTTCTTCCGCGGGCGCGGCTTCTGCTGCTTCGGCAATAATCTGATCCAAATGCATCACGCGCGACTCGGGATCCTGCAGGCGACGAAGCCGCTCCTTTTCGTCGGCGTCGTCGAGCAGATCGGCGACGCGCTCACCAGCCTGCTTGCCACGTTTTTTGCGCTTGGACGGCTCTTTCGGCTCGTCCACAGCGGCCGGTTTGTCGATCACCACCTCGAACTCGAGGCGTCCGACCCGGAGGATATCACCTGCCTTCAGCACCCGTTCCTTCTTGACCCGCTCGTCGTTTACAAAGGTGCCTTCCTCGCTGCGCAGATCTTGAACCACCGCCCCGTTCTTCTCAGGCCGGATCTCACAATGATGAAGACTAACCGAAGTGCTCTTGCAGCACATCGAGCAGTCTGGGCCGCTGCCGATCACGAACTTGGGGCCTCGAATCTTCACATCGAGGCCCGCGCTTCCTCCTTGTTTCTTCTGCAGCTTCCCGTGCAGGATCCTTAATTTGACACTCATCGCGCGACTCTTTCCACCACAACAGAAGAAGGAATGGTTACTGCCGTAACAGAACGCACAAGAAGGCAACCACGCAGATTCTGGGACAAGGGACATCGCTGCCTCAACCTTTATCATGAGTCTCTTTGTGGACTGATGCAATAGCCGGACCGCCTTTTACCGGTGGTAATTCGCGGTTGTCTTGCTTGCAGCCTCTGCCGAGCACGTATAAGTTGACAGCGGGCGAGGATTCCATTCCGTTTGAAGCAAGGTGGACATCGCGATGAAACGACGCAGGTTTCTTCAGGCCGTCACGGCCGGTGGCGTTGCGGCACTAGTGTGCCCGGGAACCCTTTGGAAGACGGCAAAGGCGTCGTCCGAGCCCCAGACGCCACTACTTTTGTCCGACCAAGGTTGCGGCCGAGCGACAGGGTACGCGGAGGCCAACAAGATCGTCACCGTGGGCGACAGAACGCACGTGGCTTGGCTGGATTCGCCACCGGAGGGATTTCGTGTTCGCGTGAAGACATTGGACCGCAGCACGGGCCAATGGTCACCGACCTACACGGTCGGCGAGGCATACGACAACCACGGGGGGCCGGCGCTGGCGGTCGACAGTCACGGCTTTCTGCACATCGCCTACTATCCCCATCATCACCCGTTTCGCTACCGCAAGTCGAAACGGCCGAACGATGCGTCCGAGTGGGAAGAGGAAATCCAATTCGGCGAACGCTGCACCTATCCAACGCTCGTGTGCGGTGGCGACGATGCGCTCTATTTCACCTGCCGCCGCAGCTTCTCGGACAAACCGTGGCAG
The DNA here is from genome assembly GCA_964623055.1 of uncultured Pirellulaceae bacterium. Taxonomy (GTDB): domain Bacteria; phylum Planctomycetota; class Planctomycetia; order Pirellulales; family Pirellulaceae; genus JADHUC01. The sequence continues at coordinate 3,317 of CAZURK010000301.1, forward strand.
GTCGAGTTGTGGACCAAACGCTCGGACGGAGACTGGCGCGGGCCGACCCCGATCGTTCGGTCTAGGTACAACGGATACGCGCATTTCCAGGAATCGTTGGCTTGGAGCCCGGATGGTCGTTCGCTGCATTTCTGTTGCCGGTTTCATGAGAAGTCGGACCGAGGGGCGTATGGTCGTCTGCAAACGGTCGCTTACATGGTCAGTCACGACCTGGGCGGCTCGTGGCAGCGCAGTGATGGTTCACCGATCAAGACGCCGGCCACCGCCGAGGATCTCGACGTGCTGGCCCGTGGCGGCGTGGACCATGAACGCATCCTGCGCGCAGGAGCAATGGCGGTCGACCGGTCCGGCAAACCGCACGTGCTGTACAGCGTCGGGGAATCGGGGCGGGAACGAGCCACGGTGGCGACGCCCGAGGACAATGGCGACTGGCGCCGCACGGACCTGTCCCAGGCACTGCCGGACGAATGGATAGCGTGGGATTTGGGGACGACCGGCGGAGTGACGTTCAATCCTCGCGGCGAGATGATCGTTGCGGCCACGCTGCAGAAGGCAAAGCCGGGCGAAGAGACTTGGGGCCACGCCAGCAACGAAGTTGTCCGATTCATCTCGGCGGATGGTGGCAGTACGTTCTCCTTCGCCCTTGTCAGCAAACCGGATGCGAGCATCTCGCACTGGCTGCCCAACATAGAACGGCCCACTGGCCACAACACGGTGCCCGACCGCCCCGGCATCCTCTACACCGCCGGGCCCGCGGGGAGCAAGAACACCGATTTGCTCTCAAACGGCGTTTACTGGTCGTCATGACGGTTCGGTTTGCTACGCCGGGGCCCGTTTGAAATGTCCGCACGTCTCGTATTGCCCGAAGTCGGATGACCCAAAGCCACGAGTATGGCAGATCGCGAAAGGAAGTAACCGCGTGGGAGTGAGATTTTGCCGGACGAGAACGCTCGCTGTGAGTTGGTTCGCAGCGATATTGCTGTTCGCAGCATCGGGAGTATGCTTCGAGCCTCCCGACTCGTCCGGAACTGGTCGGGCTGACGAAGGGAAATCGGAATACGCTGGGTACCTGTTCGCCCATATGATGAAAGACGACTATGGCAGGCTCTACTACTCGGTCAGTGTTGACGGTCTCGACTGGAAACTGCTGAATGACGGCAAGCGGGTTCTCGGCGAGGAATATCGTGGCCATCCGGATATCTGCAAAGGCCACGATGGCCGGTATTACATGCTCGGCAACTACTCGAAGAACGCCGAGATCGGCATCTGGGTGTCAGACGATCTTGTGAAATGGACCAAGCTTCGCGACTTCTTTCCCGATATCTCGAAGACGCCCGATTTCGAGCCTGCTTTACGCTACCACGGTGCGCCGAAGATCTTCTACGATGAAGCGTCGTCTCAGTACCTGATCACGTGGCACTCGACCAACGAAAAGCCCGTGCGCGAGGAGCCTGAGAAGTTCTGGTCGGGCATGCGTACGCTTTACGTCACATCCAAAGACCTGAAGACCTTCTCGGAGCCAAAACGCCTGTTCTCGTTTGACATGGCAACGATCGACGTGATTGTGCGCCGCGCGGCAGACCGCTACTACGCCATCATCAAAGATGAAAGATACCCGTCCTTCGATTGGCCAACAGGAAAAGCGATTCGTGTTTGTCACTCTGCCAGCCTTCTCGGTCCCTATTCCAAGCCGTCGCCGCGGATCACCCCGAACTTCCGCGAAGCACCCACACTGATCCCCAAGCTCGACGGCAGCGGATGGCACCTCTACTACGAACAATACCCCGGCGTGTCCTACGGGTGCTCGACCGCCCAAACGCCCGCCGGCCCCTGGTACGATCTGTACTGCAAGCACTACAAGATTCCCGAAGGGGCGCGTCACGGCTGTGTGATTCCCATCACTCGGCTGCAGTACGAAGCCATCATCGCTGCGTTCGACACGCAGAACTGAGCGATCGTCACCACGAGCCCAACGCGCCGAACCTCACCAACCCGTGCGTGCGCATCCAAATTCGGCTACAATTACGAAATACTGAAAGAGCACCAGGAGAATATGCGAATGGCTACTGGGATTGCGGCCAAACAAGTCCAGAGAACCTCGAAATCAGCACTCGCAGACTTTGTTCCGCCTGAGCTTCGGCAGCTCGACGATCCTCAACGCGATTTGCCTCGGATTGCCAAGGATCAGAAACTGACGCGTTTGATCGAGTCGGCACTGCACGAAATTCCAACACGCCATGAGCTCTATCTTGCGGATGCCCGGTCGATCAGATTCCTTCAGCCCGAATCTGTGCACTTGGTGGTTACCTCTCCACCATATTGGACGCTGAAGGAATACAGACGGGCCCAGGGCCAGTTAGGATGGATAGCCGACTACGACGAGTTTGTCAAAGAACTGGACAAGGTCTGGCGCAGATGTTTTCGTGCCCTGGTGCCCGGCGGACGCCTGATTTGTGTTGTTGGCGACGTATGCCTCTCGCGACGGAAAAACAAAGGGCGGCATACCGTCGTCCCACTTCATGCGTCGATTCAGGAGCATTGCCGACGGATCGGATTCGACAATCTTGCACCGATCATCTGGAATAAGATCGCAAACGCAGCATACGAAGTGGAAAACGGTAGTTCTGGTTTTCTTGGCAAGCCCTACGAACCGAATGCGGTCATCAAGAACGATATCGAGTTCATTCTGATGGAACGGAAGCCGGGTGGATATCGCAAACCGTCCATCGATACGCGCATTCTCAGCCTGATTTCTGCCGAGAACCATCAGAAGTGGTTTCAGCAAGTCTGGCAGGGTCTGAGCGGCGCATCCACACGAAAGCACCCTGCTCCCTATCCAGTGGAACTTGCCGAGCGACTGATTCGAATGTTCAGTTTCGTGGGAGACACCGTGCTTGACCCGTTTACGGGGACGGGCTCAACGCAGATTGCCGCGGCGAGATGCGGCCGAAATAGCATCGGAATAGAGGTCGACCCCGTATATTTCGAAGGGACTGTCAAGCGACTTCGCGAGTATTCGGCTGACATGTTCAGCCGGGCCGACATTCACGTCCACCGGGATGCCAGCAAACGAGCCGGGATGGAGTAAGGGTTTGCAGGAAAGTAAGGGCGATCAACGGGAAAGATAGATACCTGAATGCCAGCCATGCCGATCACAGTTCAGAACGCCATAGATCATCTTTATCAACTCACCGTGGTAGAGAAGAAACCGACCTCCACCACACGTCTCAGCGTTCTGGCGGAAAACTGCGTTCAGGAGTTGGCCAAGCGTGGCCTATGTGGAGTGGAGACAGAAGCGTCGATTCCCGGAGCGGGTCGACCGAAGCAGTGGGACGTCGCATGGAAGGACGGCGGGAAATATCGGCTTGGCATTTCCCTCAAGTCGTTGCTCAAGAACATTGCAGGTACCGTTCCGAATCGAATTGACGATCTCATGGGCGAGGTGGCCAATGCCCAGCTTCATTCCCCCGAGATCGTCATCGGATACATCATGGTGTTCGACACCGGAGCAGATTCGCATTCTGCCAAACACGGTTCGACGTGGCTTGAACTCTTGCGATCAAGACTCCAAAACCTCTCGGGACGACGACCACCATCATGGGCGACGGGGATGATCGAAGCGTACGTCCTTGCCGAGGTGGACTTCTCCCAATCGTCGACGCTTCAGTCGGATCCCGCTGACTTCGAACCGTTCTTTGATACGCTCGTTGAACAGATCGCTCTTCGGAACCCCAGTGCTATTGAAGGAACGGGGCCCGATTGAGCATTGTGCCGAAGCTGTGGGGACATATCCCTGCACTGACAAACTGATCGCTCGCCGCGGCGAAGGCGGCAGTGTTTCTTGATCCGTGCGCTCGATGCCACGGCGTCGTCGCTGGTCGTGGGCATGAACCATTTTGGGTTTGACGGCGCGGGGAATAAACTCTTCGTCGAAGGACGCGACTTGGGAGCCGCGCGTGGAGTGAATCGCGGTTTGTCCTGGACGGGGCTCTGACGGGCGGATTCACAGTTGCTACCGCGAATGGGCAAGTAGTGGTATCCTCGGAGCATCAAAGTCAACGGTCGTCCGCGCATCCCGTATCCCGCATCCGAAAACAACCGCACAGAATGGCAGTATCTTCGCGCACAGATACTCAGACTGAATGGAGTTCATCATGAGATCTTATGCCGCTATCTTCGCCTGTCCGATGCTACTGACCGGCGTCGCAGCCTTCACGGCGGAGCCGCAGACGCAGCAGGATGGCAAGCCGTCGTTCGGGCGGCCGCCGAACGTGGTGCTCTTTCTGATCGACGATCTCGGCTACACCGACGTCGGCTGTTACGGCAGCGATTTCTACGATACGCCCAACATCGACCGACTTGCCCGCGAGGGTATGCGGTTCACCCAAGCCTACGCGGCCTGCTGTGTCTGTTCGCCCACGCGGGTTTCTGTGCTGACGGGTAAGAACCCAGCGCGGTTGCACATCACACACGCGATTCCCATCCAGGGTAACCTGCGGATGAAGGGGCCGTTGCCGCTGATCCCGGCCATCTACTGCAAGAACCTGCCGCTTGCGGAGGTAACGATCGCCGAGGCATTGAAGCCGGCCGGTTATCGCTCGGCGTCGGTGGGCAAGTGGCATGTGTGCTGGGAGAAAGAGTTCTACCCGGAGCATCAGGGCTTTGACGTGAACGTGGCCGGCAACAACATGGGCAACCCGGGCATGTACTTTCATCCTTACCACGGTCGCTGGCGGATGACGCGCAACCATCCGTGGACCGAGTGGCAGACGATCGCCGGAGGCCAGCCCGGCGAGTACCTGACCGATCGCCTGACCGACGAGGCGATCCGGTTCATCGAACAAAGCGCCGACGGCCCGTTCTTGCTTTACTTCCCCCACTACGCCGTACATACGCCGCTTCAGGCCAAGGAGGAGTTGATCGAAAAATACCGTCGCAAACCCAAAGGCAAGCATCACAAGAATCCGATGTACGCGGCGATGATCGACAGTGTCGACCAAAGCGTCGGCCGCGTGTTGGCGAAGCTCGACGAATTGGACCTCGCAGATAACACCGTGGTGATCTTCACGTCCGATAACGGCGGCCACGGTCGCATCACGTCGCACTACCCGTTGCGTGGCTGCAAGGGTAACTACTACGAAGGCGGCATCCGAGTGCCCTTGATCGTCCGCTGGCCGGGTGTGGTCGAACCGGGTTCGGTGTGCGACACGCAGGTGATCACGCACGACTTCCATCCCACGCTGCTGGAGATGGCCGGGCTGCCGCTGATGCCCGAGCAACACGTCGACGGCGTCAGTCTCGTGCCGCTGTTGAAACAAACCGGCGATTTGAAGCCCCGAGCGCTGTTCTGGCACTTTCCCAACTATATCGGCGCTACCCACGTCGAGCCCGCCCGGCCGCTAAGCGTAATCCGCGACGGCGATTGGAAGCTGATCGAGTTCCTCGAAGACGGCCGCTTGGAACTGTACAATCTTCACGACGATCTGGGCGAAAAGAACAACCTGGCCGCCCAGATGCCCGACAAAGCCAAAGAACTGCACCAGAAACTGACGGCTTGGCGCGAAGCGGCGAAAGTGCAGATGCCGCGACGGAATCCAAAGTACACCAACGACCGGGGATAGATCATCAGGCGAACCGTCCGCATATGCCGTGGCACGTGCTGAAGAAGTACGATGGTAGTCGTGAATTGAAGGAAATGGGAGAAGGTCACAATGAGAATACCGGCCACCTTGTCTCTCTTGGCCTGTTTTGCCGGCGCGTTGGCCAATTCAGAGAAGCACATGCTTGCCGCTGCCGAAGACCGGCAAACTGTCCGCATCATTTTCGACACCGACATTCAGGGCGATGCCGATGACGTGGGGGCTGTTGCCGTATTGCACGCACTGGCCGACCGGGGAGAGGCCGAGATATTGGCCATGGGCGTGTCGTGCAAGAATCCATGGAGCCCGCTGTGTCTTGATGCCTTGAATGCGTACTATGGCAGGCCCCAGATCCCGATCGGTGTCGTGAAAGGGCCGGCGTTCTACAGACGGTCGAAATACGCACAAGCGATCGCAGAAGAATTCCCCCATAGCCTGGAATCCGCCGATGATGCTCCCGATGCAGCCCTGCTGTACCGTCAAATTCTGGCGAAACAGGAGGACGCCAGTGTCGTCATGGTTAGCGTCGGGCAACTCACCAACTTCAGAAACCTACTGAAGGCGGGCCCGGATGCGTGCCTGATGGAACGCGAGGAGGTAACCGATGAAACAATCACGTCGTGACTTCTTGAGGGCGACCGGTGCCGTAGCGGCGTCCGTTGCGTTGCCTAGCGTTGCTTTACCGGACGAATCTCGAAAGAAGAAACGTCACATCGTCACGCTGAGCTTTGACGACGGGTTCCGAAAGTCGTTTGTCCGAACAGCGGAGATTTACGAGAAATACAAGCTGTCGGCGTGCTTGAACGTGATCGCAACTGGTCACCAGAAGGACTATCGTGCGCCGGGTGAATACATTGGCGGATCGGTGCGCGGGGATTTCGGGCTGTGGAACGAACTGAAAGCCCGAGGCCACGAAGTCATGCCGCACAGCTACAGACACGCCAACCTGCGGAGCGTGTCGTTTGCCGAGGCGAAGGACCTGATCCTCCGTTGTCTGGAAGTGTTCTCCAAGGAGCTGAAAGACTTTGACCCGAAGAAATCTGTCTACAACTTTGCATACAATGCCTCGACGCCGGACTTGGAGCGTTGGCTGCCCGCGCAAGTTCGAGCGTTCAGGACCGGCAGCGGAGGGCTCAATCCGTTGCCGCACAAGGGGCAGGTGAAGCTGACTTGCACGAGCTTTGGACCGGGGAATTGCGAACACGCCATCGACCGCGAGATCAAGAAACTGCTTGCCCGCGAGACCGGTTGGTTGATCTTCAACACTCACGGGCTGGATGAAGAAGGATGGGGACCGATCCGAGCGACATACTTGGACCGCTTGCTGGACAAACTATCGGCAATCGAGTCGGTGGACATACTGCCCGCCGGTCGAGCATTGGACGAATTCGTAGGCCGTGCCGGTCCAAAGAAGTGATGTCCGCCATTGGAGATTGTGACATGAGATTCCGACACGTTGCTTGGGCTATTGTAGTTGTCGTTTGTACCGTCTGTTCGTCACGGGGCGACGAGACTTCTTCAGATACCGAAACGAAGACGCTCACCGTCGCCGTCGTCTCGTCCAACAGCGTGTTCTGTGACCCTCAAGCGAACCTTGAGCACTTCGAATCGCTGACTAAGGAGGCAGCGGGAAAGCGCGCGAGATTGATATGTTTTCCGGAACTGGCGTTGATGGCCTATTCCACGGAAAAGGAGATTCTGGACGTCGCTGAAGAGATTCCCGGAGCTTCAACGGGGAAGCTCGAGGCCATCGCCCGGACACACGACGTGTATTTTTCGGTCGGAATGGCTGAGAAGTCGGGCGACAAGTACCACATCGCGCAAGCGGTCATCGGCCCGGACGGATACATCGGCAAGTACCGGAAACACCATCCAACTGGCACCGAACAGAGCTGCGGCTTCTCACCCGGCGAGGAGTTCCCCGTCTTTGATATCGACGGATTTCGATTCGGCATCAACATCTGCGCCGATGGACGGCGGGAAGACACGATCCAAGCCATGAAGGACGCCAAGGTTGACGTGATCCACCATCCACACGGCAACTATCTTGGGCTGGGAAAAGACGCCGAGGAGTGGACGCGGGGCAAAACGGTCTACTTCGTGCCGCGGGCGACATTCTCGCGTGCCTACATCCTGATCAACAACTCCGCCGGCGACACGAGACACCCACGAGGCGTGATTGAGTACGGGAGCGGAGCGTTGGCTATTGATCCTCTTGGACAGGTGATCGACCGAACAGTTCAGCAGGACCGCAAAGAGAAAATGATCGTCGTCGAGGTCAAGAGGCCATTATCAGCGCTGGTTCCGCCGTTCGAACTGCGGCATCTGCACAAGCGATAGAGCCCTCTGGCGATTGTCGATACTGGAAGAGACTAGCCTTGGCAGAACGCGACGAAACGCGAGAATAGTCAAAGGCGTGGCTACAAACCACGGATGGAGAATGAGTTAATGAAACAGGTACTTTTCCTGTGCAGTGCCAACTACTATCGGAGTCGTTTTGCCGAGCACCTCTTCAACTGGCTGGCGCCCCAGCGAAGTCTGCCCTGGAAGGCCGATTCCCGCGGACTGGAGGTGGACCGATGGGGTGATCTCGGCGACATCTCGCCATACACGGTCGAGGCACTCGAAGACCGCGACATCCCCATCAACGGCAGCAACCGGCGTCCACAACAGCTTGCGATCGAAGATCTCACCAAGTCCGATTTGGTAGTCGGCATCAAAGAGTCCGAGCACAGACCGATCATGGCCGAACTGTTCCCCGAGTGGGAAGACGCCGTCGAATACTGGCACGTCCACGACCTCGACTGCGCCGAGCCAGAAGAAGCGTTGCCGATCCTGGAGAATCACGTTTCGGATCTGGCAGATCGCCTCGCAACAACCCGCGGTTCGTCGGACGGTCCAATCTGAACGGCAGTCGGCCCGGGTAGATGGCCCCTCGCTCGATCGACGGGCGCAATCAGACACCGACGATGGCGTGAGCCTCACTTCATCTTTCGATAGCGGCGGATCAGGGCGTTGGTCGAACTGTCGTGCTTCAGGTCGGGCGGTTCCGGGCTTTCCAGTTCTGGGACGATTTCTTTGGCAAGCTCCTTGCCCAACTCGACGCCCCACTGATCGAAAGAACCGATATCCCAAATCGCCCCCTGCACAAAGACGCAGTGCTCGTACAAGGCGACCAGCTTGCCCAGGGCGGCCGGCGTGAGCTTTTCAAGGAGGAGCGTGTTTGAGGGTCGATTGCCCTCAAAAACGCGGTGCGGGACGAGAGGCTCCGGCGTTTTTTGGTTGCCCTTCTCGTCTTTCTCGGCTCGGACCTCGTCCGCCGTCTTGCCGAAGGCTAAGGCTTCCGCCTGGGCGAAGACGTTGGCCATTAACAGGTCATGGTGGCGGCCCAGGGGATTGAGTGAGCGGGCAAAGGCGATGAAATCGCACGGGATCAGCTTTGTTCCCTGATGGATTAGTTGAAAAAAGGAGTGCTGCCCATTGGTGCAAGGTTCCCCCCAATAGACAGGTCCTGTCTGGCAACCAACCGGACTGCCGTCGAGTTTGACGCTTTTGCCGTTGCTTTCCATCGTAAGCTGCTGCAGATACGCAGGGAAGCGCTTCAGGTACTGGTCGTACGGCAGCACAGCGACGGTCTCGGCCTTGAAGAAGTTGTTGTACCAGATGGCCAACATCCCGAGCAGCACCGGCAGATTCTCACTGAGCGGCACCTTGTGGTCGCAGAAGTGCTCGTCCATTTCGCGGAAGCCACTCAACATGGCCCGAAAATTCTCGGGCCCGATGGCCAGCATTGTGGACAGGCCGATGGCGGAACTCAGCGAATACCTCCCACCGACCCAATCCCAGAATCCAAACATATTGGCGGTGTCGATGCCGAAGGCCGCGACTTTTTCCGCCTCGGTCGAAACGGCCACGAAATGCTTGGCAATCGCCGCCCGATGCCACATCTTGTCCAGACACCACTTTCGAGCGGTGTCCGCGTTGGTCATCGTCTCCTGGGTCGTGAAGCTCTTGGACGAGACGATGAACAGGGTTTCCTCTGGATCGAGATCCGCGGTCGCCTCGGTAAAGTCCGTGGCGTCGATGTTGGAGATGAAACGGAAGGTCAGGTCGCGGCGACTGTAGTACCGCAGGGCCTCGTACGCCATGACCGGCCCCAGATCCGAGCCTCCGATGCCAATGTTGATGATGTTCCGGATCCGCTTGCCGGTGTAGCCAGTCCACTCGCCCGAGCGGACGGCGCGAGCGAAAACGGTCATCTTGGCCAGCACGTCGTGAACCAGCGGGACGACGTCCTTGCCGTCGACGATAACGGACTCGTCCTTGGTCATCCGCAGGGCAACGTGCAGAACGGCTCGTTGTTCGCTCTCATTGATTTTGTCGCCACTAAACATGGCGTCAATTTTCCCTCGCAGACCCTGCTGTTCCGCCAGCTTGACCAGCAAAGGGATCGTATCGTCCGTGATGCGGTTCTTAGAGTAGTCGAGGTAAATCTCGACCGCCTCCGCCTTCATGCGTACGCCGCGCTCCGGGTCGTCGGCGAAAAGTTGGCGCAGCTTGTAGTCCCAGATCTCGTCGTAGTGAGCTTGAAGGGCTTTCCAAGCGGGGGTCTCTTTGATGGGCTGACACATGTTGGTTGTTCTCCTTGATGGCTAATGTTAACACAGCAAGTTGTTCTGTACAAGTCCGGGGTAGCCAAGAGAGGGCCGGACCACTTGGCTGCTTCCGATGTCCCTCTGTCCTAACCGTAGTGGCCTGAAACTTCGAATCAGCACCTCCGCGGCCGCGGGAGCTCACACGGACGGAGGCTAGTGATGCCCCGCACGTCGAAGCCCCCGGTGTGCTCCTGGCTGCGGACCTGCTCGAAGTTCCGGTCGACCAGACAGAAGTTTTCTGGATCCAGCCGTCCGTTGCGTTCTTTCGCGAACAGGGCAAACCGCCCGTCGGCATCGCGATCCACGGGTTCAGCGAAAAGTAGCACCTGTAGTTGCGCGGACGAACTCTCGTGTTGGTGGCTTCCAGCCGCCACATGTGATCCAAGGGTTCTGATCGACTCAATGGCGGCTGGAAGCCACCACTACGTATTTGATGACTAGCTTCAGGAAAGAGACTCGATCACCGATAGTAACGGCGCGAATACGCCGACGATGTATGTTCCGAGAGAAATCACGCCGAGCAGCAGGACGGCAAGGTTGCATCTGTCGAGACAAGGTTGGAGGGCGGGAACAAACTCCTTGATGATCGCCGCAACGATGATGACGGCCAGCACTAGGGGGAGAATTGGGCCGATGGCAAACTGCGTGACGACGGACACATCCAATTCAAATTCCTCGATGATCCGCGAGAACCGATGACGCGAGGTGATGATTGTACCTTCGGTAACGATGCAAAGGCCAATCGCAAGAGCTGCAAGCACGACGGACCCGATAGACCGAGGTTGACTTTCCGGCTCGGCGGTTGCTTTCTTGGGTGTGGTCATGGAGATTGTGTTGGCTGGTCTTGGACGGACTGACCGTGGTCGGAAGAAGCAGTCGCCAGAATCGATCGCACGAGAAGGTATGCGAGAATTCCGACAATTATACCCTCGAAACCGCCGACCGTAATATCCGTCGGAGAATGCACTCGGAGAATCGTTCGTGAATAACAGACCATCACGGCCCACGGCGCAAGGAGGTAGAAGATCCACAAACGCCACCCCGAGCAAAAGGTAAGTCCCATTGCCAGGAAGAACGTGGCGAACATCATGGACGAGAACGAATGGCCTGACGGAAACGAATACCCCGTCTCCGAAATCCAGTGTTCGCGGATACGTTCGTGCAACTGGATCGCCTTGGATTCCGGCGCTCTGAGGACACCTGCAAGATACTCGCTTCGAGAAGTCTTGTCCGGCAGGTTGTAGAATTCCTCGGCGGATATCGTCAATGCCGGCGAATCGGCTGGCGTTGTGGCAAGTTCGATAATGTTGGGACGCGGAACGTGAAACGCCGGTTTGACAACGTGCTCGTTAAAGTAGGCGCCGCCCCCCAGCAACGTCGCGACAAGGAAGACAATGACCAGTACTTCGACTGTTCGTTGCCTCCGAGACAAACCTGAACGCCCAACAAGACAAACAATCATCAGCGCGGCAATTGCGGGAATCCCAAACATGCCGCCGCTTTCGGCTACGCAGTAGGCTGCGAGCGCTAATGGGCCGGTCAAATCGAAACGTGGCAAGCTGGAGGGATCCAGGCACGGGACGACGTACGTTAGTGGTAACAGTACGAAAGCCGTAAGCATAACGGCCAATAGCCGGGCGAAGACGTATTTGACGCGAGTATTCGTTACGTGCATCTGGTACACCTTATCTTGCCCCGAGGAAACATGGTCGCGTCCTTCAGATGCGAAAACCGGTACGCCAGTCAGTATATCAAACCAACGTCATTTATCTTGTGGTCACGTGCTGTGATGCTGATGCTATCGAGGCGATGGATAGCTTTCCATGCGATACACGTTATAGTAGGGGGTACTGCGGCTTCTTGAATTCCCGTGCGTCTCGGAGGGACCGGAGGCGGCTTTCATGGCAGATCTTCTGGCAATCGGCTCCAACAGTAAAGACTGGTTTCGGAAGACGATTCCCGAACAGACGCTCATTCGAATCGGACGTGCGCCCCGCAGCGGATGGCGAGTGCCGTGGGACCCTGCGATTTCCCGAGAGCACGTGGATCTGCAGTTGACGGAAGGCAAGCTGCAGGTGAAACGCCTGGGGACTTCGCGGAATCCGGTCGTCTACCGCGGCAAATCACGTGACGAATTCGAGATGCCGGCGGGCGAGGAGTTTCAAATTGGGAGAACCGTTTTTCGATTCCTGGTAGTCCATTTTGAATCCGGCCCCGGCTCGCCAGTGGCAGAGCGGTCCTTTCCCGCGGCTGCGCTTCAAAAGGCTCCGATCAGTAACCCTGATTTGAAAATCGAGATTCTCTCTCGCCTCCCACCGCTCATCTCCGAGGCTCGCAACGACGCCGATCTCGCGAAGACGATCGTCGACCAACTGCTCGAAGCCATCCCCGACGCCGGAGTCGCCTCGGTGATACGCAACAGCGAGTCGGGTGATCCACGGCACGATGATCCGAATCTGCTGTTTTGGAACAGCCGGTCCGACACGGATCTATTTCGTCCCAGCAGAAAACTGCTTTCCCGCTCTCTGGAACTACGTGCGAGCGTTCTTCATCTCTGGAACCAGGATCTCGAACCGGAAGAAAGCCGATGGACGAAGTGCGGCGACCTAGACTGGGCGTTCTCCGTCCCGGTCGGAGGCGCATCGCGTGCCGATTGGTGCATCTACGTGGCGGGACGCACCAGGGCACTTTCGTCGGAGGAATCCTTCGAGGCCCGTTTGCAGGGCGATATGAGATTTGCTGAACTCCTGGCCGAGTTCATCCGCGCGATTCGGACCGTCCGGATTCTGGAACGGCGGCACGTCCAAATGGGACAATTCTTCTCACCCGCCGTCGTCGAGACCCTCGTCACCGCCGAATCCGAAAAACGGCTTGAACCGCGAACGCAGGACGCCACGGTATTGTTCTGTGATTTGCGGGGGTTCAGCCGGAAGGTGGAGCAAGCGCGAGAGGGCTTGTACACGCTGCTCTGCCGCGTGAGTGAAGCCTTGGGGGTCATGACTCGAAACATCATGAAGTACGAAGGAGTCATCGCCGATTTCCAGGGCGACGCGGCCCTGGGATTCTGGGGCTGGCCTTCGTTCTCGCCGGAAGATCCCCTGTCGGCTTGTCGCGCCGCCTTGGCGATGCTGTCCGAGTTTCGCCAGGCGGATGGACAACGAGAACACGCTCTGGCGGGCTTCAAGGTGGGAATCGGGATTTGTCACGGGACCGCGATCGCGGGCAAGATTGGCACGAATGAACAGGCCAAGGTCGGCGTGTTTGGCCCGGTTGTGAATCTTGCGGCGCGGCTCGAAAGCCTTACAAAGCAATGCGGAGTTCCTATCTTGATCGACGAAGCCACCGCGAGTCATGTTCGCGAGCATCTCGGGAGCGAAGCGCGATGCCGTCGCATCGCGCGCGTCCGTCCCGCCGGAATCGATTCAGCGGTTATGGTCAGTGAATTGCTTCCGTCGGCCAACGAACTTGAATGCGTCACCGCATCGCACCTTCAGGACTACGAGACGGCGCTGGACGCGTTCATCCACGGACGGTGGCAGGAGGCCAAGGATTGGCTTGACCGTGTCCCCGACGACGATGGAGCGAAACAGTTCCTTAAGGCCTTCCTGGCCAAACACCAATGGCAACCGCCAGAGGACTGGGATGGTGTCATTTCGCTTCATGAAAAATAGACTAGTGCTTTGTCAAGGCGAAAGCTTAGCGTCGGGTGGCCGGGGCTGGACTGAGCGTTAGCGAAGGAAGCCCCGGGGTTTCGGGCTGCGCCCTCGAACCCCGGCCACCCTGAAACAAAGCTTGACAGAGCACGAGACCAGGACTAGCCAAATCCAGTTGTCCGATCATCAACCCGGAGGTACGTCCCAATGTTTGAAGCCCTTGTACTCCTAAACGAGTTCGACGAGTCGGACGTTCATTGGCTACTGGGCGCGGGCACGGAACAGCAAATCCACTCGGGAGCAACGATCATTCAGGAAGGATCGCATCCGCCTGCGCTCTACTTTGTGCTGGAAGGTCTGCTGGGACTTAACGTTTCGTCTGCGGGCGACCAGCAACTGGCGGTGCTCGGTTCGGGTGAACTGGTGGGCGAGATTTCCTTTCTGGAGGACCGGCCGGCCACGGCCACGGTCACTGCCGTCGAGAGCACTTTGCTCTTGGCGGTGCCTCGCACGGCTTTGGAGGAAAAGATCCAAGCAGACGCGGCGTTCGCCTCGCGTTTCTACAGGTCGCTTGCTCTGATCTCTTCAAGCCGTTTGCGCGAGCGGGTCAACGCTTTGGCGGCCCAGCTTAGTACGAAAGAACTCGCCGAAGAAGCGGCGACCGAACGGGGGACGCGAATCGAACGATTCATCCATGCATTCAAACGAAAACTGGAAGAGGCCGACGGCGAGGCGATCAAGAGCAGCGGGCAGATTCCCGAGCCCCTCGCTCTTGAAATCAAAGATGGTTTTCAGGACATGCTGAAGGGGATCGCGCGGGAGATTGGCCACACGTCCTCGCTGGACATGCACGTGAAAGAGGAATTGGGGGCACGCCTGAAGACCGAGTTGCTTCCCTATCTGCTCCTGACGCAAACTGCAGAACGATTCTACTCGAAGCCACGCGGCTACGCTGGGGACTTCTTCACGATCGAATGCATTTACAGGAACGAACCGTCAGGCTCGGGCCGACTTGGGCCGCTTCTGGATGAGTGCTTTCTCGACGGATATCCAGCCAAAGCGGTGCGCAACCGCCGCGGTCTATTGGCGGATGAAATCCGACGCACCGTTCGAGAGACAAGCGGCGAGGTACGCATTGCGAGTCTCGCCTGTGGCCCGGCGCGGGAAGTATTCGACGTTTTCGAGACCATGGATGACGCCGATCGGCTGAACGTCACCCTTCTGGACATTGATTCAGAAGCTCTGGCATTTGTCGCAGACCGGGCCAAGGAACAAGAGTGTCACGATCGCATCAACGCGGTCAGCGCCAATCTCGTCTATCTGGCCCTTGGGAGACAGAAGCTCGAACTGCCGCCACAGCATCTCGTTTACAGCATTGGCTTGATCGACTATTTCAACGACAAATTGGTCCTCAGACTGATCGACTATATCTACAGCTTGATAGAGCCAGGCGGGAGAGTCATACTGGGCAACTTCCATCCCAACAACGTCGACAGAGCTTTCATGGACCACATTCTCGATTGGAAACTGATCCATCGCACGGAAGACGACATGGATCGGCTGTTTGCCACATCGAAGTTCGGGCGGAACTGCACACGATTTCGCTTCGAACAGGAAGGCATCAACCTTTTTGCAGAATGTGTTAAGGAGTAAACACGGTTCGAATTGTTCCTTC
>CAZURK010000302.1:0-18937 GCA_964623055.1 uncultured Pirellulaceae bacterium
GTGGGCGTGATGAGCCGCAGCGGGACGCTGACCTACGAAGCGGTTTGGCAGATTTCGAACTTGGGGCTGGGGCAGACGACGTGCGTGGGGCTTGGCGGCGATGCCATCGTAGGCTCGTCGTTTATTGACTTGTTGAAGCTATTCGAAGAAGACCCGGAAACCGAAGCGATCATGATGATCGGCGAGATCGGCGGCACGGCAGAGGAAGAGGCAGCGGCATTTGTCAAAGAGAACATCACCAAGCCGGTCGCAGCGTTCGTGGCCGGGCGCACGGCCCCTCCAGGCAAACGCATGGGGCACGCCGGTGCGATCATCTCTGGCGGTAAAGGAACGGCAACCGAGAAGATCGCCGCGTTACGCGATGCCGACATCGAAGTTGCCGACAGCCCCGCAGACATGGGCGAAGCCGTCCAGCGGGCGATGGCGAAGAAACGCCGGTGATGGCGCTGCAGTAACCTGGAACGTGACGATCGCGTGGCACTGCTTACTCGTTAGCAGTGCCTTTGGCGGCTTCGCACGGCAGAGCCGCAACCAAAGTCGTTTAACGGCAAGCCGAAGGCGACTGTGTTTCCAAACATCGCCGACGCCTTCGGCTTGCCGTTAAACGATTCTGAGCATGCTGCGCGAATTCTGATGCTTTGCGGTGTGGCGAGACACGGCTAACGAGTAAGCCGTGCCACACCATTGGACGCCTCTTCTGCTCTCAGCGCACCTCGCCGTCACCGGTTCGTTCGGCGATTTGGTCGCTTTGGCGATAGGGCCGGTTCTGCTGGTAC
Organism: uncultured Pirellulaceae bacterium; assembly: GCA_964623055.1. GTDB lineage: Bacteria > Planctomycetota > Planctomycetia > Pirellulales > Pirellulaceae > JADHUC01. The sequence continues at coordinate 777 of CAZURK010000302.1, forward strand.
AACGCAAGCCGGCGCCGCATTGGTTCGACGTGTTCCTTCGGAGCGATCTTGATAGCTTCGACGATTGTCTGTTTTGCTCTGTCGAAGTCACCGGCGCTGGCACACGCGGCAGCCAGGGTGTCGAGATACTTGAAGTCGGCTCGTCCGTCCAATGCGATTCCCTTCTCGGCGGCCTGCACGGCCAACTGATCGTTGCGATAGCGATCATCGGGGCAGGTGGCCATTAACCACGCGGCGCTTTGATAGGCCCGCCCGGAATCTGCGTCCAGAGCGACCGCTTCGCGGTAGTCTGTCGCCGCCTCCCGCCATTGGCGAAGGGCAAGATAGGCGTCGCCGCGATTGATCAGCGTTTCGGCGCTTTCGGGGTCCAATTCGAAAGCTTGGCTATAATCGGTCGACGCTTCTTTGTAACGGCGTAGTTGGAAATTGGCGTGCCCGCGGCGAACGTATGCGTCATGATCGTCCGGTTTTAGCCGAATCGCCTGTGTGTAGTCGGTCAAAGCTTCGGTGTACTTGCTCAGTTCAAAGTGCAATTCGCCGCGATTGAACCAGGCGCTGGCGTACTCGGGCTTCAATTCAAGCGTGCGAGTGAAGTCATTGATCGCTTCGGTGAACTTGCCCTCCAACGCATAGCTGACGCCGCGATTATGAATTGCCTTCCAGTAGTCCGGATTCAAACCAACAGCCGTCTCGAATTCGGCCATCGCCATTGCGTCGATCTTCGCGGCTTCTTGCTCGTCGCCGCCTTCGGTCAGCGACGCCCCTTGCTCGGCGTAAACCTCGCCTCGCCGATTGTGCGCCCAGGCCAACAACTCCCTGACGTAAGTGGCCAACGTCGGCGACAGCGCGTCGGCTTGCGCCTTTTCGCACATCTCGATGACTTCCGTGAACTCGGCCAGCGTCGTCGCCACCTTCGTTTTCGCGTAGGCTTCCTTGATCAACGCCTTCGCGTCCACCGAGTCGGGACTCGATTCCTGTGCCTGCACGTGAATGAACGAGACGCACACCAGAGAAAGGGCAGCAGCAGTCAAAAGTAAGACTACGGGCAAGTTGCGGCACGTGACCATTTTCGAATCCTTTCTTCGTGGGTCGCCGAACGCGCGAAACGCACGCTCGGGCAAGCTACTCCTGCGGTTCCGTCATGCGCATCGGATCCAATGCCTCTTTCAGAGTGTTCTCGGGAAGAATTCCTTGTTCGCGACATAGCTCCCGGATGGTCTTTCCTGTGGCAAACGCTTCCTTGGCCAGCTTGGCCGCTCTCTCGTATCCGATATGGGGATTCAAGCTGGTGACCATCGACAGGCTCTGCTCCACAGCGGCTTCACACGCTTCCGCATTAGCTTCCATGCCTTCGGCGCAGAAGTCGACAAACGCGCGAGCTGCGGCCGCCATCAATTGAGTGCTTTCCAGCGCCGCGTGTCCCATGACGGGCATCATAATGTTCAATTGAAACTGGCCGCCCGCAGCGCCGCCCAGGGTCACGGTCTGGTCGTTCCCCATCACTCTGGCAGCAACCTGCATCACGCTTTCGCACATCACGGGGTTGACCTTGCCGGGCATGATCGAACTGCCCGGCTGGCGGCTGGGCAGTTTCACCTCGAAGAAACCGCATCGCGGGCCGGCGCCCAGCCAACGGATGTTGTTGGCTACGTTGAATAACGTGTTGGCGATCGTGCGCAAGTGACCGTGCGACGCGACCAGCGCGTCGCGCTGTGCATTGGCTTCGAAATGGTCCACTGCGTCCACAAACGGAACGCCGGTCTCGTCGGCCAATACGGCAGCGACTCGACTGCCGAATTCCGGATGGGTATTGATTCCCGAGCCGACAGCCGTTCCGCCGACAGGCAACTCGGCCACCGCCTCGATGGCCTGTTGGGCCCGCTGGACGGAAAGCTCCAACTGCCGGGCCAAGCCACCCACTTCCTGGCCAAGACGCAACGGTGTGGCGTCCATCAGGTGTGTGCGGCCGATCTTGATGATTTGATCCCATTCCTTGGCTTTCTGTGCGAGCGTGTCCGCGAATCGCTGCAAAGCGGGGATCAAATCGTTTTTGACCTGAACGGCGACGGCGACGTGAATGGCCGTGGGGAACGTGTCGTTGGTGCTCTGCCCCATGTTCACGTGGTCGTTGGGGTGGACCGGTTTGTCGGGACTAAAACGGTCTCCGCCCAGTATCTCGATTGCCCGATTGGCGATCACCTCGTTCACGTTCATGTTGCTGGACGTGCCCGAGCCGGTCTGGAACACGTCCACCGGGAACTCGCCATCGTGCATGCCGTCGGCTACTTCGCGGCAAGCCCGTAACATGGCCTCAACCTGATCGTCCGCCAACGGGTTCTTGCCCGTCCCGGTCAATTTGCCGAGATCACGATTCGCCACGCCACAGGCATATTTGACCCGACCCATCGCGTGGATCATCGCGGACGGCAACGGCCAGCCGGATATCGGGAAGTTCTCTACGGCCCGTTGCGTCTGTGCTCCGTAGTACGCCTGGGCGGGAACCTCTACTTCACCCATCGAATCCCGCTCGGTGCGGAAGTCGGTCATGATGGAAACCTCTTTTGCGAGTAGCACGGAATGACCATTATTGCACAGCGCGCCATGATAGCTTGTTGGCGGTTGACGGCCAAGGCGAAGTTCCCAGTAGGTCCCTTCTGCCGGACGGGACCTCGGCGCCAGTAGCGACATCGTTCGGCGATCCAGGTCCCGTCCGGCAGACGGGACCTACCTTGCCACCGTGGTCTAAACCGGTGGGACCGTGTATCTTTGTTGTATGACTGCGAACGAACCATCCCCGCGCGATGAAAGCGGGGTTCAGGAAGACGAATACACCGAAGCGAAGTTGGCAGAGGAATCGCCGTTTGCCCCAACGATGGCGCCTCAGCGAGTCCCATGCGCATCGCCTCCGTCGGCTGTCAGACGACGACGTCGCAGACGATTGCCGCTGATTCTGTTCCTGCTCACGTGTGCCAGCACGTTTCTCGCGGGGGCCGCGGACTGGATGCCGGGCGAGTACCTATACCGATCGTGGCTCCAGCAAGACGCCATGCCATTGCGGATTGCGATGTTAAGCGGCTGGCAGGATGGCTTGATCTACATGGGATGCGTGCTGGCAATACTGCTGACGCACGAAATGGGGCATTTCATCGCCACCCTGAGGTATCGAATACCCGCCAGTCTGCCCTATTTTCTACCACTTCCGATTTCGCCGATCGGCACGATGGGTGCCGTGATCGCCATGGATGGGATGCGGGCGAATCGCAAGGAGATATTTGACATCGGCTTGGCTGGCCCGTTGGCGGGGTTGGCCGTGGCTCTTCCGATAACGTGGATTGGAATCCAGCATTTGGATCTTACCGGGCCGGGTTACGGCCTGAGAATCCAACTTCCGTTGATCGTCAAGTGGGTCGTGGGGCTTAACCCGCCACCCGGATATCAATCAGGGGAGGCCATCGCATGCAGCCAACTGAATCCATATTTCATGGCGGGCTGGGTAGGTTTGCTGGTCACAGGATTGAACATGTTGCCGATCAGTCAATTGGATGGCGGCCATGTGATTTACACGCTGTTCGGCAAGCCAGCGGCGCATTGGATTGCACGCGCCTTCATGTTGGCGGTGCTGGTCGCCATCTGCCTTGATGTTAGCCGATTAGGACCGTGGCTGCTGATGACCTTCCTTGTGCTGCTGATCGGCGTGTCCCACCCACCGACGCAAGACGACACGGTGCCGATTGGCTGGATCCGAGTCGTTATCGGGCTTATTTCGCTGCTAATCCCGCTGCTTTGCTTCAATCCGTACGTGTTGACAGGTTAGCGTCGTTCGAGAAATAACTGTCATGTTTCTCGCCCGTGACAATAGTCCCAAGCTACGTAGGATGGAACCATTGTCCCGTTCTGCGACAGTCATTTCTCGAACGGTGCTTGGTCAGATTTTGGCAGCGTACAGTTCTGCGAATTCCAGCACCCACGTGTCGATCAGTTCAATGAAGGTGGCCGGGTCTGCGTCGACCACCTGTTCGTAATGCTGGCGGCTGAACAACTCTTTGTTGTGAATCGTGCCCTTGGCATTCAATTCCAGGACCTGCAGGGAGGAATACGGTCGTATGGTCATCTCCAGCCTGGTATAGACATTTTCCCGCCTACCTCTGGCGACAACTCGCACATCGTCGCGTTTGCAGGCAGCGCCCCACCCCCGTTCTCCATAGATCGTTTCGTACCGAAACCCCGGAAAATGATTGGGGAGTCTGCGGATGCAGTTCTCGATGTATTCAGATAACTCGAGCCGGTACTGGGAATGGAGGCGTTTCACTTCTTCTTCGCTGAGCGCATCAGCCGCTGCCCGGCGCGCTGCCGCGTCACCACGTCGGTGGCCGCGGTGGATCGCCTTTTGAAGTCGCTGTTCGAAGTCCATCACGATTTCTTTTCTTCGTCGTCGGTCGACTTTCGTTCGTAGAATTGAAGCAAGTCAGAGAAGGATCGCATCGGCTCTTTGCCTTCGACCATGGCATCGGTGATCGGAGGCGCCGGCTTCTTTTTCTTCTGCGGACGGCGACGCTCGTACTTCGGTTTCCCGCCTTTGGTGTGCTTGCCCTGCCGCTTTCCTTCGGCACGGCGGCCGTGCGGCTTGCCTTCCGGTTTCTTTTGTTTGCGATCGCGTCTGGCGGGGCGTGCTCGCTCTTTGCGGTCTTCTCGCGGTGTCTCCGTTCCGGGCTTGATCGCTGTCAACGAGACACGGCGGCGTTGCCGGTCCACGTCCACGACCCAAACTGTCAGGATATCGCCGACGCTGACAACCTCGTGCGGGTCTCGAACGTAACGATCGGCCAGGCGGCTGATGTGAATCAAACCGCTGTCGGACAAACCGATATCAACGAAGGCCCCGAAATCGACCACATTCAAAACCGTCCCGCACAACTCCATTTCGGGTCGGATGTCCTCCAGTTTCATCACCTCGCGGCGGAAAGCCGGCGGAGGCAGGTCCTCGCGAGGATCGCGTCCAGGCCGCGTTATCGAGCTGAGGATGTCCTGTAGCAGCAGTTCGCCGAGTTCCAGCTTCGTTGCCACCGCCCCGACATCGGCATTTGCGGCTCGCTCGGCCAGCGAAAGCGGCTTCTCGACGGCAACAGCGGTTTCTGCCGGCTCCTCTGGCTCGTCGGTGGCGACGGCGGCTTCCGTGGGTTCGTCGGACTCATCAGACGCAACGGGGGCTTCTGTGGGCTCTCCAGGCACTTCAGTCGCTACCGCTTGTTGCTCAGGGGACTCTTCCGGACTGTCCGAGCTGTCTTCCTTCTCGGTTGCGCTGGCCGTATCTGGTTCGCGTGGCGTTTCTTGCGACGGTTGTTTCTGTTCGACGGCGGGTTCGGGCTTCTGTTCTGGCTCGGACTGGTCAGCCTCCCCGGGCTCCTGCGACGAGGCAACGTTGGCGGCTAAGTCGGCGACGTTGCTCCCGAGCTCCTCGATCACGCGTTGTGCGGCTTCATAGCTTTCCGGATGAATCCACGTCGCATCCAGCGGATTGTCCCCGTTGGTGATTCTCAGGAAGCCGGCTGCTTGCACAAAGGTAGCATCGCCGAATCCAGGCACGTCCTTGAACTGGTCGCGGTTACGAAACGGGCCGTGTTGCTGGCGGTACTCGTACAGGCGACGGGCGGTCAGTTGATTCAAGCCGGAAACATAACGCATCAACGAAGGGCTGGCGGTATTCACGTCCACGCCGACGAAGTTCACGCATGATTCAACGACGGCGTCCAGCGAGGTATCCAGGTGTTTCGCCTTGACGTCGTGCTGATACAGGCCCACGCCAATGTTGGCAGGGTTGATCTTGACCAGTTCCGAAAGGGGATCCTGCAGCCTTCGACCGATCGAGATGGCACTGCGAAGCACGGGATCGAATCTGGGCAACTCTTCGCGACCCAACGGACTTGTCGAGTAGACGCTGGCGCCGGCTTCGTTGACGGTGACATATTGGACGTCGTGATTGGCGAGTTCGTTCGCGAGGATGTTCGCGATCAGCTTTTCCGTTTCGCGACAGGCCGTGCCGTTGCCAATAGCGATCACAGGTATGTGGTACAACGTGATCATTTCGACCACCTGCTGCCGGCCCCGTCGCACCACGTCTTCTTTGCCAATCACGTGGATTACGGTGTGTCCCAAGACACCGCCGAACTCGTCCAGTGCGGCCAGTTTGCAGCCGCTGCGAAAGCCCGGATCGATGGCCAACACGCGACGGTCGCGCACAGGAGGCTGGAGCAGGAGCTTGCGCAGATTTCGCGCGAAAACTCGCACTGCGTGAGCTTCTGCCTTGTCGGTCAACTCGCGGCGCACCTCGCGTTCCAGGCTGGGCACAACCAATCGCATGAGAGCGTCGCGCAGGCAACCGCGAAGGTATTCGGCATGCGGATGCTTCGTCTGCACAAGCATCTGCTCGGCCTTCTGCAGCATTGCGTCCACATCCGCGTCGACTCGCACTCGGAGTATCTTTGAACGTTCGCCGCGGTTGATCGCCAGCAGTCGGTGGGGAGGGATCTTTGCGAGTGATTCGCGGAAGTCGAAGTAATCCTTGAAGGACTCAATCTTCTTCTGGCGTTTGCGTTTCTTGGCCTCCTTGCGCTGTTGAGCGGCGATTTGTTTGATTGTCAACCTGCGTTTCGGCGCGACCGCAGCGGCCGAGGGAGATTGGTCGCTCGCCGGGACCTCGTCCGCAGACGCGGTAGGCTCCGGCACCGGCGGTGCTTCTTCCGGGTCGGGTGAGGTCTCCTCCGTCGGCAGGGCTGGTTGTTCAGAAGCAGGCACGTCGCCGGACGGAACGGGCTCATCGGGCGATGTGGGCGTCTCGATGGCTTCGGTAGCGTCAACGCTGGGATCGTCGGCGACAGAGTCATCCAAGGACGGGGGAGCTTGCTCGTCGCTTTGCTCAGCGGGAGCCATTTCGGCATCTGGATCGCCCCCCTGGTCGGGGATCGCTTCCGCATCGACCGGCGGGTCTGAGCCCGCTTCCGTTGGTTCCGGGCTCCCCGGTTCGACGGCCTCTTCGGTCTGCTGCGTCTCCGAGTCGCGGCTATCCACGCCTTCCGGCCTGGGCTCCGGGCCAGGCGGTTGCTCGGGCGCGGCTTCCTCTTGGATAGCCGCGGCAGGCTCCTCGACGCGGCTCGCGATCAGAACTCCGGTGTTTCTCAGGAACTTTCGCAGTTCGTCCCGGCACGGGAGATTCTCGCTGAATCGCTCGGCGATCAGATGCCCGGCGCCCTGCAGGACATCGGCCGCCGTCGCGAGTTCCTTCTCCTCGCTGACGCACTCCTCGGCTCGGGCCCGGAGATCCGCTGTGGCGGGCCCGCCTTCCAGAATCTCACGTGCCAATGGCTCCAGGCCGCGGCTCCGGGCGAGGCCAGCCAGCGTCTGCTTCTTGGACTTGAAGGGTTGGTACAGATCCTCCAGACGGCGCAGTGAGTCAGATTGGTTGATGCGCTCGGCTAGGTCGTCGGTCAACTTGCCTTGCGATTGGAGCGTTTTCAGGATGCGCTGCTGCCGGTCAGCGAGCGCACGCAGCTTCGCGACGGAATCCTGCACACAGCGAATCTGCTCCTCGTCCAGCCCGCCGGTCTGGTCCTTGCGATAACGAGTAATAAAAGGAACCGTGTTACCGTCGTCCAGCAACTCGACCGTTGGTTGGACTTTCGCGATCGGCAAGTCTACGTCTCGTGCGACTTGCTCAAGATCAACGTTTACCGTATTTTCCATAACCGCCCCAAAACAGGACTGGAATTCAGTGCGCCGCAAATGGACTGCCGCCGAACCGCGCAATCTAAGCCCTAATGCCGCCTTCTGTCAATGATACCGACACGCGTGAAGAACCGAAAGCCTTGCTACACGCCGTAGTCACATGATGTTAGGCTAGTTGGAGGCGGCAGGTATCAATTGAAAGGTGTCAGACAAGACAGAGTGGACCACTCGGAATCGCCTATCCTGAATCTCGTATCCCGAATCTCGAATCCAAAATGACAGGCGATCAGATCAACGCGGGCGGTAAGGGCACGCCGGTGATTACCGCGTTTCTTTGGGACGGCCAGCGGGTGTTACTAGCGTTGCGCAGCGAACAAGTGTCAACGTTTCCGGGCCATTGGGCGGGAGTGTCCGGCTACCTGGAGGACGAGGATCCGGCAGCTTGGGCGTTGGTCGAGATCGAGGAAGAACTTGGCCTGTCCAGAGAACACGTGACGTTGCGGCGAATTGGAGATCCGCTCGAGGCGGCTGGCGTGAGCGCGGACAGGGTGTTCGTCGTTCACCCGTTCCTGTTCTCGGTCGAAGAAGGCACAACGGTTCGGGGGGACTGGGAGGCGAAACGGCTGGAATGGGTGCCGATCGAGGAGTTGCAGCAGCGCAGTCGCTCGCCCGTCGTCCCGAGATTGTATGACGCCTTCGATCGTGTCTGGCCGCCGTGGCCGAGGGGAGAGGTGCTACGGGCAAACTTGCAGCTTGCAGCCAGATGGCTGAGAGCCGATCGACGAATGGGTGCCGGCACGTTGGCTCGCTGTGCAGGCGCCGAGGTGGTCAAGCTGGGTCGGCTTTGTCGCGATCAGGAGTTTGTCGAGTGCCGGGAGAAACTGCGGGCGGCGATGGACACATTGCGCGTTGTTCGACCGTCAATGACGCCGCCCGCCAACCTGATGCAAGATCTGAGCGACGCACTGGACGGTGCGGAAAGCCGCGGGCAATTCTTGGAATCCGCCGAACAGTTGATCGCGCGGTCGCGCAGGGCCGAGGAGGAACTGGCTCGCAAGGTTGCTGAGCGAATTGCCTCTGGGACACGCGTGATGACAATCAGCTACTCGAGCACAGTCTCGCGATCCCTGCAGGCTGCCTCGGATCGTCTTGGGCACGTATTCGTTTGCGAAGGGCGGCCGCTGTGTGAGGGACGACAGTTGGCCAACGAATTGAGCGGCGCAGGGATTGCCGTCACGTTACTGACCGATGCCCAAATGCATCTGCTCATGCCGAAGGTGGATGTGGTTCTCTTGGGCGCCGACTCGGTCGTGCCGAAGCGCGGCGCGGTTAACAAGGTCGGCAGCGCCCTGCTAGCCTTGACGGCTCGACAGTTTGACAAACCTGTGATTGTCGCTGCTGAATCATTGAAACGCGTGCGCGGCGATCAGGAGCAGACGCCAACGTTCGAATCCGGTGCGAGCAGGGAGGTTTGGCCGGATGCACCAGACAACATTGGCGTATCGAATGTCTACTTCGAAGTGGTGCCGTGGGAGGCAATCACACATTGTGTTGACGAGGATGGCGATTTCGTCTGAGCGTCTCGTGAACCAAAGTCTTCTCTCTACGCACCGGCCCGCTGCTTGATTGATTCGGTTGCATCGTTCAGACTAGACGCGTGGGCTAAGACGCCGTTTGGGGCCTTGGACGGCGCATCGTGTTTTCATGTGGATTGGCACACCCATTCCGGGGAGATGGCAAAATGCTGAGTACCGGCGAGGTTCTGGATACCTACTTCTTGGACACGCGCTGTATGCTGCTGGAAATCGCGGCCACGCTGGATCGCTTGGATCACGCGGCCGAGGCCGGATCGGACAAGGCGCCGATGGGGGATCCGCGTTTGGAGAAGATCTATCAGTCGTTGGCCTTGTTGGCGAAGAAGGAGACCACCCCGGATCGTGCCGAACGGCTCTTGAACCTGTTTTCCGACCTGGATTGACGGGAGATTCCTTATGCAAATCATTCAGCCTCATTACCACGGCATCGCCCGAACAGCCCAGGACTACGAACGAATGGCGATGTCCGGCGTTGTTGCAGTGGGAGAGCCGGCTTTCTGGGCGGGTTTCGATCGGCTCTACCCCGAGACGTTCCTGGACTATTTTCACCAGATTAGCGAATTCGAGCCGACGCGGGCGGCTCAGTACGGCATTCGGCATTTCTGCTGGGTGGCGGTCAATCCGAAGGAAGCCGAGAATCCGGAACTGAGCTACGAAGTGATGCGTCACATGCCCGAGTTCTTCGACAAGCCCACGGTGCTGGGCGTAGGTGAAATCGGCTTCCACAAGACGACGAAAAATGAAGAGGAGATATTCGAGGCGCAACTCGACTTGGCAATCAGGCACAATCAGTTGATCGTAATTCACACGCCGCACTTGGCGGACAAAGTGCGTGGAACGAAGCGCACGATGGAGATTCTAGCCCATGCGGACGTAGACCCAGAGCGCGTCTGGGTAGACCACGTGGAAGAGCACACGATTCGCGAACCGCTGGACGCCGGCTACTGGGTCGGCTTCACGCTGTATCCGATCACGAAGTGCTCGCCCCGGCGAGGGGTGGATATGCTGGAGCAATACGGCCGCGAACGGATTTTGGTGAATTCGTCGGCCGACTGGGGCCCGAGCGATCCGTTTTTGCTGCAGGAGTGCATCCTGGAGTTCCGCCGGCGCCAGCACTCGCTGCAGGAGGCCATCGAGATCTTCCACAATAGTCCTTGCCGCTTCCTCGGGCAGAACCCCAAGTTTGACATCAAGCCGATACGCGTCGAGGAATTGGAAGCAAATCCTGCGGCCGCCGTTTGATTAAGGATCGACCGATGAATAACCGTCGCCGTTGTAGGACGGGTCTCCCGACCCGTCAGGGATGCGTACGGGTCGGGAGACCCGTCCTACGACAGTCAATTTCCGGTAGACGCTAAGGCAAATCGGTTTTGACGATATCGGTCTACGAACTCACCAAGCGTTTCGTCGGAGGCGGAAGGGAAATCCTGGCCGTGGATCGCCTTTCGTTTTCCATTGCGCCGGGTGAGGTGTACGGCCTGTTGGGACCCAACGGCGCGGGCAAGACGACCACGATCAGGATGGTGGTCGGCCTGCTTCGACCGGACAGCGGCTATGCCGAAGTGGGCGGCTTTCGCACTTCGGACGCCCCGGAAGAAGTGAAGTCGCGGATCGGGCTTGTTTCGGCCAGCGACGGAGTCTACCCGTGGTTATCCGTCCGGGAAATGTTGCTGTTTTTCGCTGATTTGTATGGCATGGGGCTGTCGACGGCCCGAGAGGAACTCGATCGACTCAGCGGGCTGCTGCAACTGTCCGATTTTCTCGATAGGCGATGCTCGACACTCAGCACCGGGCAAAGACAGCGCGTCACGCTGGCACGTGCCCTGATCCACGATCCGCCGGTGGTGTTGCTGGACGAGCCGACGCGCGGATTGGACGTGATCGGCACGCAGGTGGTGTTTGACTACATACGGCTTCTGCGCGAACAGGGCAAAGCGGTGATTGTCAGCACGCACCGTTTGGACGAAGCCCAACGATTGTGCGATCGGTTCGGTTTGCTGCACCAAGGACGCTTGCTGCACGAAGGGACGCTCGCCGAGTTGCAGGCCGAGACCGGATGTCAGTCGCTCGTCGAGATGTTTTCGCACGTTGTCCGGGAGGCAATGGCCAGTTGATGATGGAAGGCGACGAACAGATATCCGACCGTGACACGGACGGCGATCCGGGCGGTCGTGCGCGGCGGCGATCCCGCGGATCGGCCGGTCGATTTGCGCGACTGTGCCTGAAGGAACTGCGCGAAACTCTCCGCGATCGCCGAACCATTGTCACGCTGGTGTTGATGCCGCTTCTGGTCTATCCCCTGCTTACAATGGCATTCCAGAGGTTTTTGGTCACGTCATTCGACACCTCGCGCGAGTTCGTCATAGGAGTAGGTTCCGAACGGGCAAAGACGCGAGTGAAGGATTTTGTTGATTGGGGCGAGTATGTACTGAAGAGAGAAGGTGCAGCCCGTGGCAAGGACGTCGTTGCGAAGCAGGACCCTTCGAAACCGACGGTTGCCATTGACCGCGAGCCCATCGTCACGTGGAAGCCGGTGCTGAACTTGGAGCAAGAGGTCATCGATGGTTCGATTCACGTGGCGATCATGTTGAAGGAAAGCGAACTGGGTGATTCGTCGCCCGAGAGGGTAACGCCTCTTGTGTGCGAACTTGTCTACCGTGCGGATTCCCCGGCCAGCAAATCGGCACTGGAGCATGTCCAACGCCGGTTCCGCGCCGCGAACGAGTCCTTGTTGCGGGGGCAGCTCCGCGTATTGCGGCGGAAGTTGCGCGAATTGGGCGCTGATCCAAAACTGAGCGGCGGGCCGGTAATGAGCGTTAGAGCCAGCGAGCGCGTTGTCGGCGATTCCGGCACAGCGCTTTCCCTGACGACACTGATTCCGCTGGTCCTGATCCTGATGACGATCACGGGCGCGGTGTATCCGGCCATCGATTTGACCGCCGGGGAACGCGAACGCGGAACGCTCGAGGCACTGATGGCGGCGCCTGTGCCGCGACTCGGACTGCTGGGCGGCAAGTACGTGGCGGTGCTGACTGTGGCTTTGCTGACCGCCGGCGCCAATCTCGTGGCCATGACCGTGACGCTGGCGAGCACAGGATTGGGGGTCGTGTTATTCGGCCCGTCGGGTTTGTCGCTGCTGGTGCTGTTGCAGGTGTTCGCATTGCTGGTTCTGTTTGCCGCGTTCTTCTCGGCAATCCTGTTGGCCGTGACAAGCTTTGCCCGCAGTTTCAAAGAGGCTCAAGCGTACCTGATTCCCCTGATGCTGTTATCGTTGGCTCCGGGCATGATGACTCTGATGCCCGGGTTGGAGTTCAGCCGCACTTTGGCGGTAACGCCGCTGGTCAATATCGTCTTGCTGGCTAGGGACCTGCTGCAGGGCACGGTGGACCCACTGCTGGCTCTCATTGCGGTGGTGTCGACAGTTTTCTATGCCGTTGCGGCAATTGGATTGGCTGCCAGGGTTTTTGGAACCGACGCCTTGCTATACGGCAGCGAGGCAAGTTGGTCAGATCTTCTCCGCCGGCCGGTCAGGCCACGCGATGCAGCCAGCATTGCGGGGGCCATGTTCTGTGTTGTTGCTGTGGTCCCGTACTGCTTTATCGCGTCCAATCTCGTAGCCCTCCAGCCAGACCTCTCGATACAGGCGAAGCTTCTGCTGAACGCCTTGGCTACGGCGGCCTTCTTTGTCGCCCTGCCTTTGGCGGCGGCCTTCGTCCAGCGAGTTCGGATCAAGGATGGCTTTCAGTTGCGTGCCGCCAGGCCGCTTGCCTTCGCGGGAGCCATCCTTTTGGGATTGACCATGTGGCCGTTGGCTTACGAGGTCTATTTCCTGAACAAGTGGATCGGTTTGACCGGGGTGAGTGACCAGCACGTTCAATACGTTGAACGGCTAGTGGAACAATGCCGTGACATGTCCCCACTCGTAATGCTGCTCGCGCTGGCCGTGACTCCCGCCGTGTGCGAGGAGCTTTTCTTTCGAGGCTACGTGTTTCGATCGCTTATCCGAGCGTCATCGGTCTCCAGCGCGATCCTGCTGGGCGCCGTGCTATTCGGCGCATTCCACGTTGTGACGTTGGGCGTCGAGCGTTTTCTGCCAAGCACGTTACTTGGTTTGATGTTGGGTTGGGTGTGCTGGCGCACTGGAAGTGTCCTACCCGGGATCCTGCTTCATGCGTGCCACAACGGGTTGGTGTCGATGATTGCCTATTACGGCGACGAATTGGCTGCCCGTGGCTGGGGTGTCGAGGAACGAACCCATTTACCTGTTAGCTGGCTCGCTGCCGCTACGGTTGGCATTGCGCTGGGCGTTGCAATAATTGTGCTAGCGGGATCGAAGCCTGCCTCCAACAAGGTGCTGTCTGACGATTCGTAGGGTAGGCACCGTCCGCCGTGATTCTGTCTGATCTCAAGGAATGGCGCATGTTCATTTCCATGTGGCACGTTCTGCTGCAACTTGCCCCATGGATACTGCTGGGCACCCTGATCGCTGGTCTGCTGCACGTGCTGTTGCCGCAAGGCCTGATCCGGCGGAAGTTGCGCGGGCCTGGTGGCGTGCTGAAGGCCGTTGCCTTGGGCGTTCCCTTGCCGCTGTGTTCCTGCGGAGTAATACCAACCGGAATTGGCTTGAAGAAGGACGGTGCCAGCAATGGCGCATCAATTGGCTTCCTGATCAGCACGCCGCAGACCGGCGTCGATTCCATTCTTGTTAGCGCGTCATTTCTCGGTTGGCCTTTTGCGCTGTTCAAGGTGCTGAGCGCCGCCGTCACAGGGATTGTTGGCGGCTTCCTGGTGGACGGCCTCGGCAACGACCGCGACGAGGAGACTGTGCCCGATGCTATGAGCGACCTGACAGCGCGAGAAAACGCTGTCAATCGCATGTTAGGTCACGGGCTCGATATCATTCGGTCGATCTGGCCGTGGTTGGTGGTTGGCATACTTGCGTCGGCGGCCATCGAGACCTTTGTTCCGCACAATTTCCTGTCGGGGATCAGCGAGCTTGGCATCTTGCCGTCGTCGCTGATCGCCTTGGCGCTTTCGCTGCCGTTGTACGTGTGCGCCACCGCATCCGTGCCCATCGCCGCCGCGCTAGTCGCGGGCGGACTTCCGCCGGGAGCTGCGATCGTCTTCCTGATGGCCGGCCCGGCTACCAACGTGGCCACCATGGGTGCCATCTTCCGCCGGTTCGGTGCACGTACCTTGGTCGTGTACCTGATCGTCATCATCACGGGGAGCATGGGGTTTGCGGTGGCATTCGACTGGCTCCTATCTGCCGTGCCGGCGACCGGCGAGATCGCCCATGAAGGGCACGGCGCATGGTGGGCACTGGCATGTGCCGTTACACTGATCGGTCTGATTGCCTGGTTCGCAGTGGACGACTTGCGCGGTTGGCTGCGTCGACGTAGCCGCGTGACGGATTCGGCAATTGCCGAAATCAAAGTGCCGGTAAGCGGCATGACGTGCAGCGGCTGCGCGGGCCGGCTGGAAAAGGCGCTTCTGAACACAGACGGCGTCCAATCGGCCGTGGTTCACTTAGAACCGGGCGAGGCGGTCGTTCGAGGCGCAATTGACCGAGATCGCGTCCGGCGGGTTGTCCGCGATGTGGGTTTTCATACAGAATGAGCTTTTGGAGTACCATCAACTTAGGAGACGCAACCATGGCAGCAGTAACTCGACGAGAAATGCTTGTGCGATCCGCCGGCGGTTTGGGCCTGCTGGCGGCTTCGCCTGTGCTGCGATCGTTGGCCGCCGAAGACACCGGCGCGCAGGCTCAGCGACGGTTCAAGATCGGCGCTTGCGATTGGTCGGTTCGACAGCGTCAGAGCCCGGAGGCATTTCCCGTGGCCAAGGAGATTGGCCTGGACGGGCTGGAGGTCAGTTTCAGCGAACCTGGACTCGACAACGACCTGCGCGACGAGAAAGTGCGCAAACAGTACCTCGGTCTATCCGAGAAACACGGTATCGAAATCGCGTCCTTGGCGATGGGCATACTGAACAGGGTGCCTTACGCCGAGGATCCGCGCACCGAAAAGTGGGTGGCGGACGTCGTAGAGGTGATGCCAAAGCTAGGCGTGAAGATCTGCCTGTTGGCTTTTTTCGGTAAGGGCAACATCAACGGCGAGCGGGCGAAGCAGGACGAAGTGATCCGCCGTCTGAAGAAGATCGCGCCCCAAGCGGAGAAGGCCGGTGTTGTGCTCGGCGTGGAAAGCCGGTTAAACGCGGAAGACCACATGCGCATTGTCGAAGAAGTCGCTTCGCCGGCTGTCCAGGTCTACTACGACGTGGCCAATATGAACCAGCAAGGCTATGACATCTACAAAGAAATCCGCCAACTGGGCAAAGACCGGATCTGCCAATTCCACATGAAAGAAAACGGCTTCCTGTTGGGGCAAGGTCGTATCGACTTCCCACGAGTGAAAGAGGCGATCGACGAGATCGGCTACGAAGGCTGGTTGATCATCGAATCCGCCACGGTGAGAGACAAGAGCCTTGTGGAGTGCTACCAGCACAATCAGAAGTACTTGCGTTCCATTTTCCCCACGGGTTAGTCTCCAACTGCCGATCATGACAGAAGACGCCGTCGTTCGCGTGTTCGACTATCACGACCGAACGAAGCACCATTTGAATCGCTACGCTCGATCACTTGGCTATATGGACTGGGCCACGCAGCCGGATCCGTTTCGGCGTTTTGACGGCGCGGCGAAACTGGAATTGGACCAGCCGGCGGCGTCGGAACAGCCCACTTATGATTCGCTGTTCGAGGAAGGCTCGGTGCAACCCGAGCCCGTAAACCGCCAGAGTGTCAGCCGCCTTTTCTACGATAGCCTGGCGCTGTCGGCGTGGAAACAGGCACCTGGGACGAAGCCGTGGTCGTTGCGGATCAGTCCGTCCAGCGGTGCGCTGTATCCCACCGAAGGCTATGTGGCCGCCGGACCGATTGACGGATTGAGTACAAAAGCCGGCGTCTATCACTACTCGCCGTATGACCACCTGCTGGAACGACGGATCGAGTTGACGGCGGACGAGTGGAACTCGTTGGCCGCACACTTGCCAGCAGGTTGTATGCTGCTGGCTCTGACTTCGATCTACTGGCGGGAATCGTGGAAGTATGGCGAACGCGCCTTCCGCTACTGCAATCACGACGTGGGACACGCCATCGGTGCAATCGCCTTATCGGCTGCGATGCTCGGCTGGCGAGCGAGACTGGTCCAGACGGTCAGCGACGCACAACTGTCCGCCCTCTTGGGCGTGGATCGACAGGAAGGAGCTGAAGCCGAGCATCCAGACTGCCTGTTGGCGATCTATCCGCATGACGGTAGCGGTCAAGAGCCGGACCTGGACCTGCAGATGCCTTCATCGCTGGTGGAACGTCTACCTTCGAACCAGGTCACCGGGGCGCCGAATCGTCTGAGTCCGGATCACCACCCGTGGCCGATCATTGACGACGTATCGCAAGCAAGTCGATACGACGTCCCCGGCATCCGACGTGTCCATGAAGATGGCGACACGGGGGTACTGCCTGGCGTGACGCCAACGCAAATTCGGAGTGTAGCCGCCCAGCAGATCATCCGGCAGCGGCGAAGCGCGGTCGCCATGGATGGCCGGACGACGATGGACCGCGGTGTTTTCTATCGCCTGTTGGCAAGACTGATACCCAGTCGAAAGCCGCCGTTTGGTACCCTGATCTGGCGTCCGCGAGTCTCGTTGGCCCTGTTCGTGCATCGCGTCGAGGGATTGAGCCCTGGCTTGTACGTGTTGATACGTCATCCCAGCCACGAGAAGTCGCTTCGCGAGAGCTTCAAGAAGGACTTCGCCTGGCAGGTGCCAACGGATTGTCCCGCACCGCTGAACCTCCGATTGTTGTTGGAAGCCGATTGCCGGCAAGCCGCCGAGGCGATCTGTTGCCAGCAGTCGATTGCGTCAGCCGGCATTTTTGCGGTCGGCCTGCTTGCGGAGTTCAAAGGCTCGATCCAGGAACATGGGGCGTGGTTCTATCCGCGTTTGTTTTGGGAAACGGGGCTCGTTGGGCAGGTCTTGTACTTGGAGGCGGAAGCCGCGGGCGTGCGCGGCACGGGCATCGGCTGCTTTCTTGATGATGTCATGCACGAAATCCTAGGTATCCAAGACGCCGACTGGCAAAGTCTGTATCATTTCACGGTCGGCGGTCCCGTCGAGGACCCTCGCCTGAAGACTATTCCACCCTATGCGCATTTGGAGGCTCGACACTGATGAAGACGTTTTCCTGCCTGAAACCGATCCTCGCTGCTTGGATCGCCGCAGTCCTCTTCCAGGTAGCTTCTGCGGACGAGGGGATGTGGCTGTTCAACGATTTGCCCAAAGAGCACCTGAAGACCGAGTACGGATTCGAGCCCACGGACGAGTGGGCGCGGCACGTGATGCTCTCGTCGGTTCGTTTCAATAGCGGAGGCTCGGCTTCCTTTGTCTCCAGCACCGGTCTGGTGCTGACCAACCATCACGTCGGCGCCGACACGCTGCATAAAGTGTCCACGCCTGAACACAACTACTATCAGGATGGTTTTCTGGCGAAGACAACGGCGGACGAGATCGAAGCGCTCGATTTGGAGTTGAACCAACTGGTCTCGGTCGACGATGTCACCGAGCGAGTTAACGGAGCGGTGAAATCAGAGATGTCGGCGGAGGAAGCGTTTGCTGCGCGCCGGGCTGTGATGTCCAAGATCGAGAAGGAATCGCTGGACAAGACAGGACTGCGCAGTGACGTGGTGACTTTGTACGGCGGTGCGCGGTATCACTTGTACCGCTACAAGAAGTACACCGACGTCCGATTGGTCTGGGCGCCGGAATCGGCGATCGCCTTCTTCGGGGGCGACG
>CAZURK010000303.1:0-18851 GCA_964623055.1 uncultured Pirellulaceae bacterium
GGCAGATTTCGCTTGCCCGACTCTGGAGAGTCAGGCTACGGGTACGTTATCTCATACGAGTTGCCTTAAGCTTCGACGTGCGGCCTCGCGACGGATCTGTCGACTGATCTGGAGTCCCCTGCTCGGTTTCGCTATTCTTCCGCCCGCCGAGCGGTTCGAGCAGTGCCGCGGTGGTGCAAGGACGTTTTCTGTTCGGGACTGTTGCCCAAGGAGGGGCCGATGAGAAAGACTGTTTTCTTCCTGATCGGAGCGGTGCTTGTCTGGGTTCTTTTTCAGAACTTCAAGATCACGGGCCTGGACGGCTTCCGCTTGGTCCCTCGCGAAGACT
Organism: uncultured Pirellulaceae bacterium; assembly: GCA_964623055.1. Taxonomy (GTDB): domain Bacteria; phylum Planctomycetota; class Planctomycetia; order Pirellulales; family Pirellulaceae; genus JADHUC01. The sequence goes on from CAZURK010000303.1 coordinate 329, forward strand.
CCGTAGCCGACAATCCTGACGATCCCGCATCGGACCCGATGGCTCCGCCACCCGCCCGGTCCACGGGGACAATTCGCGTGGCATCCTTCAACATCCAAGTGTTTGGGACCACCAAATCCAGCAAACCTCACGTGATGGATATTCTGGCACGCATCGTGCGCAGATTCGACGTGGTCGCCGTGCAGGAGATCCGCAGCCTAGACCAGGACATCATTCCCAATTTCGTCGAACTGATCAATTCCAGCGGCGTCCGGTACGACTATGTCATTGGCCCTCGACTCGGCCGGACACACTGCAAAGAACAGTATGCGTTCATATTCGACATGACGACCATCGAGGTGGATCGCATCCTGTTGCACACCGTGAAGGATCCTGACGACCTGCTTCATCGGGAACCGCTAGTCGGCTCGTTTCGTGTGCGAGGACCGCCGGCAGAGGAAGCGTTTACCTTCTCCCTGGTGAATATCCACACCGATCCCGACGAGGCGGAAGAGGAAGTGAACGCGCTGGCGCAGGTGTACCCCGCAGTGCGCGACGATGGCAGACAGGAGGACGATGTGATCATCCTGGGCGACTTGAATGTCGACGATAAGCACTTGGGGCAATTGGGGCAGATCTCGGGGATGACATGGGTCATCTCCAACAACACGCCGACCAACGTCGCGATGACCAAGCAATACGACAACATCGTCTTTCACCGCGAGGCCACAAACGAATTCACCGGTCTTGGCGGCGTGTTCGATTTCCTCCGCGACTACAACATGACGAGGGATGCGGCCGAAGAAGTCTCGGATCATCTTCCCGTGTGGGCGGAATTCAGCGCCTACGAAGGCGGTCAGCCTGGGCGGATTGCCACGTTGCCGGATTCTACCGCTCGCTAGTGCCGGAAGGCGAAGCTGAGTGGACTATACCCACGAGTGGGCAGGACCGCATCCACGGGAGGGCGACGCTCCTGCGGAGCCGTAGCGTTCGTTCGGTCTGCCCCGCGTCCGGCTCGGCAGGAGCCTCGCCCTCCCTCCGTATTCCTGACGCTGCGTGGCCCCAGAACGTCATGCCAACGGCGCGAAATCTTCGTCGCCCGTCAATCCAGCCGCGAACTCGGCCAGCAAGTCAGCCGCTTTGTCCAGATCCTCCAGCGAGATGGTCTCCACGGCGCTGTGCATGTAACGAGTGGGGATGCTCACCAGTCCGGTGGCCACGCCGGATCGTGTGACTTGGATCGAATTAGCATCGTTGGGCGTGGCCCGGCCGCTGGCAGCCGGCTGATATTGGATCTCGTTGGCCTTCGCCGTTTCGATCAACCGGTCGGCAACCAACGGGTTCATATTCGGTCCGCGAAAGACTACGGGGCCGCTGCCTAACTTGATGTCGCCTTGCTGACGCTGATCGACTGTTGGGCAGTCGGTAGCGTGTGTCACGTCCACGGCGATCCCCACCTGAGGATCTATGCCGAAAGTGCTGGTGCGAGCGCCCCGCAGGCCGATTTCCTCCTGGACGGTCGATACAGCGTACAACGAGCACCGAAGCTCCCGCTGCGCCGCGCGACGCAGAGCTTCTAACACCACCCACAACCCGGTCGAATCGTCCATGCCGGGAGCGCTGGCCAAACCGTTTTGCAGTTCACGATAGCCCAACTCTAACGTCACAGCGTCGCCGACGGTCACAATTGCCTTAGCGTCCTCTTGGTCCTTGGCCCCGATATCCAGCCAGAGTTCCTCCAGCTTGACGACCTGCTTCCGTTCCTGCTCGTTTAACAGATGGAACGGTTTACGGGCAATCAGCGCCACAATCGGTCCACTCCGCGTCCACACCGTCATCCGCTGGCCGATTAGTTGCTGTGGATCCCAGCCACCGATCGTCTGGGCGTAAAGAAAACCTTTCTCGTCGATGTGGGTGATCAGCATACCGATCTGGTCGCAGTGCCCGGCGAAGATCACGCGAAGCGGCTGGCCCGGATTCGCGCAAGCGATCACGTTTCCGTGGAAGTCTGTGCTCACTTCGTCTGCAAAACTGCCGGCGTAATCGCGCACGATCTTCTGCACGGGTTGTTCAAATCCCGATGGACTTGGCGTTTCAAGCAATCTCCTCAGCAATTCGTGGGTAGCCGGCTCCATGTGTGCTCCTTATGTGCTCGAAGGCAAGCGTCGGCAGCAGCATAGCTGACCTGGCCGATTCTCACCAGATGTCGTGCGGCCACCTGTTACACGGTCGACGCAGCAAAACAGATCGATTCCCTCGGCAACTCTCCGCTACCCAAAAAACCTAAAACAACCAACTCTATTCCAGTTAACGACTTGCGCAAATGGTGTATCATAAACCGAACTCTCGAGAACTCAGGGATCTGGCCGACGATGTCCGGATTCTTGCGAATCCGGCTACCAGAGTCCTTAACCCCGTTGCCCGATAGAGTTCGGGCTGACCGTGTTGCTTCATGCGAAAACTGTTGCGGAGGATCATGCGATGCGACGGCGGCATTTGATTGGCTTGTTGGTCTTTTCGATTTCGTGGGCGTTTGTCTCGCTGCAGCCGCTGCTGGCACAGGAGGCGACTTGGAAGGTGGGCGTCGCCTCGGCCAAGATAACGCCGGACAAACCGCTCTGGCAAGCTGGCTATGGCAGCCGCGATCGCCCAGCGGAAGGCACGCTGCACGATCTCTGGATTAAGGTCCTCGCCCTGGAAGCCGCCGATGGGAATCGGGCCGTGGTACTGACGAGCGATCTGCTGGGGTTCCCCAAGGACATGTACGATTCGATTTGTGCCGAACTGAAGACCCAGTGTGGCCTGGATCGTTCGAAGGTCATGCTAACGGCTTCTCATACCCATAGCGGTCCGGTACTCAAGGGTGCCTTGTATGATGTCTACCCGCTGGACGACGACCAGAGGACGTTGATCGAAGAGTATTCGCAGGCTCTTGAGACAACGATCATCGAAACCATCACCAAGGCATTTGCCCAACGGTCTTCGGCGACCCTCTGGGCCGGGGAAGGGGTGACGGATTTTGCCGTCAATCGACGCAACAATCCACAGGCGCAAGTCCGCGAGTTGCGGGCGAAGGGCGAGACACTGAAGGGACCCGTGGATCACGGCGTATCGGTGCTTGCGGTGCGAGGGCCGGACAAGAACCTGCGGGCCGTGGTGTTCGGCTACGCCTGCCATGCGACCACGCTGGGGCTGTATCAGTGGTCGGGCGACTATCCGGGATTTGCCCAGATCGCCTTGGAGCAGGATTTCCCCGGCACCGTGGCCATGTTTCACGCCGGTTGTGGTGCGGACCAGAATCCGCTGCCTCGCCGTTCGATCGCGCTTTGTGGGAAGTACGGGTTCACGCTCGCCGATGCGGTGCAGGAAGTCTTGAAGAAGCCCATGAGGCCCATTGCCTCGCGGCTTGGGACTGCCCTGGAACTGGTCGAGTTGGACTTTGAAAAGACGCTTAGCCGAGAGGATCTGGAAGCCGGCCTCAAGAAGAACGTCTACTACAAACGCAGGGCTGAACGCTTGCTTAAGCAGTTGGACGACGGCCGGTCCTTCGCCGCTGCGTATCCCTATCCCGTTCAGGTGTGGAAACTGGGCGACGAGCAATTGTGGATCACGCTGGGCGGAGAAGTGGTGGTGGACTACTCCCTGCGTTTCAAAGCCAAGTATGGCCCACAGACGTGGGTTACCGGCTACTCGAACGACGTGATGTCCTATATCCCGTCACACCGAGTCTGGGAGGAAGGCGGTTACGAATCGGCCGCGTTCTACGTGTACGGGCAGCCCGCTGACCGTTGGGCACCGGATATCGAGGAACGGATCGCCGCGTCGGTCGGACGGCTCGTGGAGAAGCTGGATTAGCCCAGCAGGAGGTTTGCATAATGAGAATTTGGAGGTGCGCTGCGTTTGGCGTCTTGGCCACTGCGTTTTGTGTCACGATCGCCAACGGCCAAGAGGCAGACGAGACGTTCGGCTGCGAGGCCAATCCTACCGGTGATCCCATCGGTGGTGGAGCGGGCTATCGCAACGTCCACACCACGGGTGATTTCGTCGTCAAGACCAAGGCCGAATTGCTCAACGCGCTGAAGAAGGCCAAGGTGGGCCAAGTGGTCTTTGTGCCCGATGGCGTCGAGATCGACCTGCGCGGCGAGCGTAACGTCAGGATCCCAGGCGGCGTGACTTTGGCCGGGACACGCGGCCTCGACGGATCATTGGGCGCGCGTATCTTCGCCACTCGCAAGGAGAGCTTTCACCTTATGCAGACGGCTGGCTACAACGTCCGCATCACCGGTCTGCGTTTCGAGGGACCCTATGGTGGAACCGAGCGAGTAGGTTTCAGCACCTACTTCTGCTCGCTCAGTCACTCCGGCGCGGAGGTGGACAACTACGAGATCTACAACTTCAATGTTGTCGGTCTCGGAGTTGCGGCCACGGCGATCAACGTTCGCATCCACCACAACCACATCCATCATTGCACACGCGGGGGACTGGGGTACGGAGTGAGCACGAGTTCGAGCGACGTTCACATCATCGCCAACCGTTTCGACAACTGTCGTCACCACATTGCCTCCGGCGGCTCGCCCGGATCCGGCTACGAGGCGGCGTGGAACTTCGTGGGGCCGGACGCAATCAGCCATCACTTCGATATGCACGGCGGTCGCGACCGAGGCGACAGCACGGACATTGCCGGGGATTGGATGCACATTCACCACAATACCTTCCAAGGCCGCCAGCGGCACGTTGTTATACGCGGCGTGCCCTCGCAGGGCGCGGAGATCCACCACAATTGGTTTGCCGGGCCTGTGGAGAAGAAGGTTATCTCCAGCGGCAACACCAGGGTGTATCGTAACGTTTACGGCCCCGACAAAACGTTGGAGGAGTAGACCATGCGCCCGCAACTCCTGAGCCTGCATAGCATCATTCGAAAAATAGCTGTCCGATTTGACTGTAGCCGGAGTCGCAAGACTTCGGGATTCGCCGCTTCCGCCCAAAGTGTTGCCACTCCGGCTACGACAGTTGTTTCTCGAGCGATTCTTATCGCTGCTGTGATCCTGGCTGTGACCAGCGCGTTCGCCGCGCAAGACCGTCTCGGCGATCCACTTCCCGACGGCGCCTTGCAGCGTCTAGGTACGACACGCATGCGGGCCGGTATCTCTGACCTCTGCTATCTCCCGGATGGTCGCGGCCTGTTCGCGGTCGGTGGTCGCGTCGAAATCTGGGACCTTGCCGAGGGGAAACTCCAGGAGACACGTCATGTCACAAAGAGCAACATTGTGAGCGTGGTTGTCGGCAAGGAGGGGACGACGCTACTGCTCGCCGACAGCTCTGGAAACGTGCACGAATGGGATCTCGAAAGCAAGGAGGTCCAGCACAGTTGGAACACAAAGCAGTCGGGGCTTTGCCGCGCTCACTATTCTCCGAATGAGAAACGTGTTCTGACCACGGGCACCGGGCCACCGACGCTGAAGCAGTGGGATTTGGCCACGGGGAAGGAACTGATCGCCATCACCGGTACGATGCACTCCTTCCGGGAGGGAATCTACGGCCCAAACGGCAAGACGGCCATTGTCGACGGTGTGAACGGATCGGGCCCCCTGCTGGCCCACTACGATCTGTCTGACGGCAAACTCCTGAAGGAATGGCTCAACGATTACTACACCCACGCGCGAAGCATTGAATTGTCGGCGGATGGCGAACGCCTGCTGGTAGGCAGTCGTCACAAAGCCACGGAATGGCTCTTGGACGGATACAAGCTGCTTGGAACGTTCACCGGTCACCATGGACACGCAGTCGTTTCGGCTGCCTACTGCAAGGACTCGAATCAGATCCTTACCGGCTCCCGTGACGGCTCGATCCGCCGCTGGAATCGTACCGAAGGCAAAGTCCTGCTCCGTTGGTGTCCGCATGCGCGCTACGTCACACACATGGCTGTATCGCCAGACGGCCGGTGGGTGTTGTCCTACGGCAACGGGATGGTGGCGGAAACGAGCCTGGAGACCGGCGAACCGCGCGTGAAATGGGATCGCCATGACGAAGCCGTTCAGGCCGTGGCATTCCTGCCCGACGGACAGCACGTCGTCAGCGGATCAAGCGACGGAACGCTACGCATCTGGAACACGGAAAACGGCGAATGCCTTCGCACGATTCCGGTTGCCAACTTGGGCGCATACGCCGTGGCCGTGTCACCCAACGGTTCAACGGCGGCAGCGGGGTGCAAAGACGGCGTGCTGCGAGAGTTCAATCTAAGCGACGGCTCGTTGCTGCGCGAGTTCAAGGGACATCTCGGATATGTTCGATCGGCAGCCTACACACATGATGGAGATCGGCTCCTGAGCGGCGCCGACGACGGGTCGATTCGCGTGTGGGCACCAGATAGACCCGAACCGATCGCCCTCCTCCAGGGCCATCGCGGCGGTGTGCTGGCCATCGATGTGTCCAAGGACGGCAACCGTGTACTGAGCGGCGGCCGCGACGGGACGGTACGCCTGTGGGGCCTCGACGAAGCCAAGCTATTGGCGACTCTGGAAGGTCATCTCAGTTGGGTCGAGGCCGTGGCGTTCTCGACCGGCGGCAAACACGCACTGTCTACCGGCCAGGACGCTCGTCTTCTTCGATGGGATCTCGAAACCGGCCAGATCGTGACAGACATGACGCATAATTGGAAGGACTACTCGCTGGCATCTGGCGCCGATGGCAGCAGGGCCTATTCCGCCGGCGACAACGGTGGCATTGCCTGCTGGGATATCACGTCGGGCAAGTTGATCAAGGAAATGAGGGGCCACGGTCGACCCGTCCGAGCCCTAACGCTTTCCCCGGACGGAAAGACGGCCGTGACGGCGTCGGATGATACCACGCTGTTGGTTTGGAAAGTCCAAGAGTAGCAGCTAGGAGACAGAACTCACTTCGCCCCACGCAGCCGACAGCGATCGCGTCGAAGGAGCACAGGAATGGGACTCACATCGCCGAGAGCATTCATTGTGGTACTTGCGCTACTCGGGATGGCCTCGATGCCAAGTACGTCCGACGCGCAACTGGCGGTGATCGACGCCGGTCCTTTGAAGGTGGGCATCGCCTCCGCGGACATCACTCCCGAAGGAACGGTCTGGATGGCGGGATTCGCCGCACGCAAGGAACCGTCCAAAGGCGTGTACAAGAATCTGGCGGCAACCTGTGTGGTTTTCGACAACGGGGTCACGCGACTCGCGATCGTCGCACTGGATCTCTGCAAAATCCTGGAGCCGCAACTCGAAGATCTGCGAATTGCCGCGCAAGAAGCGGGCATCCCGCCCCAGCACGTGATGATCAACTGCTCGCACACGCACTACGGCCCACAGATCGGGCGCAAGGAGAACAAAGACTACGATGCGCTGTTCAAAGCACGTACGGGTCCTCTTTTCGAAGCGGCGGCGGCCGACCTGAAGCCAGCCGTGCTCGATTACACGGTCGGCTCGTGCACCATGGCCATCAACCGGAGGCAGCTTAACGCCGAGGGTAAAGTCACCGCAATGCGTCCCGAGCCACGTAAGCAGACAGATCCGGATGTGCCCATCCTGCGTGTACTGTCATCGGAAGGCGAAGTCCGATCTGTAATCTTTGGCTACGCCTGTCACCCCACGACCGTCAGCGCCCTGCACTACGAGATCGGCACGGATTACCCCGGGTTTGCGCGCGATTGGATAGCCGCGGCCTACCCCGGCTGCACGCCCGTTTTTCTTCAAGGCTGCGGCGGAGACATCAAACCGCGCTACACGCAACCGTCCGACAGTGGATACGGACGCTTCGGCTATGTGTTGCTCGATCAACTCCAGATCGTGGCCGAGTTGGGGCATGAACTGGGCCGCGCGGTCGTTGCAGCCTTGGTCGTTCCACCGGAGCCTGTGCCGGCTGGTCGCCCAAAGTCGCCTCAGAAAGCAGTCACCACAGCGATTCAACTGGGTGGCATCGTCGAGAAAGTGAAACTGCCCGACAAGAAGGACCCTGAACACAAGTCACATCAGATCTACATGGGAGCGTGGCGCATCGGCGACGTCTGCATCTTCGGCAGCCAGTGCGAGATCTGCTCGGCCATCGGCATGCGTATCAAGCGAGAACTGGCAGGAACACGTGTCTGGACAAACGGCTATACCCACTGGGGCGGCGGCTACATCCCCGATGCAGCCTCGTACCCCGAGGAAGGCTACGAAGTCAACCGGGCCGCAGTCAGCCCAGCAGCCGAAGACATCGTCGTCACGGGCGCGATCCGTTACATCAAGACGCTTCAAGACGGAAAAAGCGGACTCGGCCCGATATGCCAATCGGACGATTAGAGCCTCGCCTCTAGCGATGGTGAACTGAAGACAGTACGGGCCGTGGTAAGAAGCTCCGCTCGGTTCGGCCAAGATGTTCAGAACTTCGGAACGACTTCCGTTCCGCGGCGGGTGAGCAACGCGCGGAAGACTTCTTTGTCGATAGCATCCGCAATGAACCGGCCGTGACCGTCGGCGAAGGCGACGTGGCTTCCTCCGTGATGCCGACTTGAGAACTGAAATCGGCGTTCGCAACTACTTGAGCACGATGTCTTTGGAGGATTGATGCCCGGCATGGCACAGCCCGCGTCGCAACGCCACCACCGCAGTATGCCCCGTGCAAACGCGTGCCCGCTGCCACTGCCGCCGCCACCACCGCCTCCGCCGCCACCGCTGCCGGTGTTCATCGCGCCGCGTGCCCATCCGCCCACTTCAAAGGCGAGTTCGCCGGCTGCAATGGTTTGCGATGTACCGTCCAGGATGTCGCGAAATCCGACGCGGGACATTGGGTAGAGAATGCCGTCGTTGCTACCCGGCCGCACTCCTGCGTTGCCCGCATAGTGCGTAGCTCCGTAGCGATTGTTTACCAACTCCTTGTCTAGTGATGGACACAGATAGACTGGCACTTTGGCGATAACGACATCGGCATTTCTCGAATGGTCGAATCGCACGTTGAAATCGTAGTCGTTGTACAATGCGGACTGTTCGACGCGATCCAGGATCATTGTCTGCCAGGTGTGGAGCCGATGATTCCTGGATCTGCTGCCGCTGGTCCCCAGAACGCCCGGCGGAAAGGTGCGAAGCGCCGAATGGTAGGTGTGCAGCGCGAGGCCGATCTGGCGTATGTTATTCTTGCAGGACGTGCGTCGAGCCGCTTCTCGCGCCTGTTGCACCGCAGGCAGAAGCAATGCGACTAGCACACCGATGATGGCGATTACAACCAGAAGTTCGATCAGTGTGAATGCTCGTGGCGTTCTCATCATTCCTCCAAATCAGAAGCCCTGGCGATAGCTAAGTTACCGCCCGCGCAAATGGCATGGCCGTGCCACTTGATGTATTAGCCTACCCTCTCCTCGTGCGGTGTCAACGGGGGGCGACGTGAAGATGGTAGCGCTCTAGCTGACGATGGATCAAAGCAGCGAGCACGAGGTAGGGTCGAGGGAGGTGCGACTGCGTCGCTGAGCCGCTATAATCTCGGCTCGCTTCGACCCGATGGCCATGCCCATGCGTCAGACCCATCATGGTATGACGCGTCGATCGAACTCTCGGATCCGGAGTCGCCCAGTGTCACTATGAAAAACATGTGAGAATCGCTATGCGAAAACCTTGGCTGCAAGTAAGACGTGTGAAGGCCCTGTTGTTGGTCACTTGCACTCTTTGGATTGTTTGCTCGGTTTCTGCTCAAGAGTACCCCAACATGATTCGCGTAGGGGCAGTGAATACTCCTTATTACACCGGCTTACTTGATGCCTTGGTCGAGGACTTCAAGAAGAAGGGTGGGCAGGACGTGTGGGTCTACTCAGGTAGGGACGTTTACGAACGGGCCCGAGCCGGAATTGTTGATATGGTTATCTCGCACTATGGAAAAGAGGGAATCGAACCGTTCGTGCTCGAAGGTCTTGGCGAATGGCCGCGGCTGGTCTTTGCCAATCTGGCCGCTGTGATAGGTCCTGAAAGTGACCCGGCAGGTATTCGAGGGCTGGATAGTGCCGTGGAAGCCTTCCGGCGGATCGCCGCCTCCGGGTCACCCTACATCGTCAACAACACGCCTGCGTTCTGCTACTTCACGGAGGTGCTCTGGCAAGCGTCCGGTAAGCCGGACAAAGGAGATTGGTTTATTGTGCCTCGGTCCGAAAACGTAACGGCCGTCGAGTTGGCCCAGGAGGAAGGCGGTTACATCATCTTCGGGGCCTTTCCGTTTCTCCGGTACAAGGAAGCAGCCGGCTTGAAGATGGATGCCTTGGTCCTCGATGACCCGCTTCTCCAGCGAGTGATGGTATCGGTCCTGATCAAACCCGACAAAGTGCCCGGTGTGAATTACAAAGGAGCGCAGGCATTTCAGAAGTACCTCATGTCGCCGCAGGCTCAAGTCCTGGTGCGAGACTTTCGCATTGAAGGCTCGGACTCACAACTCTGGTGGCCCGCCGCTCGCCACAACGACCCGGCGGTCCTCGCTGGTGAAGACGACTCGTGGAATACGTCCACACAGAAGACCGGCGAGGGAACGGGGGGTGGTAGGGGCGGTCGTGGTGATGGCTCGGGTGGTGGTCGAGGACGCGGCGGTCGCTCGGGTACGGAGAAGGATCAATAGGCTCCACGCCTTCCCAGCGTCTCTTTCACTTCTCCTCCAAGGCATGCCAATCGGGAAGCCGGTTCGATCCCTTGTTGGTGATTTGCACGAAGTCGAGGTCGTCGCTTTCCAGGTCCGTGATGCAAAGTTGCCAGGGGCCTTCCAGGGTCGGGGCCCGGCAGAAGACGATCATGGATCCGTCGGGAGAGTATCGGGGATCGTGCTGGATATCCGCGCCGAAGGTCACTTGCTCTTCACTGTCGCTGTCGGCGTAGTACTGATGGATGTGACCTTTGACGGTCTGGAAGATGATCCGCTGGCCATCAGGGGACCATTGAGGCGTACACGACGGCTCTTCCGTTTCCAGCCGGCGATGAGTGCTTCCGTCTGCGGCAAGCAGGAAGATGCCGATATCTCCCAGATGGCGGCTTGCGACGGCAAACTGTTTTCCATCGGGGCTCCAGGTGGGCACGCCGCACCGCTGCCACTCCTCGGGGGTGATGCATTTCTCGTTGCCGGTACCAAGCTCGCGAGTCCACGTCTGGTCGTCGCGAATAAAGACGATGGATTGGCCATCGGGCGACCACTGCGCCTGTGACCCTTCGGCGATCCGCTCGGGTTGCGAGCCGTCGCGGTTCATGATCCAAATTTCCGGGAAGCCGTCGCGCAGCGACGTGTACATGATCCGTTTGCCGTCGGGAGAGAACCGAGGGTCCGCATCGGGGTGCGCGTCGTGGGTGAGCTGTTTCAAGCTCTTCCCGCTGGCATGCATCTTCCAGATGTCCAAGTCGCCGCCGCGATCGCTCACGAAAACGATCGCACCCTTCAAGCGGCTCGCGGCGATCTTTCCCTGATTTATCGGATCGGGCGGCGGCTCAGCGACGGGCTTCTCTTGGTGGCTTGGCGGTGGCTCCGACACGACGACTTGCGGGCCAGGTTTTGCCGTAGGCGGCGAGGCTTCCGCACTTCTTACGCGGCGGAAGCCGTAGGTGTCGGCACCGAAGCAAGCATCCGAAAAAACGGGAAATTCTTTGAAGCGATAGGCCGCTCGGCACTTGTCGGCCGTGGAACTCCATGCTCCGCCGCGGAGCACTCGTTGTTCGCCGGTGGCGGGCCCGCGTGGATTCTCCCGAGGGCTTTCCTCGTAGTACGTCTCGCTGTAGTAGTCATTGCACCACTGCCACACGTTGCCGTGCATGTCGTACAGTCCCCACCGGTTGGGGCGCTTCGTTCCGACGGGCTGCGTCCGTCCTCGCGAATACGGCTTGAACCAAGCGTATTTGGTCAACTCCCGCTCGGCGTCCCCAAAGAAGTACTTGGTCTGGCTACCGGCTCGGCAAGCGTATTCCCATTCGGCTTCCGTGGGCAGACGGTAGCCGCTGGCCGCGAAATCGCAGTCCCACGTCGCTGGATCGTAGCATGGCGTCAACCCATCCAGTTCCGAGCACTTATTGCAGAACCGGGCGGCGTCGACCCATTGAGTCCGTTCCACCGGATTCTCTGCTCGTTTCAACTTTGACGGGTTGGTCCCCATGACCTTCTCGAAGAGTTGCTGTGTAACTGCATACTTGTCCATGTAGAACGAGCCCACAAGCACCTCGTGCGGCGTCTCGTCCGAACGACCGTCCGGATCGCCCATGACGAATTGCCCGCCGGGAATGAGGGCCATCTCGCCGCCCGAATCCGGACTCAGAACTTCCAACTCAACCTGCTCGCCCTGCGAGCCTGTCGGCTGCGTACGGTCAGTCCGCGTGCATGCCGACAGAAGGACCAGCAACGCAAGAAATAACAGCATCCCTCGCACCGATACGTTCTCCTGTTGCAGTAAGGCCGACGCATAGATGAGTCATGCGTCAGCTCAGTATTGGGATCGCAAGATCGTTATACGCCAGCACTGTACCACGCGCCAATCTCAAGTGCATCTAAGTTGCCAATGGCGGTCAACACCAAACTGCCGAGGATGAAGCCGACGCACATCAACACTACGCCCCATCCTACGGCCGTCTCCCGACCGTTTCTTGCACCGTGCCGCAGCATTAACAAACCAATCAGACACGGAGTGTACGCTGCCACAATCATTCCGATGAAGGGCGAGAAAGCGCTGATCCCGCAGATCACGGAGACGCCGAGAAGGATTCGCATCAACCCTAATTGAAACGGCTTCGCATCGGCTTGAGGCTGTCGGTCTGCCATTGTTGTTCTAATGTCGCGCTGCTTCGTATTTGGTGGGGTTGGTCAACGCCTTCTGGCATCTGCCCCGGATTTCCTCCGCAAGCTCTGCGCATCGTGGATCCGCGGCCATCATCAGGCCGGCTTGTTGCCGGAGGCTTCGTACGACCCAGCGACATTCGCCTACAAGCTCGTCTTGATTTCCGCCAATTTGCGTCAGAGCGTTGGTATACGACTTGAGTTTGTCAAGCACGTCTGCACCTTCGTAGGTCAACAGATCCCTGCGGAAGTCCTGATTCATCTGGGCGACAAACTTGGGCGTCTTGACTTTCTCGCGGCGGGCCTCCATGCGCACGTCTAACTCGCGCGTGATGGCGTCCAACTCACCGAGGCGGTTCGCCAACTCTGGATGGGCCTTGCTTTGCTCGGCCAGATACTCGCGAATTTCATGTCCGAACCGGACGTAATGTTCGATCCGATTACGGATGTGCGTGACGAAAGCCAACCCCGCGTCCAAAGCCGTCTCGATTTCCTGACGTTTATGCCGTTGCTGGTCCTTTTCGTAGATAGCCCGCAGCGCATCCCTGGTCGCGCAGGTGGCACGTCCAACGTGCTCCTGTTTCTGCCCCTCCAAGTCCAAAATGTACTTGCAGGGTCCAACGCCAAGGCAACTTCGGGCGACGTCGATCACTGTATAGGTATCCGTCGGCGTCTCTTCGATGCGGTTGATTGGGTAGATCACCGCAGGGCCTCGAAACCCCATCGCTCGGTTCTTCAATGGCTGGACGTACCCCTGCCCGTCACGGTCGACCCAGCAAGGGTAGAAGAACCGGCCAAGCACGGTTGTCCAGCGTTTCCGATCCGACGGGATCCGGTCGCCTCCCGCCCCCAACCAAGTCGGTTTCAGGTAGCCAGCCGAGCCCTTCGCCGGCAAGAGCATCTCCCAACTGTCTGTCAGGTCGTTGGTGCGCGTGAAGTCCGTTCGCCATTGCGCGGCGAAGGGCGTCTGCCAGTCCAGAGGCATGACCTGGCCGGCATCTTCTTCCTTGACATCCAATGCGTGCCAGATTTGAGAGCCAGTCATGAGCGCCACCCAAATCTTGCCGCCATCACCAAAACTGATTTCCGAGCCCGTAACGGTCCTGGACGCTCCTTCGCCGGCGAGCGAGATTCTGACATCCTGCTCACGGTTCTCGAATACACACATAGCGATGGCGTCGTCCTGACCCGTTAGATGCAAAAGAAAGTTGTCGCTGGGTGCCTGGAGGGCCGCGCCGGGAATCCGGGATGCGTCGATCAGGATATCGTCTGCGAAAAAGTCGGGCAGCACCGCAAAGCGACCGGGACACTGAACCCTGAGCCGGCCGGCGCCGGCCCCAGGCGATACTTCGACGGCGACGTCTCCGCGTTTGATACGGAAAGTGGCGGTCAGCGATTCGCCTTTCTCCGTCCGGTAGGATGCCTCAAGACGTACCGCGCTCCTTGTATTCTCGATGAGGCTCACGCTTTCGAGACGAGAGGCTGGTTCGCCGCCCGGCGCGAGCAATGCGAGTGGCACGCGCGGGATCATTGCTTCAGCTTCGACGGAATAGAGGTCGATCGCCGAGCCCCGCTGGCGCAGGACGACCAGCACGCGGCCGTTGGTGAGAATGGCGTCGCCCTGGAACGACGATACTCTCTCGTTGCGCGGGATCTTCGTCCAACCATCCTCGCTCGCCAAATCCGCCGACGTCAGCCGATCGGTCGCCGTTTGCATTGTGTCCCACACGGCAATCGCCGGGGGCGAGCCTTGCCGAATCGGCTCATTCACCTGAGCGTGCAGCGATCCAGCCGCGACCGACAAAACGCCCACTACGCCAAGAATCCAACAATCGAGTTTCATGTGTACTGTCCTAATAGAGTCTCGCCATTGCTCACAAATGTCGTCAATAAATCCTGTTCTTCAAATCAAGGTTCCCACGGCGCGACGAAGGCCTCGGCCTCTGCCCCATAGACTTGCGATACCTGAAGTCCGCTCCCTTGGCCAGTGTAATACATGCGGCCGTTCGATATGATGGCGCCAACGCACTCGCTGGGGTCTACGCGGGGACCTGACGATATCAGTCGCTCGTCTTTCATGTCCGATACGTCGATCACGTCCAGACTGGAACCCAGTAGATAGGGCTCCGAGAGCGAGAAACCGGTACACTTGTAGCCCCGGGCCACGACGTTCACGGTCTTGCCCGTTTCCTTGTCCAGCAGATATCCCTCTTTGCGCTGACCGTGGGCAAAGACGAACCTTGGTCCCACGGTGACCACCTTGACCGCCAAATACAGCGGATCGGACTCCCAGATCAACGAGCCGTCTTTGGCGTCAAGGCACCACACGCGCCGGCCGCGAGCGCCCGCGCCGGGACGGTAGCCGCCCAGATACAGACGCCCGTCTCTACCGGAGATGGTACACCCGCCTTGCGTCGAGTAGTCCGTGGTACACCAGTTCACGCGACCGGTCGCTGGATCCAAGGCTGCTGTCACGCCGCTGGGCGCGGGTACGCCTCGTCTCTCTGGCGTACCACCGAAGAAGCACGTGTAATACAGTGTCCCGCCCACGAGACATAAACCGGCGTCGTCGCCTCCCGAGCCATATTTGGCGAAATCCCGCTCCCATGCCACTTTGCCAGTGTCCAGATCAAACGCCCGCACCAACGGCTTGTGGCTTTCGGGGAAGCTGCGGATCGAATGGTGTCCGAACAGCCAATTCACCTTCTCCCTCGCGTCGTCGCCGTACCTTCCCGTGCCGAACATATAGATGGCAAGGTTCCCGTGCACGACGGGCGGCTGCTGCCGGTTCCAGCTCGGCGATCCGGCAAACGGCGCCTCCCAAATGAGTTTTCCCGTGGCCGCGTCGAGACACCGCAGGCGACATTTCTCCAGGCCAGCCTGCGGGACCAGCAGCCGCCCTTTGTAGTAAAGGGGCGCAGTGTACGAGACGTGCACACCGGGATAATACTGCCTCCACAACAGACGGCCCGTCTCCTGCTCGACCGCGAAGATTTGCCCTTCGGCCGTATGCGTGTACATCCTCCCGCCGCCGAAGGTGGAGAAGTGTTTGGTTGTACCTGCAAAACGGCGGACCCATTTGAACTTGAAAGGAGGTTTCAACCCCTGATGGTCGACATTCGTATTCGCGAAGTTAGCGTAACTGGTGAATCGGTCGTGCTTTGGGTCTGCCAGTTTGCTGGCCAGCGGGCTGCGAATTTTCCAGAATTCCAGCTCCTTCGACGGCAGCGGTGCGTCACCCTGCGGCCCCAGGACATACAGGTATCCGTCCTCGCATCCGAAGTAGATTCGTCCGTCGCAAACGGCAACGGGCGCCGAGATTGCCCTGCCGAAGGCCGTCTTGAAGGACCATGGCTCCTTGCCTTCTGCCAGAGGCACGACATGCAGGCGTCCGTTCAGATCGCCGTACACAACCGTGTCGCGAAGCAGCACAAGCGGTGCTATCGAGGCGGCATCGGACAAAACGTGCGGCTGCTCGCGATCCGCCGAATGGCGACAGAGACCCAGTCCTGCTTGCGGCCGGGTACGGAACACGTCGTCCCCTCTCAAACTGACAGAGCTGAAACTGACCAGCCCCGTACCCGTCGCACTGGTCTCGGTCCCCGGAACCTGGCCCGGCGTTTCCACCGCACCGTCACGCAGCCGAAGCAACTCGACCCCACCACGATTGTCCAGCACATGCCATTGCCGGTATGCCGTCCCGTCTTCGCCGACACTCAAGGCGAAGTTCACCGTACGCGGGACGTGCACGGCGCGAGTCTCGGCCTTTCTGCCCATGTCCTCCAGCCAAACGACCGGCACTCCCGCGGGGACGACCAGCGTTTTGCCGTAGGCGGCCATGTCCCATGCGCACATGAACAGATCGCTTTGCGCTACCTTGCCTTCCTTGTGTTTGAGCCACGCTTCACCGCTCCAGCGATCGCCTGCGAAATTCATTTCATCTTTCAGGAAATCCCAGACCCAACACACGGTCCCATCGGGTTCGAGGGCAAACACGCGCGAGCCGAGGGTGGCGAAGTAGACCCTCTCTTCGCCGACGACGGGCGTGCTGAAGATCGGCTCGCCGCAACGGATCTCCTTGACCACGTTTCCACTCGACCGATCCAATACGTAATACGAGCCTGCCATCGTCCCGAAGTGAAGGAACTTGCCCGCAATGGCCGGCGAACTCACGTTATTGCAGTTGGCCGGGCCACCGCGCGTCTCGCGCTTCCACAAGACTTGCAGCGTCGCGGCGTCGATGCAAAAGGCCACGCCGGAACCATCCACCACGTAGACGCGTCCGTCCGCTACAACGGGCGAGGTGAATGCGGCGTCTGTCAAGGAAACCGTCCCAACAAGTCTCAGCGGAGTGGCAACGCTTCGATCCGGCACGTTGCCGGAATGGCGAGCGTCATATTTGAACTGTGGCCAATCCTCACCAGTTTGCGCCGCGGCAACTCCTGCCACAACGAAGGCTATCAGTAAAGGCAAACCTGACAACGTGGCTTTCGTCATGATTCAGTCCTCAGCTGTTTGCGGTCGTCCGTGTAGTTTCGGAAAAGGTCTTTGTAGGGTGGGCCAAGTCTTCGCGGGCCCACCGAGGTCTGAGTATTGGGTACGAGCGGTGGGCCCGCGAAGACTTGGCCCACCCTGGTTGCTTGACTGTGATCGTGGGTTCCCTATCTTCCCGCATCGCGATTCAGTCGCAACGCTTTGCCCGGCAACTTGCCAGTCTTCTTGCCGTCGGCGATGACCGCCACGCCGTTGACGAAGACCCATTTTGCGCCGGTCGAATATTGGTTCGAGCCCTTGAACGTCGCCTTGTCGCGGAACGTCTCCGGGTCGAAGATCAGCAGGTCCGCTTTACAGTCCTTTCTGATGTAACCGCGGTCGCTCAGCCCCAAGATATCCGCCGGCAGCCCGCTTGCCGAGCGAACCGCGAATGCCAGCGGGATTACCTGTCGCTGAATCGCGAAGTATCCGATTTTCCGTGGAAACGTCCCAAAGTATCTCGGGTGCGGTCGCCCGGCCGAGGGAACCGCCGCGGCCCCGTCGCTGGCCGTTGCCACAAAGGGTCTCTTCATGGCCAGCAGCAAGTCGTCTTCCTGCATCGAAAACGCGATCATCCGCGCAGTCTCCTTGTCTCCTTTGATGATCTCCACGACCAAGTCAACCGGATCCTCGTCCGCAGCCTTGGCGATTTCGTCCAGGTTCTTGCCGTTATACTCCGGTGTGTGTTTGCAGATAGCCACTTGGAATCGGTCGGGACCGCCGTACCGCTTGAACGTGTCAGCAATCGCCTTGCGGATCTTCTTGCCATGCTCCGGGTCGTCCAGACGTTCGACCAGCTTGTCATATCCTCCCTCGCGAGCCCATGCTGGCGTGGTGTACGATTCGAGCCCGGTTTGGGACGCGGTGTAGGGATACTGATCGGCGGTCACGGGGATGCCTCCGGCACGTGCCGCTTCGATCAGTCCGCAGACCTCTCCCATCTTGCCCCACGCGACGTTGGTCGAACACTTCAGATGTGAGATTTGCACCGGACATTCCGACTCCTTCGCGATCCGAATCACTTCTTTGATGGCTTCTATCACCGCGGCGCCTTCGCTTCGGATGTGACTGGCGTGAATTCCCCCGCGTTTGCCGACGACTTTCGCCAGTTCGATGATCTCGTCGGCTTTGGCATACGAGCCGGGCGGATACCATAGTCCGGTCGAGATTCCCCAGGCACCATCCTCCATGCCGTTCTCGATCAGAGCCTTCATGGCCTTCAGTTCTTCGTCAG
>CAZURK010000304.1:0-11007 GCA_964623055.1 uncultured Pirellulaceae bacterium
CCGTAGCGAAACCAATTGTTCACAACATGCACGAAGACCGTGTCAAAACCGTGTTTCGCCGCGTCGTCCAGACACGCCTGAAATTCATCCGCCTTGTCGGGCAGCCCGGTGATGGTGCCGGTATATCGCGTCCGGTTCATGTAGACATTGAAGCGGTACGCCTCAAGATGCGCGTCATCGCCCGCCTGAATGGCGAAGCGGTTTCCTTTGTGTGTGAGGAAACCCCTGATATTCGGATCCGGGTTGGGCCGAACGATGATCTTGCCGCTGTGGCCCGTCAGCTCAGGATCGTCGCTGACCGTCGTAAATCGCCACGACCCTAATCGAGTTCCGGTGAAACGGAACTTCCACGTATTGCTGCCCGCGTAGAACATCCCCGTCGTTCGCGATTCGCTGCTGTCGTCGTGTGAAAACGTCACCCGAGCAACTACATCGAACGGATTGCCCTCATATGACGAATTCTCCAGCGACCACTCCTCGTACCGCCACATGGTCACATCGCGCGTTTCAAGCTTGGCCGCATCGACCGGCGACACGGGCACGATGACAGACCATGTGGCGCAGATTGCCAGTCTCACAAGAATTGCGTTCACGAATCCCCTCCCAATTTGTTTCTTCTTCAATGATTTTGCCCACACATGATTTTGCAGACAATTGGCTTTCAGAGACCTGCAAAATCATTAGTGGGCAAAATCATGTCACGCCGACTGATTCTTTCGCCTGTGCGTTACTGTCGCCTGACACCATTGGATGGCGGTTGGCTTCATTCGTCGAGCCTCAACGTTCCTTTGCGAACGGAAAAACAGTCGTCGCCCGAAAACACCAGATGGACTGTCCGCCCATCGGCGCTCATCCATTTCGTGGGCAGGCAAGACGTTTCTCCAGGGCCGACGTCCCACTGCTGGGTGTAGAACACGGTCCTCCACGGTCCCCAGGGTTCGGGCGCGTCGTAAATCGCAAATCCGCCACGGAAGCGAGTGTCGTCACCGGTGCCGGTCTGGCACCAAAGGTATCGTCGCAGCGCGGCGTTGTAGCTGACCGACGAACGATAGCAGTGACCTTCGCGAACAAAAACGGCTCCGCGTCGTTCGACATCTCGGGTCCAAATGGGGTCAGCTTTGATGTCTAGCCTCTCGAAGAACTCGTAGGCATCTCGTCTCGTGATCTGTTTCGCGGGCACACGAGCGAGAACCATGCGGTCGGCCCGTTTGTAGGCACTGTCCGAATCCTGGGAATAGATGTAGACGTATTCGTCGCGTGCCCCGTCGTAATTGCGGCCGAAGTTCAGGAAGGTGGGATAGCCGAAGCTGGTTTCAAACTTCCACGGATTCCACGTCCAAGTTCGGCCGTGATCACGGGACCAGGCGAGTTGCGAGTTTCCGGTGTTGCGCACGAGCAGGTACAGCACTCCATCGATCATCAGCATGCCGCTGACTTTGGGGCCGCTCGCGCCGCCGCCCTTTCGTTCGGCCGTCGGCGAGCGAAGATTCGTACCGCGAAAGTCCTCCGGCCCGCCTGTTACCCTGACCAGGCCCATGCTGAGCTTATGTTCAACGAATGGTTCAAAACCCCGACCGTCGCCATAAGCCGTGTAAAGGTGGTCGTCGTCGCCCCACGTGATCGGCCAGTTGTCGCCGCCTTTGGCCTTGCGGATGATCGTCGACGCCGGCGCCCAATCGATGCCCTTGACGACCGGACTGGGCGGACACGGCGGCCCGTCCGCAATTGCGGAAACGAAAAAAGTGGCTGGTCGCTCCTGGCGTTCAACATCAACTCGTGACTTCTCCCTGCGAACCGAAGCGACGATCGGCCCCAGGAACGGTCGAAGCACGTCGTAATGACCGTCCCAGTTGCGTTGCCAGGATTTGCCCGCTCGCGCGACGACAATGTCCAAGCTGGGTATGACTACGATCAGACTGTCGTACAAGCCCCACGACCAAAACGCATCACGCGGAACCTTTTCCAGCGTTCCATCAGCATTGTTCCACCACAGAAGCCCGTAATGATCCGATGCATTGCCGTAACGTTTCGGACCGACCTCGGGCAGACCGACGACCGACTCGACAGTTCGACTGGCCGCCTCGACAAACTCACGCGGGATGACCTGCTTGCCTTTCCATTTGCCGCCACGCAGGTACACGTAACCGATCCGAGCCATGGCATCCACGTTGGCGCTGATTCCCGAGCCGAACTCGCGCCGCATCACTCCGTCGATCTTCGCGTCGCGGTACGAGTTCCGTCGCCACGCCAGATCGGAACGTTCGATGCCCAGCGGCGTGAAGACTCGCTCGAACATCAATTCGTCCACGTCGCGCTGGTACGCCAACGTCACGCACTCGGCCAACCAGTTCGGCCCACCGTCGCTGTAAGCCCATTTTGTTCCCGGTTCGAAGATCAACTTGGTGTAGCCGCCCGGCTTTTCAAAGCCAGCGGTCTGCGTGGCCAGATGCTTGATTGTGATGTTCCCAATCCAGCCGGTCTTCTTGTTGGTGTCCGGCGGCACGGCGAACGTCGGATGGTACTTGACGACTTTGTCTTCGAGACCAATCTTCCTGTCCGAGATCGCCAGCCCCAACGCCGTGACGCCAATCGACTTGGTGGTTGATTTCAGATCGTACCGCGTCTGCAGATTTCCCCATGACATGACAAGCTTGCCATGGCGAGTGATGTATCCCGATCCGCGGCCGGTCAACGCGTAGTCCCGTGCGCGGTCAAGCTGCGCTTCGTCCATGCCGACATCCGCGGGTTTGGCCTTCTGCCATTCGGGCAACGGCCAGACATCATCGGCCCCACCGCAAGGCTCCGTGACCGAGCAGAACAATACGATGGGAGTTAGGAAGAGGTTCACTCTGTTCACTTCACCGTCTCCTTCGAGCCACGATTTACAGCTTCTCGTAGTCGCTGATTTGGATAATCGGTTCGATGTTCGTGTAGTTGGGTATGTCGGCGACGAGTTCGGCGACGACCTGGGCAAAACCCGCTTGGAATGCCTCCAGCGTATCGAAAAACATGTAGCCGATTGTCGCGTACGGTGCGGGCGCATCGCCCAACCCCGCGATGCCCGCATCTACTTCGCAGCCAAGTAGACCCAGAGGATTGAGCTTCTCCTGTACCAGCTTCATGTGCGTGTTCTTGTAGTAGCCCACGTCGAATGTCTTGCCATCGCTGTTCGGGTAAAGCACGGCTATCCGGATCATGGTTGCTCTCCTCTTCTAGTGTCGTTTGGAGTAAGTTGCGCAACGAACTCTCGTTTAACCGCGACCCAGCGGGGAGCGCGTCGGAGCTGACGCCGGTTGCCGCATCACGCGCTCCCCGCTGGGTCGCGGTTAAACGGTTCATTGCAGCGCAGTAACAGCTTACGAATGGTCTCTATTGTTCGAAGTCTAATGTAACGGATACTGCATTGTTGGCGCCGGTGAGTTCCGGCTGTTCGTTCAGACTCCGGACGACGACATCGAATCGGTGCTCCTTTTGCGACGGTTCGAAACGGAAGCCGAAGCGAGTGCGTTTTGGCGTGAGATCGAGTGGTGCGTCGAGGCTGTTGCCGACGGCGCGCAGTCGCTGGTCTGATTCTCCTTCGGTCACAACGACCTCGTATTCGTCTGCATTCGCAGCGCCGATGTTGTGGACGGTGACGAAGAGCAGTTTCCAATCGCGATGGTATTCGACATCTTCCTCGCCAACAGCCAGATCGGCCAACAGGGGAGCGAACGGGCTGGGTTTGGTTTGCGTGATCTTGATGATGTATGTCCGGCCGGTTCGCAGGTCGAGGTCGATGGACTGGCCGCGTTGGGCGAGCGTGAAATCCACCCGACCTTCTTCGCTGTCCATTTGGTCGTCGCCGTCGCCGTCTTGTCCCCAAATGGCCGTGTATTCGGCGCCCAGATCCAGTTTCCAGGGCACGAATCCCATCTTCTTCGTCTTTTTGCCATCGAAGCCGAAAACGTAGGCCATCGCCGTCAAGCTGGTGGGATCGGCGCCCAAAACGGCAGCGGCAAAGTCGCGACCGACGTGCCGATAGGTCAAGTGCGGGACAGGGTCTGTCGGAGTCCAGCCCATAAGCAAATTGAGGATCGCCAGCGAGTTCGGCACCCCGACACGATCGGTGGCCAATGCCTCGGTGGTGACATATGGCATATTGGTGCGGATTTGCTCGATGTAAGGGATCGTATTCTCGACGATCGCATCTCGATCGGCCTTGCGGATGTCTTTCCCTTGTTTTCGTGACTTCTCGTACTGAACTTGTTCCCACAGATCGGGAGATCCGCGTAGCACGATCGCGATCCACTCCGGCGAACCTGGCTTGAGCCTGTGGATCTTGGCTGTCAAGCCGCCGCCGTGCTTCAGGGCGTATTCCGCTTCGAGTTGAATCGGCTCCAGGAACTTTTCATCGCCGGACAATTGATAGGCTAGGTACATGATCTGCGTCCGGTATCCGTGGAACTTGGCGAATCCGTAGTTGCCCTTGGCGGGTATGTCGCCCGGGTCGTACCACGTTGGGACGTTTCTTCCGCCAATCTCGTCGGTCTCGTAATCCACCTCGCCGGGAATGATGCCCTTCGGTTTGCCCTTGTCCGTGCGCATGGCGTCTTCGTACAGGGCTTCGGCGTGCTTCAGAACCATCTCCTTGATCGTTGGGTTGTTGGTGAAACGCAGAACGGCGGCGGCGGGATTGGCGGCTCGCCAGTTGATCGAGGAATCCAGTTGGGTAGCCTTGGCTCCGATTCCGCTGGCGCCCAGGAAGTTCGACCGCCAATGCAAATGGCCGCGCGAGTTGACACCCATCCAGAGTTCTTTCATCAGCTTGGCCGACTGCAAAGCCCGTTCGACCCACAGCGGGTTGCCGTAGTCGACCGATAACATCATGGGCAGCGTCTTACCCGTCCATTCAGCCGAGTGTTCCGTGTCGGCAGCGCCGTAGAAGAATCCACCGACCTCGTCGATCTGGCCGCTGGCGTACACACCGTTCATCAACTTGCGAACGCATTCAATGGACGGCGGCGAAGCGCCCTCGCTGACGCGGGCGATGAAACCAAAGAAACCAACCAATTCCACATCGTCGCCCCAGCCGCCGCCGATCGAACCATCGGCCTGTTGTTTGTTCACCGCCCACCATTCCGAGATGTCTACCAGCAGGTTGTATCCCGCGTACAGTCCCGCGGCCCACTCGGGCGCGTCCTTGGCACGGGCAAGATAGTCTTCACTGACCCAGCCCGCAGAAGCAGCCAGTTTGCTGTGGAGGTAGAATTGCACGTAACGGTTGTCGGGGAAGACCTCTTCGACTTCCGTCAGCTTGTTCTTACCTTCCACCGAACACCAACACCATTGGTGTGCATCCAGCATGATCAGGAAACGAGCTTGCTGGATTTGGGCCTTCCAGTAGACCAGGTCGCCCGGTTGGAACTGATCGAATTCGGCGGCGGCGCGCCAAGTGGAAACGGGCCCGTTGTTTGGTGGAACGCCACGGTATCGGAACACATTCAAGCCACTAAGAAAAGTCTCGGCCGTTTCCAGCACTTCTCTCACGTTGCCATCGGCGCCGTCGGATGCCGCTGCCTTTCGCAGAGCCGCCACGGCAGCCTCCATGTTTTCGATCTCGTTCTCATGGTCCGGCCGGCCGGCCAACGCCAAAAGCCCGATGCCTCGGACGAGAAGATCAGCAATCCCAAGGAAGACGGCTTCCGCCTTCGGATACTGTCCCGAATTGAACGCCTTCACGGCTTGTTGAATGACGCGGTCACCGGCTAACTCCGCGGCTACCTTCAGTTGCAGCGTCTCGGCGTCCATCCTCAACGGCAGTTCCTTCGCCGGATAGACTTCCAGTCCCATCAGGCTGATCTTGCTGAATGGCCCGCCGATATCCTGAAACGGTGCCATTTCCGGGCCCAGTGGTGCGCCCTTGAATCGAGACTGTGGCCTTTCGTCGGGCCCCTTGGCCTTTTCGACTTGCATCAAGCGATGGAACTCGTCGTCGTCGCCCTTGAAACCCAAGACAAGTCCCTCGTCGCCCACATCGACCGTGAATCGAACTCGCTTGTAGTAACCGGAAGCCTTGTGGAGCTTCCCGCGAAAAAGCCACAAACGGGCGTCCACTTTCTTGCGGACAAGTTTGCCGTTGGCGCAAATGTCGATGCTGTAGCGTGGCTCGGTCAAATGGCCGACCGTTGCCTCAACGCGGTATTTCCCCCTCGGCAGATCCATCTTGAAAGAAAACGGCTTATCGCTCTCAATGCCGTCGCATCGGAAGTCGTTGGTGATCTCGTGAAAGAAATGAATCGGATCGGCATGCCACCAATAGGTCCGGCGCGGCCGCGGCGGCGGAGCGGTGTAATCCCGCGGCGCGCCGCTGCACCATCCGTGCCCGCGATCCGAAGAATACGCAACCGAAGCGTCCAAACCGGTATACCCGTCGGCTACAGGCGAATCCGCCGGCCCAAAATCAAACCGGCATTCGTCTGCCGCTTCGGCAACTGAGCACATGAACAGAGCCAACACGGCCGCAATCGTAGCTAGTCGCATGTCAACCTCCCCAAGACTCCCAATGCTACGCGGTACGGTAGATGCCTGAAGTTCTACACCCAAATCGCTCCCTTATTCCTACCCATGGAATCAATCTGAGGGTTGTTGCTTCATCATTTCTTCCATGCGGCGGCCGATTTCGTCGGGAGGGACATCTTCGATATGAGTGGCAATCGTCCAAACGTGGCCAAACGGATCTTCGAGCGTTGCCGATCGGTCGCCGTAGAACTGGTCGGTCAACGGACGTTGAACTTTGGCCCCGACGGCGGTTGCCTGAGAAAACATCTCGTCGACGTTTTCGACGTACAAGCAGATCCCTACGCCGGAACTGCCGGGTGACTTAGGTGCCAGGGCGTTCATCTCCGGACACTCATCCGCAAGCATGATTCGCGAGTCGCCGATTTGAATTTCGGCGTGTGCGACCTTTTCTTCCTGACCTGCCAGTCGCATGATCTCGGTGGCACCGAAGGCATTCTTGTAGAACTCGAGTGCATCCGCGGCGCCCTTGACGATCAAGTACGGCGTTACACTGTGGTACCCGTCGGGAATTGGCTTAACTGTCATGTCTTCCTCTCGTGTGATAGTCTTGTGGTGCTGTGAACTACAAAGCCGAATCCGTGATTCGTTGGAGTCGGTACGTCCCAACGAAATCAAGGAGACGACGAATCGTTCGAGTGGTCATGTTTTTCTCAAAGACTCATCCATATCTTGGTCGATGGGCGTGATTGGATCCAGGTATAGCCAGAAGAACGTGCCCATGAAGTAGATGCCGGCCGACACATAGAATGTAATGGACCAGTTGTCGTTGGTCCACAGCAGGATATAGGCGACCACCGTCGGTGCAGCCGCCCCGACGATGCCGCCCATCATGTTCATGCTTCCGGCCAGAGTACCGCACAGTTTTCCCCCGACATCCATGCAGGCTGCCCAACTGGTTGGCATCACAAGGTCGTTGGCGAAGCTGGCCACGCCCAGTGCGATCATCGCCCAGATCGGATCCTTGATGTGAATGGACAATGCAAAGCAGATCGCAGCGCCCGTGAATCCCAAACCGGCCAACACACGCCTGGCGGTCTTCGTGTCTCCCATCCAGCGTTCCAGAGATGACGAGACGAAGCCGCAGCAAAGCGACCCCAATCCACCAAAGAACAGCGGCAAGCCGGCCAGCAGTGCGGTCTTTCCCAGACTGACGCCGCGCGCTTCCAGCAAGTAGGTGGGCAACCACGTTACGTAGAACACCCATCCGAAATTCAGACACATGTACTGGCCCCACAGCAGCAGAACCGCTCGGGAGCCAAAGAACTTGCCCCAGGGGATCGGCTCGTGTTCCCGGGCTTCGCTCTTCGGGGATGTAGATTGTTTTGCGACCTTCTCGAGGTCGCCTGAGTGTTCCTGCGGGGTGTCACGAAACCACCAATAAAAAATCCCGGCCCACACGACCCCAATCGCGCCGAACGCCAGAAAAGCCAAACGCCAGTTCAGGTAACGCAAGAAGACGACCACAAGAAGCGGCGTGAACGCCCCGCCCCAGCGCGCACCGAGCCACATGATTCCTTGGGCACGGACACGTTCGTCGGCTGGCAGCCAATTTGCGAACATGCGTGCAATGTTGGGAAAGCATCCCGCTTGGAACGCGCCGAAACATCCGCGTGCGAAGATGAAAGAGAACAGGTTCCACACCCAGCCAGTTGCTGCCATGAAGAACGACCATACGGCAACGAGGGCCGTCAGCACTTTTCGAGCCCCCCAGCGATCCCCGGCGAACCCGGCCGGGATTTCACACAGCGCATAAGCCCACAAAAACGCGGAGAAAACCCAGCCCATTTGGACTTTGGTTAATCCCAGGTCCTTCTGGATCACGGGCGCCGCTTGGGCGATGGCGTGACGTTGCATGTACGTTATCACAGCCAGCACGACGGCAAAGAGAATCACGACATAGCGAGCGGACGAATTGTGATTGTTCGAGTGTTTCATCGTTCCGATCTACGCAACACGGATGACAAACCGTGCTACTGCGATAGAATGAAGTCGGACTGCTTTCCTGTCTACGCAATACCCAACGCCGAGGTAGATCCAATGACAACACGTGCCGAGACGGAATACCGTTATGAAAAGCTGACCTGGCCGGAAATCAGCGAGGCCATCGAAGAGAAACAGATCTGCGTCTTGCCGTGCGGGGCGATCGAACAACATGGACCGCACCTGCCCTTGGACGTCGACGTAGTGTGTCCGACCTCTATAGCACACGGCGCGGGACGACAGGTCGCGGACAAGATGCTGGTGCTGCCGCCGGTTTCCTACGGGTACACGGGCCATGTCATGGATTTCCCCGGGACGATCAATAACCACTTCGAGCACTTTATCCATACCGTGCTGGACATCACAAAGTCGTTGGCGTATCACGGCTTTAAGAAGATCATATTGTTGAACGGGCACGGTTCCAACATGCCGAACCTGGATTTGGTGGCACGTCGCACGAATCTGGAGACCGACGCCGAGTGCATTTTGTGCGGCTGGTGGAACCTGCTGACGGTCGACAGAGAGTTCCTGCCTCGCTGGCGGCAAAGCAAGTTTCCCGGCGGATGCGCCCATGCGTGCGAACTGGAAACCTCGCTGTATCTATACCTCAACGGCGACGACGTACGCAAAGACAAGATCAAAAGCGGTACGATCAGCTTCAACGAAGAAGACAGTCCTTTCCAATGGATAGACCTGTTTGCCCAGGGACCGGCCACGGTTGTCTCGTGGACCAGCAGTTACAGCGAGACGGGAGTGCTGGGCGACGCGGAGTTGGGCACCGAAGAGAAGGGCCAGGAGGTGTATGAGGAGGCTGTGAAGCAACTGGCACGGCTGATCCAATGGTTCCACGGTCGCCCGAAAGACCAACGCAAAGATCACCACCCGGCGCCGCCAACCATGCCCATGCCCTGGGGCCAGTGTGACGCTCCGCCAGCGTGAGGACCGCGCAGAGAAGTACTGTCGCACGGTCATTGTGGGGCACGTTTCCAACGTGCCTGGCACGATGGAATCGTGCCCCACCTATTTCCTTCGCGCCCGTAGATCCATGCGGGTCGCGTGAGATTGTGCCGCTTCTGATATTTTTTGCTCTGCGCTGATGGTACAATGCGCCGTCGAGGGCTGCTGACTGAGATTTCGTACACCCGTTCCTTTGACTCGCCACTCCAAGACTCTACAGAAAACGGAGACCCACATGAACACAAAGATCCATCGCCGTGACGTCTTGCGTATTGGGGCTACAGCCGGATTGGCGGTCGGCGTGGCTCCGGCCGTGATCGCGCAACCGACGCCAAAACCGATCCGGCTCGCGGTCGTCGGTGTTGGGGGCCGGGGTACACACTTGTTGCGACTCGCGCTGAATGCGGGTGTGGAAGTGCCTGCACTGTGTGATATCAAGGAGCCCAATCTGAATCGCGCAAGCGGTATCGTGGAACAGATGCGTGGGCGCAAGCCCGAAGGATACTCGAAAGGCCCGAGAGATTACCTGAGGATGCTCGAACGGGACGACCTGGATGCGATCATCTGCGGCACGGGCATGCAAGTACACGCCGAGATATGCATCGCCGCGATGCGGGCGGGCAAAGACGCGCTGAGCGAAGTGGCCGCCGCCATGACGCTGGACGAATGCTGGGGGCTGGTCCGCGCCCAGGAGGAAACCGGGCGGATCTACATGATGTCGGAAAACTGTTGCTACTGGTCCCATATGCTGATGGTCCGCAAGATGGCTGAAGAGGGCCTGTTCGGCGACATCACTTACGCCGAGTGCGGATACGTGCACGATTGTCGAGGCCTGGCATTCGATGGCCGAGGAGAATTGACTTGGCGCGGCGAGATGGCTCGCGACTACGGCGGAAACCTTTATCCCACCCACGACCTGGGGCCCATCGCCAAGTGCATGGGCATCAACCGCGGCGACCGTCTGCTGTCGCTCGTGGCGATGGAGAGCCGTAGCGACTCGATCGAGAGCTACGTGGCCAAACGTTTCCCTGCCGATCATCCGGCGCGCAAAGTCAGTTTCAACCTGGCCGATTCGACCAACGTGTTGATTCGCACGGCCAAGGGCGTGCTGATCGACCAGCGTTTCGATATGTACTCGGCCCGGCCCGCATCGGGTCCTTACCATGCACTGCAAGGCGTCAAGGGCAGCTACGATTCGCGGTTGAAGAGCATCTGGATCGAAGGACGCTCGCCGGGCCACAAATGGGAACCACAAGAGAAATACGCCGAGGAGTTCGAGCACTCGCTCTGGACCGACCTGGCCGAGAAAGCCAAAGGGTCCGGACATGGCGGTGCCGATTTCTTCGTCGTCTACGATTTCCTGGATACGGTGCGCAACGGCGGCCCCGCACCCGTTGACGTATACGACGCAGCGGCGTGGAGTTCGATCATTCCCTTGTCAGGCAAGTCGATCGCCGAGGGCGGGACCGTGCAGGAGATTCCCGATTTCACGAACGGGAAATGGAAAACCAC
>CAZURK010000304.1:11107-18622 GCA_964623055.1 uncultured Pirellulaceae bacterium
GGCTTCCTTAGGCTCCGGTCCGTAGACATTGTCGATGACGTTCGTTCGCTCCGACCCGCGTACCGCGTTCGCCGGCTTGGCGTGCTTGGGGAACCAGTTGTGATGTACCTCGCACGTTTCCTGGGGTACGCCGCGGATCACCACGGGCGTCTGTGGGGCGCGGAATGTGTTGTTGTGGATCTCGATCGACGTTCCCGCGATGTCGGTACCGTCCTTGCGATCGCGGCCGCCGTGCATGTCGAAGCAATGGCTGAGCGAGGTGCCCAGTTCCACATTGTGTCGGGCCACATACGTGCAGCCGGGTCGTCCCGTCCCGGCGATGGAATGGCGATTCCAGTCGAACAGGTTGAACTCGATTAACGACGACGCAGTATTGTGCGACACGCCGTAGCCCAGACCGTTGTATTGGCAATGGTGAATGAAGTTGTGGTGAATATGATGCTCTTTGCCGTTCACCAAATAGACGCCGGCATGGCCAAAACCGGAGATATCGCAGTTGTCCACCTCCAGGCCATCGTGCCGCGTCGAAATACCGTTTTGGGTCGGAAACTTGTAGTAGTACTTGTGCCCATCGCCGCCAGCTCTAAACGCTCGGCGATGATGATCTAAGTACCGCTTCGTATTGGGCCCGCGGATACGCAAACCAGTAACGCGCACATTTGGCCCTGCCGTCTGGATCATCATCGGCGTAGCCAGCGCGTCGCTTGTCACCAGAGCGCCCCGGGAACCGTTATGGCCGCGTTCGCCGGCAAGCGTGACGCCCGCGGGCACATCCAGCACGAGCTTGTCGATGTAGATCAACGTGGTCATGTCGATTTCCGTTTCGCCCGGAATGAACACGACTTGCCCAGACTCTGCTTTCTTGAGAGCTTCGACGAGCTGTTCGAGGCTCTTGACGGTGTAGTCGCCGCTGGTAACGACGCGGCTGTAGCCATCGTCGCCGCCGATCGGGCCGACATCGTCGGCTTTCGCCCCATATACCTGTCCACCGATCTCTACGCAGGTCTTCCCTAGATCGTCTGGCGGCTCGAGATTACCCTCGGCACCATGCGCCGCGGTTTGGCCAAGCCAGACACATAGCCCTAGGACGGCAAGGATGCATCGAATAGTCATGCTTTCTCCGATTCATTGCGGCGTGTCCAAACCTTCACGGGAATCCACAGATGTGTATCGTAGGGAGGTCTCGCCACCAAAGTCAATCAACGCGGAGGTCAACCGCGTGTTTCGCTGCCTGTGGGCCTGCCGACGGAACTCCGAAGTCCCCGCTAGGCTCGCCACGGAATTGCCGATCAATGTGCTCCAATAATTGCCTGAGCCAGAAGAACCGTTTGGTGCAGATGCTCTTTGAGCATAGAATGCGTGTCAGTCTCGAGCACACGGAATTGACCGACTAGGCGGGGGCATTCATGAAGACGAACCGATCAACTGATCTATCGTGGCGCAGCACGCGCCGGACGTTCCTGGGTGCGACCGGTGGGGCGATGATTTCGGCTGCGCTCAACGTGGGCCGGCGGTCGGCGTTCGCGGCACCGTCCGTGGTCAGTTCACGTGCGAAATCCAAGGCAAAACTTCGGCCGGATCTGGTGGACGACAAATCGCCCGAAGGGATCGAAGTGGTGCAACTGACGGCTGAGACGGACGTACCAAGTTCGCACCTGTATATGGAGGCGCAGATTTTCACTTTGGACTCGAAACGGTTCGTGCTGCACCGATCGGCCCATGCCCACGGGAGCAGCAAGTCGGACCCCAAACACCAGTACTTGCTGTGCGATATCGAGAACGACTGCAAGTTGCATCCGCTGACAGTAGAAATCGGCGCTACAGCGCCGTCGGTGTCGCCCGACGGCAAGTATCTCTACTACTTCGTGAACAAGACAGGAGTTGGCGGAGGCCGACTGACGCTCAAACGTGTCAACATGGACGGCAGCGACCGGCAGACGATCCTCGTCGTGGACAAACCGCTGCCGGACACGAACTTTCGCCCAAGTGGCATCTATCCGCTGTCGACGATTTCCAGCGATGGAAAGCGGCTGGCACTGTCGGCTTACTTGGGTGACGGCAAGACGGAAGGGGCGCCGTACGGAATGATGGTCTTCCACGTGGAAAAGGCCACGGTCGCCTTGGCCATCCACGGGCCGACCTGGTGCAACATGCATCCACAGTATTGTCGCTCGACGGATCCTGAAGCGGCGCACGATATCTTGATCCAAGAGAATCACGGCAATGTGGCCACGGCCACTGGCGGCATCAAGCGGCTGACCGGCGGCGAAGGAGCCGATATCCACGTGATACGCGACGACGGCACCAACTTCCGCAACATGCCGTGGGGACGCGACGGCAACGAATTCTGCCAGGGGCACCAATGCTGGCGCGGGCGGACCACCTGGGCGATTACCAGCACGAGCTGCCGCCAGCCGCGCGAAGCGCAACTGATCGAAGGCCAAGCCGCCCCGCACGCGGGACACGTCGGCATCCGAACGCCAAATGCCGTGCGCAATGACCTCAGCCGCGAGTTTCCCGCCCCGCATTTCTACCATTTCGCTACCGACATCGCCGGGAAACGACTGGTCTCGGACGCTGGACCGTTGGGCAACTATGCGAGTATCCGTCTGGCCGAGTTGGGCGAACCTGGCAAAGAGCCGGCGAGCAAGTTGACGTACTTGGTCAGCCCCAGATCGTCCTGCGCTAAGACCGCCCACATCCATCCGTTCCTCTCGCCGGACGGCACAATGGCATTCTTCAATTCCGACGAGTCGGGCATTCTGCAGGCATACATGATCCGCGGGTTGGAGAATTGCTAACAGCGTATCCCGAATTGGATCGCTCAGCCATTCCCGCAGTACGATGGCCCTCCGAGGCCGTCGATCCGAGAGATTGCTGCCGCCTCGGAGGGCCATCGTACGGGGCGGCGGGCCACGCTTTTCGGTCAGCGTTCGCCCGGCGACACCGTCTGCTTGATCTCGCAGTAGCCGCCGGCATTGACCGTTCGGTTGTAGCCGAAACCGATTACGCAGCCGTATTTGCCGCTGCGAGACTCTCCTGACCAGCGGCCTTTGCGGTAAGACCACGGCCAGTCCTGTTCGTGGAACGTCCAGCCGCCGTCGGCTTCGAAGTCGCCAACAGCGACCGAGCCGCCGAAGAGATGCACGTCGTCCACATAGTAGTAGCACTCGCAAAACTCGGTGGCCGGGTCGGTCACCGCCTTGTCCGCCCGAAGCCGGAACACGAGTTCCGCCGACTTCTTGTTCTTTGTCCAGCGGTCTACATCGAGCACTAGGTGCTGCCAGCCTCCCTCGTCACCCTCGACGTCGTCCTCCCAAATCACTTGGTTGCCCAAGAGTACTTGCTTGCGTAGGTATCCGTTGAGCGGGCCGTAGTAGCTGTCTTTCACCCAGACGCTAAGCACACAACCAGCAGACGGCGGCTTGACCAACACGGGAATCAGCGTCGAACCGGGAATGCCTTTCTCGTTGGATGCGGTCAGCGCCACGTTGTATAGGCCGGGTTGTCGGAAAGTGTAGGTGGCAGTCTTGTCAAATGCCTCGGGCCCGACCGCGTCGGGGCTGTCGGCGAAATTCCAGCGGTAGCGGACGATCCGCCCCCCTTCGTTGTCCTTGCTCTCCGACGCGTCAAAGGAAACGGTCAACGGCGCCTGGCCCGCAGCCGGTGTCGCAGTGCCCTTGGCCGCGGGATGCCACGACGCGGGCACCGGGCCGTAGTGGTTGTCGTAGACCTGTGTGCTCTTCGTCGATCGGATTCGCAGTGCAGCCTCGGCGTTGGGATGAAAGAACCAATTGTTGTGGAATTCTGCTACTTCGAGCGGGTTGCCTCGCAGCAGGATCGCCGGTTCGTCCGGATTGCGGAATTCGTTGTGGTGGATCAGCGTCGCGGCTCCGGCCTTCGTCGCATTCCCATGACGGTCGAAGGACGGCTGTACATCCTGATCCAGACAGATGTTGTACCGGGCTTCGTAGCTGCTGTCCGCCTGCGAGCCGGAGCCTATATGGTGCCGGCAGGCGTTAAACAGGTTGGCCTCGATCAGTGCCTTTCCGCCGCCACGTACCCAAACGCCGTATCCGTATCCCCATCGCCGCGTATGGTGGATGTAGTTGTGATGCACATGGGCCCCGCCGGCCAAGGCCAGGTCGATAGCCCATTTGTTCCAAGCCCACAGTTCGCAGTTGTCTACCTCAAGATCCTCGTGGTCCGCCCGGATCCCGTTCGCGATCTTGATTTGGTCGTAGAAATGGTCGCCGATTTCTGCGAACGGGCCGCGAAGGCGTAACCCTGTGATCCGCACGCCCTTGCCGCCGGTTTTGAACAGTGGGACCCATTTGAATTCGTCCGTCAGGGCGTTTGAATAGACGAGCGCCCCTTGCGACGCACCTCGACCGCGGCCGCTTGCTAGAGTGACACCGCCGGGGATCGTCTGATCGTCCGCGCCGGTCATGTCGATTACTGCATCGTCGCGCACGTAGATGACCATACCTGGCTGCGCTCTGCGGATCGCGTTGACCAGCTCCGCCCTCGTCGACACAACGAAGTCGGCGGATTGTGCAGACTTGATGTCGCGGTAGCTGGGGCCGCCGCCGATTGGATCAGCCGTCGGATTCAGTTGATCGCCGTACTCTGCTGCATAGCACAACAACGGGAAGTTGGCGAAGGCCACGATGATCGTCAAGCGAGACACAGCGATTCGCATTGTTATGGCAACTCCGGTTCACGTGGTTAGCAATGCGCATCAACGACTGTCGATGCATAATGTGAGGCACGTTTCCAACGTGCCTGGCACGATGGAATCGTGCCCCACCTTTTTCCGTGGATCCCTACTAATCGAAGCTCGGCACTTTCAGTTGTTGGCCGCCCTGCTTGGCGGATTCTTGCGCCACGATGCCGGGCACGGTCATAGCCAGCGATTCGTACACGTCGATGGCCGGCTCGCGATCTTGCACCAGGGCGGCGATGAACTCGTGGGTCAGAAACGTGTGTGAACCGCCGTGTCCCGAGGCGACGCGCATGGATTCGGGTAGCAATTCCTGATAATCGGGTAACGCGGTCACCGGCGGCGAGCCGTGGGCTTTGACCGCGAATGACTGGCCGCCTGAACCCGGTATATATAGCGATAGCTTCTCGCCCAACCACTGAGCGCGCTCGCCGCCGGCAACAACGTTGAACATGACGTTGCAGCGACAGATGTTTCCGCCGCTGCACTTGCACAAGGCAGTCATGTTCCAGAAGGGATTGTCATACTGGTTCTTCTGCAAGTCCGGATGATCGTCACCCCAGCCAAGGCAGGAGACGTCTGTGATCCGCTCGCGCGTGACGCCCACGTGGAAGGCGGTGGAATGAGTCGGATAGAGCATGGGTGCGTAACCGTGCCGCCACGTGGGTTTGCCGTTCTGCCACCAGTATGCCTGCCCGTGTTTGCCGGCAAGATAATGGTAGTATTCGCATTCGCAATACACGAATTTGCCGAATGCACCATCCTGCCACAACTGCCGGGCAAGGATGCAGCCGCGTCGGTAGAAACTGGTCTCGGCTATCATGTACTTCAGCCCGGTTCGCTCTTTTGTCTCTTTCAGCAGTGCGGCTTCTTCAAGCGACATCGCCGCCGGTACGGCGCAGATGCAATGCTTGCCGTGGTTCATCACTTCGACACAGTGCCGCACGTGATCCGGGGCGCCTGTGAACACGGCGACCGCCTCGATCTTCGGATCGAGCACGAGCTTTTCGAGGGATTCGTATGCCTTCTCGCACTTGTACACCTGTTGGAGCCGATTGCGCCGGTCGACGCGAAGGTCGCTGACCGCTTCGACCGTGCAATTCGGGTCCAGATGCCACTGGAACGACGCCCCGAATCCGCCGCCTACCACGCCCATGCGGATCTTCCGGTCGGAATCCAGTTGCGCCTTGGCGGGTACGGCCCCCGCCAAGCTGATCGAGCCGACAAACGCCGCAGCACTTGTGGCCGCAAGGAAACCGCGTCGCGAAACATCTTTGTCCGTTTTCTCCGTCACGTCGTACCTCCCACAGCCAAGTCAAATGAGAACTTCCGCCATTGTCCTGCTGCACGACCTGTTTATGATAACGCCAGTTCGAGAACGCGTTCAACGCATTTGCAGCTTCCCGAGAGTATGATTTGATGAAACTCCAACTCGCGGCTTTCCCCATCGCGGTACTTCTAATCACCTCGATCGCCCGAGGGCAGGACGAAACTGGCCACGCAACGGATCACGCTGTAGCGCTTCTGGATGACGTGCGCTGGGAACGTGGCCTAATCGTGTGGAGTCCCGTGCCGGGTCGGCATGTCAGGCAAGGAGAGCTGCGTCCATGGCCTGATCAAGCTCCGGCCGAGTGGGGCGTATCCCAGTGGCACAGTCGGTTCTCGTTGGCCGGATCGAAACGGAGGGAGTTGAGCTCTGGAGCCGTACGATTCTCCGACGGGGCCAAGGCCGTTGTCTTCGGGCCATCTGGTGCTGATCAGGCAGACTTGGTCTTGGCGCTGGACGCGACCAGAGAGTACGGCCAGAATTCACCGCAACCAGGCGATCCCTGGCCACATCTGTTGGTCGAACGACGCCTGATCGAGCACCCAGCGGTAACGGAGTTGGAGTCTGTTCGATTTCGCATTCAGTACCGGTTACTGAAGGCTCGTGCCGAAAAACGCCCAGGATGGAACGATCGCCGGCACACAGCTCAATTTGTGTTCTATGTTACCGTACAGAGCCTTAATCGCGACTCGCCCGGCCACGGCGACTACCTGTGGTTTGGCGTGCTGCTGTACGACCGACGCGATCGTTTCCCGTCCACGTACGCTGCCAAGGATGTCGGTTCCGCGAAGAAGAAAGGCACAGGCAAATTCATCTTTCAACCTGACTTCAAGCGGCTATCGCAGCGGAGTCCTCACGACGGCGACTGGGTAACCATCGACACGAATCTTCTGCCGATGATGCGAGAGGCATTAGACGCGGCTTGGCAGCGAGGCTATCTTCAAGACTCGAAGGACCCGGCTGACTACCGGCTGGGCGGCATGAACATGGGCTGGGAGATCACCGGCCCCATCGACGCCGCCGTTCAAGTGCGAGGACTGAATCTTGAGGCACGGATGAATCAGAAGTAACGCGACCCCGCCGTCGCTAGGTTCGACGATTCGTGATTCTCACTGATTCCGGAGGAGCGAGTTGGAGAGTTCAATCAGCAGTATTCCGGAACCGAAAGATGATTTGCCCGAAGGACACGTGTGCGCACTTGGGTCTCGCCGACGAGCAGTTACACTGGCAGTGACGAAGCGCGGCCTCGGTGCCGACCCCAAATCAACGCATTTGCGCGCGGACGAATGCTAAGTTTCGACCACTCTCAATGGCTCTAGCGAGGAGAACAACGATGACTACCATCACGCGTCGAAGATTCATCCAGGCCACGGCGCTAGCGACACCTCTGACTGGCCGATTGACTCAAGCCGCGGAAACGAGAATTCACGTCGCCTGTAACCATTTCTGCTGGATCAATATGTAC
>CAZURK010000305.1:0-18525 GCA_964623055.1 uncultured Pirellulaceae bacterium
TGGGGCTGGGTTACGTTGCCGATGAACTTGAGAAGCATGGGAAACTGGGAGCAAGCTAATGTCAGTAGTTCCAAGTTCGCCCGTAGCCGAAGTCGCAAGACTTCGGGGGATTTACGAGAAAGCCCGATCTCTTGCGAGTCCGGCTACCTCGGGTAGTGGCCCTGCTCTGGAACTTGGAACTACCGAATGTTGAATACGTAAGGGAGCATTGTTGTGACCCGATTCTTCGCGAAACTACTGCTTGGGCTGTCCGCGGCGATGCTGGCCACTGCCTCTTTTGGCGAAGACGTTACGCGAACCGAGCATAGAGGATCCTACGCCCGCAACGGCCGGATCCACGTTGGCCTGTTTGGGCATCCCGATGGCCCGCCGCTGACGACCGGCCATGGGGACAATAAGCCGTCGTGGTCAAAGACCGGCGACCGGCTCGTCTTCTTTCGCGGGGTGAAGGAGGCGTCTCCCTGGAGAACGTCAATCTGCGTGATCAAAACCGACGGCACGGGCTTCAACAAGCTCACCGACGGCACGCACAGCGACATGAACCCCACGTGGACACGCGACGGGTCGAACCTGGTCATGTTCAACCGGCACAACGATAAAACGCACCGCTGGTTCGTGATGTTATCCAGTCACGACGGCCGACCCGGCGACGAGTACGCTGTGAGCGACACGCGCAGGCACACGCTTTTCTTCACGTGCCTGATGGACGGCCGGATCCTCGTCACAGCCTCGGACCCTCACGGCTACTACCTCATGACCCCGGCGCGCGACGATCGTGCCAAGTACGAGCCCATTGCGTGCGATCTGGCGAAAAAGGGCCAACTGGACCGCGTCAGTGTCTCGCCCAGCGAAACGAAAGTCTGTTTCGAACTCCGGCCAACCTTCGAGGGCCCGTACCGCTTCGTCGGCCACGTCCTCTACATTGCCGACTTCGACGCGGTGGCACGCACCATCACTAACCCGAAGGTGATCGCCAACGCCGAAGCCAACCCGGCTCTGACTTTCCTTTACCCTCGATGGACCCGCGACGAAAGCGCCGTCGTCTACCACGCCAACAAGAATCGTGACAGCTCACTGGCCAACGACGACACAGATATCTGGATCACCGGCAACCAACTGTACATGTATCGCCTTAAGGACGGATCAACGATTCGCATCTCGACCGACCCCAACGCCAACTACATGTATCCCCACGGCGAGAAGACGCCGAAATAGCGAGTGTTCCGAAATCAACAGGAAGCCAACGATGAACATGTCCTCGATATTCCTCGCTGCGTTGACGGCAACGTGGTTTCTCGGCAGACCTTTGTCGGCAGTTGAACTGCCTCCGGAATTGCCGCTGTGGGAGAATGGATCGCCGGAGCATCCGATTCCACTTGAGGTCGAAGAACAGGTTCGATCCCACAAAGCGCAATCTGGCTCCCCAACCGGACAGAATCGCGCGTTCAGCAGCGTCTCGTCTCCCACCTACAGTATTCATCGCCCCGAGAAGCCGAATGGCGTGGGCCTGGTGATTTGCCCCGGCGGCGGCTTTCGCGATGTCTGGATTGACCGCGAGGGCCACGATCTAGCCATCTGGCTGAAGGACCACAACGTCACTTCACTCGTGCTGAAGTACCGCACACGCCCGGCCGAGATTACTTCGAGAGAGATGTGGCAGAACTACCAAAACGCCGTTCAGGCCGATGGCAGACAGGCCATTCGCATCCTCCGCGAACAAGCGGGAAAACTCGGCCTGCAACCCAACACGATTGGCATCTGCGGGTTTTCGGCTGGGGGGCATCTGGCGATAAGCTGTGCACTGTATGGCGAACCCAAGCCCCGAACACCCAAGACCAGCGGAATGCCAGACTTCGCTGGGCTGTTCTATCCGGGTATTCCCGACGACGCTCAGCAATGGATCGAGAGCCGTTCGGCGCCCGCATCGGCAACGCGCCCCATCTGCCCGATGTTCATCGTGAATGCGCGTGTCGACAAATTGACCCCCGCGGGCAAGTGCGTGGATTTCTACGCATCGTTGTTGAGGGCTGGAGTCAATGCCGAGCTTCATATCTTCAGCAAAGGCTCCCACGGCTTCGGCATGGGCAAGGGTCGTGGAGACTCGACCGCACTCTGGCCGACTAGCTTTGTTGCCTGGCTCCATGACTGCAGCATGATCGAAGATTGAGTGACAAACTTGGCAGGTAAGATTCCCAAATCTCAGGAGTGTAATTCTGATGACCACTACGCTATACGAGCAATGTCGCCCAGGCTTTATCCGCCTCATCGTATTGACTGTCGCATGGACCGCAACTTGTGGAGCCATTGGCCTCGGCAGTGCTTCGGCCCAAACGTCATCTGGCACTTTCTGGTCAGGCTGGCTCGGACCAGAACGTAACGGCTGGGTCGAGGGCTTTCGGCCTCCAATTCAGTGGCCGGAGGAACTGAAGCAAGGTTGGCAGGTGGAGGTAGGAACGGGCTACAGCTCGCCGCTCGTTGCCGATGGATTGGTCTACCAGCATGCTCGTCAGGGTGGCGATGAGGTGGTTTGTTGTTTCGACCTCAAGACCGGCGAACTCAAGTGGCGGCAGAGCTGCGCGGTTCCCTTCAGGGCTTCGCCCGGAGGCGAACGCCACGGAACGGGTCCGAAGTCTTCGCCCGCACTGGCGGACGGGCGTCTGTTTACGATGAGCATCCTGGGTGATCTGTCTGCGTGGCATGCCGAATCCGGCAAGCTCCATTGGCGAACCAACTACGGATCACGCTTTCAGCCCAATCGTCCCAATTGGGGCGTCGCGACGTCACCGATTGTCGACAGCGGACGCGTTATCGTTCACTTCGGCAACGATGACAAGGGCGAGCTCGTCGCGCTTGACGTCGAGACTGGGGCTGAGGTTTGGAGCCAGGGAAGCGACGGCCCTTCGTACTCTTCGCCACTTGTGGCTGAGATTCAAGGAGTGCGGCAGGTCGTCGAGTGGAACCACCGCGCACTGGTCGGCGTGAACATCGAAACGGGCCGTTTCCTGTGGGAGTTTCCCTTCCCGCATATCGGCCCCGACCAGAACATGCCGACGCCTGTATTTCACCGCGGGCGAGTGCTGTTGGGTGGCGAAAACCGCGGTATTCACTGCCTGGAACCGCAGGTCAAAGATTGCACTTGGTGTGTCAAAGAGCGATGGCATCAAGAGGACGTGGCGCTGAACATGAGTACGGCGGTGGTGAACGGCGAGTTGCTCTTCGGCTTCTCCCATTACAGCAAAGGACAGTTTTTCTGCCTTGACATCGAGTCGGGCGAAGTCCTGTGGCAAGGGCCGGGAAGAACGGGCGACAACGTGATGTTCCTATCGCTACCCGGCTACATCGTGGCGCTTATCAATGACGGTCGACTGCAGATCATCGCGGCCAGCGATGACCGTTTCGAGCAGGTTGCGTCCTACCGCGTGGCAGAGAGCGACACGTATGCGCCGCCGGTTCTGCTGCAAAGCGGATTCCTGGTGAAGGACCTCAAGACGCTATCGTTCTGGTCGATGCCACGCCCAGTGACCTCCTTGCGGTAGCAAGATCAATGCAGAGTCCACTCATGCGAATCACAACTCTCTTTGTCGCCGTGTTGATACTCGTGATTGACGTTGCGTTTGCCGACTGGCCGCAGTTTCGCGGTCTGAATTCTGCAGGCAATGCGATAGGGCCATCACCGCCAATTGAGTTCGGTCCGGGTAAGAATGAACTCTGGCGCGTGCCAATGGGATCCGGTCACAGCTCTCCCTGCATTGTCGGCGATTCGATCTTCCTGACGACTTACGACGAGAAGCTCAAGGAACTTGCCGTTGTCTGTATCGAGCGGTCCAACGGCCAGACTCGGTGGCAGCGGATCGTGCCGACTGACCAAATCGAGAAGGGGCACCCATCATTCAATCCGGCCAG
Organism: uncultured Pirellulaceae bacterium; assembly: GCA_964623055.1. Lineage (GTDB taxonomy): Bacteria > Planctomycetota > Planctomycetia > Pirellulales > Pirellulaceae > JADHUC01. The sequence goes on from CAZURK010000305.1 coordinate 3,904, forward strand.
CAGTACGCCCGCTTGCGACGGCCAGCGAGTGGTCGCCTATTTTGGCTCGTTTGGACTGATCTGCTTTGACATAGAGGGCCAGAGACTCTGGGGCTTCAAGATGCCGCTGGCAAGGTCGTTTGCCGGCAATGCGACCTCGCCTGCGATTGTTGGCGACCGAGTCATCCTATATCGCGGCACCTACGTGGATCACTTCCTTCTCGCCGTCGACAAGCAGTCGGGGAAGGAACTGTGGCGTGTGCCGCAGGACGAGGTGTTCACGGGCGAAATGGCTTGTACAGCATGCCCGATCGTCGCCGGTGACAAACTGATCGTTCACACGGCGAGATCGATTCAGGCATTCGACATTTCGACCGGGCAACAGATTTGGGTCGCGAAATGTAACACTACGGCGACCAGTACCCCAGTAATCGCTGCCGACGAGGTACTCGTCGCTGCCTGGAATAAGATGGGTGAACCGTCACTCCGACCTCCATTTCCTGCCTTTGAGACATTGATCGCGGAACATGACAGAAACGGCGACGACCGGATCAATCGTGATGAGTTCCCGACACTCTGGATCTTTCATCGTCCCGACGGCGCTGAGGCTCCGATGAACGGCGGCACGGTCGGATTCGACTTCGCCGACAAAGACAAGAACCGTGGGATTACGGCCGAGGAATGGTCGACGACAGTAGACCAGATGGAAAGGTTTCGCTCTGGCTACGACAAGCATGGCATGTTGGCTATTCCCATCGACAGCCAAGGTCTGCTCGGAGCGGACAGGATCCGCACGCTGGAAACTCAGGGAATTCCGGAAGTGCCATCTCCTCTGTGCGACGGCAAGCATGTCTATTTCGTGAAAAACGGCGGCATTCTTACATGCCTTGACGTGAAGACCGGCGAACGCATATATCGCACGCGAACGGGAGGCCGCGGAACCCATTACGCCTCGCCGCTGATAGCCGATGGGAAGATTTTCACCACCGCCGGTGACGGACACATCAGTATTCTCACACTGGGAGCCAAACCAGAGATCTTGGCAATCAACGACATGCAAGAAGGTGTCTACGCGACGCCTGCCATTGTCGACGGCACCATCTACGTGCGAACACACTCGGCACTATTTGCGTTTCGAGAGCAGTGAATGAACGATATCGACACGCGATGTGCAAGGTTGGTTCGAAAGTACTATGGTTCTGCCGATTAGTACGCTGCCGCACTCCTCTTTGTGAGATTAACGATGAAGGTTCTGCTGTTTCAGTTCATCTGCATCACTGTTGTGGCTTTCGCCCAACCGCTAATCGGCGATGACTGGGAGCAGGCCTTCAAGGCGGGTATGCTTGACCGCGCTACCGGTCAGCCCATCCGCGGTACGGAAATCGTCCATCTAGTTGCGCACAAAGGACGCTTGTATGCCGGCAATGGGTACTGGATGGACACCCGTGGATACGCCAATATCCCCTGGGCCCAAGTGATGGCCCTGGATTCGCGCGATGGTACATGGCGAGTCGATCTGGCCCTGGGACCAGGGCACCTGCGCGTCACAGCGCTGGAATCCGTGACCTTCACCACGAATGCCGATGGCATCAGACTGTCTAGGCCCGTGAATCTATTACTGGCGGCGTCCGATATTCAGGCTGGTAAACGCGAATCCAACATCTGGACACGCAATGACGAGAACAACACTTGGGTCAAGACGACCCTGCCCGCCGGCCATGAACTCAGGCGATCCACGAGAGCCTTTGCAGTCCACAGCGACCGGCAGAGCGAGATTGACCGCGTCTTCGTAGCCGCTGGCGCACTTGGCATCTACAGTGGAGTCTACGACGACAAGTTGCCAGGAGAGATTCGTTGGGACAAGCAAGCGGAACTCGGCCCGGTCACGATTCGACCTATGTCGTTCGTCGAGGCCAACGGCAATCTCTATGCGTCTGCGGGCGTCTCGGTCTATCGGCGCAAGGACGGAGTCAGCCCGGCGTGGGAAAGAGTCTACTCAGACGGCACGCGGAAACACTGGGAACTCGGCGGAATCCGCGGCCTGACGGCCGTGTCTTCACCGAACGGAGATGGGGAATCCATCCTGTTTTCGCATACGGACCGCATCATTCGTGTCGACCCGTTGGACGATCACAAGGCAACCGTCGAGTTGAGCATCCGACAGTTGCTGCAAGAAAGCTGGCGGACTACCGTGCCGGGAAGCATCATCGCAGCCTACAGCTACATGTTACCCCTGGAAGATCCTGCCACGGGACGCACCGTACACATCATGGGCGTGCAGGGACGAATACAGCGAGGTCCGAACAACAAACAGTATCGGCCTGATACCTACGGCGGCTGGTATGCGGGAGGCTGCTATCTGATCCGCGAATCCAATCAGAGTTACCGACTGAAGGAAGTCAACCGCCGCTGGGAATCCGGCAAACCCAAGCTGGTGGCTCCCCGAGCCTTTGCCATCTCGCCCTTCCCGGAAGACGCCGGCAGGTACGTCTACATCGGCGGATTCGACTGCAACTTCTTCCCGGCACTCGACACCGCCTGGATTTTTCGAGCTCCCATCGCAACAGTACTCCACGTTGATCCGTGAATTGCTATCTTGGCAGAAGACCGGAAACGAAACCTATCCTGTACCGTGGCAGACGGTGCCTCCAGATAGATTGGGTGAACGTGCGAAGCAGTGTCTTGTAGCCTCAGTATGGCCGTCTCTTGGCGCCTTGAGCATGGCGGTAGAGGAATTCTGCCATAGGGCATGACCTGTGCACCTACCTGCGCTGAGACCCGATTGGAGGCGGCTCAGTCTATGCCGTCGAGCGCGCGCGGGGAGAGGATGAGCCATGGGAACGGATTACATCGAAGCCGATGAGCAGTTGGTGGGCATGAACGGTAGCGCCGCCGGCAACGTGGGCACTGGCCGCCTTGACAAGCTTTGTGTCCGACACCAAAAGCCTCGGCGTATTCCCAGTGCGGTTCGAACTTCGAGGGCGTGCTTTTCGATGAAGTGGCGGCGGGGTTCGACTTAGTCGCTCATGAGAACTCGGAACATGTCGTCGCGGGTTCCGGTGTCTTGGATGCCGTTGTCCAGCGTTGACTCCGCCCTCACGAACGCGAACGCTTCGTGTGTGGCAGAAACCGTCCTTCCCGTCCTGTGGACGCCGGTGCCAGGTGCTCACACCAGACTGGTACGCAAACCTCCAGGTGCGCAGTGCAACATCTCCTCGCAGTTCTTCGCCTGGGACTTTCGGTGGCCACGAGTCCCGCGAGCATCAGGATAAGGTTTGTTTGTGCGTCAGCAGACAACTCCATGGCGCGGCTGTATCCATGGCCGCGAGAGCGTCCACCTACCGCGTAATCTGCACGAAAGTCCTCCCTGGGCTGCGTCCAACGGGCGTTTCTGCAATCATTCGGGATTCCATTGCGACCCGTGAGAAATAGTGCTAGAGACCTGGACGGGATGTTGACAGTTTGTGGTTCTGAGAAGAAAGGGCCAGTTCTGCAGCCTGTCGAGATCACAGCAAGTGATCTGAGCGGGAGCATTCAGGAGTGCAGAGGGCTTCTTCAGGGACATGCCAGAAGGATGACCGAGGCAGTTGAGGGCAACTTCCTGAGGAACGTAGGGAGTACCCGCTTGCCATCGGGACGAAACGCGGTCTCCAACACCTCGCCTGCGTGTCCCTTGAGGGCGATTGCAGCTCGGATTCGGGAGGGCCAAACATACAGGCTCTTCCCGTCACTAGTGTGAATGCTCCTGCCATCCCGAGAGAATGACGCGGCGAACCCATCGCTGGTGCCCGCCCAACTCCGCTACGGGGTTGCCCGTATGGGCGTCCCAGACGCGAGCCACTGGATCCCCACTGCCAGTTACAACACGCGATCCATCCGGGCTGATCGCCCCACGGTAGACGGCGTGGTCGTGTCCAACGAACTCGCAGAGCGGTTCACCCGATTCAAGATCCCACAGAACGGCGCGGCGGTCATAGGCCCCGGTCAGGAGCTTTGTTCCGTCTCGGCTGAACGTCAGGAAGGACACATCACCTTCGTGGCCGTCGAGGATTCGCATGGGCACTCCCTTTTGAGCGTCCCACAGTCGCACTCGGTCACCACCAAGCACAGTAGCGATCAATTTGCCATCCGGACTGAAGACTGGTGAAGAAACACGCTCATCGGCACGAAGAACGCATACGGGCTGGCCGTCTTCGGCACTCCAAACCTTGACCCCGATGCGAGTACCAGTGGCCAGGGCCGAGCCGTCAGGACTGATGTCGACGGACAGTACCGTGCCGTCGTTGAGCCAAATCGTGCTGCCCCTGTTCGCTTCCCGAAAACTCACTTCTCCGTCTCCTCGCGCGACGGAGTAGATCTCACCATGAGGATTCAGTGCGAAGCCCACTACGCCATTGAGTTCCTCCTTGGCGAAACGGCTTCGCTCGTCAAATGGTTCTCCCGTCAGCGCGTTCCAACGCACAACCGTCCCGTCGGAACTGCTGGTTGATAGGATCGATCCGTCGCGACTGAAATCCACGGCCCATGTTTGGGCGCGGCGCAGTATCACTCGCCCCGCTTCGTCCCCGGTGGCCAACCAGTTTCCGTCTTGGCTAATTTTGACACAGATGACGAGAGGTTTCGCGGACGATTGCTCGAATAACAACTCGGCCTCTGAACTGTTCCATACTTGGAGCTTACCGCCTCGGTCCGCCGTAGCCACACGCGTTCCGTTCGGATTGATCGCAACCGAGTGAACCTGAGCCCCTTTGTCCCTTAGTCCGCTTAGTCGCTTCCCCGTCTCAATATCCCATACCCTTGCGCTTTGGTCGTCACTGGCAGTCGCGAACAACTTCCCGTTTTCGGAGAAGGCGACGTCCCATACCCGACGTGTGTGGGCGCCGATGGAGCACAACCGCTTTTGTTTCAACACGTCCCATACGGCAACATCGTTGTCTTGAGCTACACCGACATGTCGAGCTCGTGGTCCTATGTAAACGTCATCACCGTCAAAGGGGATGACAGCACACGGTTCGGTTCGTTCTGCACTCCAGATGCGTGCCGTCCGGTCGTTGCTACCCGATACGAGGAAGGCACCGTCAGGAGAGAAGTCGACCGCATTCACACCATCTGCGTGCCCGGGCAGCAATCGCAACGGTTTTCCGGTTTCAACCTCCCAAAGACGTGCCGTGCCATCTACGCTTGCCGAAGCTATGTGCATTCCGTCCGGGCTGAACGCCAAGTGCACCACAGTGCCGTTGACGGCCGGGTGTCCCGTAATCTTGCGCTGTAGTGACCCGGTGCCAGCGTCCCAGATGTGGATCACGGAGTAGTCGGCTGTCGCCAAGCGAGTGCCATCCGCGCTGTACGCGACGGTCCACGATGATGTTGAGATTTGAAGAGTCTGTTTCCCCGTTGACAAATCCCAAATCCGCAGAGGAGTGAAACCGGTCGCGGCCACAGCAATACGATTGCCATCGGGATGAAAAGCAACGGTCGGCACCGAAACGGAATTGGAGTCGGATCGGCCTTGCTCATACAGGATCCGCTCAGCACCGTCTCTGTCCCAAACGCTGACAGCATCGTTGTTGCATGCGGTTGCGACGTGCGTTCCATCCGGGGCAAGCCGAGCGCAGTTCACGTCTGATTCGTGTTCAGGCAATTCGCTAAAAAGCGTTCCAGCGTCTACACTCCAGATCCGCGGAACACGATCACCCGCCGAAATCAAGTGCTCGCCGTCGTGACTGAAATGGACGCTTGTTACCGCTTTTCGGTGTCCCCGAAAAGTGTGCAGGTGTTTGCCTGAGCGGGCATCCCAGATCCGTACGGTCTTGTCCGCCGAACCGGTGGCAACGACATCTCCGATTGGGCTCCATGCGACCGATTCAATTCCGCTGGTGTGGCCGAAGAGGGCGAACAAGCCCTCGTCGATCTGTCGCCGCAGGTAGTACCACTCCCAATGCCGCAGATTGACCGGCTCAAGCGGGGCCTTGTCGAGCCAATCGTTGGCTCGCTGCACGTCACCTTCTCGCAGAGCCATTCGGCTCACCATCACCGCACTATTTGCGAGTTGTCTCTTGGTGTGAAGGGCCGCATCCTCCAATTCACCCTTCTTCGTGTCCAACTCGTCGACGGTCGTTTCGAGCTGCGTATTCGCTCGGCTGAACCTATGGGCATTCCAGTTGGCTACGATGGCAAATGATGTCGAGACGATGACGCCCAAAAGCAAGACGGCGAAGACCGTCGCGATTAGCCCCGCCGCCAAAGGATTACGCCTACACCACCGCCAGGTCCGCGCGGTTCGGCCAATCGGCCGTGCAAAAATCGGTTTGCCCTGCAGTTGACGTCTCAACTCTTCCGACAGTTGGTCTGCCGTCACGTATCGTTGGTCCCGATCCTTCTCTAGACACTTCAGGCAGATCGTTTCCAGATCCCGGGGGATGCGCCCGTCCAACTTCCGCAGGCTCGGAGGCTCGTCTTCCACGACTTGCTTTAGTAGCATCTGTACGTCACCGCGAAATGGCCGCTCGCCAGTCAGCATTTCAAACAGCAGCACGCCGAGTGAGTAGACGTCCGTGCGCCGGTCGACTCGATACCCTTCGCCGCGAGCTTGCTCCGGCGACATGTAGGCAGGTGTGCCGAGGATCGCCCCCTCTACGGTCATGGTGATCTCGCCTGCTTCACGCTTAGCCAACCCAAAGTCCATGATGTGCGGTTCACCCGTCGTGTCGAGCATAATATTTGCCGGCTTGAGATCGCGGTGAATTACCCCCTGCTCGTGAGCGTAGTGAAGGGCGTCGGCGATCTTGACGCAAAGCTCGGCGGAGTCGCGATGTGTCGATCGGTGTTCGTCCAGCCATTTGTCCAGTGGGGCCCCTCAATGAAATCGCTCACAATGAAGACGGTGTTGCCTTCCAAGCCAACTTCATGAATGCTAACAATGTTTCGATGTTGAAGCTGGGCTGCAGTGCGGGCCTCTCGCAGGAACTCCTCTGTCTCTTCGCGGCCGATGTTGCTCCTCCGCGGGGTCTTTACCGCCACTATGCGATCGAGCTTTGTATCACGGGCTTTCCACACGGCACGGAAAGCACCAAGGCCCAACCGTTCGATCAACTCGAAGTGACCGACAGTCCGGTGATGTGTCTTGACCTCTGTTCCGGAGTGGAGGTCAAGCGTTTCGTCACCGGCCAGAGTGAACTTGCTGCCGCAGGAAGGACACGAGATCTCTTCCAACGCGGTCTCGTTGACCAGTTCGATCGGATTGTGGCAGTGTGGGCAACGGACGCGCAATGCACTCGGTCGGCCCAGCGTGCTATCGAGCGACTGTTTGCCGCTTTCGGCCGCAACCGTTATTCGTGCAAAAACTGCTTCGATCTGTTGCTCATATGACGGAAAGCGGGACTCATATTCTGCCGACGTCGGCTGCTCTCCAGCCTTGAACCGCAATTCGAGTTCCCCGCAAAGCAACTCGTCGAATAACCTGGACTGCCCCGATTCCGCCAACTGCTCAAGGTATTCTTCAATTCTTGGTCTCTGCCCTGCACGCCAAGCTGCTTCGAATTCATCGCAGATGGCGTCGATTTCTGCAGAATGCGATCGAGAAGCTGAGGGTCGTTGATCGCCTGGAACGTCGTTGGCCATGGGGGCGTTCCTACTCGGACTGAGCATTTGGCGGATTCGTTCGAGAACGGGTGATGGCTATTGTATTCTCCGATGCTTCGATGTGCAAAAAGTCAACGCAACGATGCGCCAGATCGTGGTTCCCGCGCGATCGAATGTGGTGGAAGCAATCCCGCACCGAGAACGCGAGCGTCTGTTGTTTGCTATAATCGCGTACCCTAACACCAACTGGAGCCTGGATTCTCCCGATGATGATGGAGAGACGCATGAATCAGAAGATAACGACAAAACGTCTTGGCCGAACCGTCGAAGCCTTTCAAGAACTGCTCGTTGACAACCTGTACCATAGCCATGGACAGGCCATCCAGTCCGCAAGCAAGCATGATGCCTACATGGCGCTGTGCTACAGCGTTCGCGACTACTTGATCGATCGCTGGCGCAAGACAACCGAGGCGCATTACAGCGCGAATCCGAAATTCGTCTACTACCTTTCGGCAGAGTACCTGATGGGCAAGCAGTTGCCTCAGAACTTGCTGTACACCGATACGTCCGAGTTGGCCCAATCGGCACTTGCCGAATACGGTGTCGATCTGAATGAACTCCTCCAGTTGGACGTGGAGCCGGGCCTGGGTAACGGCGGGCTGGGGCGGTTGGCGGCATGCTTCATCGACTCACTGGCAACTCTGAATATTCCTGCCGTTGGATATGGTATTCGGTATGAATTTGGCATCTTCAAACAGACTTTCAAAGACGGCTGGCAGGTAGAAAAGCCGGACGGGTGGGCCTTGTACGGTAATCCATGGGAATTCCCGCAGTCGGATGAGATGGTCGAAGTCGGTCTGTCGGGAACGACCGAGCACTATACGGATGAAGACGGCAACCTGCGCACGCGATGGGTTCCCGAGCATAAGGTCTTGGGCGAGCCTTGCACGACGCTCGTTCCCGGGTATGGAACCGAGAAGGTGAATATCTTGCGGCTCTGGCGAGCTCGTGCCACCGAGGAGTTTGACTTCGACCTCTTTGATGAGGGTGATTATACGCGAGCTGTCGAACAGAAAGTTCATTCGGAAACCATCAGCAAGGTGCTGTACCCCAATGACAATACACCGCAGGGAAAGCGGCTGCGACTCCAACAGCAGTACTTTTTCGTAGCGTGTTCGCTGAACGACATCATTCGTCGGTTTCGCCTAAAGAACACGGACTGGGATCACTTCCCAGAGAAGGTTGTTATCCAGCTTAATGACACCCATCCTGTTGTGGCGATTCCCGAACTGATGCGGATCTTGGTGGACGAGATCGGGCTCGTTTGGGATCGCGCCTGGAACATTAGCCGGAACACTTTCGCATATACTTGCCACACGTTGCTTCCCGAGGCTCTTGAGACTTGGCCGGTCGATCTGTTCGGGAAACTGCTGCCCCGACATCTAGAGATCGTTTACGAGATCAATCACCGGTTCTTGGACGAAGTGCGAGCCCGCTTTCCCGGCGACGAAGGTCGCGTCGCCCGCATGTCGCTCATCCAAGAAGGCAGTCAACGGCAGGTGCGAATGGCAAATCTGGCCGCCGTGGGGTCTTTTGCGGTGAATGGCGTGGCCGAGCTGCAATCGCGTCTCCTGCGCGAACGTACACTCAACGACTTTGCTGAGATGGGGCCCGACAAATTCCAAAACAAAACCAACGGCGTCACCCCACGTCGCTTCATGCGATTGGCCAATCCTCGACTGTCCGAGGCAATCACGTCAGCGATCGGTGACGGGTGGCTCACTGATCTCGATCAGCTCAGCAAGCTCGAAGACCACGTGGACGATCTGACATTTTGCGCAAAGTGGCGAGACATCAAACAGCAGAATAAGCAGGATCTGGCTGATCTACTGCTTGCGAGAACGGGCATCGAGTTAGAAAGCAACTCCGTGTTCGACGTACTGGTCAAGCGTTTGCACGAGTACAAGCGACAGTTGCTGAAGACCCTCCACATCATTTGGCTCTACCAGCGTGTGAAGGCTAATCCCGCGGAAGGCATCGTACCCCGCACATTTCTATTCGGTGCCAAGGCTGCGCCGGGCTATTTCATGGCCAAGCGGATCATCAAATTGATACACAACGTGGCTGCCGTCGTTAACAATGATCCGGACGTTGGGACATCCCTCAAGGTCGTTTTCCCCGCGAATTTCAATGTCTCGATGGCCGAGAAGATCTATCCAGGCTCCGACATATCGGAGCAGATTTCCATGGCTGGTAAGGAGGCATCGGGAACCGGAAATATGAAGTTTGCCCTCAATGGAGCTGTGACGGTCGGCACGCTGGACGGTGCCAACGTAGAGATTCGCGAACGCGTCGGCGCCGAGAATTTCTTCCTGTTTGGGCTCACCGCCGAGGAAGTGTTTGCCGTCAAGCAGGGCGGCTACAACCCAAGAGACTACTACGACGCGAACGAAGAATTGAGAAACGTCATCGACAGTATCGCGTCAGGGCAATTCTCCGATGGTGATCAAGAACTCTTCCGGCCGATGATCGATTCGCTTTTGAACCACGACGAATACCTGCTACTGGCCGACTTCCAATCCTATGTCGATTGCTGTGAGCAGGCGGCTCGGGCGTATACGGATCAGCAGCGCTGGACCAAGATGTCGATTCTCAATGCCGCACGGTGCGGTTTTTTCTCATCGGACCGCTCCATGCGTCAGTACTGCCGGGAAATCTGGTGCGTGGAGCCCGTCCGCGTAACCTAGCGAAACTGGTTGCGTCAGGGCCAGTTCGTGGACATGCCTCTCTCTGGGCCAGCAACGCGACTCTCTCGTGTTTGCTATAATCGCCCCATGTCCCACGTCACCCGCATCTTATCTGCGATCGAGCAAGGCGACGGCCAGGCCGCCGAGCAACTGTTGCCGCTCGTGTACGACGAGTTGCGCAAACTGGCCGCGGCCAAGTTGGCCAACGAGAAACCGGGGCAGACGCTTCAGGCCACGGCTTTGGTGCATGAGGCTTACATTCGACTAGTCGATCAGACCACGCCGCAACAGTGGGACAATTCGCGGCATTTCTTCGCAGCGGCCGCCGAGGCGATGCGACGGATTCTCGTCGAGCGAGCCAGGCTGCGGTGGTTCAGCGACTCTTTCGTGTAGACACGCTAACGCGATCTTGGACGAATTGGGATACGATGGAAGCCTGAATTGCGAGATCGCCTTGACGCAACACGCCGTCGCGCCGGATTGATCTTTGAAAGGTCGCTTATCAAGGCCCCGGACAAAACACCGGCGCACGTTGAGCGCGACGTGTCGTTGAGAACGTGATTTACGCCGCGCGGTTCAGTGTGACGACCGGTAGATGACGCCGACCTTTCTGGAAGTCCACGCGGATTGTGAAAGCGTCACCGGGCTTGCCGGCCACCAGAGTCTGCGGCTTCGCACAACGCGAGCCACGCGGCCATTTCGTTCGTGGTTCGATACGAGGCCGGCCGTTTGCTGCTCGACGCTGGTAGTAGACTTCGTTCGGCGTTCTGCCACCAAGGGTAGTGTGTGGCCTCCGGTGCGGATTGATCAGTGCCATTCGGGCATCCTTGATCCGGGCTTCCTCACGGAGCAAGGCAAGGTCCTGTACGGCGCGATCGCGTTCTGCTTTGAGCCGAATTCGCGCATTGACACTATTGGCTGCCCAACTTCGCGTGTGTGCGGTGGCGAACTGTGCCAGCGAGATGACGTGCAGGATGGCCCATCGGACATGGGTCGACCAGGCTTTGGGTAACGGAATCCGGGGATTTTCTGATTTCATTGCGTCTCCAAAGTGCTGCAATCAGCATGCTTTGAAAACGCAGTAACTTCAAGATAAGCAACGATTTTGCGTGAAAGACGCTGCACGCAAAAATCGGTGGTCCAGCGCAGTACCTCCGCAAGAATTAGCGTGCATACAACTCCAGCTCGTTCAGTCCCGGCCAGCCGTCTGACCTGGTGATGACTACCTTGACGAATTTTGCGCTGACCGGCGTCGGGAGAGATCTGTACAGGACGCTTTTAGTGACGGCGTCTTTGAAGGTCACCACAGGCCGTTCCCACTGGTCGCCGTCCTGCGACAGATACACCTCCGCCGATTCCGCAAAGTCCCTCGCCCCTTGTCCTTGCTTCAGGCAGATCCCCAACCCGGTCAACTCGTAGGCCTTGTCCAGCTCCATGGCGTAGGTTGCCGGCTGGTCCTCGACCGCTTTCCACGCCGCGTGGAAGTGCTCGACATTGCCGTCGAAGACGGCGGTGGGGCCGGCGCCTCTGTCTGCGTCGGTCCACTGCATGTCGGTGGTGATCGCGAGCTTCCCCTCGGCGTGCATGGCGCGCAGGTCGATCGGCGCGCCCGGCGGCGGCCAGCGGACATCTAGGTCGTGCAGGCGAATGCCCGGCTCGACACGGAAGACCGCCTCGCGGATGTTCGATCCGGCCCCTTCCTCGTAGTAGATGCAGACGATCGAGCCGTCGTCCAGCTCGGCCAAGCCCGGGTATGCTCCGCCGACGGTATCGATCTGCCATGGGGCTCTCCACGTGGCGCCGTCATCGGTGGAGATGGAAACGGCGGTTCCAGGATGCCGGTGGGCGCAAACAAGCACATTGTCTTTCGTACGAATGACCGTCGGAGCATCGCCGCGGTGCGGCAACTGCGTGGCCTTGCTCCAAGTGTAGCCCTCGTCGTCGGAGTAGGACTGGTGCATGCCGGGCCGCATGATGGTGATCAGCCGCCCGTCCGCCAGACGCGCGACGCAAGCCTCGCAGAAGCCGTAGGAGAAACCTGCCGACTGCTCGGGGTCAACGCGTGATGCTTCTCCCCACGTCTTACCAAAATCCTTGGAGTGGATCATGGCCGTCTCGTAGTGCCTGGGGGAGACGGTGCCGTAGACGGGCAGGATGACATGCTCTCCGTTGAGTTGCATGGGCGGCCCGGAGATGAAGACTGACGAGATTCCCTGGTAGTCGTCGTAGGGCGTCGGCGCGACGGGCGTCGGCTCCGCATCCCACGTCTTGCCGTTATCGGTCGAGCGAACGACCCAGACGTGCCCAACCTCCAGCGACGCGTCGCCTTTCCTCTGGACGCTGCGGGTGAAGAAGCTGACCAGCAAGTCGCCGTTGGCGAGTTGGCAGACGTGGGGGTCACGGTCGTCCTGCGGCGTATCGATCACCAGGGAGGGTTTGCTCCAGGTCTTACTCCCGTCGGAGGAGCGCAGGCCGTAGACCGAGCCGCCGGTCGGGGCGTTGTCACTGGGCAGTGTCACGTGGTCGGTGCCCGCGTAGAAGACGACGAACAGGTCGCCGCCGGCAAGCCGGCAGACGTCAGGGAATGCCTCGTAATTGCCCCAAGGGCCCTCGCTGGTGATCGCGCGGAACGTCTGGCCCGAGGCCACGCCGCAGATGCCGAGCGCCAGTAGGCCGAGCGACAGCAGGTTCTTCACCGCACCACCCTCCCAGGAGTTGCGCCGGTTCACCGACAGGATTCCGAACTCGGCCTTGATCGTACTTCGCGAGCGTGGGGCAGGTTTGTTAGTTTGTAACCTGCCAATGCGTTGGAAAGACGTAGTCTACGGCATTTGTAAGATCTTTCACAGCTTTCTAAGTTGAATACAGGCGATACGCAACCCTGTGTCACGCTTGGTTGCCACGGTAGCGCGTCGCGTTCCCCGAGTGCTAAGCGGACTTGACGAATGTTGGCATGGTTGAATTGATGAAAACGGCTACATTCTCCTGAAGTTCAGCGTCGCTGACCGCGTATTTGTTTCTAGGCACTGCTTAGCCGTTTCTTGAGAGTCCGGCACGAGACATCGCTCCGTGACTCGACGATTCCTCTTGCAGCCCGGCGCACGCAGGTATGGTGCTACCTTCATGCCTTCGAGATCTCCTTCACGATCTCCTCGGGCACGCTGGCGGCGTGGACTTGGGGGGCGCCGCTGCGGTTGGAGAGGAAGATTGCCCACTTGAGGTCCGGCGTGAGGTAGGGTCGGGGGTGCGTGTTCTTGATCGTGCGTGGGGGGCCGTCGGTCTTGGTTTTGGCGGAGCAGACGACGGCCGTCTTGCCGGTCTTGCGGCAGCCGAGCGCAAGGTCGTACTCGCCGCGGTGGTTGCCGCAGAGGAAGTACCGCCCGCATCGGGACGCGTGGACGTGGACAAAGGCGAAGCCGTCGGTCAGCTTGCGGGCCTCTTCGCCCTCGCGGACAGCAATGAGGTCGCCAGCCGTCATCCAGATCTCCTTGGTCGGGCCGGCCCAAACCTCGTGGCCGCTGATCGGGTCCGTATACGGCTTGCCGACCTTCAGCGGCGTGCGCTTGCCGTCGGGGACCGAGAGCAGGTACAGCGTCGCGCCCTCCGGCCCGACGATGCGGATCCGCTCGCCTTCCGGCGAGAACCTGCAACCGCGGTTGTGCTGGATGAGCAGGCACTTGCCCTCGTCTGGCTCGAAGTGCGGGTGCGGATTGCAGAGGGACGAGTCTCGATCGATGATCTGCTCCTGGCCGGTCTTCAGGTCGATCAACACGATGCCGAAGAGGTCCCACGTAGGCGAGAGCACGGTTCCGTAGGCGTAGTAGCGTCCGTCCGTCGTGGCCGTGCCGAGCGTCAGCATGAATCGCGTGATCGGGCAGAGCTTCTCAGGGATGCCTTTGGCCAAGTCGGCCCGCATCAGGTAGACCTTGTTGTCGTTGGGGAAGTGCTTGAGGTAGTAGAAGACGCCGCTGTGGGAGATCGCCAGGCCCCGCCGGCCGGTGCCGATGTCGAGGCGGTATCGCTTCCACGTGCCCAACTCGACGAGAAGGTACTCGTGATTGTTCCGGCTCCAGAGATACTCGTTCTGCCGTAAATAGACGAAGTAGCGGGAGTCGGCCGAACACCACGACCGCTCGCCATAGATGCTCGCATAGGTATGGCTATGGCGGAGCTGCGTCTCGATCTGCCAGATCTCCGAGCCGGTCGGCTGGCGTTCGATTCGCTTGGCGCCGCTGGGTGTGGCGAGCTTGGCGCGGCCTGCCGTTTGTTGCTCGTTGCCGGCTGCCGGCTTGGCAAACGACGTCACGCCGGCACC
>CAZURK010000306.1:0-18469 GCA_964623055.1 uncultured Pirellulaceae bacterium
TGATGCTGGCATCGAAGAAGTCCAGGCCGATGTGCACGCGATCCAAGTAATCGCCTCGCACCAGTTCCTGGCCGATTGCCTGTAACTCGTCTGTCAGTGTGACGACATGATCGCTGTCCCAACGCACGCCGCGACTGACGTGTAAGAGCAACTCGTCCAGCCACAACAGACACGACGAAATTTTGTCGGAGATGACTTCCGTGGGGTGGAAATGGCCGGCATCCAGACAGAGCAGTTTTTGCCTCTTGACCGCATAGCCAAGATAGAATTCGTGGGAACCAACCACGTAGCTTTCCGATCCGATGCCGAACAGTTTTGCCTCGACCGCATCCAGATTCAGCGCCGGATCGATCGGCTCGGCGAAAATCGCGTCCAACGAATCGGCCAGCCGCTGTCGGGGCGCTCGACGGTCAATCGGCGTGTCTTTGAACCCATCCGGGATCCACACGTTCGTCACGCACGGCGTGCCCAATGCCTGGCCCATTGCCGCACCAATCCTGCGGCACACGATGCCGTGTCCGATCCAAAATTGGCGAATGCCCGCGTCGGAATGAGCAAGCGTGAAGCCGTCGTCCGCTTTCTCGTGGGCAAAAAAGGTGGGGTTGAAATCCAATCCCAGGCCCTTATCTTTCGCCCAGTCGATCCACGTCTGGAAATGCGCAGGTTCCAACTCATTTCGTTCCACCGGTTGGCCACCCGTTTCCGCATAGCTGGCATGAAGATTCATCCGGTGTTTGCCTGGAATCAGCGACAAGGCCCGCCCGAAGTCGGATCGGAGTTCGTCTGG
Organism: uncultured Pirellulaceae bacterium; assembly: GCA_964623055.1. Taxonomy (GTDB): domain Bacteria; phylum Planctomycetota; class Planctomycetia; order Pirellulales; family Pirellulaceae; genus JADHUC01. The sequence continues at coordinate 788 of CAZURK010000306.1, forward strand.
CGTTCTGGCTTTGCCTGGATAGTTGCCCGTAACCGCCAGCCCGCCTCCGATCTCGTCAACCAGATTCTCGAAACCGCCTACGTCGTCGCCTTGCCAACAGTGAAGGGATATCGGGATCCCGGCCAACTGCTCCAGAGCGGCATCGGTGTCGACGCCGGTTGTCGCATAGCGATCCTTGGCCAGGGCGTAAGCTTGCTCCACGTGTTTCGGTGAGTCAGACATGGCCATCTGCGATCCGATGAAAAGAGGGCAGTGGTTGGAGTTCGCGAGGCTGAACAATGTAGCATATCGGTACGGCTCCATCCATAACGGGGGTGAGTCGCTGGATTGTCTGTGGACGTAGTCCCACGGATGAAGAGGAGGTGGTCCCACGGATGGCATAGCGAGACCACGGATGAAGAGGTGTTAGGTTCGGTGGGATGTCGAGGCTTGGCGAGCGTTCGTTGTTTGGTCACAATGTCCTTTCCTCCCGGCCCGATGGGCCGCGGCAACTGCGTCAAGTTCACTCATCGAAGGAGAAAACGACCATGAAACGACGAGACTTCCTGGCCGCATCGTGTGCGTTGGGGGCCGCAACGCTGAGTCGGCCCGGCGGAGCGCAGGCGGCCGATGAAGATTGCGAATCCAAGGAGTACTACGAACTTCGCCAGTACCAAATCGCATCCGATGAAAAGCAGAAGCAGTTGGAGCAGTTCCTTGGCAAAGCGCTTATACCTGCCTGTAACCGATTCGGCATCAAACCGGTTGGCGTTTTCAAATTCCTTGACGAATCGAGCTTGAACCTGTACGTGCTGCTTCCACACAAATCCGTCGAGTCGTTCGTGACCGCTCGGCGGAAGGTCATGGCCGACCAGCAATTCCTTCAGGCCGGCGGTGTGGTTCTGGACGCGGCTAAGTCAGACCCCGTGTATGATCGCGTGGAAAGCGCGCTGCTGGTGGCGTTTGACGAGATGCCGAAGCTGGAGATCCCGTCAACCAAGGAGTCTCGCGTGCTGCAGTTGCGCATCTACGAAAGCCACAGCGAGAAGAGGGCGTTGAAGAAGATCGATATGTTCAACGCCGGCGGCGAGATCGCGATCTTCCGCAAGACGGGCTTGAACCCCGTTTTCTTTGGCGAAGCGCTGATCGACTCGAAGCTGCCGAACCTCACTTACATGGTGGGGTTCTCGACGCATGAATCGCTTGCGAAGCCAAAGCTGTGATACGAGGTCACTTCTTCGGCGAAGGTGGCGTCGCCGCGTCCGCGTCCGGTGCGTCACCTTCGGCTGGATCGGCGGCGGGTTTGGCCGCTGTGGGCTGTTCCGCGGGCGCCGGTTCGGCCGCCGGTTTGGCCGCCGGTTCGGCCGCCGGTTCGTCGGTCATCTTGATGGCAATACTGGTGTTGGGCACCGACAGGGTAACCGTCTGTTTCTGACGATCTGCTATGCACTCGTACGCGTACGTCTGAGCGGGGATATCGTCTTTCTGGATCAGCGTCTTCCCGTTGCGCCGGTCGACGCACAGAATCGATGTAAGGTAGCGGGTGCTTCCGCTCGATTTGGCCGGCCTGATGTGCCGCAAGAACATCAATACCGGAGACTCGGATGGCTGATCGATGGGAAAGCCGAATTGCTCGACCGCAACGGGACCCTCCCACGACGGTTTGCCGGTGGCGCGGTCAAAGGCGTAGAGGTTCCCTGTAACCATCGGCATGGTTGTGCCGCTGCTGATCGATCGGATGCTTGACGCCGTGGTGTTGGCCGCGACGGTCACCGACCTGTTCGTGGCCACGATGTACTGATCCGTTGATCGTAGCGCGTGGATGGACAGCAGGTTCTCTTCTGGCTTCAAGGCGGCTTCCATCCTGATCTGATCGTCCCGCAAAGAGCGGACGACGAATCGCCCGTCCGCCTGCATAAATGCCACCTCGTCTTGTTCGATCAAAGTCGCTCTGGTCGTCAGCGGCAACTCTTCTTGCCAGATCTCGTCCCCCGTCCAGGCGTCGTATAGCATTAGCCGCAGTGTAATACCGCTGGAACCGTCCTGCTCCCATGCCAGCACGTTGCGACCACACGTGGTCCAGCGGTTTTCCAACGCGTGGACCTTTCGCGTGCCGAGATCCTTGCCGTCCAAGGCGCTGAACGCGCGTGCTTCGTCCGACGAGGGCGCCACGACGAAGATCAACTCGCCGTCGCCGAATACGTCCGATCCCTGGGACAGGTTCTCCCGTGACCAGATCGTGTCTCCCGTGGTCGGATCGGCGCAAACGAGTTCACGCACATTCATGTAGTAAACGCCGTCCGCCTCGACCAAGCCGGTCGCTCCGTACAGGCGTTTTTGGGAATCAGCAAAAACCTGCCGCACGCCGCCCCAAGGGTGGTTCAATGGCTGTACTTGAATGCTCACTCTCTGGTTTGTGACTCCCGGAGTCGCATGCATTAGGCTCCTGCGCCACAAGATCGCCTCGGATGGATTGCGGATCGCCTGGAACATGTCGATCGCCAGGATCTCCATGCCCATCGAAATCACCAACAGGTGGCCGTAGACCCGAGCATGGGTCAGGTTGTAGTTCGAGGTGCTAAGCCGGCGGGCTCCCAGGCTGATGTTCACTACGGGGGCCCCGCGGCCGTCGCGCACAACGAACCCATTGCTGTGTTGGTCGTATGCCAGCGTCAGCCCGACCGGCGAAGGGCCGGTTCGTTGGCGAACACTCGAACCGTACACTCGGCGATAGCTGGGAAACTTGTTGACCCGGTCGGAGGACACCGCCACATCGGCTTTCCCATCCGGCCAAGGTTTCAGCAAAGCCATCGCCTGCTGTAGTTCGTGATTGGCCATGGCCTGTTCCTGGAGTTGTTTGCCCGTCTTGCCATCAGAGCAAACCGCATCCCCCCATTTCTCTGCCAGTTTCCGGTACTGCAAAGCCGCTTCCTCGGGCCGTCGTTCGCGTTCCAGCAACCGAGCCACGCCGGCCGCGGCCGAGGCGCAGATTCCGTCGTCCCCGACCTTCTCCAATCGCGTTAGCATCAATTCCGCTTCCAGTGCTTCACCTGCCGTCATCAGGTTTCCGGCCAGTTTCAATCGCACCTCTTCAGCCCAGGGATGAGCCCCGAAATGCCGGACGAATTTTCGCAATGCGGACGTCTCGCCGCCCTCCATAACGGTGTCGTACTGTTCCCGGATCGTTTTCTCCATTTGCTCTCGCTGGTTAGCGCTTGCCGCGGCCAGCAGTTCTCCGATCCGCGCTTCCAGCCACCGATCGATCCGGACGTTCCGATGGCGTTCCACGCTCTCCACGTCCATTTCCGCGGCCCCGCCGCTTTCCATCAATTCGCCCTTCAAACGAGCGAGGTCGAGATAAGCATCGAACGCCTTGGCGATTTCGCCTTCCTCTTGCCACCCGGCCGCCATCAGCCGCAGATATTCGCTTTCCTGATTCGGTCGGTCCATCAATCGCTCGATTTCCTCGGCGCGGTGACGATTTGCCGAAAAGTCCTCGCGCAACGTTCCCAACAGCGTACTGACGAGCAACGCGCGCGTTGTGTTGTCGTTCGGCCTCGATTTCGACGCCCTGCGAAGCGTGTCAATCGCTTCTTCCCGTTTTCCCTCCTGCAACAGCAGTTCGCCGTACCTCGCTAACGCGTCCACGTCGTCAGGGTTGTCGGACAACGCCTTTTCGACTCGATGTCTGAGCGGCTCGGTCTGATAGAACGTGGACAGCCAGTCCGGGCCCAACGAGAGTATCTCGTCGCGGTACGAGACCAGATTGCCCAGCGGGATCGAGGTCGTGCAACTCGACTCCAACTTGCCTTCAGACAGATCGATTTTCAGCAATTCCGTGCCGGCAGTTGGCAGATAGTAATAGCGATCGGTGCAGAATCCACGACCGCTGGGCGCTTCCGGCAATTCTATTGGTGCAGACCACGCTGGTTCTCCGTCGGCCAGTTTCAGCGCGCTCACTTTGTCGGTACCCACGAAGACCGCTTTGCCCTCATGCACGCACGCCACAAACAGCCGGTTTTCGCGTTTCTTGGCTTCCCAGACGGGTTTTCCCGTCAGCAGATCGAGACAATGCAGATCGTCCGTTTCGACCGGTGTTAGCAGCACACGGCCATCCGCGACCGTCACGGTAGCATCGGCCCACCGCTCGCCCACGCGTCGTTGCTTACGCTGCTGCTGCATCCGAATCATGGCGAGGCCGAAACCTCGACTCCCGCTCGATACCGGCACTTTCCAATACTGGTAACCCCACAGCAATGATTGCGTCGAGATATCCACCGCGACAAGGGCTCCGGCCGACGTCGGACACAGCAACACACCGCCTTCGAACGAAGGCGTGGCCCCGGCCAACCGCCGGCCTCCGTCGATCACGATCGTGGGATAGTCCACGTGGGCCAGTTGTTGCTGCCAAACGAGGTGGCCGCTGTTCACTTCGAGCACCACCAAACGGATTTCGCCGTTGAATTCGGCCAGAGCGTACAGTTTGCCGTGAAGCGGCAGCGGCGGTCCCAGGAAGAAGGCTCCGGCCAACTTCGGCTCGTCCTCGCCGTTTTCGCCGCCCACGATCCATTGCGCTTTGCCCTGTCCGGCCAAGCTTAGCGAGACAAGCTGATTGTACGGTTTCGGGGCGCCGGGGTAACGTTGCGCGGCGCCACCTCTCGCGATAAAGACCTGGTGCGGTGAGTAGTTGCGCATGGATGCGTATCCCATATCGTGCAGAAGAAAGACGGATTTTCCGTCACTGCTCAATTGTCCGTGCGCCGCATCCTCCCAGAGCCGTTGATGCATTTCATGCTCGCGCGTGACCGCCACGACGTGAAATGCCTGACTTGACTGATCGAACTTCTGTTGATCGGATTCGTCTTCCCACGGTGGAAATACCCAAATCCGCTTGCCGCTCTTGAAGTCCACGCCCAGCAGCTTGCGTGGCGTACGCAACAGAATCGTATCGCCGATCGCCAGCGATTGCAGCGCCGGCAGCGCAGCGCGGCCTTCGTGACGGTACTGCTTGGTGAGCTTCTCCATGATCTTCTCGTCAGCCCGATCGATGCACGTGGGCACTCGCCATCGAAAATTCATCAAGGGCGAACTGCCTACCGCGCGGGCATTTCGCTGCGCGTTGCCGCGGAAGATAGTCCACTGCTCGACATCGGGCCCCAAAATCCTGCGTCCCTGGCCAATCTGCTTCTGGAACCACGGAATCGCGTCCGCCTCGTCCGCGAACATGGGCACTTCCTGGTTGCCAATTCGCACCTTCCCATCCGGGTTTCGCTTCTTGAGCGCACACAATGTTTCCTTTGCTTCCTCCGGCATGTTTGCGTACATCCAGCAGGTCGCCAGTAAAACGGAAAGCTCCGGTTCGAATTCGCCTACTGCGTGTGCGGTGTCCGCGACCCGTTGAAGGTGCAGTGCCGCCGACATCGGTCGACCGCGGCCCAACTCGAAACGGCCGGCAAGTATCGACGCCTGGTAGCCCGCCCGCGTGTGCAAGAACTTGCGGATCACGTCAGCCAACTTGTCCAAACTGCCTTCGGAGACGGCTTCGTCCAACAACGCCCTTGCGTGCGCGCCGAACTGCAATTCGTACGCCTGGCGTCCGTCGGCGGGCAGGGATGCAAGCAGAACGTGCGTTTCGGCCTTCAGTCGCATCTGCCCCGACGGTTGATCCTCGTCCGGGCCCAGCAGGAAGTAGTCCTGCGCCTCGGCATCATCCAGCGTTTCGCTCGTGAGAAGCTGGCCTAGCGTTAATGCGGCATCATCATATCGCTGCTCGGCTATCGCTTTGCGAGCGCGCATCAACGGCTTTCGTACATCGCTGGGTGCAGCCTGAAACACGTTAAGGAGCTGTTCTTTGGCTCCCCCTGCGCTCGGCTGGGCCGGTTGGCCTTGGACTGAACGGCAAGAGAGGACAATGCCCAATAGGCCCATCCCCATCGCAGCTTGAGGCAGCAATCCGCGTGCGCAACGCATGTGAAATGTCTCCAATCGTTGACGTAGCCTGTTAGCGGCCGCTCGGAAGACGGATGGTGACACGGATTTCCAAATCCGTCCCCAGTTCTCCGACGGACTTGGGTGGCCGTCCTACAAAACCAAACGGTCGAATCCCGCGAGCCGGCTGACAATCATATCTTATTGGGAGAGGCGGAAATGAGCAAGAAAACCTGCAAAAACTACTACCCCCCAAAACCACTATATCGTTTCACCCCAAAACGGAACATCAATCTGGAAAACACGACAAAGAACACCAGCCAAGCGAACTCGATCGCGAGCCCCCGTGCTAACTCCGGGCCGCTGACCTTTCCCAGGAAAACGGCGGATGGGAAGTAGGCCAGGTACTTCAGCGGCATTAGATCGACCAACTGGTACCAAGGCGGTGGCAACATGTCCAAGGGAAACATGTGGCCTGAAAGAAAGAAACTCATCAACATGTACACAAACAACAGGGACGTGACCTCAAGAAACCAGAACCCGATCAATCCGATCGTGAGTTCCAGAAAGTAACCTAGCAGAAAGCCCATGAACAATGACAGCACGAAAGCTGCCAACGTGATGGCGTCCGGCCAACCGTCCACGAAATAGCCCCGACAGAGGTAGAACAGAATGGCAAACGGCACCGTGGCGACCGAGTAGTACGCCACCTTGTGCGCGACTCGATTCAGCAGCAGAAAGCCCACCATGTCGACGGGCTGAATCAGGAATTTCTTGATTTCGCCGTTGCGAATCTGCAGGGCGATTCCAGAAGCCAGGCCCGGCATGCTGGAGAACGCGCGGCTGACCATCGTCAGCAGATAGTAAGCAACCACGTTTTCGAAACCGTACCCGGCAATTCGACCGCTCGAGCGGCTGCCGTCGCCGACGGATTCGAACACCGCCCACCAGAGAAAAATCTGTGTGATGATTGGCAGGAATCGCATCACGGTGCCCAAGGCGAAATCGCCTCGGTACACCAATCGCTCCTCCAACGCGATGCGCAGAATCGTCCACCATGTGACCGCGCGAGCCAGCATCACGCTTTCCCCGCCGTCTCAGACGCAGCGGACGCTTCGGTGGTGGGCCGCAACTCGTCGTCCACCTGCGAGAACATTTCCGCGATGACTTCTTCCAGCGGCGGATCCTCCACCGCCACGTCATCGACGACGTGCTGTGCCAGAATCGCCGCCAACACATCGGGAACCTCGCCGCGGTCAATTCGCAGTGTCACCTTGGGTGGCTGTACTTCCTGCACCTGGCCGAATCGTTCAAACCCGTTGGCCTGCTGCTCGTCCGCAAGGTGAATGGTCACCACTTTGTGTCCGCTGAAGCTATCGACGATCCCCGACAGCGAACCGTCGTACTTGATCAACCCCTGAGCGATGATCACGACCCGCCTGCACAACGCCCCTACGTCCTTCATGTAGTGGCTGGTTAGTAGGATCGTGATCTTTCGTTGCTGTTGGTAGTGCCTGAGGAACTGCTGAATACTGTGCTGCGCCACGACGTCCAAGCCGATTGTCGGTTCGTCCAGGAACAGCACGTCCGGCGAGTGCAGTAACGCAGCGGTTAGTTCCATTTTCATTCGCTCGCCCAACGAAAGCTCTCGCACCGGCTGCCCCAGAAGACGGCCGACACCAAGCAATTCGGTCAGTTCGTCCAGCGTCTTCTGAAAGGTCCCCGGCTCGATGCGATAGATCTGCTGGTGAAGGCGGAACGACTCTTGCGCGGGCAGGTCCCACCACAGTTGATTCTTCTGACCCATGACCAGGGCAAATCGGCGGCGGTATGCGTTTTCGCGTTTCCAGGGCACGTGTCCCATCACACGGGCGGCCCCCGACGTAGGGTTGATGACACCGGAAAGCAGTTTCAGTGTGGTGGTTTTCCCTGCGCCGTTCGGACCGAGAAACGCGACAAACTCGCCCTGTTCGACATCCAGGTCAATTCCGCGCACGGCGCGGACTTCCCGATATTCCCTTCGAAATAGCCCGCGCACGGACGCAAGAAGCCCCTCCTTCTTCTGATACACGCGATAGGACTTCGCCAGATTTCTCAGTTCAATTATGGCCATATTCACAGCCAGTTACCCAGGCTTCCCGACCGCCACACCCACAAGATCATATCCTTGAGCAGCAACAATCTCACAAGCAACAATGTCACCCGTCGACAGTCTCGCGTCTCCCCCAGTCACGTACATCACTCCGTCGATATCCGGTGCATCGGCATAGGAACGGCCGACCCACACGTTCTCCTCGCCCTGGACCGGCCTGTCTAAGATAACATCCATTTGCCGACCGACTTGTTGGTGATTCCAGGCGAACGCGATCTCCTGCTGAACCTCCATTAACCGGTCGCGTCTTGCCGTCTTAACGTCTTCGGGCAACTGGTCCGGCATTCTCGCCGCCGGCGTTTCCGGTTCAAGCGAGTACACGAATGCGCCCAGTCGCTGAAACCGCTGCTGCTTGACGAAATCCAGCAACTCCTCGAACTGATCGTCAGTCTCGCCCGGAAAGCCGGTGATGAGGGTCGTCCGCAGCACCAGCTCCGGAATCCGTTCGCGAAGCCTGTGCAAGACTTGTTCGGTCTCGCGACGCGTGACTCGCCGGGCCATTCGCCGCAGAAGGTCGTCGTTGACGTGCTGCAGCGGAATATCCACGTAAGGGAGGATTTTGCGCGAGTTCGCTATCGTTTCCAGCAACCCGTCGTCGATGTGCATCGGGTAGATGTACATCAGACGGATCCACTCGATCCCTTCCACATCGTCCAAGGCGCCAAGCAGGTGTGCCAAGCAAGGCTTCTCGTACAAGTCCAAGCCGTAGTAGGTTGTGTCCTGCGCAACCAGGATCAGTTCGCGCACACCGTCAGCAGCCAATTGCTCCGCCTCGAGTTTCACCTGATCGACCGGTTTGCTGGCGTGCTTGCCGCGCATCTTTGGAATCGCGCAAAACGTGCACAGGCGATCACAGCCTTCGGAGATCTTCAGATAAGCGAAATGCCTCGGCGTGACGCGAAATCGCTCGGTGTCCACCAACGGCTGAATCGGCGCAGGCCGAAACACCGTCTGCTGCTCCTGCAAATCGCCGACCAACCGGTCCGCCACCTTGGTGATTTCCTCGCGTGCGAAGACGCCCACCAAGCCGTCGATGCCGGGACGCTGCTGAAGCAACTCCTCCTTTTGACGTTCGGCCAAACAACCGGCGACGATCACCCCACGAATCCGGCCTTGCTCTTTCAATTCGAGCATCTCGTCGATGGCCGAAAACGATTCGTCGCGCGCCTGTTCGATGAAACCGCATGTATTCACAATCACAAAGTCCGCGCCGTCAGGCTCTTCGACCAACTCGTATCCATCCAGTCGCAGCAGTCCCAGCATCCGCTCGCTGTCGACGAGGTTCTTTGGACAACCAAGGCTGACAAAGGCATAAGTGCCTTTCGATCGATTTTGGATTTCGGTACGAATACTATCCGCGGGCAATGGAAAAACCTGCAGGTTGGAGCCAAGAACAGAAAGCGACTCTCCGCCGAATGCCTGGCAATCTCTGCTGGCACGTAGCTGAATTCGCAAAGAACTCAGGATGGCGGAGGCTGGAAACGCCAACCCGGTAAAATAGACGATTTACGCCGCACGCGAAACCGCCCGTCGGCGTACCGTCCCATCGAGCGTTTTGTCGAGCTGCCACAGCAAGTCGTTCAGCAGAAACGGTTTAGCCAGCACGCGCGACGCGCCCAGCGCCAGCATTCGCTCGATATCCTCTCGGCGCACGAAATCCAGCAACGCAATAACCGGCGCCGGCGCGTGTTGCTTGACAGCTTCCTCAAGAAGTCCCGTCTCTTGCCGGTCTGAACTCACGCCATCCCAAATCGCGGCCGCCGCGCCGCTGGAATGAGCCGGGCGCGCGGGCGGAAACCAAACGGTGGCCAAACCGGCCTGCCCGCAGGCGTCGCTCAGAGCTTCGTACATCCGGATCGTTCGAGTATGGATCGCGATCAAGCCCTGTTGCTGCGGCGAGGTAGTTTCGGCAAGTCGCTCGTATCGTTCGTTTGCCGTGGCCGTGCGAGGCATATGCAGCAGGCAGTAACCTGAATCGTCGGCTTCGAGCAGTTCCAGACTCATTCGCGGCGTCCACTGGTGCCAGAAAACCCGATGGAAACCGGGCCAAGGACGGCCGCTACGTGTTTCACCTTCACACCAACTACCAAGCAGCGCTACAAGCCGAGACAGCGGCGAGGCGGCATGAAGAACCTCGATCCCGCGCGCAGGCAGTTGGCCTGGACGGGACTGGGCGAAGACCATCACATCGGGCGACTGCGCATCCCGTATCCAGGAAAGGGCCTCCGGTACGCTAGACCACCGTGTCACATGGCAATGTTCGGACAACCAGTCAACAGCTTCCGCAAAATCCCGGTGACCAAAATCCCCAACCAACAGCACGTGCCGTTTCTTCATCCCTGAATCCCAACGCGGCCTCGGCCGCACCAAGTAGGTCCCGTCCGGCAGACGGGACCTACTACGAACCTCCAAACAACTCATCCTCGCGTTGCGTAATCCACTCGTGCAACGACTGCGAATCCTCCGCCCCGCGAATCCCGTCCAGGAAAATCGCGTCGTTCAACAATCGACTCAGACGCGCCAACGTCCGAAGATGTCCTTGATCGTCCGTCGAACAGATCAAGAAGAAGATATCCGTCAGCGCACCACTCGCACCGCCGAACGGTAGACCGTGATACGTCCGGCCCAAGGCAAGCAGGGGTTCCGCCAGAACGCTCGTCATGGGACGTCGCGGGTGCAGTAGTGCCACACCGTTGTCGAGTGCCGTCGGATGCAGATTCTCCCGGTCGCGCACCGCCTGAGCCATCTTTGGCGCATCCCACAGCAGGCCAGTCCGCATCGCTAAATCAGCCATCTTCTCGATCACTTTATTCCGAGTCCGGGCTTCGAGCGGCACCGCAACCGCCTCGACGGGCAGCATTTCCGCAATCGAGACGTCCTCGGAAGATCCGCCCTTCTGTCGCTCCAGAACCCCCTCCACTCGCACTAATTCTTTTTCATCGGACACGCCGATCCGTTCTTCCAGCCAATGATGGATCTCCGCTTCGGAAAACCGCCACTGCCCAGCAATCCTGCGGCCCGGCAGCCTGCCACGCTCAGCCATGCGAAGCACCTGCGCAGGAGTCAGGTGCAAGTAGATTGCCAAGCTATCGACGTTGAAATCTTTCGGAGCCATGAAGGTTTTCGCACTCCGCTCATGCTACTTGGACGGCGCCAGTCTGGTGTTCCGGAGTAACCCGAAGCGTAAGCGAGGAAACGACTTGAGACGATTCACTCGTTCACGCGTCGGGCTGTTCTCTGCGGCTCCAGCGTCACCTGTATCGCTGTCGAATTATCAGTAGCGATTCAATGGACGCGAGAGACCCTCGCTCTCCATTTTCGACGCAACCGGGGCTTCATGTCCAGCCCGAGTGCACGCGGTCGCCTTTACACCCACTGAACTTGCTCGGATAATGACTGTCTAAGTTGGAACGGGCTGCTGGTGTGCGACCATCTCTTGGGTCGGGTTTCCAGGCCCGCCTGGTATCGTAGTCAGCTCTGCACCGTCATCAGCAGCGACGTGATATCGCTGCTATCACCAACACTGCCCCGGTAGCTCAGTTGGATAGAGCGAGGGTTTCCTAAACCCTAGGTCAGAGGTTCGAATCCTCTTCGGGGTGCTGCCCCGGGCCGCTACTCGCTGCGTCATCGCGTGTTGTCGTCGGGCAACATGCGAAGCGCAGCAGCAGCCTCGGCGCGGATTCCTGTCGCGATTTCGCGCAATTCCTCTGCAGGCCAGCTTGCAGCCTCTCTGAGCTTGTCCATGATCTCGGCGAACGGATAACTGCTCGGCCAGCACAAAGCAAACCTCGCCACGTGGTCTACGGCTGCCACGTGACAACACGAGTAAGACCGTCCAGCCAAGACGGCGTCGTTCTCCTGTGCACGCTCGACAAGTGCGCAGACATCCTCGGTCAATGCCTCATCCATGGCCGTTGCGGCATGACGTCGCATTTCTTCTACGAGTGCGGTTGCCTCTTCCAGGAAACTGTCAAGCTCCGCTACCCTGGGAACAGGCGGAAGTCCACATGACTTTCGGATCACAGAGTCATCGTTTCCTTCTTCCGCACTCGGATGGATGCCTGCCTGCCCTTGTGTTGCCAGACGCCGAAGGCGTTCTCCCACGAATCGTTCGATGTCGGCGGGATTTCGCGGCGAACTTGGGGATTCACGTCTGCAGGACCTGCCAATCCCATGCCATTCCGCTCGCCAGCGTTTCTCCAATTGGTTGAATGCATGCAGAAGTGAATCAAGGCACGCCAGGGAAGCATCCCTCGCCGCGAGAATATCATTTCGGCTTACCATCTCGTCACAACCTCCAGTGACACCCCTAAAAAAGACAGCACGTCAACTGCTGACACGAATGGAGTTCGGGATCTGCCTCAGCAGTTTTGGGTGCTAATTGGCTGTGTGCTGCAAATCTCGCCATTATCGCCACCGTGGCGGATACTGGAAGGGCGGGGCATACGTCAACCAGCATTTTCGGATCGTGGCCGATGCATGATGAGAGTTGGCTGAATTCGCGGGAGAGTACCCACAACTGTTCGAGTGTTGGTATGCTAATGAGCGAGTCTGTTTCATGCCGGTTGACTCCAGGGGAGAGGTAAAATGAAGCGACAGTCGCGCCGCCGGTTTCTTTCCTTGACGACCGCCGCAGGCGCTGCGGCAGTCGTTGGCGCTTTGGCGAGGCCAGCCAAGGCATCTCCGAACGACCAAATCGCTGTTGCGCTCGTCGGGTTTAACGGGATGGGAATGCATCACGTCCAGCAGATTGCTTCCAATGATGGCGCTCAGGCCGTTGCTCTGTGTGACGTCGACGATGCGGTGTTGGCTCGCGGAGTCAGCAAGGTCAAAGAGACCGCCGGCAATACTCCGCGGACGACTCGCGACTGCCGCTCGATCATCGACGACAAGTCGATCGACGCGGTGGTCATCGCGACTCCTCACCATTGGCATTGCCCAATTGCCGTTCCTGCGCTGATGGCAGGCAAGGACGTTTACGTCGAGAAGCCGGCCAGTCACGTGTTTCACGAAGGGCGTTTGCTGGTGGATGCGGCCAGCAAGAACAAGCGGATCGTCCAGCATGGAACGCAAATGCGCTCCAGCCCAGTGCTTGCCGAGGCGGCAGAGGTCCTGAAGTCCGGGATCCTGGGCGAGATCAAAATCACCAAGGCTTGGAACGTGCAGAATCGCGGGTTTGCCAAGCCGGTGCCGGACAGCGAGCCGCCGTCGGGGGTCGACTACGATCGCTGGCTGGGCCCGGCCAGGCAACGTCCCTTCAACCGAAACCGCTTTCATCGGACTTGGCGGCTGTTCCGCGAATACGGCAACGGCGACCTAGGCGACGATGGCGCTCATGATTTGGACATGGCTGCGTGGGGATTGGGCGTAACGGAACACCCGGTGCGAATCACGGCTCACGGCAGCAACGTGAATCCGCCCGGCTATCGCGAGTTTCCCGACAACATGAACATCTCGTTCGAGTATGCCGATGGCCGCGTGTTGATCTACGAAGACCGACTCTTCACCCCCTACGGCATGCACAAAGTCGACAGCGGCAACGCGTTCTACGGCACCGAGGGCTACATGATCTTCTCGCGGCGCGGATTCTTCCGCACCTATCTGGGCAGGAAGGAAGAACCCGGTCCCAAGTCCGGCGAGTCTGGTCGCGTGGGGGCGCCAACGCCCAGCCACATGCAAAACTTCCTGGACAGCATTCGCTCGCGCGAACCGACCAAAGCCGACGCCGAGATCGCTCATCGCACCGGCGCGTTGATTCACCTAGGCGAGACCGCCTACCGCACCAGGACGGTGTTGGAATTCGATCCCAAGACGGAGACAATCACAAATAGCGGGGAAGCAAATGCCATGCTTACCAAGGAGTATCGCAAACCTTATGGCTTGCCCGCCAGCGTGTGACGGGGATCGAGACGCAGCATCTGGTGACGGATTTTCCAGTTAGCCGCATTCCTGGAAGCAGTCAAGTTTTAGATGGAAGACTGAGGCTTGGCTGGCCGTGGCGGGGGTATCTTGCATTCCAGGTACTCGCAGAGCAGGTTCATATTGCTCACAAACGTACCGATTCGGAGCATGCCGTCGGTGACCCATCGCCCCTGCTTGTCAAGTCGCGAGATGACCTGCTGGACTTGCGGTTCCAGGGACTGTGCCTTTTCTCTTCGCGACTTTGCGGTAGCGGTCGCGTCGCGCTCGCGCAAGATGCTCTTTCGGCCCCGTTGCTTCACGTTCTGAAAATAGGTGATCGCCTGAGGGACGCCGAATGTGCCCTGCCAGCCGTAGCTGCTACGCTCTTTCTGGCTCACTTCTCGAATGTCGTAAATCATTTTGCGAGGGTTCATGCGGTCCCCGTAAACCGGTCGGTTGGTCTTGACTTCATACAGCCTAGCCCAGAAGTCGATCTCACTGTTCACAGGCTGTCTTACTTCGTCTCCAGCGACGGCTTCGTGCGGGAGTTTCGAGCTATTGAGCCAATCGATGGCATTGGGGATCGGCTGGAGATACTTCTCGTCGCCGGTATAGAGGTACACGTCGATCAGCGTGCGGATGTTTCTCGCCGTGGCAGCGCTGCACACCCCGGGCGGCTCGAAGCTGCGAGCCCAGGCGGGCTGGAGATCGTGCGAGTATTGTTGGGCCCAGCCGGCTTGTGGTGCGGGTATCTGCGACGCGATGATGAAGTCGCCGCCACGCCGAGCGGATTCGAGATAGGTCGGCTCGCGATAGCGGCGATGGGCCTGGAACATGACAAGGATGCAGTCGTTGATCGTGTTGTCGTTGTACGTGTAGTAGTCGTGATAGCCGCCGCGAAACGGGTACCACTGAGGCCAGGCGCCGTTGTCGAATTGAGCCTCCATCACAAACTGAAGGGCGAGGCGAACGGAGTCGTCCAGCCAGGGCTCGTCCACGTGGTCGTCGAGTTGCATCAGAAACTTGATCGCTCCCTGGGAAATGTCGTCGTCCAACGTGCAGTGGCCGCTTCTGCGCTCCGGCTTTGTAGCGTCCGGTGTAAGATGAGCCACATCGACGCGATGGTCCCAACCGCCCTGTTTGCGCTGCCCCCACGCCAACGCTCGGCCCACCTCTCGGGCCGCGTCAAGGTATTGCTGATCGCCTGTCACTTGGTACGCGCGCAAAAACACCTCGCCCACGCTGGGCGTACCCGGTGGTTGCACCCAGATTTGCGTCGAACTAGCTTTTTCATACACGGCTTCTCCGTAACGTTGTTTTAGGTCAGGCGAATAGATGCCGACATAGCCGCCGTTGGTCGAGATCGACCGCAGGAATCTCGCGGCACGCTCAAGCGCCTGCCGGGCGGGCGCCGCGTCGTCCGCGCGTACCGGGATGGCCAGAAACAGACTCAGCGCGATGGTGAATAGGCCGGTCGGACGCATCAGTTCATCTCCTGGGATCTGGAAAGGTCGTTTCTCGTCCCGTGCGAATGTCGCCGCCACATGTCTTGCAGGGAATGACGAAACCGGGCTCTTATCCTACACTTTGCGGAGACGAGATTGGGAGTGTAACGGAACGTCGCATGACCGTCAAAAGGCTCGTGGAGGAAACGACAGTGGAGGAAACGACAAATGAATCTGCGATGTCTTCTTGCCATGGGGCAATTGCTGAGTGCATTCTACGCCGTCGCATACACTGTCGATAAGGCCATGACCGCCGAGATTGAGAAGAATGTTGCTCCGGAAGCCGAAGATGGGCTCTGTCTGGTTGTCCCTCGTGCATTGCCGTTGCACGGACAGCAGCACATCCTTGTGGCGCGCATTCGAGGCGCGGCGGGTGAGAGCCGTGAGGGCGTCGTTTCCTTTCACTGCCAAACTGGGAAGACGACCAGCCAGATTGGATCGGACCACCACGTGCGAACCGAGTTCGGAAAGGAGGACTTGGCGATAGCTCAGCCCTGGACTCCGCAGCACACGGGCGAACACACGCTGATCGCGCGGATCCGGCCCGGCGGCGCGCGGCAATGGCGTGGTCTGCTGGAGGCCACTCAGACGGTAACCGTGGTCAAGCGTTCCCTCCACTTCCATCACTGGCATCTTGACCCATCGCTGAAGTACGCGACTGAAGGGATGATGAACGACGTCGACAAACTGGACTACTGGCGAACTCGCGGAGTGAGGGTGCAGCGTTGGACGGGGGGAATATGGGCTTACAAGACCAAGAAAGTGCAAACACCTCAGGCCCTGGCAGTGTATTGGTCTAACCCGCTGGAGGCCGGTTGGCCAGGGATCGTCATCGACGAGTTCGGTGCGGGCGGCGAGGTCGACGAAATCCTCGGGCAAGCCCTCATTGAAACACGGAAACGATCGCCAGGCATCTATCTGGCGCCTTACACGGTGTCAGCAGGCGGAGAGCAGAAGATGCGCGGATTGCGCGATGCAGCAGACCGAGTCCTTGTCGAAACCTACTGCTCTCACGGCGCCTATGGCTATTCGACAATACAGAAACGCGTCGAAGCAGTGATAGAGCACGTGCGCGAAGATAAACTGCTCGCGGCGTTGGCGTTCGGCGAGTGGATCACCACGCCGCAGGAGCTTCGGCGACAGCTTCACTTCACTCGATACACCTTCCCCAGGATGCCGGGCGTCGCGTTTTTTCATGCGATGCAGCCGACCTATTCCGCCCTCAACGAGCATCTGCGCCATTTCTACGTCGACCCGGTCGTCCGAGCTGAGGTGGTTGGCGAGGGCCAAGTGAGATTCGAGAACATTGGTGGGGCCGATTCACCGGCGATCCAAGCGCAGGTCCGCGCCCAGGGTCCGCCGCCCAGGATCCTGGACATCGATGTGCCTGCACTTGGGGTCGGAGAGAGCCACGTTGTTTCCGTATCCGGAAAGGACCTCCAGCCCGTTACGGCGTACCGTGACGGTTGCTTCGTTCTCGGTCCGCCGCTGTTGTGGGATAAGGAACCGGCGGAACATCGGCCCGGTGCCACGACCGCCTGGCCCGCCGCGCCTCCCATAGCCGGCAGCGTTAGACTGACCTTCGCCGAACAGCCAAAGCTGAAGCTGCAATATGACACATCGGGTAAACCTGGCTATGACGGCAACGTATCGGGGGCCATCTTTCCTGTGCCACCGACGGAGGAACGCTCTTTCGAGCTTCAGTTCGACCTGGAGACGATTCGCACTTGGTTCTATGGCAGCATCCAAGTCTCGTTAGTCTCAAATCATGGAAAATCGAAGCTTGACCTGAATCTGTATCGCGGAGACCACGAGCCGGGGCCGTACTTTCAGCTTTCTGTCACGAACGAGGACGGAATCATCGTGCGGGAACGCATGGCCTACATGATCGAACCGCGGAAGAACTATCGACTCATAGTCCGGTACAAACGTGCCAGTTATGTCCGCGTGGCAATTCAGGACCGAGACAGCAACACGCTCTGGGACACAGGCGAGATACCAATCTCCGGATCCCTGCAACTCGACCAACTCCGCCTCAGCGTCCGCAGCGGCCCGACGAGCGATCTGCGATGGGATGAGGAACATGAAGCCATGTTCCTGCGAGGAACCATCGGCCCAAAATATCCCCTCTCCGGATACGTTGACAATGTTGAGGTATCTGCTTTGCCTCAGTTGGACGTTGGGCCTTAAGTGTGTGCTAGCGTTTAGCAGATTCGA
>CAZURK010000307.1:0-18276 GCA_964623055.1 uncultured Pirellulaceae bacterium
CGCTTTGGTCCCGCAGCCACGAGTTCAACCCCAGCATCAACTCGCTGGTGATGGCGGACGGGCGGATGTTCTACATCTTGGACGAAGGCATGATTGGGCTTCCCGATCTTCGGTTCCCGGGTCGTTGGTCGCTGGTGGCGCGGGATGCATTCAGTGGCAAGTTCCTGTGGAAGCGGCCGGTGCCCAACTGGGGCTACCGCGAGTGGAACACGCGGGGCATGTGGAGTGCTCCGTTGACACTGAACCGCCGCGTCGTAACTGACGGGAAACACGTGTTCGTCACGTTCGGGTACAAGGCGCCGGTAACCGTGCTGGATGCGGCCACGGGCGAAGAGATTCGCACGATTGATGGCACGATGGGCACGGACGAGATGATTCTGTCGGACGGCGTGTTGCTGCTTTGCGTTCGCGAGACGCTCAGTGTTGCCAAGCCGCCGAAAACGAAACAGAAACGCCGCTTGAACCCGAACGAATTCACAATCGGTCCTCCAGGATCCGCGGCGATCGTTGCTGTTGATACCGAGTCGGGCGAAGAGTTGTGGCGAAACGAGCCGCACAACGTCGTGGTGCTGACGATGGCCGCGCTGGATGGTCGTATCTGTTACAGCGACAAACAAGAACTTGTTTGCCTTGACCTGAAGACCGGCAAGAAGCGGTGGGCCACCGCCTGTCGTGCGCCCGGCGGTTCCCGGCATTCGGGTGGCACGCTGCTGATGCACGAAGATGTTGTGTTGTTCACCGGCGCGCAGGGTGTGGCCGCTTTCTCGGCAGAGAATGGAGAGAGCCTGTGGACGGGGCCGAAAGTGTCAGGTCCCGGCATCTCGCACCCGGCGGATCTGTTCGTCGCTGACGGTTTGGTGTGGGGCGGAGACGAACCCGGCATGCACAACCGCCAGCGCACGGCCGTAAAACGTGACGGACGGGATATACACACCGGTGAGGTCCGCCGCACGATCGAAGTGGCTCAACTGTTCAGTCCATTGCATCACGTCCGCTGTTATCGCAGCAGGGCCACCGATCGTTTTCTACTGTTGACGAAGCGCGGGATCGAATTCTTCGACCTCAAGGGCGACGAGCACATGCGGAACGACTGGCTGCGGGCCATGTGCCATTACGGCTTTGTGCCGGCAAATGGGCTGCTGTACGTGCCACCGTCGCACTGCTTCTGCTATCCCGGAGTCAAGATGACGGGCTTTCTTGCGCTATCGAGCGAAACAAGTGCGAAGAGCGAAGGACGAAGGACGAAAAAGGGAAGACGTTTGGAGAAAGGACCGGCGTTCGCAGCGGTCAGCGGCCAGCAATCAGCGGTCAGCGAAGATGATTGGCCGACTTATCGTCGTGATCCTTTGCGTAGTGGGCATACGAAGACGGCCGTTTCGACGGAGGTCAAGCAGGTTTGGCAGACCGATCTGGGCGGGAAGGTTTCTCCGCCCGTGATTGCCGGTGGCAAGGTCTTCGTGGCCGAGATCGATTCCCACCGGGTCACATGCCTGGATGCCGATGGCGGCGATGTTGAATGGAGCTTCACGGCCGGGGCGCGCGTGGATTCGCCTCCGACCATTGACGACGGACTGGTTCTGTTCGGCTGTCGCGATGGGTGGGTCTACTGCCTGCGCGCCGCCGACGGCGAATTGGTGTGGCGATTCCGTGCGGCGCCGGACGATCGGCGAATGGTAGCATTCGAGCAGGTGGAATCGCCGTGGCCCGTGCCCGGCAACGTGCTGGTGTTGGAGGGCGTCGCCTATGTAGCCGCCGGGCGATCCAGCTTCCTGGACGGTGGCGTGTACTTGAGCGCCTTGGTAGCGGAGACGGGCGAACTGCTTTACGAGACGTGCGCCAAAGGTCCCTGGCCCGACGTGCAAGAGGAAGAGGGTCGGCCATTCGACATGGACGGGACCAAGTCCGATGTTCTGGTGACCGACGGCACGCATCTGTTCCTGTACCAGATGGCGTTCGACAAACAGCTTAACGACGTAACGCCGCCGCGAACCTCGACGCTTGGCGACCGGACTATGGGGCGACACTTGATCGCCACGGGTGGTTTTCTCCAGGATCTCTGGTACGACCGAACATTCTGGTCGTACAGCAACCGATGGCCGGGCTTCTACTATGCCAACGACGCGCCGAAGGCCGGGCAAATCTTGGTGTTTGACGAGACGACGACTTACGGGCTACATGTGTTCACCAAGCGACTGCGGCTAAGCCCGGCGTTCACGCCCGGCGGCGAGGGTTACGAGTTGTTCGCAGACGACAACGACAACGAGCCGATCTTGGCGCCCACTTCCATCGACCGCGAAAAAGGCCCCGGGTTCTCACGAGCGGCACCGCCCAAATGGTCGAAACAGATTCCGTTGCGTGCCCGCGCCATGGTACTGGCCGGGGACAAGCTGTTCATGGCTGGCCCGCCGGACGTTGTGCCCGAAGACGATCCTTATGCATCGTTTGACGGAAAGCTGGACGCTCAACTATGGGTCGTCTCCGCCGAGAACGGTGAGAAGCTGGCCGAGTACCCACTGGACAGCCAACCCGCCTTCGACGGCCTGATCGCCGTCGCCGGCCGCCTGTACCTGGTAACGGAAGATGGCAAGTTACTGTGCTTCGGCGAACGGTAGTCGTTATGTAGCTATTCAGCCGTCTGGTGGAGTGACCGTCTTGTAGCCGGATTCGCAAGAATTCGGACAATTTGGTGGCAAACTGGCAGGATTCCGAATTCTTCCGAATCCGGCTACAGGTTGGCTGAAGTGTTACTTCAATCGAAAAACCGCATCGGCCTTTTCGACGCCGTTGACGACGATTGCTATCTCGTGTTTACCGGGATGGTGCTTGCGCGTCGACATGTCGGCAAATGAGTGCTTGCGCGTGAAAGTGTGCTCGCCGGGTTCGTAGGTGTTCTCGGTGATTTTGAACACCTTCTTGCCGACCTTTCCGCTGGGCTTGGCAAAGTGGACGATGTATTCGAGTCGCACCTTGGAGGGCTTTTTCGTTCCCACTTTCAATACGAATGAGAACTGCATATGGTCGCCTATGGCCAAGGCTTTCTTGTCCAGCTTCAACTTGTCGACGCCGATGTGCTTTGGATCGCCGAAGCCGAACAGCGTCATGGCCCTTTTGTCGCCGGCTTTGAGCATGGTTCGGCAGGCGTGCTTGACGATCCAGTCGGTGCGGTCCGACTTGCCGTGCCATTTCTCGCATAGGTCCAGGACCAGTTTGGAATGGTCTCTGGAGATGTCGTTCAGGTTGTTGGCCACGCTCTTGCGAACGAACTCCGAGTCGTCGTCTTTGAGTTTCTCTAAGATGGGAAGAATCGGGCTGGGATCTTTCTTGAACTGCGGCAGGGCCATGGCCCATGGCAGTCTCGGTCGGCATCCTTCACTGGCAAATCGCCGGACTTTGTGATCGGGGTCGTCGGCGAGCTTCTTCATGAAGGCCATGGCTCGCTTCGCGTCCTTCTTGATGTAAGGTCGGATCGCAAACTCCGACGACGAGTATTTCGTGAAACACGCCAGCGCGTCCAGCGACAGATCCCAGTCGTCCAACCCATACAATTCGACATAGTCGGGCAGGCACATCGCCTCGAAGCCCTTCACCTCCGGCGCAGCCCTCATCAGTATCTTCACGGTCTGTTTGTAGGAGTTCGGAAGCGTTTGGCTCAGGCATTCGGTCGTGTGACGCATCATCTGTTTGAGTTCCATCTCTTTGAAGGCGTCGTCGAACACCAATTGAATGAACTTCTTCTTGTTGAAGCGTCCGTGGTGACCCTTGATCGTGTCGGCCAAGGCATTGACCGACGCTTCGGTGAAAAACATGTCCTTGAGTCGTTCAGCCATGGCATACTCCCTGATCTGTTGGCGTGGTCTGTGTTGTACCGGTGGCCTTCATCTCGGTCAACAACCAGCCGATCCGCGAGAACGGCCACCACGTACGGCCGCGGTTGGCCAGTAGGTCCCGTCCGGCAGACGGGTCCACTGGTATGCGTAGTGGTATGTCTGCCGATCAATGTCAGGTTGGGTGGCCGGGGCTGGACTGAGCGTCAGCGAGGGAAGCCCCGGGGTTTCGGGCTTGCGCCCTCCAACCCCGTCCACCGTGGCCTCAATCTACCTGACAAATATCGATAGCCGCACCAGTGGATGGCATCCTGATGCGTGAGTCCGTTTGGTGTAGAATGAATGACGCTGTGGGAGACTTGCTGATGGACGACGATGGGAGCAAGGAAACGGCGTATCAGGCCGGTATTTGCCCATACTGTGGCAGCCGGGAACTGAGCGTTTCTGCGGACGAAAGTAGCTCGACGCCAACCGGGGCCGACAAGCGAGTTGTCTGTTGTCGTTGTGAGCGCGAACATCAGATTCAGTATCAGCCGATCGGCATGCGGATCTACGACGAGGCGGACGAGCGGGCGGCTGTGCGGGACGTAAGACTTGCCGAGTCAGAGACACCACCACAGCGCGCTATTGCCTGTTCGGCCTGTCCGATGCACCACATTGTCTCGACTTTCCCCGGGGGCCTGCCCAGGCAAGTGCGCTGGTTAATCGGCGTGCACGTTGTCACAGCGTTGCTTTTCCTTCTGTTTACGAGCGATTGGAACACGCCAGACTTCCTGGCGATCTGCTGGTTTTCTCTGTTTCACGTCCAACTCGGGCTGGTCGGCGTCTGGGTTGGAGTCGGTGGGCCGCTGATTGTTGCGCGAGCCCTGATCGTAATGGTTGTGGGGTCGGCCTTAACGCTCTGGCTTTCGCTCATGGACAACTATGAGCTGGACCACTTCATTCCGTGGATTCTCCCGGAGATGCTAGTTGCGGCCGGCCTGTTCGTACTGGTCGGCCAATTCGGCTATCGTTTCCACATCCTGGCCGACCGTCGCCGTACGACGCACGAGGGTAATCTGCAGTTTTCGATTTTGCATCTGCTCGGTTTGATGACGGCGATCGGCACATTGATCTTCTTGGCGTCCGCAGTGCGTTGGCTCCTGCGCAATTCGTCGTCGGACGAAGTGATTGCGGCGTTGTCCTTTGCGGGTCTGAACTCTCTGGCTATCTTGATCGTCTGTTGGGCGGTACTCAGCGGCGGACAAGTCGCCTTGCGATGTGCGCTGGCCTTCATGGCTGTGCTTGGGCTGACCCTCTTGCTGCTCGTTGGCATCGATGAGTGGAGCGAGGAGGCGATCGTCTTTCTGGGTATCGCGGCGTGCTTCGTGTTCGCGGCCCTGGTTGCCACCTTCTCGCTCTTGCGTAGGGCAGGGATACGATTTGGTCGTGAGAGAGCAACGATTCAGGGCACCACGAAACAGACACCGTGAGACGGCTCAGTACGATCCGACCACCTCTCCGCCACGGCGCGTGCCCATCGCCGACCAGGTGATTTGGTCGATGTTTTCCGCAATGAACAACACCGAACCGTCGGCAAGCAGAACCTGACCCCCGTCGGGATGCCGGCTGCTGAAGCACAGTTCTTTCTCGTCGACAAACACAGAACGAGCAAACGCGTTGATGGCGACACCCGTCGACCCCATCGACTCGGAGACCTCGTTGCCGTAACCCTCCAACGTTCCAATGTACCAGTGGTCCAGGAACTGGTTTCTGCCGGTGTGATCGGGGCCGTGACTCTTGTAGATGAAAACCGTTTCCCCAACCAAAACCGTCGACGAGGAGCCGTCGAGGACATCGGCAAGCTTCGTGCTGCTGTTGATGTAGAAGATGCCATCCGAGTCGGGGCGTCCGGCCAGCGCCGGTGATGTGGCACCGGGTGGCGCAGACTCGCGCGTGACGGTGCCGCTTGTACACGCCAGGTAGTTGCACGGAACGCGGTCCGGAATCCCTTGCGCGGTGATATGCTGAGGGGCAGTCGTAGAAGGGCAACGAAACACCGAGAGATAACTGCCGCATGCGTCGCTATTCGGACTTGTGTTCCACAAGCGGCCGAGATCGAGCATTTCGTACATCGGTCTCTGTTCCAGATAGGGAAGCAGATGACCGCTCCAGAACGTCCGGTTCGGCCACGTTATCCCCGGCGGGAACTTTCGATTCGTGTCGTGGTAGTTGTGCAATGCGATGCCAATCTGGTGCAGGTTGTTCTGGCATTGCACGCGCCGCGCGGCTTCCCGCGCGGCTTGCACGGCCGGCAGCAATAGCGCAACCAGAATACCGATGATGGCGATTACGACGAGGAGTTCGACCAGCGTGAAACCGCGGGACGGTCTGTGCATTGTCGCGTCCTCCGTCGGGATCTACGTTGGGCTTCCGGTTAGAGATGACATCGCCCGCCGCGTGAAGCGAAGGGAACTGGTGAAGGGGCCCAGCCAGTATACAGAAATGACGAGCTTCAGACAACGAATTGCACAGACTTTCTCGTAATCCGTTGCTGCTCCCGTTGACGCGGGGATAGCTGGATTCGCAAGAATCTAGACCGGTAGGGCACACGGCTGAATTCTTGCGAATCCAGCTACAGCCGAGCCCTCAACTTAAGATTGACGGAGCACTAGTACCTCTCGTCGATTGATCTTGCCAGTAGGACGGATTGCCTAATCCGTCCGTGAAGCGGGTATCGACGTCGAAGACCGGACGGATTAGGCAATCCGTCCTACGGCCCAACCCACAAAGGCAGATCACGTGAGGCACTAGGTCCCGACCGTACGTCCTCACTGAGCAACAGACTCGGCAGCTTGAAACTGCTCCACCTCGTCCAGGACTTCTCGCACGGTGTTCAGCAACACCGTGGTATCGAACGGTTTTGCAACGAGACGCAGGTTCTTGTCCAAGATGGTACGGGACTCATCGGTCTTGGGATCGTGGCCGGTGCAGAACACAACCTTGGCATCCGGATCTGCCGCCTTGATCTGCGCAAATACTTCGTGTCCATTGAATTTGGGCATTACGACGTCCAGCAACACCAAGGAAATATCGTTGCGGTTCTCACGGAACATGTGCAACGCTTCCTCGCCGTCGGAAGCGGCCAGCACTCTGTAGCCTGCTTTCTCGAAGATGCGCGTCGTCATGTCGCGAACCATCGGTTCGTCCTCGGCCACGAGGATCGTCTCGGCCCCGCCCAATGCAGGTTCCGCTCGCGGTCCCGCGTCGGTCTCGGTCGCTGCATCCTCTGTGGGCAGGTAGATGCTCACACGGGTGCCCGTGCCTGGTTCGCTGGCGATGTGGATGGCCCCGCCGTGCTGTTGCACGATCCCGTAAACGGTGGCCAACCCTAAGCCCGCGCCTTCCTCGACTCCTTTGGTTGTAAAGAATGGCTCGAAGACGTGCTCCATCGCCTCCGGCGGTATGCCACAGCCTGTGTCCGTGACGCTCAGCACCACGTGGTGTCCCGGTCGCAAATCAGGATGGCGGTCGCAGAAGGCCTGGTCCAGAATCGCACTGTCGCTCCCTAGCACGAGTTGTCCGTCCGAGGGCATGGCATCGCGAGCGTTCAGACACAGGTTCAGCAGCGCTTCCTGCAACTCTGCTGCGTCGGCATAGACTGTGCCGACGTTGTCCTCTGCCAGCAACTCCAGGTGAATTTGGTCGCCGACGACGGGTTTCACCATCTCGGCCAGATTGGCGAGAACCTCGTTGGGATCCATGTTCTTCCGTTCGAGCGCTTGTTGGCGGCTGAAGCTGACCAACTGCCGAGTCAACGTGGTGGCTCGATTGGTCGCCTCGACCACGTGCTGGAGATCCTGGTGATGTCGCTCGTCGGGCGCTAGATCGTCCATGACAAACTCGGTGTAGCCCTTGATGATCTGCAGCAGGTTGTTGAACGCGTGAGCCATACCGGCGGCCAGTATCCCTACCGCTTTCATCTTGTCCGAGTAGCGAAGTCTTTCGTCCTTCTTGCGATCGGCCTCTTCGGCTGCCTTCCGTTGGCTGATATCCCGGACAATCGCGATCGCGTGCCACGCTCCTTCCAGTTCCAGAGCCGACAGGGAAAGCTCAACGGGAAAGGTCTCACCGTTCTTCCTGATCGCCTCGAGTTCAACGGTCTCTCCAACCGCCGCTCCCTGCCCGGTTTTCCGGAATCTGTGGAACGCTTCGTGGACCAGTGGTAAATAGCCAGTGGGGACAAGCAACTCGTGGACATTCTGTCCCATTGCCTCTTCGCGTGCGTACCCGAAGGTCTTTTCTGCGGCGGCGTTCCAGAAGGAAACCTTGCCGGTTGGGTCCATCATGATGATCGCGTCTTGCGCCGTCGCAGTCATCTTGCGAGAGCGTTCTTCACTTCTCCGCAGTTCATCCTCAAGCCGCTTTCGCGCAAACAGTTCGGGGACGTGGGCCAGTTTCTCTCGGGGCGCAACCTCACAACCGCCCTGGGCGTGCCCTCCAATGTGTTCGGCAATGTTATCGGGTGAAGCCATGACGAACCGGCAACACGAATCCCCCTTGGCGCGGCAGAGAGTCTCTACGGCAACCAGCGAAAGCCCGAAACTGGCTTCGCACCAGCCGGATGAATAGCCGGCGTTCATCACGCACACGGGCGCAACTGACTCCTGACCGCTGCGCAGCCACGCGTCGGCTTCGAATGAATGTGGATGATCGTAGGTCAGGAAGTAGTCCTTGTCCGGCGAGGGACGCGACTCGGGGGAGATCTTGACAGACGCCCAACCGCTATGGGCGAAATGGATGGGACCGGCAGAGAGTCGGGCGATGGGGTCTTTCAAGTCCATCTTCTCGTGGAAACTCTCGGCGTCCGATTTGCCGATCGCATGGGCCAGATCGAAGAGTATGTTCCGCGCGAACTCGTCTGCTTCTGCTTCCTGTCCCGCCCCGAAAAGCCGCCTGACCAAGGCGAAGAATTCGATCGAGAGAGAAGCTGCCCGCACCAGGATGTATCGCTCGCCGCCGACTTCGATTGCGGCCCGCGACGGATCACGCGAGAGCCCAGCGAAGTAGCTCGACACAACCCTTTCCGCTTGGGCGAAAATGTGCTCGAGATCCTTGGGAACGTCCACCGTCTTCAAAGCCATTTGTAGTCCCCTCGTTGTCCCTGCCGACAAAAACGCCAGGATGGTAAGTTGGCCTGAGCGTTTGCCCTCTGCGTCCCGAATGCCTTGTTAAACCTTAGGTTACGTCGATGATCGGCGGGCTAAGTAACGGAGAATTCTTCGGTCGGCCGCAACGATTCTAGGGCTCGGAACGGCTTTCGATGTGATAGGCCACTCGACAGAAATAGGGCAGCGCGGCTCTCTGGTGTGGATCGCGCAACTCGTCAATGACGGCCTACCCGTCCTTGTCGGGATCCACCGCAACGGTTTGCAGTGATTCGAGGAACTGGTTGATCGAGCCGGCCGGCGCATCTGTCACCCGTCCGTAGACAGACAACTTGAAGAGCGTGTTGCCCGCCCAGACAAGGCGAACGTGGGCCACCGTCCTGGGTGGATCCGCCGTGCGACGGATCGAGAACTGGTACGCGGGATGTGCGCCGACCTTCAGATCTCGCCCGTCCACGGCCTTGCCTTCATAGATGAGAGCCATCTCGTCACGGATGCCTGGAAACTCGCGCGCTGGATCGACTCCCACTATGGACTTCGCCGGGAAGGTCATTTGGGTCATGTGGTACGACAAACGGGCGGGCGGGGCGTCGTACCACGATCTCGCTTCCTTGACTTCCCCGTCCGGCGTATCGAAGGTACTGGTGATTCCCTCAGCCCCGTCCGGAAAAATGACACGAAAGACGCCCGCTTCCGTTGGTATCCAGATTTCTCCGGGCGAAGCGTTCGGAACTTCAGGCGGATGATCGTCGTCGGGCGGCGGTGGGGGATCGTCTCCTGGAAACAGATCGTTGGACGGTGGCGGCGGAGTTTCGGAAATCGGAGGCGTCACTTCGTTGCGCCCTTCAATGTGTGCCACAAACCGCTCGATGTCGAAAACGAAGTCACGCGCGGCGGCGGTCACAGATTCGTCCGGCGTATCGCCGCTGGAGCCCCTCAAGGGTCATTGCGTCTTTCAGTCGCGCAATCTGTTCAAAGCCGGCTTCCTCCAATTCACGCAACACCTCAAGCCGCAGCCCGCTGCGCCGAACGAGTTCCGTTTGTCGTTCGTCCGGGTTAGGCCAAAATCGCCTGAGTTGCGATTCCTGACGCTCTCTTCGTCGTTGTCGGTCGTCGCTCCGGCTCTGCGCGTATGCAGGACATGCTGCAGTCAGAAGCACCATGATCAAAGTCGTTAGAATCGCCGCTCGCCACATGTTGTTCATCCCCAAAACAGGTCTATCGCGCGGATAAAAGAGTTGTTCGTGGTAGCGATTCAGTCGCAACGGGGCAGAACTCAGACGTACAACTCGCTCACGTCTGAATCGCTGTTGTTCCTGGCCTGATGGTTCACGTCGGACGGTCAGAGCGCAAGCTCCCGCGGCCCCACACCCACTTTCTTGCGACTTGTGGTGAAGCGATATTCGCCTGGACGAAACTCGTCGACGTGTTCATAGATCCCTTCCTTGCCCAAGGGACTATACGTGTAAAACGTCACCCTGATCTTGCCGTCGGCAACCGACAGTCGGGGTCGCCAGTCGGTCGGTCGTTTGCCTTCCCATCGCCACGGAGCCTCCGGCCGCGATGGAACGTGGGGATCTTCGTCATCGCTGCTGGCTTCGGCCCAGGGATCAGCGTCCAGGATCGTGTGCAGCGACCAATCGCAACCGTGCCACAGAGCACCGAATTCCTGAAGTTCCCGGCTCAAGATGGAAGCAGAAATGTACGAGAGTGCAGATCCATCACCCTCGATGGCTTCCATGTAGTTGTCGAGAGCGCGGTTCGGTTTGGGAGGCCGTGGGAAGCCGAACGTCTCCCGCAATGCCTCGTTCGGGTCCGGGAAATCTGCGTCTTTCGGCATCGCCCAGACAATTCCGTTGCCGTTCCCACCTTCCGCGAACTGGTACGCCCGCAAGACGTAGCCACGTTTGATCTTCAGCGTCCTGAAAAGCGGCACAAGACGCGCCGGGTCTACCTTGCTGATCGACCATCCCTCGGCAACGTTCTCAGGCACCCGCGCCGCCTCCATGACCTTCTGGCGAATATCGGTGAACTGCTTTGCAGAGAATGTCGTTGCAGCCGGAACTGCCGCATTGGCGCTATTGGTGGTCGGCACGGGCACCGGAGCTATCGGCGGGTCGCCGGACTTGGAAAGATGCCCTTGATCGACCCAACCACGCACACGATTGCCCTCGAGGACAATTTCGATCAACACATACTTGCCGTGCAGCCTAATTGCGTGTGACCGTGTACCGGCAGCCACCGTCGTTAGTGTTTCGCTTCCCGACCTCAAGGGGGCGGCTTGGTCGACCATAACCGCATCTCCAACAACGATCTCTTCGGCGCAGACGCGAAGATCGAACTCGACGCCAAGCACGCATAGCAGACTAAATAGGCCAACGACGAGGCTTCGACCAGCATTCATATTCATTCCTTACATTCCAGAGTGAGTGAAACGCAACATGCCAAAACATAGCCCAAGAAACACAACAGGCCGGGAGAAGCGTATTGCCGATCGAGTTTCTTGCAAGAGCTGAATGGCACGTCGCCGGAGACGGCCGGTTAGGGTCGTTCGAGAAATAACTGTCATGTTTTTCGCTCGGGACAATGGTCCCAAGCTGCGTAGGATGGGACCATTGTCCCGTCCTGCGACAGCTATTCCTCGAACGGTGCTTATGGGGATTCCGGCGTGCGCGTTGGTGCGGTGATCGTAAAGGTGTCCTCGCTCGCCGCCACGTCCCAGCCATTGTGTTGGTGCAATCGTTCCAGAAGCCGCCAGATAGATGATTCGCCGATGTCGAGTTCAACGCTGCGATCCTTGGACGAAGGTGCGGCCTGGAACTTGGCCCGTGATTCGGTCGTTGCGGTGAGCAAGCTGCATAGTTCAGCGACCGAGTAAGACCGTGACTCGACTCGGACTGTTTTGTCCAACGCCATCAGAGCCCGCGGGCTGACGAAGGACGGTCCTTCCGGATCGGCCCACGGAATGTTGACGGTTTTCGTCACGCCGTCGCGGATTTCGAGCTTGACTGCCCGAGCGAAAAGTGCCGGAGACTTGAAATTCGGGTAGCGCCCCATGCTGTACACGAACGCCGCATAGTCTCCAGGCGGTAGATTGCGCAGACGGCAAGACTGGCCGGGGGCCAACAGAACGCGCACGAAATCGTCGCGAAGAATCCGGCCCAGGCGATGGTCCTCGGGATGGAAGAACTGGCGGCCGATCCACAACAGCCGGCCCGGATCGCGGCTGAGGACGAATGCAACGAAGGCTTGGTTCGGCGTTGCGCCCTGGATCGACATCGCGTACGGGTCCTTGGCGATGCTGATGGTGATCTCCGACTCGTGTCCCGAGGGGGGGATGACGAGATCTTTCTCTTCTGCCATGTCGAGCGAAATCGACTCGGTGCCCGAATGATAGATGAACTCACGAGGTATCGTGGAAAGGGCTGCTTGCATCTCTTCCTGCGTCTTGCCGCGCATCATGGCACGCCGTTCATCGTCGGATGGGCCGCTCCTGATCACGTCGAGCGAGTATTCCCCGGCCGGCAATTCACCGAACCGCGCGCGGCCGTCCTTGACTCGTTCGGTCCGCATTGTCGTGCGAGGCCAGTCCTCGCGCGGCGGGACAAAGATCGGGCCATCTTTCGATTCGAGGCGAATCCAGGTTTCCCCCTTCAAAGGACGTTTGTCGCCGTCAATTGCCGTCACTTCGACAGTCGCCCCAGGCTTTAGCGTCACTTCAAGGCGTGTCTCAGGTTTCGCTTTCGACACCGCCACGGACTGCTCGTGTCGAACGTAACCGGGACAGGTCACATAGAAGGGATGCTGGTCGGAAAATGCCACGTTCTCCAGAGTAAATCGTCCCTCGGTGTTGGTTTCGCCAGTGACGTAGATTCCCTGTTCGCGGAAACGTCCCAGATTGGACCCGCCGGCATCTCCCGAATGGTCGATGGCCACATAAGCCCCGGCCAGCGGCTTCCCTGTGACCGCGTTCGTGACTACGCCTGAGAGCGTTCCGCGCGTCCTTTCTGCGGCGGGTTCTTTCTCTGGTGTGCCATTAGACGCTGAGGCTGGGGTCGAACCCGCGTCATCCGACCTGCCTCGGCCGATCCGCAAATCTCCGTCTTCCTTGTTTTCGCCGTCGACGGCCGATCCTGCCAGGAGTTCATTGGGCCTGCCTTCTATCGGACCGTAGTAATGTAGCGTGCTTGCGCCTGCCGGATCCCATTGGATGTAGCATACGTTCTTCTGGGGCAAGTAGTACAACTCGCCAAATGGCATCGTGACCTCGGGGCCGTATCGAAGAGGGAAGCGTTCCACGTCCGGTCGAATTCGCCACTCGCCCGCTACGCCGGGCGTTGGTTCGAAGATTTCAATGTCCTTGTATCGAGTGGCTACGGGCACATTACGGATCAACAGGCTAATCTGGTCGATCGCGAACCGTTCGCCGATTTCGATGTCAACCGCTCGCAACTTGAGCTGGCCGGCGGGCAACTTGTACGTTGCCTGGAGCTTGTACTTGCCAACAGGCAACGTCCAGATCTTTGTTGTCGTGTCCAGATGCGAACCCTTGGCACCGTCGATGCTCTTGATACTGACCGGAATCGCCAGCACTGTTTGCGGTTGGATGACCGAGGTCTTCGTCGAGTAAATTACATCTATGCGCATCGACGTGTGTTTGATCGAGCGATCCTCCGAGTCTCGAATCTGGGCTTCGAAGTCGAATGGGTTGCCGTGAGTGACGGATATCGCCTTCCTGGAAACGTCTTTCAATTGAAGCTCGACTGAGAACTGTTCGGAAGGCCCGATGCGAGGTTTCGCCACGACCAGCCTGCCTTGGAGACCTGCTATCGGCTCACTCCAGAGTTTTGCGTTTCCTTTCTCGTCGGACGGCGGAAGAATCGTCACCTTAATCGCTGGAGGTTTATACGAACCGACGGCCTTCCCCTCGGCGTCACGCAGGACAACCTGGAATCGGATTTCCCCTGGCCCTGGCTTTGCCTCCGACTGTTCGGCGCCGTAGACCGGCCCCCAAGGCTGCCAACGCAACACCACCACGCCTTTGCGAAACGCTGCGGACAGAGCCACTGGGTCGCGCACGGAATGATCCGTCGTGCAGAAGAACGTACCTCCCTTGGCAGTCAGGGTCGAATGGATCTCGATCCGTTCCGGTCGAACAGGATTCTTGCCTTGCGGAGCGAAGAAGACGTGGGCCCGAGCTTTCGCACCAATTCGGAAGGTCTCGGGAAAGATCTCGGCACGAATCCGCATCCGGTCGCGCTCGCCGACCCATTCCGAGCTGGTCTTGGCGATAGGATTCAGTTTCTCAACGGTCGGGATCGCTGCCAGCTTGCCGGCCTTTGCCAACGCCGCTTGGAGACGTGGGTGATATCTTCGGTCGGTCTCGCCGAGGGCCTCCGGATAGCCGGCTCTTATCTCGAACAGCGGCGGCGGCAGGTCGGTACTCGGCTCGATGATGGTCGGCCCATCGTAGGGAATGGAACTTACGGGGCTGATCGCGCGGCCCTCGTAAAAGACAGCTTCGGAATCCCGAACCTTGAATTCGCGTCGCAGACCGCCGACGTGCGGCGCCTGCCATGCCATGAAGTCCATCGCCCTTTCACGAGTGAGCTCGAACACCTGGCGGTTCCAGTCGAAGCGGACGATGTCGTCCAATGAGAAAAGGACTTCACCGGAGTCTTTGGCTACCCAGTGTAAGCAATCGGGGCGAGGAGCCAACTTTTCACCGCGGATTCTCTTAAGGGCAGTGGTAGCAAACAACCGCACATCGGTCGATTCGTCCTCCAATGCTTCCGTCAGCGCGGGGACCGCCTCGCTCGCGCCTGGGCCAATGCTGCCCAGAGCTATCGCTGAAGTATTGCGCGGGCCTTCTGCCGGATCCTTCAACAGCTTGATCAATGACGGCACCGCCTTGACCGCATCGGGCCCCATCTCCGCCAGCGCGTGCGCCGCCCAGGCCCGCACATCCGCATCTCGGTCGGCGGTGGCTTTGATAAGCGCAGGCACAGCCGCGCGCGTATCGACGATCTGTTTCCCCGTCCATTCTCCGCGCAGTTCAATCAATACCAGCGCCGCATTGCGACGCATCTGAACATCGGTGTCCCCGAGCGTCGCAGCCAGAGCCGGCACGGCCTTCGTTCCCAGACCACGCAGTCTGGCAATGATCTCGCAACGACGCGCCTCGATCGGATCGGGCCGTCCGTCCGACCGCGGATGCCGAGCTTGCATCGACATGCCACGCATCTGCTCGACCAGTTTCTCGGCGTCGCTGGACGAATTCTCAGCATCGTTTTCGACCTCTGCCGATTCTGCAGCGGTCGTCTCGTCCGATTCACTCTCGGGTTGTCCGGCAACGGCAACGTATCCCGCATACAGAACGATCAGCACAATCACACTGAGCACCCCGCCCAGAACCCTCGTGCGACGAACGCCGTCGTCCGCGGCCACCCCAAGGACTCGGCGCACACGAGTCAGAGCTGTGTTATCGCGACGATCCCTGGCCGCCATTGCTGGTCCTACCGCCGCTCGTTGTTGTTCGAGTGATGCCAACGCCTCGGCGTACTCGACCCGGCTTCCGCAAACCGCCACAGCCACGTCGTCGCAACAGTGTTCCCGCTCGGCCCGAATTCGTCGCGAAATCCACCACACAGCCGGATGAAAGAAAAGGAGCGTTTCCACAACCGTCTGTGCCAGGTTCACCAAGTAGTCCCATCGCCGAACGTGAGCCAGTTCATGAGCAAGGATCGCGTCGAACTGACGGGGCGACATTCCGGAGACGCAAGCCAACGGAAGGAGAATGATCGGTCGGAGCCAGCCGATCACTACGGGTACCTGCGTCAGGGACGACACCAACAACCGCACGGGCACGGCGACTCCTATTCGATCCGTAAGACCGCTCATACGATCCGCCAGTCTTGTCGGTGCGGGCGTCGTGCCGACGAACATCAACCGTCGCGCAACGAACCAACCACCGAGATTCCACAGCGACAGGAGCGTGACGCCCGAAAGCCAAACGAGGGCCAGCCACGGCGTCCACGGGGACATCGTCCGCCGGCATCTGTCGACGAACGATTGCGCCGGCGCCAACGGCGTAGCCACGTCCGGAGTGCGCTGCGAAGACGGTGGTCCAAGGTCAACGGACTCGACCCCGGGCCCAAAGCTATTGGGAGCAACGGCCCGGACATCTGCAATGGCTGGGCTCGCCGCCAAACTAGACTCGGCGCCGCTTTCTCGTCCTGTGGCATTGGCACCCGTTTCGACAATCAGAACGCTGGCTCCGATCGAGTACGTGACAATCGGAGCCACGAACATGGCCGCCAACGCAGCGCAAGCCGCGACGTAGCGCGCGTGCGCCGATCGATGGCGGAGCACAACCAGCAACAAGGAAGAAGCCGCCCAAATGACAACGAGTTGCCACAACGAGTGCAGCAGAGCCCACCCTACCCGGTGCGCCACCATCGACGACAGCATGTCTGTAGGCCAAGTCATTGTTCGGCTCCTTTGGCTTTGTCGATCAACTGCCGCATTTCCGTCAGTTCTTCGGCCGAGAGACGATTGGCCGAGAGCATACGCATGACCAACCTCTTGGCCGAGCCACCGAATGCCTTCTGCATGAGTTCGTCGAGCATCTTCAGTTGCGTCTGGTCCCTGGTCTCGGCGGCCCGATACAACTGAGGACGGACCGAATCGTCGCGATCAACCAAGCCTTTTTCACGCATGACCTGAAGCATCTTCAGAGTGGTCGAGTATCCACAATCGCGTTGGGGTATCAATGCATTGTGAACTTCCCGAACCGTGCTTGGGCCGCGCTGCCAGAGCACATCCAATATCTGCAGTTCCACGTCGGTGGGCTGCGTGGAAGGGGGTCTGGCCATATGAAGGCACCTCCGCCTGCCAATAAGACACCAGCTTCCTTGGAAGAAGCCGTCCAGATAAACGACGAATTACTTCGTCAAATCGTTTCCATAATAACGAAAGAATTCGTCAAGTCAAGGGAAGTGCCGAAAGATCGTGGTTCTCGTATCCGATCGCGGTTTCGTTTGAGACACGAAGGTTGAAACGCTTGCCACTCGAAGGGGCGGAAAACTCAGCGTCTTGCCTGCTCACGACTGGCACCCGCCGCGATTTCATTTGAGAGCACGCCCACGGAAGTCCAGAATTCGAGAGTCCAGCGGCGGAGCTTTGGGGCGGCGTTCTTTTTCGATACTTGCGTCGCGACGCGACATGCGCCATCAATTATCCTCGTTTCCGATGCGGCTGCCGGGCTTCAGGAGCACATTTCCTCGATGCGATGGAAGATCAAACGAGTTGACCAACGAGGCTTGATCGCTCTTCTTCAAATTGTCGTGATGGATGATCTGTGCTCGACCGCGAGGGACAGGGACCCCGATAGCGTCAGTCCTCGTTGGATTTGCTGCGACCCAACCGTCCGCGTACTCGCGCATGTAGATGTGGCCTGCTTTGCCTTTGACACGTTGCATTTCGCCAACCGCTTTGCCCAGGTGAAGATACTTCGGATCGAATTCGTCGGACCAGTAGAATCGCGAATAACCCCAGACCGTGAAGTTCATGTAAGCGTTCTGCCGTATGTCGTCGTAGCCCTGTAGAAATGAAGTTATTCATTCTTGCTTTTGCTCCTAGTGCTTTGCTACCCATTGCCATCTCCCGCTTCAGAGATCTTGTTATGATGGTGGCGCGAAAGAACAAAGACAACCCGACGGGGGCGACCGAAGGAAGTCATGGCCGATCACGGTGTGCCGCTACGCGACAACACGAATCGCACGCTCCGCAAAGTGTGGCTTGAGCATCATGACAAGTATTTCAGGGATACCACATCGCGACATGCCGCGTTCAATCCAAGCCTGGATACCGAGAAGGGAGATTGAATGAGCCCAAACAAACCGTCCGACATTCGAGCCATCGACGCGACTCTTTACGTAATCCCAGTACAGACACGAGTACCGCTCAAATTCGGACCGGAAGTTATGACGGAAGTCACCTGCGCCCGTGTGAAGTTGACGGTCCAGTCTCGTGACGGCAGAAGTGCAATCGGCTGGGGCGAGACACCGCTCAATGTGCAGTGGGCCTGGCCGAGTTCTCTAAGCTACTCAGAGAGGCATGACCGGATGGTCGATTTTTGCCGCCGCGTCGCTGACGCATGCGTCGGCTTTGAAGTGCTTGGCCATCCCATGGGTCTAAACACCGGTCAGGAAGTGCAGCGCTGATCGGAGGCACGTCGCCGGTTTGAAAGTGCAGCGCTCTGGGTTGGAATGCTCCATTCTAACTGGGTTGGAAGTTGCTTAATA
>CAZURK010000308.1:0-18118 GCA_964623055.1 uncultured Pirellulaceae bacterium
CAGGGCCTCGCGGCACGATCGCGCCAACAACTCCGCAACTGGAGCTACAGCCTCTGGCTCGACCAGGGCGGCGACAAAGTGGATTAGCACGTGCCCCTCACGACAGTTCGCTTCGTGCCGTACGGAGAGGCTGGCACGGCGTCATCTTCCTCACCTTTCGGTCAAACCGACCCAGCGGGGATGAAGCGACGGAGGAAGCGCGGGACGCCAAGGTCGCTTCTCTCCAATCGCCCATCGCGGGCTCGGACGGGGGAACCTCCAATCGTCGCCGAGCTCGATCGCACCCAGATCCGGCGCGGGTCCGTTAGCCTTGTGACGGTACTTGTCGGTTGTATCTGGAGCACCAGCGTCCACGGCCGGTGAATCGACACGCAGCCTGAAGTCGACATACGGGCCATCAAACGCTGGCGTGGACTCTGCCAGTCCGGCCTCCTGCAGTGGCAGCACCGGCAGAGCGGAGGCAGCGAAATCCGGGGCTTGCTGGAAGGCCGGGTCGGTTCCGGTCAGCATGGGCGGCATGTGGCTGGCATTCACGTTGGGCCCCGTGAATAGGTTGTACTTCGTGGGCACATATCCTCCTTGCTCCCACCGCGACGAGCGATTCACCATCATCACGTTGTTCTCGAACACGCAGTCAACAAATGTGTGTTTCGTCCAGGAAAGCGTGTGGTAGGAATTGACCAGCGTGTTATGCGCGAACGTGATGCCACGCGAGGGCGCCCCATAATCACGTCGCCACGGACAGTCAAACTTGAGCAGTGTGCAGTGCTTCAGCCCTCGCTCCGGAGACACATAGACAATATTGTGATCGACGGTCAGGCCACCGCCTTGCACGGGGGATAACGCCAAGGGCACAGTGGCGTCCATAATGAAGTTATGGTGCACGCGAAGATTGATCGCTCTGCGCGTGTCAAATTCGATGCACTCATCCCCAGCAGACATGAACAGATTGTAGGCGTACTCCGATGTCTTCTGCGGGTCGAGCGTTCCCATATTCCGTGGCCACATGCCGTCGAATGCCTCGTAGACCATCGAATGGCGGACTTTCACCGAGGGACCGAAGTGATGAATGAAGGTGTTGCAGAGATTCGAGGCGTAGATCGTGTTCCACAGCCCCATCTTTCCATTCAAGCCGAGTAACTGGCCCCAACGCACCCATTGATACGTCGGGTAACCACTGTACTCGCAGTGCTCGACAGTCAAGTTTGCGCTTCCCAATGACTCGATGCCGCGAATGCAGCCATCGAAGTAGCAGTCGCGGATGGTCACGTCGTCGGCGTTGACCTGGACAGCGATATCGGGCGCCATGTGGAACTTGAGGCCCTCGATCACGACGTGTGGGGCGCGGATGTCGAGGATGAAACCGTCCCCTTGTTTGAAAGAACGACCGCCCCACAGCGTATACGTCTTCTTCCGAAACACTTTGGTCTCGCTGTGGATCTCGACCCCAGCTCGATTCGGGTTCTTGCCACCGAGCAAACGGACATAGAGGAATCCGTCTTCCCAAGCGAATCCTTCGGGTGGACCGTCTTCCATGCGGCGGCTGTCATTACCGATCGCCCGAAATGCTTCAAGTCTCGTAAGCGTGACGTAGTCCATCAGGTTGCGGTGGCCTTCAACCATCACCCAACGAATCTGCCACGGTACCGGCGCGCGGTACAGGTCCCCCTTGACGTTGGTGAATTCAATCTTGAATTCTGGCGGAGTGGCATTCGTCAACGTTACCGTGCCCGGTTCTTCAGCACGCAACACAATGGGCGCCCTCGGCCGGCCGCCCCTGCTGACGGTAATGAGCCCGCGATATGCACCGGGCGCAAGTGTGACTATATCGCCGGGCGATGTGCTGTCCAAGACTTGCTGTAAGTCGCCGTCGGGCGTCACGCGCCGCACTCGCTCAGGCGCCTGGGCGTACACTGCAGTCGTCGCGGCAACAGCGAAGAAGATCGCGAACGATAGATTACAGCCACGCCCGCAGGTGGTTGTCTTTGCATTCATCCTGTCTCTCACCTACTGTGCTTGACGGATACACCATCCGTCGTGTCCGAGGTTACTTCACATCGACAGCGAAGACGTTCGAGATAGAGTTCTGATTGCTGCACTCATCGCGGCTCTTAAGGGCGAAGTAATATGTTCCGGGTTTGAGGCCGTTGATCGTGTAGTTCTGTTTGCTGCCCGCCGGTTGCGGTATCGGCTCGTCGTCGACATTCATCGCACCCCAAAACGTAATGTGAGTATGCCGCTTGTCGGGCCATGGGACGAAATCAAGGATGGGCTTTGCGGCGTACTTGACCTGATAGACACTGGCTGTACCTTCATCGCCATCGTCGCCCGGAGCGGTCCAGGTAAGCGTCGCCTGACTGCCATCGACGGTTGCCTTCAGGTCCGTCACCGTCGCCGGAGGCGTTTTGTCCGGCCGAGTTCCGTAGACTGCGTGCATGGCCGTGGGGAAATAGCCAAGCCACCATGTGTCGTTCTTTTCCCAGGCGAACTCAAAGGCCGGCAGGTACTTCTTGTCACCCGTTTGGGCATACGCGAAGCCGTACAGGTCGAGATGATAGCCGGCGGCCCATCCTCGACACCCGTGCTCGCCGCCGCGCTTCTCCGGAGGGGCCAACCATGGCTCGGGCAGGCAATGGTACGGGAATCCCTGGGATGCAACCTCGTACTCGATTGACCAATCGGCACAACCGATCGCCAAGTCTCGCATCCGCTCGTCGCCGGAAGCTAACCACGCCGCTGCAGCCCCGCGTGCATAGATCGCTTGGCACCACGTTCCTCTACCGTGGGGCCCGGCTTTGTCGACATCGGCCCACATCTGATCCATTGCCTCGCGCAGATGTGGTTCGTATCGCTGGTCGCCGGTCAGGTCGTAGTACCTAGCCAGTGCTCGGATGCACCAGCCTTCCTTGCGGTAGACCCTACGGGGCCGAGGCGAAAGCGTGGACAGTGCCACCGCGTGATCGGCAATTGTCCGCATCGAGCGAAATGCGCGGTCGTCGCCTGTGATGCAATAGAGATCGTAGACCTCGTCCAGATTCAGGTGTTCCAGGTTCGGCAGCGGCCAGCGATGACGGGCGTACGGATGTCTCGACCAATCCGGGTGTCTGTTTGGATTGTGCCCGAACGTTCCGGGGATCAGGCGCGACCAGTGCTCGATGACGCAGTTGTTCCAGTAGCCCGGCTTCCAGGTGGTCCAGACAGCGAGGTTGTCCTGGCCTTCAATGTGATAGGTCCGCACGTCACGGGCATGGCGTGCCACGCGCATGCCGTATTCCAGGCGGCCTGGATGACGGTTAAGTAGGTGCATCCAAAGGCTGTTGGAGCTCGCCAACGGCTCGTAGTTTGTCCCAGAGACGCCAGCCCGCTCGATCCAGTTCATCCCGAACACCTGCCATCCGAAGCAATTGTTGTAGCCGCCGCCGGGCATGAGCGATTTCCGCTCGATCTCGGCCAGAGAAAAATGCGTTCTGGCAGGCTCGGCGATCTTCTCGTGCATCATGTACGGCCCCAGATCAGACAACGCCCCAGCCGCCCCGCAATGCTCGGGCGAAGGCAGCGCGAAGACACACTTCTGGTAATGTTTCGCGGCGAGCAGCGCCTCGCGGGCGTCTCCGGCAAAGAAGCACAATCGAAACTCCTGCGCTTTGGCCGATGCGTCTTCAAGCCAGTAAACCTCTTTGTACTCTCCAGGGAACGGGCTAAGGCGGACCACGCCGTCGCCGCCGAACTGAAAAGCCGAAGGAAACTGCTGCCAGAAGTAGCGTGGCGAGACCGTGCAGCCAACCTGCCCTCGGCTGCAACGAACAATGCCGTCGGCGAAGTCGCCGGCCGCAACCTCCTGCCTGGCGTCAGGGCTAAGCTTCGACAGCTTGTACCCACGGAAAGTCGCCAAATCGAGAATCGTCGACCTGGAGCGGCCCGTCGTCTGGACACCGAGATTCAACCTCCAGTGCTCGTTACCAATCGAGTCCTGATTCAGCAGTACCGATTCATTCGCTCGGCCGCCGAGCGATTCTTTCGGTTCGCTTAAACCATCGAATTGCCATTCGCCTTTGTCCTTGCCAAGGCGAGTCAGCAACGACCAATCATCAAAATGAGGTTCGCCGATCGGTTCGACGGAATTGTTCGTCAGGATCGCATCAACATCGCAGTGGCTTTCACCGGCGTGGAACGTCATGAATATTTCATACCCGTACAGTCCGGGCTTGAAAGCGCCTTCATCATTCGATACGTGCCTGCCCCGCGCCAACACCTTCACCATGACCGGTCCCTTCTCCAAGACTCGGGCGGTCTTCGTGCCCGCGCTGGAGTAGTAGCTGCGACCCTCCGGATCAGTCACCACCGAGCCGAGCATGGCATCGGGGTGCACGATCGTCTGCCCGTTCACGACCACCTTGTTAAGCAGGTTGAATGCCGTCTTACATACTTCAAACTGGGCGGCGCCGGTGTCGATGTGGATATGCTTGTCGTCCTCGTCCACGCACATCTTCGTTATTGGCTTGGTGGCGACGGCCTTGGTGCCGACGAGCTTGTAGATGGGCTTGGCCGGTTCGTTGGCAGTCCGATTGAAGGTTACCAGCACCCAGCGGATGGAGTTGTCGTGTCGCCACCATCTGGACAGCACGCGAAATTGCGCCGGCACCTCCGCACCATCGGGGCCAAGAACGTGAAGTTCCTTCGTGTCAGTCGCCTGGCCTACCAGCAGCGGCACGCCGTTGGAGACCACTTCCATACCGCCTTGCCCGTCGTCGGGCCGCAGGTCAAGTGCCACTTCGATGTCCGCGTTGCCGGACACGGCACCGACGTTTACGACCATAGCGAGAATCAATGACATTTTGTTGCCCGTTCCGTAGATTGCTCAGGTCCAGTAGACGTAGGGCCGGTTCCCACCGGCCGATCAGACGACGATCAAGCGTGGCCGGTAGGAACCGGCCCTACTCGATTTCCCCATCATACGTCCGTCACTGTTTCTGTCTCTGCTTTGACTTGACGAATTCGAAAGCTCCAAGGTCCGGAGCATTTCCCGTGGGACGCGGTGTCCCGGCGAAGTCCGATCGAACCAGGGGGATGCGAACCCCTGCGTCGATGGCCGGTCTGCCCGGCCGCAGGCGGAAATCACCCGCTGCGGCGTTTAGAAACCCCGGATCAGCCTGCATGTTGTTCGAGATCACGCTTCCGTGCCCATGGTCCTCGATCCTGCCCTCGACGATGATATTGCCTTGGACCCGGTTGCCGTTCTTGCCCTCGTGCAGGTAGATCGCCCTGGGGCACCCAACGAACGTGTTGTGGTAGATCTCGTTCTTGTTCGAGTTCGCGCTGATGCCGTAGCGTACTCCTCCGCCGAGAAGCACGTTGTTGTAGATCTTGTGACCGCCATCGCCCCAGGCCACGATTTCACCGTAGTAACCTCCGTTGGCCATCTTTCGTGGCTTACGGAACACATTTCCGTAGACTTCCGACTGTCCACCCGTCGGATACAAGTGAATGGCCGCGCCGGCGACCTCCTCGAAAACATTGTGCCGGATGATCGTATTCGACGTGCCGCAGTATATGCCGTGCAGGAACTTCGTGGTCCCGATTTTCTGGAAGAGGTTGTGCTCGATAATGCAGTCTTTCGCCACGGGTTGGATCCCCTGGCTGCGGATGCAGCGGATGGTGCAGTTGCGGATGGTAATGTGGTGCGTTGTATCTCGTTGCCGCTTGAAGGCGTTGTAGGTGTACTCCACGGTCAGGCCGTCGAAGACGTTGTAGTGGTTCTCGTAGAAGCTGATCGCGTGGTACGGCGCCGCACGGATTTTGCGCGCGGAAGGGTCGGCCCCTCCAGCAAGTCGCACGTAGAGCGTCTGCTCTTTGACGAGGAACGATCCAGGGGCCACCTCTTCGATCGTGTCGCCCTTGAACCCGTGGGAACCGGGCGGTGTCAGGGGCTCGTCGCCGTCAAACGCGCATTGGGTACCTTTGGGTACGGTGGCCGAGTAGATATCGCCATTCACCTTCGTCCAGGGACCTGGAACTACAGTCGAGTTCGTGATCCGTACGGGACCGTCGCCGTGCGCCCGGTACACGATCGGCGCCTCGGCCGTCCCCGCGCGACGTAAGTACAGGCCCTGACCAACGTAGTAGTTGCCGGCTCGGATGCGGACGGTGTCGCCGGGATTCATCCGATCGGCCGCATACTGGATCGAGCGCCACGGCTGCGCCTCGGTCCCCGGACCGCTATTCTGGCCATCGGGTGCGACGTAGTAGGTCTCCGCCGACGTTGTATGGGCCCAACCGAGCGTGAACAAGAGACAACAAAGGCCGCGAAGGAATTTACGTCGATTCATTGGTTTCCCTTGATCGTTGGACTCTGTGAAATCATCGACACGCCTATCGTTCCGTCGGGCGAGAACGATACCTGCCAAGTCGAAAACCTCGCTTCGCGATCGGAGATCTTTGTCACGGTCCGAGGGGCATCTTCGGTCACCTCGATTACGGCGAGGTACTCCGTTTGCTCGGATGCGGAATCCGGCTGTGCACAGAAGTTCCCGAGACCCAGGCTTTGAAGCTTACCGGGATCGCTGGAGTACCCCGGCGTGTAACCACTTCCAGGGCGTGATCCGCTCGATGGGTCTTCTCTGGATAGTTGTTGAGCCCGCTCCAGTAAGTCGAGCCCTGGAAATACTCTCCTGTAGCAGGATTGCATACCCAAAGACCCGAGTGAGTGGCTGGAGTAGCTTTCGTTTTTGAACCCCAGCCTCGTGTGGCAAGACGTGTGCTGCCTTTGTGGATGCCGAACGTTCCGCTTTCGTGTTCGTAACGACTGGTGTCCAGATAGCGTGCAACTGCATAAACAACCGTCGCATCATCTTCCCAACTACTGCGGCTGACAAATGCATCGGCTCCTCGGATGTAACGTGCAAGAGGCAGATTCAATTGTGCCGGCGACTTGGCCTGCACTCGCATGTCACCAAGAATCAGGCGATGCACAAGAGCGTATTTTGATCGTCCCCAGCGATCGACCATCCACTTTGCCAGTGAGGCCATGTCAGGATCAACGGTCCTATATACCCCGGTAATGAACTCGAGCGTTCTGCCGGCTGTGTCGGAACTCTCCGGCGCAATGTAGGCCCAGAGCGGAGGAATCTTCTGATAGAACGGACATCGTTCCCACATTTTTTCGCCCGTCGCGGTCTCCCACGCACCGAGAGTCAGGAAGGCATGAAGAAAGAACGAGTAGTAGCCATTGGCAATCTGCAGCCGGGTTCCCGCCTGATCGCCTCCGCCGTCATCCAATGATATGGTCATCAATAGACCGAGCAGACCTGCACCTCGGACCGGATCATACGGAGAGGGAACCTTTTGTGAGCCGCTATAGGCCAGGCTGAGAACTTCATTTGCCCACGCATCGTCGATCCCATCACCTGCTATCGCCAGCGCCAGCAGCGAATAGTGCGTTCGATTCGAGCGTGACCACATATCATTCCAGTACCATTCAATCCGTTCTTCCGGCGCAATCGAGTGATCGTACCCAAAATGGCTCTTCACTTTCTGGAAGGCCTCCCGCTTCTCCGGTGGTGTCAACAGCGGCATCACCCAATCGAGCAGATAGACTGGAAAAACGGCCGCACCTACCGAGTCATATCCCTTCGGTGGCCTGCTTGAGAGTTTCCCGTTTAGAAGAAACTCCTTTGCGGCGGCACCATAGCTCGCCTCTTGTCTTACGTGATACAGAAGCGCATTGGCCCATGGGTCTCCGCCTTTGGCACCGTGCTCCAACTGTCTCATGTCCGCGGCATAGATTGGATCTTGGAGCTTCTCTCTCAGCGCGGGAAGTCC
The DNA here is from genome assembly GCA_964623055.1 of uncultured Pirellulaceae bacterium. Lineage (GTDB taxonomy): Bacteria > Planctomycetota > Planctomycetia > Pirellulales > Pirellulaceae > JADHUC01. The sequence continues at coordinate 7,819 of CAZURK010000308.1, forward strand.
CGCCTGCGTAAGGAATAGGCGAGGATGGGAAGCGACGATTCGTCTCTGGTCTTCGGGTGGAGGCGCGGTGCGAAAGGTCCACGGCGTGCCGTTAATGACTAGCGTGTGTGAATCGAGAAAGGATCCCTGCTCCGGTGTTGAGGCATCGGGAGACGGCGGAGATGGAAACGAGACAGCGATCCGTGAATGCAAGGGGGCGCCCGCGGTGCCCTGCTCGTCGGCAAAACACAGCGCGGCGTAAAGAGACTCGGCAATGAATACAAACAGCAGCAGGCAGGTAACTCGTCGAATTGCTGTCGTTGAATTGCTTTGAAAAAGTGGGATCATTCTTCGCCTCCCATGCCGGGGCTGTCGCTGTCTGCTATTCGGCAAGAGCCACTCTGCAGAAGAGATCTACTTAATCATATGTTCGATGCCGTAGGGATCGGGAATGACGTTGCCGTCGACCACTTCCCACGGGCCCCACATCCACCACTGAACCCTTCCTTTGTGCAGCGGCTTGTTGCGGTTGATGCCCATTTCCAGGTGATTGCAGAGGTCCGTTGGGACGTCGCTTCCTCCGGTTTCCTCGAATCCGAAAAGACGATGCCAGTCCGCCTCAAGCGTATTCTGGGGAGCCTTCTTCAGTACGTCGTTCGCGGTCCCCTGGAACAACATCTGGGTCGTGTTTGTCCACGTCATCGAACGGGATTCGGGGCCGACGATGAGCTTCCAACTGTTTGCACTTCCGCCGGGTCCCCCGGTTGTGAATCCTTTCTGGTACTTGATCAGGATTCGCACCCAGCACTTGCTCACGCCCGGCCAGCGTCGCTGCAGGAAGACCGCCTGCGAGTCTCCGTCGCTGTGGTCGGTCTGCCACAGGCGCACGGCCTTGCCGAAGGTAGGATCGTCCACGATCTCGGCGCGCTTCGCGCCGGGAGTAGAAGGTACGTCCACGGTGGACGCATCCGCGGCCCGGCCGCTCGCTCCGCTGTTCCATTTGTTTATATAGATGCGGTAGTCTTTCAGATCCGACGTGTCAGTCATGCCCTGCCAATCATCGCCGGCCAACAGAGCATCTGGCTTGTCTCGCAACAGCGGTCGGCCCAAGCTGTACTCCGCGGGGAATCCCGGTCGGCTTGCCGATTTCGCTTTCTTGGCATCTGCGGCAACCGCGATTTCAGCCGGCAGATTCGTCCCAAGCGCCAATACGAACGCTGCAACTTGGATCAGCGGCATGCTGTGTGTTCTGGCCACTTTTCCATGTCCTTAATCACTCATTTCCCTCGCGATCCAGAGACTTCGACGACTTGCATCAGTCATTCGATAAATGCAAGTCTTGCTCAAAATCGGCGAGCAAGGGTAATGAGCGCTGCACTTTCAAAACGGCGACGAGCCTCCGATCAGCGCTGCACTTCCTGACCGGTGTTTAGACACCCACAGCAATCGCGAACCGTCGGCGCTCAGCTTTGCCACGCCGCCGCAGTTGCGTGGGTTGACGGGGCCATACTTGTGGACCGGCACACCTGGGAAGCCGTCTGGTTGGTGGTGCCCGATTATTTGTTGCAGCCGAAAACGATGCGGCCCGCGAGTTGCGTCAACGAACAGTTGGAGAGGCCCTATGCCGACGCAAGCGACGTTCTTGGAACTCTTGCCACTCCTTTGAGTTTGAGATATGGCGCATCAAACTATCGTGCTCTATCTTGCCCCGGACGTTCCAAACGTCAGCCCACACCAACAATGGTTTGTCAAGCGAAGTCTGATCGATTAGCCACTCAACGGGAGCGAAGAAGGCGTGGGTCGTGTTGGCAAAGTACTCGTTATCCTGGTCATAATGTGGCCCCAAGACGCCAATGGTCACCGGCGTTGGCTTTTCATAACGCACGGCGAGATACGGGGCATAGCTGAGTACGTAGAGGACCACGCTCGGGGAGAGAATTACGATCACCGTTCTGGCCTCCTTGCTGGTGAGTTGTGGTCAAACTCAATCCCTCCACCCTACCACCCGCGAGACGCGGGGGGAACAACACCAAAGAAAAACCCCGGCTAGATATTGGCCGGGGCAGTAGTTGTGCTGCTTCTGGGATCAACTACGTTGCGTTGGGCGGGACTGCTGAAGGACGTGGCTTTTCTTCGACGAACTTAACAGCATCCTCTTCTGTGGCAAATTCAATTGACTCCCATCCATTAGTTTTTGCATGGACGGTCGCCGTCATTAACTGTAGTCCAGCAAACCACGAAAAATCGTAGGAGCTAATCCGCCATTCGTCGCTTCCAGGGTACGAGACCAGATGCAACGTCCCGCCATTCGGTAACGGAACAGACTTGTTTTGACCACCCGCGCGACGATTGGCACGGCTAGACAGTTCCCCCATCCATTGCTGAAGATCTTGGACACTGCCCGGTCCTAGTTCTTCAGGCATGGTCACTTCGACCGGCCCCTCGTTAAGCGTGGTTCGCTCCGTTGCCGTACCATCTCTTGGTGGCGGCTCCTTCTTGGTAGGCGGCTTGTAGAATGGGTTGATCGGGGGAGTCTCCGATGCAGGATCAGGTGGAGCGACTGGTGGTTGCACGACTGTCGCTTCGTTCATTGGAATACCTGTCTGGCTAGATTCCACAAAGACGTAGTTGCCATTTACGCCAACCACTGCTTGGGGGATGGCGAATTGGTCAACACCCTGGGATGTCCACTGGACGAAGTCGCCGGCTTCCGGCTTTTTCTTGTCCTCGGCCAAAGTGTCCACTTCGCTATTGTTTCCTTGCTGTTCTTCAGTCGCAATTATATCACTTTCCGACAATCCTGCAAACTCCAGGGTCTCTCGGAAATTCGCAATAAACGAATCCACTACATCCTCGTTGAACGTGCCCTTGGGACGTTCCCAGAGAAGGTATTGCCGCAAAATGTCGTCAGGAGGCAGCCCACCCTTGTTGCGATATTCCTCGAATAATTCAGCGTAAATAGGAGGATCAAGGGCAGCTTGACAAAGCATTTCACCGCGATCCGGAGCCTTTCGTGTAACCCGTTCGGCGCGATCGGTTACCTTCACCTTGCGATCCTTCGCTTTACCGCTCACTTCAAGCAAACCGTAGGATTTCAGCGCGGCAACACACTGATTTGCTACCCCACTGTGCTCCTTGTATTCCCATGTCGTATGAGCAGTAGCAACCGGGACTTCGTGTCGCTTGTACTTCCAATAGAGATCGGACGCTCGCCCCACAGCCTTTCGCAGGCTAATCAACGGATGGTTTGGGCTTCGATGGCGGGTCTGCTTCACGTCGCTGTCGCCGTTACTACCATTAGACATAGCAAGTCCTCCAACTGGTGTACCGCATACATCGTAGGCTCGCGTTTCGCGGCTGTCAACGCCTAGGGGCAATGTTTTCCGCGATTAGCCAATGTTTTTCGCCAAACATCGCTGTTACGTATTGTATTTGGCCAATACGGCGTTACGATAGGGATTGTTGGAAGTGAAGAAAAGGAGGTCCAGTGATGATAGGACGTGGCCAACTAGGTGGCCAAAACAAGAAGCAGCCGTTGAGAGTCCATTCTGCTGGCGGGCCTCAACGGCTGACCCTAGCGCGTGTCGCACTGCGTTTGAGAGACAGACGTGCGACGGAGACTAGGAGAAACCACTTAGGGCGTACTAAGCCAGCGGGAGTACGACCCGCATTTTTTGAAAAAGCGCTCCCTGGAGCTGTTGGTAACAGCTGCAGGGAAATCACAGTCCAGGCTGTTTGCCCAGAATGCGACATCGCACTCCCATTCTATCGCAAATCAGCCGCAAAGCAAGAAAGGCTGATTTGCGATGATCGCAGCTACATGTCACCACGACAGACGACGGAAACACGGAAGGGTCAACGGCAAGCAACGCTTTCGTTGCAGGGACTGCGGCACTACGTTTACCGACGATACGCTTCTGCTGAGCTGAATGCGGATCGGCATCGACCGGGCCGTGCAGATCATTCACCACTTGGTTGAGGGCACGAGTATCAGGGCCACGAGCCGCCTGACAGACACCGATCAGGAAACCATCCTGGACCTGCTGGTGCTGGTCGGGGAACGCTGCAAGCGGTTCCTGGAAAATGAGATCAGCGAAGTCTACGTGGATGACATCCAGGTGGATGAAGTCTGGCAGTACATCTTCTGCAAAGACAAGACGCGGAAGAAGAAGGGCTACCCCGCCGACACTGGCGACTCGTGGTGCTTCACGGCCGTTGAGAGAACAACGAAGTTGGTCGTCGCGTGGCACTTTGGGAAGCGAACCCAGACCGATGCCGATCTGTTTTGCGAAAGACTGAGAGACGCCACGGCTGGCCATTTCCAAATCAGTACAGACGGCTTCGCGCCCTACAAGACAGCCGTGCCCGTCCTGCTCGGCAACCGAGTGGACTACGGCATGCTGGTCAAAATATTCGGCGATACCCCGAAAGACGAGCAGCGGAAGTACTCCCCCGCCAAAATAAAGGCTATTCGCAAAGAGAAGATTTCCGGGACTCCGGATGCGAGCCGGATCTGCACAAGCCACACGGAACGCCAAAACGGCAGTATGCGGAACTTCGTCAAGCGGATGACGCGGCTAACCTATTGCTTCTCAAAGAAGTGGGACAACCACGAAGCCGCCTTGGCCCTGTACTTCGCGTTCTACAACTTTTGCCGAGTTCATGGTAGTCTGAACGGCGAGACGCCAGCGATGGCTACGGGGCTGGCCAGCCACGCTTGGTCGATCCGGGAATTGCTCGAAAACACGGCGGAATGCTAGTGATCACGGCCCGCTTCTTTTTCTTGCGAAGGCTGCAACAAATAATCGGGCACCACCGTCCGGATCGACATTGCCCTCCACAAGAAAGACAATGCTGCCTTCGGAATCGACGTCGACAGCCCGAGTTGTATTGAATGTACTGCCTTCAGTTCCATAGAACGTGGAGAAGTCGATCGACAGCGGCGGCTCGCCACCCGTTATTGGATGATGCGCCAACGTGAGGATCACGACCACGGCCACAACGATCGGTGTTCGTACAACATGCCGGTTTATGTGACCGAATACAACAGACTTGAGAAAGACTTTGAGTTCCATGACTTGGGCTCCTTGGGCGGGTAACCAGGCAATACCGGTGTTACTCGCGGCAAGCTTCGCGATTACGGGTGGAACGACACATTGAGCCGGGTGATGGCGATGTCATGCCGCCCGCTATGGACCCGGTCATGGGCGTCGGGCGTGGTCGGAAACGCTGCGGTCGTCGTCTCGGAGGCGAGTACGGGACGATCCTGGGCGTCGAGCGCCACGAACCTGCAATAATCCATGCCAATGCCGCCTAGGAACGTGGAATAGAGCAGGGCGCCGGTAGGGCTGTAGATCTGGTAGAACACGTCTGTGTCGCCGCCCAAGGTACGATCCAGAGCATTCGGTGTGGTCTCGAAGTCTGCGGACTTCGAGCGGCCCGCGGTGTGGATGTTCCCTCGGCTGTCCACGGCCGGGCCAAACGCCGATTCCAATCCGGATCCGCCGATGTAGGTGCTGAACGCGATCCGCCCGCGGGGGTCGAGTTTAATCAGCACGCCATCTTCGTCGCCGCCGTAACTGGTGTCATGGCCGTTGGGCGTCGGAAAGCCCGAAGAGTTGGTGAATCCCGCGATGTAGGCATTGCCTTGGGCGTCGATCGCCATGCGATGCTCCGTGCCCTCGCTGCCGCTTCCGCCGATGAGCGTGGCATACACGAACTCTGTGCCGTCGGGCGTGAGTTTGAAGGCATAGTTCTCCTTCTGTTGTCATCTGCTCCGCGTCAGTGCGTTCCGGAAAAGCCGCGCACGCCGAAATTGTCTCCCCACGGGTTCGCGTCCGCAACGCCGGAGCGGTCGATCAGGTCGCCCAGCCTGTCGCGATACATGTACAGGACCCGGGGGTCGTGCGAGTACTCGGACATGGTTTTCACGAGCGTTTCCGGAACCGCGAGCGCGGCCGTCGCCTCGGCCAGCCATTGCCGCTGGGTCTCGGAGAGTTCCGTGCGTTTCGCCTCCTGTTGCCTGACGATCTCTTCGAGGATGCACACGTAGGCATAGTCCTCCATGCCGTCTCGGTAATTCTCCAGCCGGATCGTGGGCACGGGCTTGCCGCCGGGGCCGGAACACAGCAGCGATCCGTCTCCATGGTAGGTCGTCCAGCTCACGGGATTCCAATCCGTGAACGGCCCGCTCTCGATCGGCTCGTTCTGGTTCCAAATCGAGAGCGAGTAGTAGAGGAACCCATCGGGCCGGTACTTGGCCGTCATCGCGCCCATGAGCAGGCGCGACTCGATGGCAGCATACTCGACAAACCAGTTGGCATGCGGATTGTGCGGGCCGCAGCAGATGTACCACCACACCTTCTTGCCCGCGGCTCGCGCCTTGGCGGCCTTGTCGATGTCGAAGCGCGGCGTCAGCGGGCACCAGGCGTCGATGCTCCTGACCACCGAGTCGAGTCCGTAACTGTGATCATAGCTGGTGGTCATGAGCAGCACTTCGGGGAACGCCTTCCGCAGGGCGGCCGCGCACTGTTCGAGCAACGGAAACTGATCCTTGCCGCGCTCGTCGAAGCCGTAAATGTAGGCGTGGTCGAGTAGGCCCATCTCTTTGGCCCGTTCGTAGGCGGGACGCAGACGGTCGACGGTTGCGGCAATGGCCGCATCCACGTTCGTGTCCTTGATACCCGCGTTGAAGACGTTGCCCAGGTTAAACGCGACCAGCCGGCCATGATCGTGCAGATGCCGGACAATCTCGAAATCCGGCGGACCCGCACGGTAGAGACTGTCGTAGTCGATACCGTAGTCCGCCAGGAAGTCGGCATAGGCGAATTTCATTCGGTCCCAGTTCTCCTCGCCGCCCATTTGCGCTTTCCGCTCGAAGAACGTGATGGCCGTCGGCAGGGCCGTGTGGTCGGGCAAAGCAAACGAACGCACGGTGAGGACAAACGGGAATGTCACCGGTGCGAGATCTTTGGCGGTGACGGTGAGCGTGCCGCGATACACGTCGGGCTTCTGGTCTTTCGGCGCGCGCACACGAATCCAGAATGTCTGTACGTCGCCTGCCGCGATGTCGATCGGCCCCAGGAGGTCGAGTATCGGATCGGGCCACCAGCCGACATAGGAGACCGCGTACGGCGGCCGCTTTTTGGTCTCGACATAGCCCATCACGTCACAGTCGATGTTCGTGGCACTGAAGGTGTCGCCGGCATCGGACCGCAGATCGCCCACGCGCAGGGCGACCTGCTTGAGCGCCTGGCGCCGAGGCAGGACCGCGACCTGGAAGGCCTCCTTTTCATTCCGCGCCAGAGAAAGCTCGACGCTCTTCCTGGCTGCCAGCTCGATTGGCATGTCACGCGGCAGCACCTTCTCCATTGACGAAGCGAAACCGATGAGGACCCCGTTGTCGGGGAGCCCCAGGGCTGCGTACGACTTCTCGAAACCAGCAACCGATACCACGCGTTTGAGCTTGAGCGGCAACTCGCCCAACTCGGTCCGAAGCTCCTCCATTCGAGACAACGTGATGCCCGGCAACTTCAATTCGTCGCGGATGGCCCCGACGCGCGCTTCCACTGCGGCCAACTCCGCATCTGCGCGCCGGCGCATTTCCGCCGTATCGCACAGCGGAGCGACCGACGCTCGGCATTCGGCCACCAGCCCGTCGAAGGACCCAAAGCCCTGTAGGAAGAGATCGGCCAATTGGCGCACCACGGCCGAAGGCGGCTCGCCGACGGCCTCGCCCTTGCGAAGCAATACGATATTGTCCAGGTGCAATGCCATGGCCGTCTTGGGCCGCTGGCCGAAGAAATGGACGATCGAGATGTCCGATCGGTCAACGGACTTGGGAAACTGCGAGAGCGGGATCACGAATCGCCTGAACCCCTTCGACGGGAGCTCGAACCGAAAGCTCAGACCTTTCTGAAATCCCACTTTGCTATCGGAGATGAGCAGTGCGAAGAAGTACCGCTCGTCGTTCGGGTTCGTGATATCAACGACGAGCCGGTCATAGGGCCGCCAATCCGCCACGGGCGGCTTGGCCTCGAACGCCGGCCACTCATTCATGCCTCTTTTCCACGCCGGCGTGTTGAACAACAGCGACGACTCGCCCGATGTCGCGAACTTGGGAGACCGCACGAGCGTATCCTGTCCCGCCGAGCGGATCCGCCAAGCCGCAACCTGCGCATCATCCTCGAAGTCGAACACCGTGACGCCCGCCACTGCCGACTCGATGGCGAGCAGGGAAAAGAGAATGGTGCCAATGTGACGTATCTTCATGGCTTATTCCTTAGGGTTGAAGGGACTCGGGTGGCTTCTCCATTCGATCGGTTTTGTAGGTTGGCCCTCCGAGGCCGACCCGTATCGGACGGCTTTGGAAAGCCATCCTACTGGCAAATTCGAATGCGATGAAGTAGCAGTGGTTCAGGGGGGAATGGGCACTCGCCTCGCGGTTCTTCCGACGATACTCTTTTGACGATGTAGGGCCGGTACCTACCGACCCAGTACATAATCGTCATTTGATCGGACGGTGGGAACGTGCCCTACGCCTATTGACTGCTGGCGGGGCTTCGCCTCGGATCGACGAGTTGTATCTTTGCCGCAACGGGAGTTGACTGGCGATTGTCGATTATTCTTGAGGTTTGAGCGTACGGGCTTGGGTTTGCAGAATGGACGTGCGGAGTGATCAAACCCGGTGAACTTGGCGAATGCGGCCAAGGTCGGCACAGGACCCCTACTTCGCAAATCAACAATCATCAATCGACAATCATCAATCCATTTCTCCACCGTGTCGGGCGGATGCAAATGTGCTCAAGGCGAAGGCTGTCAGCGATCAGCGGTCAGCTTCGAGTCCGTTTTCTGCTGTGAAGCGTCCTCTCCAAAGACGAAAAATGGGGCATTCTACTTTTTCATCGCTTTGGCTGCCGGCCCGGCCGAGATGGAATTCAGAAACCGATCGCCGTAAGCCGCTCTGCGAAGTCCCGGGGCAGGGGCGCGGGCGGGCAAGCCCGCCGATGTCGCGGTGTCAATGCGATGTCACCAGTCGGCCGCTCTCGCCAGCGGAAACTGCTCCAGGTCGATGTGACCAATGCAGGTTAGCATGCGGTGTTTCGTTGCTTGGTGGATGTGACTGTGCGCGCAAGAAGCACTCCGCGTCGGGGCATTCGAGCAGAACGCGAGGTGACCATATCGAGGCACTTGTCAATACCAGATGCAAGTAGTGGCGGCCCTATAAGCAGATTATCGCTTGCGCGCTCAGACACGCCCATGTCACATCCACATGAGCGCGCTAGCTGGTGTTGGCTCGTTGCCTCGTCCAGGCCTGGATTTCAGTGTCCATGCGTTCACGGTGAAAGTCGCTGGACCCATTCACGTCACCGATTCCGTTGGCCAACCGCCGTCCTAGATCGTTGTTTCGTCCGGGGCGCCGACATCGGCACCACCGTCATTGTCCGCATCGGCTTCGATCGGTTCCGCTGCGGGTTGACTTGTACCATTGCTGGCTTCGATCGACGGTTGGACCGCCGGTTCACTCGAGCTCCAGTTCAGCCACACGTGGTTTGGCTGGCTATCGTTGTTGCCGATAAACGCGTCAAGATCCTCGTCGCCATCCAGGTCGGCCAAGGCCACCCCGACGCTGGTGTGGGACCCGTCGAGCAACTGGCCGAGCTCGAATCTCGCTTTGCCGTCGTTGAGCCAGACTCGGTTCGGACCGTCGTTGGAGACGACCGCATCCAAATCGCCATCACCATCCAGATCGGCCACGCAAACGGCCTTGCTGTGCGAGTCGCCCAACTGCTGACCGCTATCCGTGAACGTTCCCTTGCCGTCGTTCCAATACACGCGGTTCGGCTGATCCGACAGGTTGGCCACGAAAGCGTCGTCGTCGCCATCGCCGTCGAAATCGCCCATGGCCAGCCCCTCGCTCTCCGAAGTGCCCAACTCTTGCCCGCTGTCCGTAAATCGGCCGTGGCCGTCGTTCAGCCAGACGCGGTTGGGCTGTCCGTGGTAGTAGTTGATCACGAAGGCATCCAGGTCGCCGTCGCCGTCAAAATCCCTCAGCATCGCGGCCTTGCTGCCCGAGTTGCCAAGCATTTGCCCGCTATCTTGAAACGTCCCCTGGCCGTCATTGAGCCAGACTCGGTTCGGTTGGTTCCCCACATTCGGCACGAAGACATCCAGGTCACCGTCACCGTCCAAATCGCCCAGGGCAATTCGCGTACTTCTCGATTCGCCCAGGAGTTGGCCACTGTCACGAAAAATCCCGCCGCCTTCATTCAGCCACACGCGGTTCGGCTGACTTTCGAAGTTCGTTACGAAGGTGTCCAGA
>CAZURK010000309.1:0-17950 GCA_964623055.1 uncultured Pirellulaceae bacterium
CAGCAGTACCTGGCGAAGAATCTTGGCTACGAACTGGTCGACGTCGACCATTCCAGTTGGGCGGCCAGGCTTGCCGGCCAATCCGTTTTGACGTCGCCGCAGTTCAAGGAAAACATGCACGCCTTCGGCAACTGCTACGGTCTTTGCCTGCAGGGCCTGGGGCAAGCCAAGCTGAACACGAACTTGTTGCCCAAAGAGATCCTGACCGAACGGCTGATCCGTGCAAAGAAGCCGTGGGCGCTGGCCACGGCGGCAGCGTTGATGCTGGCCTTCTCCGTCAATTTCTTCTTCGAGTACGCCAATTGGTACAAGGTGCATCCGACCATGGAGCGCGACGGTGTGACCTGGGAATCGGCGATGAAGGAGGTGGAAAACGTCCAGGGCGAACTCACGCGCAACGAACAAGAAGATGCAGACCGAGTCAAACGGCTGGAGGAACTGGTCGCATTGGGCAAAGAGCTTTCGGGGAACTCCGACAGGCGTTTGTTGTGGCTGGAATTGATGAAGGCGATCAACCGAGCGTTGCCGCAGGATGCGAACGTTGCCGCTAACGAGATCCCGGATCCGAATGTGTTTCCCATTTCAGAACGCAAAGAGCTACACATCGAGTACGTAGAATCCCAATACTTCCTGGATCTTTCTACGTGGTTTACCACGGCGGTACAGACGAAGTACCAGGAAGAACTCGCACACATCAGACTCAACGAGGGTTCGGCACCCGCGGCACCCGCGGCACCCGCGGCGCCCGCGGCGCCTGTGGCGCCTACAGCACCTGCGGCGCCCGCGGTCGGTGATCCAAACGCGACTGTTCCCGGAGCCACGGCGACCGATGCTGCCGCCGCTGCGGCAGCCCCGGCTGCCCCAGGCACGATTCAGGCTCCTACGGGCCCCGGCTGGGTCATCGAACTGAAAGGACATCACTTTTTCAACGACGAAAAGAACATAAGGGTATGGGGGGGCGTGCACGTTCGGAATACGCTGCTGAAGAAGCTTCGCGAGCAGACGATTGAATTGCCGACCGGCCCTGGTCAAGCCCTGGAGACTTTCACCATGGAGGAACTGGGGATCGGTTTTGCCATACTGGCGCACGAGCCCAGGATCGACAGGGACAACAAGATCCTCAATCCCTTCTACGAGGGCCGCAAAACGGGCCCGGGGAGCGGCATGAGTCAATTGAGCCCATTCGGGTTCGGACCCGAGGGAGGAACGCCAACTACGGAACCGGCAGACAATGGCTCGGCGACTGCCGCCAAGAAGTCCGACAATGGGGACGACGCGGATAAGACGAATGGCGAGACCAAGGAAGATCCAGAAAACCCGCCATTCTACGATGCTCCGCGATTCGATTTTATTGTGCAGTTCTGCTGGCAGGAGCAACTGCTGACCGAACGGCTGAGAAAACACCAGGAACAACTCGATAGTGCAACTACGGTCGATGGTGCAAGTACGGTCGAAAATCCAAGTACGGGGGCCGACAGCAGCGTGGCCACCCCGCCACCGGGAGGTTGATAATCATGGACCAAATCAAACCAATCATCGCCGCAATGGCAAAGCACGTTTTCTGGGCTGGCTGCGGCCTGATTCTGGTCGTCAGCGTGCTCACTTGGTATATGGCTCGCGGACAACTGCACGAAGAGTTCGATAAGGGGCTTGGCGACATTACGTCGAAAGTCTCAAGTGTTAAGCAGTTGCGGGAGAAGAGCCAGCAGAATCCACCGAACAAGCACTCTCACGATGGAATGGACAAACTGCTTGACAACACGCTTCAGTTGGTGGTCGAGGCGTGGGAGGATCAATACTCGCACCAGGAAGGCATCCTTCTGTGGCCGCGCGAGCTGGAGGACGACTTCATTGCCGACGTCAGACCGCTCAAGCCCATCGAGTTGACGGTGGACTTTCCAACTCCGCAGAATCAGAAGTTGGATGTCACTTACCTCCACCGGTACGCGAACTACGTCGAGGATCTGCTTCCCATATTGGCGCAGGTGGTGCGTACCGACTGGGCGCCGAGGAGAGGGACTGGCGGTGGGATGATCACGCCGAATATGCGCACGAGGGAGGCGGCCAGAAAACCGCCGATCGTACTGTGGGAATCCCAGGACCAAACGCGCCTGTTGGGGACGCATTTCAACTGGTCCGAGAGCGCACCGTCAACACTCGAAGTGCTCTATGCTCAGGAGGACCTGTGGGTGCTCACCGCCCTGTGCCACATCATCGCCGAGACCAACGACGGCGCCGAATCGCGGCACGAGGCCGTAGTGAAGACCATCGAATCGATCATGATCGGGCGTGGCGTCACCGGCCGCGCCGGGCAGGTTGCCCAGGTGGGAGGACGTGGCGGCGTTTCCGGAGGTGGCATGTTCCCAGGCGCGTCCGGTGGATACGAAGGAGGTGGGAGCGAATCCTATCCAGACATGGGGGGCATGGAAGGCATGGGCGAGGAGGAGGACGGCGGGAGCGGAGGGAATACCGTTGGAGGCGATATGCCGATTCCCGAAAGTAGTGGCACGGCATCCCCCGCTAGTAGCGGTAGCACTGGGGGTGCCATGCCGAGTGGCATGCCGTCGGGAATGGGTGGAACGGGTGCCATGCGTTTCACAGGGGATCCGGCGGACGGACGTTATGTCGACAACAACTACACCCCGTTGCGGGCATCGAGGATTCGGCAGGCGATGAAAGCCAGTAATCCCGCCGATGCGTTTCTGGTGGTCGCCAAGCGGATGCCCATTCGGTTGCGTTTGGTCGTGGATCAGCGCAAGCTGCATCGTCTGCTGGCCGAGTGCGGCAATTCGCTGCTGCCCGTGGAGATCCGCCAAGTGCGGCTGAACCGTGGCAAGTCGTCTGGTGCCGGAGGCGGGGGGTACGATATGGGCGGCGGATCCGGAATGGGTGACCCAACGGGAATGGAGGGTGGCGGATCACTCAGTGGTGCAATGGGCCTTGGAGGTCCTGGAATGGGGATGGGCGAGGGTCCGTACGACGATGGATCAATGGGCGAGGAGTCTGATGTAGGCAGTGGACAATCGATGTATCCAGGAGGAATGGGCGGTCTCGGACCCTCGTTTGGCGATATGGCAGGTCGGAGCCGGGTCAGCAGCACCACGTCGCATGATGTGCCCGTCGAACTGTATGGTATCATATATATCTACAATCCCCCGGACCGAGATCGACTGGGTATCGAACAGACTCAGGAGGGACTGACCGGCGCGGTTCAGCCTGATACAACTGCGCCAGGTTAGTGCTCCGCCGGTTTTGAATCGACGCGTTGTCGGTAGCTGGATTCGCAAGAATTCAGCTACTCGTCAATCGTTGCAACAGTACCGACAATGCAAGTTGGGCCAAAGGGGTGAAAATCGTTCTTTTGGAGAAACGACGATGAGGCTCAAAATCAGTTTTGGCAAGGGTGGCTTGAAAGGCTTCGTATCGCAGCACGCCGAGAAAGCGATTTTCGGCTTGGTCCTCGGCTTGGTGGGGTTTTTCATCTACACCAGCGCCACGCAGGAAGTAGACGAAACCGGTTCACCAGAGGACCTGAAGAAGAACGCCAGCAGTGCTCGTTCCGGGCTCAATCAGGACTATTGGGACAAGATCCGTCCTGATCGAGAGAAGAAAGTTGAGAACTATGCGGATCGAGCCGGGGTGGCGCGCAAGGCTATTGCCGACGCGGACTACAGGCTGGCAAACATCTGGGACAAGGGGGTGATCCCAAAACGAGGGAAACGCGGCGACCCGCAGATGCTGGCTCCGGAACAAGTCGTAGCATCGGGCGGCGTTTTCAACATTCCGATGCGGACCAGCAGTCGGGACAATCCCTGGGAAAACGACAAGGATGCCGTGGTGAAACCCAAGGAGGAGACTAAACCCAAAAGAAAGAGGAAGAAAAGGCCGGATAGGCGCACAATGGAAGGAGGTTCTGACGGAGAAATGCTCGGCGGCGGTTCCGGTTCCTTCTTCATGGAGGCTGGCGAGGAAGGAGATATGCCCTCGGGCTATCCCGGCGGCATGGAAATGATAGATCCGGGGAGTTCGGGGCCCACGTCCACCACCGCCATGACCGGCGGACGGAGGACGATCGGAAAGAACTACAAGGAACAGTACGTCAGGGGACATAAGGGCACGTTCGGCCAAGCTGGTCAGGGGGGGGCTCTGGGAAGGTCGTTTGCCGTAGTAGGCGTCAGAGCCCTGGTACCCTACGAGAAACAGTGGGAGGAGTACGAACGGGCTCTGGCCGAAGCAACCCAATACAATCCGAAGCAAGACATCCCAACGTACATTTATTTCCTGGCGGAAAGGGCCGAAGTGCCTGCCGATCCAAACGCTCCGCTGGACTGGCAACCGGTCTCCAACACCAAATTCGCCATGCAGTGGTCGGCGCGATACGCCGGAATCCCCAAGGAAGTGGCAGATAGTCGTTATGTGGTCCCCAGCGTGCTGACGATGCCCATCCCGCCGATCATGCTGAAACCGTATGACGGGCTGGCCTCGCACAAAGAAATCCCGCGCTACCAGGTGAAAAGCACCCAGTTGACGCGACGGGAGGAAGCACCGGACGAGGATGAGCCGATCGAACTCGGCCCAACGGACCTTTCCGGAGACATCTCAACGATTCCGAAAGTCGGTGCGGGCGGCGGTGGCATGTACCCGGGCGGATCAGGCGGTATGTTCCAGCCTGGAGACATTGGCGGTGGCATGGATCCGTCGGGCTATGAGGGAGGGGACTTAATGTCGCCCGAAGAAGAGGACGACGGATCATCCGGGATGGGTCACGGCGACCCCATGGCATACGAAGGAGATGGTGGATCTGGGATGAGTGGAGGCTACGGGACTCAATACGGGTTCGCGCAGGAGCAGACGGTGGTGAAGTACAAGATGGTTCGATTCTTCGACTTGCGGGCCGAACCCGGTAAATCGTACCGGTATCGCGTTTGCGTGGTGCTCGAAGACCCCAACCGGCCGCGTAATCCTGGTGCGAGCCCGAGTACGAGAATCCTGGATCCGGTCGCTGCAAAGCGGGTAAGGGAAGTGGAAGCGAAGGACGAGGAGGCTAGCCAGAGGACGGGCAAACCCACGAGGACCTTCTTCATCAAGACTGACTGGAGCGAGCCGAGCAATATCGTGACTATTGCCAAGCCGGAGAAGTACGTGGCTGGGGCCGTCACGCACGGCAAAGAGATCCCGCTAAGCGAGAACATCAAAGTCCAGAAGTCGGAACCTCACGGGAAACTGGTTACGATGGTTTGGGACAAGGATCGGGCCGCGGAAGTGCCGGTCGAGACAGATGTCTATCGCGGCTCGTTCTTGAGTATGAGCCAAAACGCAGACGTGCTGCACCCGTTGACGCTCCAGATCAAGACGGTTGAGAACTACAAATTCAACACAGATGCCTTTGTCGCCGACCTTCGCGGCGGCAAAGAACTGATCACCGACGTCGAGGAGGTGGATAGAGAGAAGACCGAGACGAAGCACTATGAGCCGGGCGAGTTCCTGGTGATCGACGGCGAGGGCAATCTGCTTGCCTGCGACGAAATCGATGACATCGAGGAATACCGGCGTCTGATGCTCGTCGAAGACACAGACCAGCCTGGCATGTCATCCGGATTTGGAACGCCAGGAGACTACGGTGGCATGGAAGGCATGGAAGGCATGGAGGGCATGGACATGGGAAGCGAGGGTATGGAGGGCATGGAGGGCATGGAGGGTGCTTACGAAAACGGCTAACAGCGGAGTTAGCCGCTTATGCGTCCCCGTAGAGCTTACGCACCGAATACGGTACTACAGGTCATCGGGCAACTGGTGTCCCATTTTGTCCCGCTTGGTCGCCAGGTACTGGGCGTTGTGTTCGTTCACCGGAGGCATTATCGGCACTTGGTCGACAACCTCCAGGTCGAAGCCGTCATAGATGAACGCGTCGGTCTTCTTCGGGTTGTTGGTCAGCAGCCGGACGCTGTGCAGGCCCAGGTCTTTGAGGATCTGAATGCCCACACCGTAATCGCGCATGTCCGCTTTGTAACCCAACGCCAGATTTGCCTCGACCGTGTCGAGCCCTTGCTCCTGTAAAGCGTACGCCTTGATCTTCTCGGCCAGCCCGATGCCGCGGCCCTCCTGCGGAAGGTAGACCAGTACGCCGGCGCCCTCCTGGCTGATCATATCCAAGGCCATCTGAAACTGCTCGCCGCAGTCGCACCGCAACGAATGAAGCAGGTCGCCGGTGAAACAACTGGAGTGTATTCGCACCAATGGTGCAGCGAGTTTCTGAGGCTGCCCCAATACCAGGGCAAACGGTTCCTCGCGTTCGTAGCGGACGTCGTACACGATGACCTTGAAACGCCCCCTGGGCGTCGGTAGGTAGGCCTCCGCACACCGGTTCACCAGTTTCTCGTTCACACGGCGATGTGCTATCAACTGCTCGATGGAGATGATCTCCAGATCGCTTTTGCGCGCCAAGTCCCACAAGAACTCGCGACTCGCCCGTTCGCCGTTTTCGTCAAGGATCTCGCTCAACACACCGCCCGGCGTCAGGCCGGCCATGCGAGTCAGATCGACGGCAGCTTCGGTGTGTCCCGCACGTCGCAACACACCACCCTCCTTGGCTAGAAGAGGATGCACGTGACCGGGGCGGACGAAATCCTGGGCTGTGGTAGTCGGATCAACCATCGCTCGTACGGTCAGGGACTTTTCTTCGGCGGTAATCCCCGTCTTCGCCGACCTGTGATCGATGGGAGTCATGAACGCGGTGCTCAGCGGCGCCGTATTGGAATCGACCAGAGGATTCAACTCCAGCCGTTTGCATACTTCGGGAAGAACGGGCACACAGAACTCGCCGCGTCCGGTAAGAACGAAGTTGACGACTTCCGGCGTTGCCTTTTCGGCCGCGCAGATAAAATCGCCCTCGTTTTCGCGGTCTTCGGCGTCGACCACGATTACCACTTCGCCACGCCCTATCGCATCTACCGCTGTCTGAATACTTGAAAATTCGCTTGCCAAGGTGGCCGTCTCCTCATTCATTTGCTTCCACGTTGTCCAAATGCACTCGTACCCTGTATTATAGACAGCAAAGCGTCCGCCGCTAGGTTCCCACGCCCCGACGATTGGCGGTATTCCGGAATGGGATATTCGTATTATGTAAAGTGTATCACCCTTCTCTGGTTTTCAAGCCCTGTTCAACCTTGATGCTCGAACGCGAAGAATACGTCGAACAAGCCTATCTCTTTCGCATGCTCAGCGAGCGGTTACCCGAGAATTTCCCGCTGCAGGATCTGATGGGGCAGATTCGTCATGAATTGTTGGCCACCACCAAACTGCCCATGGCCATCGACTACATGCTCGCCGAATTGCGGCATAGTGGCCTGGTTTCCAATGCGATGAGGCGGCTGGACCACTACTTCACACCGTTTCAGACGTACGTCATGGAGGCGGCCGAGGATGAACGCGGCCGGTTCGACATGTACGTGGCGATCGAGGTGCTGCGGCACGAGGCCAAGTACAAAGCCGCAGACCCTACGGCCGAAGGGCTGTTCATGTATCAGTTTGAAACGCTCTCACGCAACCGGCTGCGTTACGACCACGGACTGGATGCAATGGCCGGCGACTCCATGTACGACGACGACTGGCGAGAGTGGATCAGAACCGTGCGGCGCCAAGTCGGCATCGTAGATTTTGCCGACATGATCTACGTGCGTAGCTGGGAGTACATTCGGCACGGCACTCAACCGGGATGCTCTCCGCCGGAGCCGGAGAAGCCTGTCTTGTTTGGTGAAAAGGAGGGCAAGATCGCCTGGGCCAGCCGAGACAAGGATCCCATGTATCTTTTCGCGGCGCTGCAACGGCATCTGGGCTATCCCATGGCGCCGCGGCTGAAGAAGGTGGACGAAACGCCGCAACTGATCCCCCAGATGCTGCGACGACTGGAACGGTTGGAGACGCGAATCAGGCTGATCGAGGAGGAGAACCGCGAAGGTATTGATATCACGAAATTCTACGCCGGGGGTGAAACCGGCGAGAAGAACGAATCCGAATGAAACGTCGGCTTCGTCACCGGCCGGGACTATTCAAGCCCGACGCGCGAGCGAGGGAAGCCGCGGCGGTTCCTTCGCTTGCGCTTCAGGCTTCAATGCGCGGCGCTTTGGGCAGCATAGACGCAAGCCTGTATTGTCGCGCATATTGCGACGAATGATGACTGCTTCATGAAGAATCCGGGCTAGCTGTCCGGAATCACCTCTGACAGCAGTTCGTCCAGGTCGGAGATACCGCGCATCTCGTCTACCAGCCGCGGGTGAACGAAGATCCGCACTCGCTTGACGTAGTCGTCGAATTGCTCCTGAGCCAGCGTGCGCACCACCGGAGAGACCTCGCCCAGCGACCGATACTGACCCTCTTTGCGGAACTGGATATCCACGTTGAATTCCACCTCCAGTTTCGTCGGCGGCGCATCGAACAAGATTTCCGACGGAGCGATTCGACGTCGCAAACGGCGGCTCACAGCGCTAGCGAACGCTTCGGCGCAGGCGGCCAACCACGGGTAGGGCCGCCGAGCCAATCGCACGTACAGATCCTGCCGTTCGAAGTAGCTGAACTGGGCCAACCGTTTGTAAAGACGACGCACTGGTCCAAACAAGCCGTCCAGCAATTCCTCCGCCGGTCCGCCCGCTGCCGCTCGCTTCAGATCCACAATCATCCGCTGCTCGGTCCGGCGAAATAGTGAATCCAGGTCGAGTTGTTCGTGCAACAAGTGAAACGCCCGCTGCAACATTGCCGTGGCGGCTCTCACGGCGTGGTGCCAGTAGACTTCGCTAAACATCACGTAGCGGCCAAAAACCATCATCTCGGCCGCGGTGCGGCCCTTGTCCGTAATCGCCAAACCGTCACCCGCCTCGTTCAAACACAAACTGCCGATCAATCGCTGCTGGTCGAAATTCCGCCCGTAAGGAACGCCTGCGTGCAAGCTGTCGCGCGCCAGATAGTCCATCTTGTCGATATCAATGGGTCCCGACAGAATGCTGTGCATGATGCTCGAGCGCACGTCACGAGGCTCTTCCGACAATAAGGCTACCAACTCCCGAGGATTGACATTCCAGTCGCTACGCAACGTGTCCGCAATCTCGCTTTCCAACACGAAGCTGTTGGCAAACAACTCGTGTTCTGGAACGCCCGGCAAACTCAGATCTTCGATCGCATGGCAGAAGGGCCAGTGTCCCAGATCATGCAACAGCGCCGCGGCGATCAACGATTCTGCATCGTGCCGGGTGATCGTAGCAGCGAATCGCGGGTCGTGGGCAAGCTGCTTCAGGTACAACAGCGCCATTCGGTATACGCCCAACGAATGCTCGAAACGCGTGTGGTGGGCGGCAGGATAAACCAGCGAGACCAATCCCAACTGGCTTATGTGGGCGAGACGTCGAAACTCGGCAGCGTCGATGATCTGCTGGACGCGCGGGGTCAGCGGTACATCGATCTGATCCGGTATGCGAACTAGATGCCGGCGAGCGTCAAGCCCGTCGAGTTCGGGGATGTCGCTGATTTTGTGCATAGCAGTCCGAAGTGGGTCGGCCGGAATAGAACGAACAGCCTGTTTCCCGGCAGTCTATCAGCTAACCCCCCAGCGGGTCACGAGCGAAGCACAACTCGCTGCCGATTTCCTACCCAGACAAATCCGTTCCATTCCAAAACCAGACTAAGACCCACGGGGCGAGCCAAGCACCCCACGCCAGGACTCGCCCACAAACATGACGAAGAGCAAACTTCCTATCTTCCCTCCGCACCGTATATATCGCAAAACTGAAGCTCGGATCTTACCGAGAAGGTCACCTAAATCGATAATCCTTACTGAGCACCCCCAGTTTGAAACGGTCGTAACGGTTCTGCCATTTGCTCATTCCAGGTGACCTCGCCGAATCGCGATCAAAGAACTTAGGGAGGGCTTGGGCTTGCAGCTTGTGTCAAACATGCCCGCGTGCGCGTACTCATGTGGCATGGAATCGAACACTTGGTTCCACACAAGGGCCTGAACGCTTTGCTTAGCCAATAGCACGTTCGTCAGCCGCTCGACGTGTAGCTTCTGGCTTTCCACCGAAAGGCCGCCATCCTGTGCCGAAGCGAGCGGAACTCCGGCCTTTTCGCTGGCCAGTGGGTCGTCCGAATCACTGCTGGGTAGTGTAAGCAGCAGTATCAACGGCATACCGAGCACACTCCATTGGTCGATGTGATCGCTGATTTCCAGTATGTCCCTTGGCAGCGTGCCGCCGGGCCAGTAGCCCAGGTTCATTTCCAGGCCGATGCCATCCACGCCCAGATCGGCTCGCAGAAGCATCTCCGCGAACTGCATCGGCCACAGTTGCGTTTCCCCGCTCAGCACGTATTCTGCCCAAGGCTGATCCACGCTGATCATCAGCGGAGTGCGGGGATCGGCCGAGCGTGTCGTCTCGATGGCCAGGGCCGTCAGTTGAAGTCGCTGCTCGTCCGACAGCGCCGGGACCCCGTTGGTGTTCATGCCGGCGACGCAATGCCAAAGGTGTACCTGTCCCCGGTACCTCTCGACCACGGCCCAGATGTAGTCCCGCATACACGTTGCGAGTTGTCGAAAGTCGTTCTCGTACTCCATCACCCAATCGGGCAATACCTCGCGATCCATTCGCATTAACGGCCCGCCAATGATTTTCAAGCCGAGCCGCAGGCACAGTTGGACCTGTTTGTCGGACAAAGACCATTGTTGCTCGTCCGCCCTTGGCTGGGCAGTCTTCCAGGCCATCGGAACGACTGCCGAATTGAACGCGGCTCCGAACATTGGCTCGGCGTTCGCCGGCATCTGTTCGCACCCCATATTTCCCGCCAGCAGCGTCGCGAGCGGCGACGATTCCTCGCGGCGGAACTCCAGAACTTGCTGCCCGTATTGCTCTCCAAGCTCTACTATCGCATCGAGGCCTACTCGCATAGCTTCTTCCGCGGCGGCGGCGGCCGCCAACGGTTCGTCTTGCGATGTCGCAGCACAGGTGAAAAGCGATACGGCGGAATTCATCTGCGAAACCAAGGCCTCGGTCAGTCGCAGCCCTCCCGTCTGCCAGATGTCCGCCCGATTGCGGAGTCGGTTCACCGTGCCGCGAGCTAGTTCGACGGGCAGGTGGTAAGGCCGCTCGCGTTCCATCAGGCTGGCCGTCGAAAGTAGCACCTCGCCGTGTCCTTCGACCTGCCACGGAATGTAGAAATTGCCGGAGTCGTCCATCGGGCGTTCCAGACGCAACAAGTCCTTGCTTTCCCACGACTTCCAGCAAGCCGTAGGAACGCAATCCAAGCCCGCGATGTGCGCACGCTGAACCGCCTCGTCCGAGACGCGTTCCCGCTGCGGGGTCAGGAAACGCATGAGACCCATTTCTGTTGGCGTCCTTTGACTGTCAATTCACCAGAAGCGGTACGACAGGCTCTGATATGCTTCCCAGTATACACGGATTCTGCAAGGGGGGCGAAGGGAGATGGGCCGTCTCCCCTCTCTCACCCTGGCTCGCATGGTGATATACTGCCGGCTCGTAACGTTCCCCCAGGTTTACTGCACAGCCAGTCATCAAGGATTTGATCATGAGTACACCACTCACTGAAAGCTCCCTGGAAGGTCTGTCCGTCCGCCGAGGCAAGGTTCGCGATATCTACGACCTGGGTGAACGGCTGTTGATGATCAGTTCCGACCGGATCAGCGCCTTTGATTGGGTGCTGCCCACGCCGATCCCCGACAAAGGACGGGTGTTGACGCAAATCAGTTCATTCTGGTTCGATCTCTTGGAGGTCACCAATCATCTGATCTCCCTGGAACTTGACGCTGTCGATCTGCCCGCCAGCACCGACCGCGAAAGTCTGGTGGGACGCAGCATGGTCGTCCGCAAGTGCGAGGTGGTCCCCATCGAATGCGTTGTGCGAGGCTATTTGGACGGGTCCGGCTGGAAGGAGTACCAAGAGAATGGCGAAGTCTGCGGCATCAAGCTGCCGGAAGGTTTGAACCAGTGCTCGCAGTTGGCCGAACCGATCTTTACGCCGGCCACCAAGGAACAATCGGGACACGATATCAACATCTCGTTCGAGCGTATGGTCGAGATCGTGGGTGCCGAAATGGGCGAGGAACTGCGGCGGCGGAGCATCGACACGTACCAACGCGGCGCCCAGTATGCCCGCGAAAAAGGCATCATCATTGCCGATACAAAATTCGAATGGGGAACCGTCGACGGCGAATTGATCTTGATCGACGAGTTGCTCACGCCGGACAGTTCGCGGTTCTGGCCAGCCGATCTTTATGAACCCGGTCACGGGCAACCGTCGTTCGACAAACAGTTTGTGCGCGACTACTTGTCGTCGACCGGCTGGGACAAGAACAGCACGCCGCCCGAGTTGCCCGAAGATATCGTCACCAAGACGCGAGAGAAATATGTCGACGCGTACGAGCGACTGACCGGAAACGAATTCGCATGGAAGTGAGTGTCCATGTCCGATTCTTCCTCCTTCGGCCGCTTCACGCTGGCTGGTCCACCGCGTTCCGTGCCGTTGTTGGTACGCCTGCGGCTGCTATTCGGCGGATTCGTCAATCAGTTCGGCTGGCTCTTCTTCGGCTTCGGCATGATCTTCGTGTGGGTCTTCGGATTCAACACGGACCCGACCGCCTGGCTTGACTTCCGCGGCGATCTGGAGGAAATCCAGGGCGTCATCGTTCGCTGCGAAGACACCGGCGCCAGCGAAGGCGGCAGCAAACACTCGAAGGGAACGCCCATCTTCGCGCACCGCTACAAGTTCGAAGCGGCTGGGCAGACGTACGAAGGCGTTTCCTACAGCGTCGGCAATCAGAGCGAGGCGGGCAAGAAGGTCACCGTCGAGTTCCCGCCCGGCAGGCCGGCGCGATCGCGAATCAAAGGCATGCGCACTGCCATGTTTCCAGCTTTCCTGTTATTCGTCTTGCTGTTCCCGTTTGTCGGACTATGCTCCATGCTGGCTGGCTTTCTCAAGGGGCGTAGAGCCGTTCGCCTGCTTGCCAACGGCGAGCAGGCTTTCGGCGTACTGAAATCGAAGAAACCTACCAACACGAAAATCAACAACCGCCGAGTGTACAAGCTGACGTTCGAATTCACGGACCAAGTGGGGCAGACGCGCGAGGCGACAGCCAAGACACATGAAACGGAGCGTTTGCAGGACGACGCCGAAGAACCGCTGCTGTACGATCCCATTCGGCCAAGCTACTCCACCATGCTGGATCACCTGCCAGGCGCACCGCGGTTGGACGAGATGGGACAGATCCAAACGAAATCGGCCATTGGTTCCCTGCTGGTCTTGATCGTGCCTACCGCTTCAATTGTCGGACACGGACTATATCTTCTACTGCGGCTGCAGGAGGGCTAATCCTCTTTGGGCAGAAGCACCAGAAAGAAGGTGGCGACCGGCCCAAGGAAGATCGAAAGTAGAAACCAAGCCGCTCCGCTTCGGTTCTTGCCTTGAGCAATCCCCGCATTGATCAATGCGAGCGTCCCCCAGCCGATTGCATAGTCAGACGCGTTTTCCATTGTCTCCACAAGCCCGAGTTCTGAGAAGAAATCAGTGCCAATCAGCTATTCGCCGCGGTGCGGCGATTCTTGGCAGCTTGCAGGGCTATTCGCCTCGGAGACGGTGTCTTCCGGCGCAAAGCCATCTCAAAACCCTGCCGACGGCAGCATTCCATCTTCGTCGATCAGCGTGGCTGACGGTATAGCGTTCAGAACAACAGCGCGATAAACGCTGCCACAAGCTCGCGCCCGCAGCGTCACGCGGCCAAGGTCCGGGATTTCGACGGTTACGTTTCGATCATCGCCGCCAGCCGCCCATGCGGTAATCAGCCATTCGTCGCGCTGCCGGTGTCGGCGGGCAACCACTCGCGAGTCCGGATCACCTGTCGAGAATTCATATGCCGATTGGTCTTTGGACCAATGGTGTTTGTCGAGGCCCGGCAAAAGGCCCCCGTTGCGCAGGAAGTCTTCCAGGTGAGTGAACAATGCATGCGATCGGGCTAGAACCATCTTCTGCATCAGCCAACTGGGAACTTCGTTACCCTGATCTGCAGCGAAGCCGCCGGGCGGATAGGAAAAATATCCCGCGACGCCGCCGATCATCCCGGCCGTGTAGTAGCATTTCAAGAAGCCCATGTAGTGTTCGGCATCCGAAAACGCCTTCTCGCCCAACTCCTTCCGTGTCCAGCCGGCGCACAGCCAGTTGTACGACAGGGGTTCGCCCATAGCGATGTTTCGCCCGATGGCGTTCAACGCCTGGGTTAGCATGTCGTTGTTGCCGGTCCAGCCGCTGTTGAATTGCTTGTAGTAGATCGAAATGTTTGGGATGTCCGAGATAGGCTGCATCGACCGATAGTCCCACGCCCAGTGCCACCAGTTCCCGTAACGGTTTCGATGTGGACAGCCGCTGGTATGGTAGAAGATGTACAAGCGCCGATTGGGGACCTGACGCCGCACCGCTTCGCTGATGATCAGTTCCTGGTGCGCTTTGCGCTGCGATAGGTAGTCAAACCAACTGGCATCGCCTTTGGCCTTCAGCACTCGCGGATCTTGTTTCCAGACGCTGCCGGAGAATCCAAACACGCCCAATCCGTACTCGCCGCCATTCAGCACCATCGCTATGGGGGCTTCCTGCTGAATCCTCTCTAACGGTACGGCGGAGAGCTGTCCAGCTTGCCGGAAAAGCCGATCGGGCGTCTCAGGGCTGTAGCGTCGCCGAGGATCTTCGATCACGTTGCCCTCGGCATCGCGGCACCATGCCTCGTCAGGGAGCCCACTACGAAAACTCTTGTCCAGAAACGGTCGATGGGAGAGAACGCATAGGGGATACTTTTCGGGATCGGATGCGGCCAGTGTGCAAATCTTCGAGGCGATGCTATTCGGATCGTCCAACTGTTTGACGCTTCTTTCGGAAGCATACCCGCCGAACTCGAGCGCGTATCCCCAATTCTCACAAAACTCGACCCGCACCTCGAAAGGCATCGCCCATCCCCATCGAGTCAGCGGCAGTAGCGTGTGCCCTTGGCGAAACTTTGGCTTCGCAGCCTCCTGCAGAAGCTCCAAAGCCGTCTCCGCGTGCAACGCTCCCAAGTAGGGACAAAGCGTCATGATCAACACAATCACAAAGCCGACTTGTCGTTTCATTTTGCACCTCCCGCCGCGCATCGTTGTGTGCTCAATTCGTTGCCGCCCTGAATTGGTTGGGAGGAAGAAAGGAAAAGTCCCCAACGAATTCAGGTCGGCAACGAATGCACGGGCTGCCTCAAAGAAGTCTCTTCCTTGAAGTCACATCCCGAGTGAAGCGTACTATCCTTGCCTTTCACGTCAGGCGCGTTTATGGTAACGCCCAGACGAAAGGGTTGCCACTGGCAGCGAACGCGTTGAGCCGACTATCAGGTCGTTTAACGGACTTTCCACGAGCTATCGCGCTGACCAGCAACCGCCCAGCCCTCCCTACGATGTGTTTTCCCGCCTACCTTCGATTCTCACCAAGGAGTCACAACTGATGAAAGCTCGACACTGCCTCGCACTCTTGTTGACCGCCGTGGTCTCCCTGGCATCCTCTTCCTTGTGGGCTGCCATCAAACTGCCGTCTGTGATCGGCAACAGTATGGTCTTGCAGCGAGATCGGGCCGCGCCGATCTGGGGCTGGGACGATCCTGGCACGAAAGTGACCGTGACGCTTGGCGACGCGAAAGCTACCGCCGAGGCCGATGCGGACGGCAAATGGATAGTCGAACTGCCTGCCATGAAAGCGGGCGGTCCGCTGACGATGACCATCGAGGGCACTGACAAGGTCACCGTCGAAGACATCCTGGTAGGCGAAGTCTGGCTGTGCTCCGGCCAATCCAACATGGAATGGCCAGTCTCGGCGTCAAACAACCCGAAAGAAGAGATCGCTGGAGCGAATCATCCAAGAATTCGCCACATCAAGATCCCGCACGTACCAGCAGACTCGCCACAAGATAATGTCGCATCCTCTGGATGGCAGGTTTGCGGTCCCAAAACCGTCGCCGGCTTTACAGCCGTTGGATACTACTTCGGTCGACATCTCGAACAGGAACTGGACGTACCCATCGGGTTGCTCGGGTCGAACTGGGGCGGCACGCGCATCGAGCCGTGGACCCCGCCGGTGGGCTTCCAACAAGTGCCCGCATTGAAAAACATTGCCGACAACCTCGACAAGTTCCCCTCGAAGAACGCTGCGGGAAAGATCAACCATCAAACGCCATTAGCGCTTTACAGCGGAATGATCTCTCCGCTGGTTCCTTACGCGATCCGCGGTGCTATCTGGTACCAAGGCGAATCGAACAACGGCGAAGGGATGCTGTATCACGAGAAAATGAAGGCGCTTATCGCTGGTTGGCGAGCCATCTGGGACGATCCTGAAATGCCGTTCTACTTTGTGCAACTGGCCCCGTACCGCTACGGCGGCGAGCCAACTCGATTGGCCGGCATTTGGGAAGCCCAACTGAAGACCCTCTGCGTGCCAAACACGGGCATGGCGGTCACAGTCGACATCGGCAACGTGCGCGACATCCATCCGCGCAACAAGCAAGATGTGGGTAAGCGGCTTGCACTGTGGGCTCTGGCCAAGGACTACGGGAAATCTGACGTCGTCTTCTCAGGGCCCTTGTACAAGTCGATGAATGTCGACGGTAACAAGATCTGCATTTCGTTCGACCACGTCGCAGGCGGTTTGGTTTCGCGCGACGGCGAGTCGCTCAGCCACTTCACTATCGCTGGCGAGGAAAATAACTTCGTCGATGCGAAGGCTGAAATCAACGGCGACAAAGTGGTGGTCTCTGCCGAGGCGGTCGCCAAGCCCGTAGCCGTACGCTTCGGCTGGCATCAGGAAGCGGAGCCGAACCTGTCGAACAAAGAGGGCCTACCAGCATCGCCGTTCCGAACGGACGAGTGGTAGAGGCGGGACCGTCTGCCGGCGGAAGAGGCGAAAAACGTCTGGGAGAAGGTCGAAAATCGGGCAGGGGCACGCTTCGAGATACCCCCTGCCCGCGAGGAAGGCAGGAAACGAGGCTGGACCTTGAGACGGAGGTGCTGTCCGGTCCCGCAGTTGCCCCACTACATCCCCCAACAGTTGATTTTGTTTCCGGGAATTGGGTAGAATATTCCATACGTTGCTGGGATGTGGCATCTGCCTTTGGGTGGAGGTCGATCGTGGAGCCCCATCGGTGATGACTCCGGGCAACCCAGACCTCTACAAGAACTGCGTACCGCCGAGGACTCGCGCGATGCGTTTTCGCCTCTGGATAGCAGTCGTGTCTGTGCTGGTTGCATTGCCGGCTGTCGCCACCGCTCAGTATCGACCAACGGAGCTTCCACGCAGGCCGGGCGGCTACGGGCGATCTTCCGTTCGACCCGGTGCATACCCGGGGCAGTATGATTCCAGCAGATTTCCACATTCATCCGGCCGTTCACCCTATGGTGAGCCCGTCAGCGGTCCGTATGCGGACGACTCTTACGTAATCGAGTCACAGCCTGTGTACAGATACTACAAGTACTGCACTGGCTGTGGCGAGACTGTGCCCGATTCAGCTAGTGTTGGAGAGCGTTGTCCGCACTGCGGAATCACATGGGTTATGGACAGTACCAATCCGTCCGCGACGCTGCAGGGCGGCGCGAGAAGGGCGGCACCTGCGAAGATCCTAAGCTCTCACCAGGTCATGCAGATCCTGAAACTGGTCGGCGTGATCGGGGCCCTGGTGATCGCTGGCCTTGTGTATCTGATGCGTCGGGCGAAGTACTCGCCGACACAAGTCCTTGCTGCCGGGCGTTCGATGGTATATTCGCCCTGGGAACGGGCACAAGCCAACGTGGCCGGCACTGAATCATGTTCTTCCAGCGGCGGAGTTACTGACGCTCCCGGAGGACGGTCCGCAGACGGGGCCTCGCCACCGGATACTGGCGCGAGCCAAACATCCGAG
>CAZURK010000310.1:0-17731 GCA_964623055.1 uncultured Pirellulaceae bacterium
TGAAGAATGTCGACGGGCGATATGCCAACTACAAACTGAATTGGGCCGCATTTGTGTCCGGTAAACGCGAATCGCGCAGGCTTCTGGGTGACGTTATTCTGACGAAAGAAGACTTGCTTGAGGGCAAAGAGTATCCAGACGGTTGCGTGCCAACCGGCTGGTCGATCGACCTTCACTTGCCGGACCAACGTTACGAGGCCGGATTCGAAGGCGACGCGTTCATCGCGAAGGCTCACTACACACGCTACAAGACGCCCTACTGGGTCCCGTATCGTTGCCTTTACTCGCGCAACGTGACGAACCTGTTCATGGCCGGCCGCGACATCAGCGTCACGCACGATGCTCTGGGATCGGTGCGAGTGATGCGTACTGGCGGCTGCATGGGCGAGATCGTCGGCATGGCCGCCTCGCTATGCAAAAAACACGACTGCGATCCACGTGGCGTGTACGGAGACCATTTGGACGAACTGAAGGAGTTGATGCGAGAAGGCGTGGGCAAGCTGCCCCCGATAATCACTTCGCTCGAGCCACCAGCATGGCTGGCCACGGCGGGGGAGAACCTGGCGCGGAGGGCCAAAATTCAAGTCTCCGGCTGTCTAAAGTCAGAGACGAATCTTCCGAACTTGCTGATCGACGGCCGGGCAAATGTGGCCGACAACGACGGGCGTTGGTTAAGCGATCCGCAGACTCCGAACTGGGTGGAGCTTGGTTGGCCCGACCAGCAGACCATTTCCGCCGCGCGCATCATTTCTGGGTTCCGTCAGGGCGAGGATTCGTTAGTCGCCCCGATCCAGGCGTTTGTGCTGCAGTGCGATGACGGCGGCGAGTGGAAGGACATCGAGGATACACGAACCGATGATAACACGGCGGTTGATTGGCACGTTCGTCTTTCGCCCGTCAAGACCAGTCGTGTCCGCCTGTGGGTGACCGAGACTCAGGTTGACGTGTCGCGCGTTTGGGAGATCGAAGTTTACGGCGGTCCCAAACCGCCACCGGCCAAGAAGTGAAGACCTGCGCGCCGCCCGTTATCGAGTCGAACGTCACTTCACCGATCGGGTAGCCTTCGGCTTCGAGTTAAACGAGTCAGATTCCTCCAATCGCAGCATGGTATACCACGCGTCTAGCCAGCCGTTCGCTTTGTCGAAAAGGCACTGATCAAACTGCCTACGGTTACCTGGACAACGAGTGCGGTCGGGATGATCCACTGGAAGCTGATGGTTGGTCCGCCAGTGATGACGTCCCAGTAGGCGATCAGCGCCGCAGTGGCGAACCCGCACACAGCACCGCTGATAGTGCCGATCCCCGTGGCGAAGCGAACGAACAGCGCCGTGAAGAACAGGCCGGCAAGGGGGGCAAAGAAGAGTCCAACCGTCTTGAACAAGACTTCAACGATGTTGCCGGGCACCATGCCCATGCAGCAGGCTAACAACACGACGGCCACTCCAAGTCCGAGTGTCAATCCGCGGGCAATCTTCAAACGCTGCCCGTCCGACCGCGTCGAACGGCCGCAGCGACCCAGCACATCTACGCTGAATACCGTGGTAATCGAATTCAGTCCGGAGTCGAGACTGGACATGGCAGCGGCCAACATGGCGGAGACTACCAGTCCCGCTACGCCGATCGGCAGGAAATTCGCGATGTAGTGCGGGAACAGGAGATCGACATCGCCCAACAAATCCTGGCCCTTCGGCAGCAAATCTGGATGATGCTGAAAGAACCCCAGCAAGGCGAAACCGGTCAACACGAGCAGTGACGAAACCAAGATATCGGCGATAAGGTTGGTCAGCAGCGCCCGTCGAGCGGTTCTTGCATCGCGCGTCGCCAAGTAGCGCTGAATCGCCACTTGATCCGAAATACTCGCGCAGACCCAGAACGTGGTGTAGGAAATCATCGAGCCGAGCAGGGTGACCCGGACGGTCGGGGACAGGCTGAACAGCGGTTGTTCATCCCAGTCCGGCGCCCACGCGGTCGGGAACCACGCGCGCACGCTGCCCAGATCCACTGTGATGAAGATGATGGTGAGGAGGATGCCGACGACCAGGACAAAGAACTGCACCACATCGGTGACCATCACGGCGCGCAAGCCACCCAGTGTTGTGTAGAGCACGGCAATTGTGCCCAGTAGCACGATTACGTACGGTACAGCATCAGGCTCCCACTGCAACATGGAGACAAACGCCTTGGCCGACACATACGTCAGCAATGCCATCCAGACTACGCGGGTTACCATGAACACTCCCGAACCCACCAGACGAACGCCAAGCCCGACTCGCGACTCCAGCAACTCGTACGCGCTCGTAACCGGCACGCGCATCAATGTGGGGATCACGAGATAACCGACGACCAGGTAAACCACGGGCATCGCGATAAAGCCGGCGTAGAAGATCGGCCCATGGCCGATGACTTCCCCGGGCGCGGATAGATAACTGATGGTGCTCAGTAACGTGGCAAAAAGAGAGATCCCAGCGATCAAGAAGCTGGTCCGACGTCCGGCCAGGAAGTACTCCTCGGTGCTCGACTGCCGCCTGCTGTAAAACCAGCCCAGCCCGATGACCAGCGCGGCATAGACCCCAATAACGATCCAATCAAGCGTGACGAGGCCGCGGAAGTCGGGACCGCCATTCTCCGGCACGTCCTGGGCGGCAGCCGTAGGGAGGCCGAATGACACGACAGACAAACAAGCAAGTGTCACTATGCAGATAGAACGCAACAAAACGTGGCTAAACCTCTCAATGACGCAAGGTGAGCGGCCAAAGTCAATCGGTCGTTTAACCTCAGGGCCACCGGCCCGCGCGGCCCGATGGGCCTGCGGTTAAACAAAGAATGGTCATTTCACTCCAGACGCAACATTTCGGGGAAATGCTCCCGATACCAGCGACGCAGCGTTTCAACATCCTCCTGTGTGCAACTGGGATAGGGGCCACGGCTGCGCAGGCTGGTCTTGAGGAATCCGCTGGCGACGCCGCCCATCCGATCAAAGGCCGTGTCCGTGAATCCCCTCGGTCCGGAGGTTATCCCCAAGAACGTGATGAGTTCGTGGATGCGCTCACAGGTAGCATCGACGCTCGCCCAATCTTTCTGTTTCATTTGCTGCCACAGCGTCAGAGTCACGTATGGGTTCCAGTAGACCACCGAACTGCAGCACCCAATGGCGCCGGTCCGCCCGAGTTCGCCCCATTTGTCCTCGCCGACAAACACATTGATGAATTCTGACAGTGCCGCGCAACCTTCCGGCGTGCAGCCCACCGTGCCTGCATTGGCCTTGACCATCGTGTACCCCGGCAAAGCGTCCTTGATTGCCCGATGTTGTTCGATGGTTAGCGCTCTCTTTGCGCGGGTCGTTTCGTAGATGGAAAGCGGAAGTCCACCGGAGGCGGTCACGACTTCTTTGAAGAACGGCACGATCTGGTCGTCGCTGATCTCCATCCAAAACGGCAAGGCCACCTGGATCGCGTCGGCGCCGACCTCGGCCGCGTACGCCGCTCGGCGAGCGGCTCCAAGCGTGTAGGTCGAACTGCAGCCGATCATGACCGGTTTGCCCTGGGCGTGGCACTCTTCGACAGTCGCCCGCGCCACGGCCTGGAATTCGTCGTATTCCATCGCGTAAAACTCGCCGGTCGTACCGCCGGTGTACACACCAGGCATACCCACCTCGCAACATCGGCCCACGTCGCCGCGGTACGTCTCCTCGTCAAACCGATCGTTGTCCGTCCAAGCCACGGGCAATCCTGCCCACGGACCGATGAACGTCTCGTGAGTTAGCATGAATCGTCCTCCGTTTCGGCTTGGCACTGTCGAAAGAACGGCAACAACCGTTTGGCATTGTCACAAAGGATCATTCGCTTTTCCACGTCTGCCAGGTCCGCCCGGTCAATCCGGGCTCGCTGTGACGGAGTGAAATACACCGGCGTGTCGCTTCCGAAGAGGATGCGATCGGCCCCGACTTCGCGAACAGCCCATTCGATCAGCCCCGGTGTGATACTCCACGCGCTGGATGTGTCCGTCAGTACGTTGCCGTGTTTGGACGCCTGAATCGCGCGCACCTGCAGATCGTAGGAGGGTCCCAGGGCACCGCTGTATCCCAAGTGCCCCAGGATCAACTTCACTTCCGGAAAGTCGTCGGCAAACGGGGTGAAGTCCTTCGGAAGTGAGTTCGAATCGCCGCTGTGCGTCAGCACTACCGCGTCTAGCTGGGCAGCAAATTCGAAGATCGCCCGGCCGTGTTCGGCGATCGGATAGCAATGCTCCTCCGGATGGATCTTGATGCCGACGCATTTGGGCAAATCGAGCATTCGTCGGGCTTGGTCGAACGTCTCTGGTTGAAGCGGATTGACGACCACCCATTGCAGCAGACCGTCAGTCTCGTGGACCACGCGCTGGGCGTCTTCGTTGCCGGCTACCGCATCCGCCTCGCCACGCGGCATCATGCTCTGCATGGGCGAAACAGCCGTATAGGCCGTATTCGCCAGCCGCGCCCGGGCCACGACCGTTGCCGGATCGCCGCTCATGAACTGCTGTTTCAGCGCCGAAGTTCCGACACGTTCGTAGCGGCCGTAGTGGCCGTGCACGTCAATCGCCGACAAATCGCTGATCGCCGTCACGTTCTTACTCCTTGGCGTCTCAAGGAAACGTCGGTTTGAGGTCGCGGACATTTTCCAGCTTGGCATCCTTGCCGGCTGCGGGGGCGTACAGCATTACGGGAGCGACGATGCCGCCCGTGCCCAGTTCGTTGACGACTTGGTTGGAAACGCAGAGAACGATCACGTTCTTGCCCGGCCGTACCGCCTGGGTGGCCTCCAGTTCAAAGGGATAGAACGTCGCGCCGTGGCTGATGCCGATGACCTGGCCGTTCAGCCAGACCTTGGCCGATTCGTCGACGCCGCCACACCACAGGAAGATGCGCTGGCCGGCAAGCCCGCGCGGCACTTCGACGGTCTGGCGGTACCAGGCGAGTCCTTTGTAGTATCGCAGGCCTTGATTGCTCCAGGAGGAACTGGAAGTCTTGATCGTCTGCCAACCGCCGCCGGTCATCTCCGGACGCCACAGTCCGATGTCTTCGCCGACCCGGGCCGGGTCGATCTGAAACTGCCATTCGTCCTGTGCCGCGGCCACCAACCGATTGCCGCTCGTGACTCGCTGGCGGCCTTGTTCTGTGCATGGGCGGAAAAAGCGTCTCATATAGTTGACGTACGTGCTGAACCGGCCGGCCGAAAGCATCGGCACCGGTTCGTACGTCATCAACTGGTTGGCCACTGCATCCAGCTTGTCCAAGTGGGCCTTGGCCTCGACGAAGTCGACTCGCACGCGTGCATTCATCATGGCGCAAAACGCTTCGAGCATATCGAAGGTTTGCGTGATCATCCCGACGCGTTGCTCGAAGACGCCCTGGCCCTTGGCCAGCTTCTTCCCTTCGTCAAGCAGGGCACGGGCTTTGATTCTCAACGACGGCGGGTAGAAGTGCGGCATGTCCCACGCCGAACCGGTGCAGTAATCGCCGTCGCGCAGCGCCGCGTCCATCAACACGATGTACTGCCCCATGGGGCCGGCGGCGGGGCCAAAGAACTGCTCGAAGCAATCCTTCAGGAGTGCATCCACGTCTGTTTGGTGGTTCCACATAAGCTTGCCGGCCACATACATTGATGGAAACTGCGGGCCGTAGTTCGGGAACGTCTCTACTCGCCATCCCTTCACTCCGAACTCGTGGCAGGTGGGGATCTCGTCACGCAGGCGATGGACGATGATGAACGGAAATCCGGGGCATGCCAGATTGCTCCAGTAGCCGCGGTCGTAAAGCTCGGGCATGATTTTGCCCCATTCCTGATAGAGCCAGCGGGCGTAGCTCTTCTCCGGGGCGATCGGATTGGAGAATCCGTGCACTCGGTCCAAGGCGATCGGTGCCACAGCGCCCATGATCCGCGGGTCCGGCTTCCACCACGTCGGCGGCCGCATGTACGAGTGGTAGATGTAGAAACCGAGCTTGGTGTCCGGGTAGTCGTCGTTGACGCGTTCGAGTACTTGGTTGAAGAACCAGATGTACCGGTCGGTCACCGACGGCTCGTTCGAGAAGGGATCGAAGTCGTCGCCATCCAGAGCTCGACAGCCATCGCACTCGCAGAAGCCCGAACCGTCGTTGGGTCCCATGCCGATGACTGGTCCCTTGCCGGCTTTGCGACGCTGCTTGACCTGCTCCACCGCGTAGTCGATCAGCTTGGGATTCGAGACGCAGTGCTGCCGTGGCGTTCGCTTGCCGTCGCGCAGCGCGAACAGTTCGGCGTGTTCAGCGGGCTCGATTTCGCCGGTGGTCTTGTTCTTCTTGACTCTGGGCGCCGGGATACCGTGGGACCCCGGAAAGACTGGTCCGCCACACCGCATTCGTTTCTGCCAGTCGCGATTTGGCATCTGGAACCATCGCGACGGGAACGACGGTCGTTGTTCGGTTCGCTGCCGTCGCACTTCGATCGTCTCCAGACGCGGAATGACGGTGCCCAAGTCACCGGGCATGAACCACCGACAGCCCAACTGTTCAAGTAGCTCGATCACGCCGTAACAAGTCCCTTCCTCAACTCCGGCAATCATCACCGCATCCCGATCGACTTGCAGGATGAATGCCCCGCGTACCGCGTCGACCGCCTTTTTCTTTGCCAGACGTTCAAAGACGTTGCGGCCAAGGAGAATCGGCACTTGGCCGGCGGCTTTGGTCCGAGCCAGAAAGGCGTTTACATCCTTGGCGTCGACCGTCGCCGTATCAAGCTTTGCCCCGGACATTTTCTGAATGTGCTCTATCAGATCGTCGAGCGCGAGTTGTTCGTGTTCGTCAGGCTCCGTGGGCAACGCCACGACCGCCATGGGCTTGCCGTCTTTGACCAACGTCGCCGCCGGCAGCAATCCGGGCAGCATCAGCAACAGGGTGAACAATATTGCCGTGCGCATCGTTCTGAAGCTCCTAGGTACTCTGTTTCCATTTGCTGTGAGCATGAATTCGGTTACTGAATCGACCGAACGCCGTGAGCTTGTCATGCTGCTATCGGTACAGAATTGGGTTCTCGCGCCAGTCCTTGTCCTTGTCGCGAGCCCACTCCTTCACGCGCGGGCGGCGCTCACGGAGTCGGACCGATTCGATGCCAAGATAGTAGCCGGTCGACTTCGTATTCTTGCCAACACACTCCAGGCGAAGCGCGTACTCGCCGGGCTCGGGCCAGAAATCCGTCAAGTGCCATTCCCACTCTTCCACGCCGTCGTAGTAAAGGTCGATCGGTCGGCCGAGTTTCACGCCGTTCAGATAGGCCTGGTAACGGCCGTAGTCGTTTGCTCGGGTGCCTTTGATCAACAGACGCCGCGGCTCCTTCTCCTTGACGGCAAACGGGATTTCCACCCACGCATCTTCGGACTGTTCGGGCTGGTAGAACAACTGCCCCTGAGGGAAGTATCCCAGATTCGTCTGGACGCGGCTGCCGCCGATTCCATGATACTGGTCGTCCGTGTACGGCTTCGCGGGGAAAATCAGATCAAGATTGGGCAACGTTCGATCTTTGGCGTGTGGCGCGCGAGCTGTGAACGTGGGCGTACCGGTTTGATACCAAAACGCCACACTCGAGTAGTCATCTTGCCGTTCGTTCCAACTGTGCGTCTTGCCCTCGGGATTCTCGTCCGCCGAAATCCAACCCCAGTGCTCGATCGTCACCTTGATCGACTTCTGGAATACGATCGGGTCGTGGACATGCCAACGGTACGCGCTGGTGTGGCCGCCGACGATTCCCCATTGATCGAAGTAAGGCGTACCGAAGTACGGTGTGCTGGTCGTCTTCAATCCCCAAGCCGACAGGAAGTAGTCCTCGGTGCCGGTTCCCCAGATCGAAGCCTTCATCTCTCCGTCGATGTAGATCTTTTCGTCGCCCTCGCCAAACCATGATGGGCTGCGCGAGCGAACGGACAACACCGTGCCCACATAGTGCCCTTTACCCTTGGTGTCCAGGATCACGTAGTCTTTTCCCTGTTCTACTGGGTACTCCTGGCGGTATTGGGCGTAGAAATACGGTGTGTCTTCCGGCAGCGAATCCAGCTTGATCCAGTCGATATTGTAGTACAGCAGATTCAGCTTCTTCTCGCTCTGGTTGACGACCTCGACCCGAACGGACTTCCGGAAAGGCATCCGCCAGAAGCAGTTGTACGAATCGGCGTCCTCGACGACCACTGGGACACTGATCACTTCGCTTCGTTTGCCGAACGAGTTGGCGAGAAAGTCGCCCAAAGGCGCTTCCACGCCCGGCCGTTCCGAGCCGTCGTAGAAGATCCGCAACAGGATCTCTTGATGGTTGGCCGATCCGTCCTTGGCCCACGGATGGGGCTCCGGTCCAAGGAACGTAAACCACATATGCGTGATCACTCCCGGTCCCTTGGCGTCCAAGACGACCTTGGTCGCGCCGGCGGCAACACGCGAGTTGTCGCTATTGCTGTGTGCGTAATCGCCATTCTCGTCCACTGCCGTCGAAGTGGATCGCATGCTGCGACCTTCATGCGGTTTTGCCAAATCGTCTAAATCACCAGCCCTTCCGGACGTGACAATCGCACAAGCCGTTATGGCCAACGCGGTCCGAACCACGAGCCTTCTGCGCAGTGCAAACGTGCCTACAAGGGAAGATGGAGTGATCTCGGATCGCATGCGTCCGTCCTTTCGCTGGTGGGAGCTGCAGGGACTGTTCCCAAAATGTAAGGAGCAGGCGTCGGTCCGGTTCCTACCGGCCGATCAACGAAGATCAGAAGCTCGGCCGGTGGGAACCGGCCCTACCACTATTCATTGACACGCAAGAGCACCGACCACGCCTTGAAACCGTTGGCGTTCGGGTTGGCCGAGTCGAACCGGATGTCTCGAAGCCACTCGAACGTGAACTGTTTGGAGAAGTCGCCGCGAATCTCCTCTTCTTTGATTTTGGGTGGCCCTGCCCGCCGTTCTTCTTTCGCGCTTCCGGCCAGTAACAGCAGTCGTGTGCCAGGACGCGAAATGCCTCGGATGCTCTTGACGTATCCAGCGGCGTTGTACTTCCGGACGTGGTGGTAGCAGCCGCGATCGAAGATCAGATCGACTGGCCCCATCTCGGGCAGCGCCAACACGTCGGCCACGACCCAACGGACCTTCACGCCCGCTTCACGAGCCTTTCGTTCGGCGTGGATCAAGGCCGTTGGGGCAACGTCGACTCCGGTCACGTCGAATCCCTTGCTGGCCAAGTAGATGGCGTTGGTTCCCGTGCCGCAGCCAAGGACGACGGCCCGACCGGTCTTGGTCGAGTCCTGCTCAACCAGTTTTTTCAATTCGGGGGCCACCCGTCCTGTATCCCATCCGGGCGTGCGTTCGCGCTGATAAGGCGTATCCCAGCGTCGCATCAGTCGAACGCCTTCCTCGCCGTGCGGCATAATGCCCGAGGGCAGCAAACGTTCGTTCAGTACCGACTTGCCGTCCGCTCCGTCAATCGCGATGGTGCCGGCGACGTCGCGCTCGGCTGGCAACGATAGTCTCAGCGTTTGATCAGCAGTACTAATGGCCAACTGGCATCCGTCGTCGGCTTCGCTCAGTTTGCACTGCGGCTTGCGGCCTTCATCGTTCGGCCGACCAACCTGGAAGACGTTGACAAACCGGACTTCGTCGCCACCGACTCTTGTAGTGCTCTCAACGGCGTACGTCTTGGAGTCGCCCTCGCCACCGCTCGGCGGTCCGATTTGCAGGAAAGCTCCTTTCGGCGCGAGGGTCTCTCCTACGATTACGCCTCCAGGAACGTTCGCGACGAGGTTTTTGCCGTCGATCTTGGGTTCGCCACGGACAAGTAACGTCCCCTTGACGGTCCCGAGACCGGGGACCTTTATGCGATCTTCGATCACGAACGTGCGCGGTTTTAGCAACACGATGCGACGAAGAGCCTTTTCGGTTTTGCCTGCCAGATAGACGAATCGTTCGTTCTCTTCGAACGCGACGATCCTATCCATGTTCAGACAAGACGCGTCCGGAACGGACTCGAAGTACTGTTCGCTGTGTTTCGCCATCGCGAAAAGGTCGGTGCCGCGCAACGTTGGGGCGACGTGAGTTGTGGAATCTGCCGCCCACGCAGAAGGCGACACGGCCAACCCAACCACGAACCCGAGAATCAACGTCGCGTGAATTGCTCGCCGGAAGCAACCGAATGGCGGCTGTTGGCTTGCTTCACTACCGTTTCCACTTGAATTGGCCTGCATCATCGGTCGCACCTCCCGGTTTTGGCATTGTCTGTCGGACTTCACACTTACTGATACGGGAGGGCGATGCTCCCGCGGAGCCGTTCATTACGTTACGATGGGTTCCACCGATGACGATATGGTCGTCGATGAGGGCTGTGGAATCAATCTACCTGAACAGACTTTCAGCCTTATCGGCCAATTCTGGGCCATCGAGTTTCAGATCCACGAAGGAGCAGCCGCGGTTGGCGACTTGATTCTGGCGGCTGGGGCTGCATTCTGATATCGTATGGTTTGGCCCGGTGTTTTGCATAAGGAGCTGGATCATGACGGACGAAAGCCAATCGTGTCCGGCTGAAGAGGTCCTTCTGGATTTCGTTGCAGAGCGTTTGGACGAATCCACTCGACAACAGGTCCAAGATCATCTCGGCGTCTGCGACAATTGCGCCGAGTCGGTCGAATGGATGACTCGAAATCTTCTGAGGGAAGTCACGGACGAACTCGGCGAGGCATCTCAAGCCACCGAAGGTCTCGCTTCCAAGGAAAGTGTCGAGGAGGACACGGAAGCGTGGTGCGGAGTGGGCGACGACGAGTTCGATGTCAGGCAGTTCTCCCCGTCGCCCAACAAGAACGCAATGGGGCGACTGGGCAAGTACGACATCCTCGGCGTGTTGGGACGCGGGGGCATGGGGGTCGTGTTCAGGGCGTTTGACGAACAACTGCGTCGGACAGTGGCGATTAAGGTGCTGAATCGTCGACTGAGCAACAGCGACACGGCCCGACGAAGATTCATCCGCGAAGCCCGTGCCGCAGCGGGCATCAATCATCACAACGTGGTGACCATCCACGCGGTCGAGGAGCACGAGCATTGCCCGTTCCTGGTCATGGAATTCGTGGACGGCGGCTCGTTGCGCGAGCACATTCGCAGGAACAGAAGGCTCGACCCTTTGGAAGTGGTCCGTCTCAGCAAGGAGATCGCAGCAGGCTTGGCTGCGGCCCACGCGCAGGGCGTGATTCACCGAGATATCAAGCCCGGCAACATCATGCTTGAGGACGGGGCGGTCCGCGTCAAGATCGGCGACTTCGGACTGGCTCGCGTGGCCGTCGATAATGTGGACCTCACGTCCCGAGAGTTGGCCGTTGGCACTCCGACCTACATGTCGCCCGAGCAGGTCAAGGGCAATAAGGTGGACCTGCGATCCGACTTGTTCAGTCTGGGCTGCGTCATGTATGCCATGATCGCCGGCCAATCGCCTTTCCGCGGTCAGCACGCTCTGGAGGTAGCTCACAAGGTCGCGGACGTCACGCCGGCGCCGCTCGCAAAGACGATCGAGGGTACGCCGGAGACGCTTTCCGACATGGTGGCCAAGTTGCTCAAGAAGGAACCCGGCGACCGCTACCAGTCGGCGACCGAAGTGGCCGAGGTGCTCGGGCGGTACCTGGCGATATTGAACGAAACGCCAACCGACGAGATGTCCGCCGTCTTGCAGGGCCGCCGGCCTCAACGCGAACCGGAGCGAGAGCCGACGGCACGCTGGGCGCTGATCACGTGTGCGTTGGTACTGGTCGCCGGTCTTGTTTCCTTGCCGTTTTTGTGGCCCGGAAAAGAAACTCCGGGGCCTGCCGCAGACAGTTCAAATCGGACCCAAGGGCGTGGAGGAGCAGGTGCCTCGTCGGAAGACCCTGAACTGGTAACGGTGGGACAATCTGTCGATGCCGACGTCCAGTCCATCAACCGGGCGTTGGCGACTGCGGGGCCCGGCACGGTCATTCGCGTGATCGACAACGGAACGTACAGCGAAGCCATCGAGTTCACCAATGCCTCGCGACAACGCGGCATTGTGCTGGAATCCAACTGGGAATCGGACC
Organism: uncultured Pirellulaceae bacterium; assembly: GCA_964623055.1. Classification (GTDB taxonomy): domain Bacteria; phylum Planctomycetota; class Planctomycetia; order Pirellulales; family Pirellulaceae; genus JADHUC01. The sequence goes on from CAZURK010000310.1 coordinate 12,070, forward strand.
CGACACAGCGGCCAACGCTGACGGTGCCGGACGAGACAGCGCCGGTCATTCGTATCCAGGACGTGCCCGGCGTCGTCATCCGTGGTTTTCGTATCGAGCCGTACAAGCAGCCGGCGATATCGGTCGGTGGGACAGCGGCAGGCACCGTGATCGAGAGTATCGAATGCTTCCAGATTCGGGCCGAGATAAACGAACCGGGCGTTCTCGTTCGCGCCACGCGTGGAACGCCCGACGACCCGGCTATCGTTATTCGCCAATCGCGTTTCCACAACCCGTTCACCAACCAGTGCATACGAGTCGTCGGTCTGCCGCCGATGGGTCAACACGTACGGATCGAAGAGAATACGTTCAGCGGTCGCGATGTCCTGATTCTGCTCGGCGCACGAGATGCGCCGCTCGGAGAAACCGTCGTGGCGGGGAATGTGTTTTTGGGACGTGAGGATGGCGAAAGCACGACGGGGATCAACGTGAACCTCACAGAAGGCGGCGTAGAATCGAACATCTGCATCCACAATAACACGTTCTTGAACACGACCAACTGGATCGGCCTGGCCTTTACCAGGGACTATCAGCCGGGGGTGACGATCGCGAATAACTTGATTCTAGGTTCCGTTGCATTTGCCGGACCGTACGAGGAGATCGAAAAGGCGGCCGAGGTATGGCAATTCGAGGCAAACTGTTGGGAAAAGGGCCCCGAGACGTTTGATGATGCAGGTCATCACGGACTCATCGCGACGCTCGAGGATAAGATCGAATTGCAGAATCGCGACGATGACAAGCACGAGGACTTCCTGCGGCCGCCGCCTGATTCGCCACTGCTGACGTCCGGCTACGGAAAGGAGGGCCTACCGGCTCACATCGGTGCCGTGGGACCGAAGAAACCAGGTACAGGTGAAACAGAATGATTATGCCTGGAAAAGAGAACGGCAAAATCATTGACGGGCAAAAACCATTGTGTGACTGCCAGGATTACAGGGAGACTAACACCGTGAGAACTTCGCTACAGATTCTCTTTTCCGTTGTGTTTCTGGCTGCGACGTCTCCGTCGTTGGCTGACGAAGTCTCCGTCATGCCGGTTCCTGATACGTCGCAGAAGAACGATTTCTATGTCGGCAACCGCGAGCCATTGCTGCCCAGTCCGTTCATGAAGTTGCCGATTGGCGCGATCGAACCACGTGGCTGGGTGCGCAAGCAGTTGCAGCTTCAAGCCGACGGTTTCCACGGGCATTTGACCGAGATCAGCCGGTTCCTCGTTAAAGAAGGCAACGCGTGGCTGGACCCGACGGGCGAAGGACGCAACGGCTGGGAAGAGGTGCCGTACTGGCTGAAGGGCTTCGGCGACACGGGTTACCTGCTCGGCGACGAGCGCATCATCCGGGAAGCGAGAATCTGGATCGAAGCGGCTCTGACGAGCCAGCGCGAGGACGGCTGGTTCGGCCCGCTTGGCAACATGGGCGGGAAGAGCACGGTCCGAAGCACCAGCGGCAAGTATGACTTGTGGCCCAACATGATCATGCTGTTCGTCCTGCAATCGCACTACGAATACACTGGCGACGAACGAGTACTGGAATTGATGAAACGATACTTCCGCTGGGAGTCGACCGTTGCGGACGAGGATTTCTTGCCTCCGTACTGGCAGCAGATGCGAGCGGCCGACAATCTGTTCAGCGTCTATTGGCTGTACAACCGGACGGGCGACCGTTGGCTGTTGGAACTGGCCGAGAAGATCCATCGCAACACGGCGCGGTGGAGTGACGGTGTGATCAACTGGCACAACGTCAACATCGGCCAGGCGTTCGGCGGGCCGGCCACTTTCTTCATGCAGTCGAAGGACCCGAAACACTTGATCGCAGCCGAACGAAACTACCAGCAGGTGCGATCCATTTACGGCCAAGTCCCCGGCGGAATGTTCGGTGCCGACGAAAACGCAAGGCCCGGCTATGTCGGCCCCCGCCAAGCTATCGAGACTTGCGGCGTCGTGGAACAAATGTTGTCGGACGAAACGCTGCTGGTAATCACCGGCGATCCGATTTGGGCGGACCGCTGTGAAGACGCGGCATTGAACACGCTGCCAGCTTGTCTAATGCCCGATTCGAAAGGGCTGCGATACTTGACCGCTCCGAACATGGTGCTCAGTGACGCGCGCAGCAAATCGCCTGGATTGCAGAACGGCGGTCCGATGCTGCACATGAATCCACACGCTCACCGCTGCTGCCAGCACAACTATGGACACGGCTGGCCGTACTACGCCGAACACCTTTGGCTGGCGACCCCGGGCAACGGTCTGGCCGCGGTGCTGTATGCAGAATCGAAAGTCACGGCGAAAGTCGGAGACGGTACCGAGGTCACGATCGTCGAGGAGACCAAGTACCCCTTTGACGAGACGATCACACTGTCCATGTCGATGCGAAAGGAAGTCCAGTTCCCGCTGTATCTGCGGATACCCGGCTGGTGCGAACAGCCCAAACTTGAAATCAACGGGCGGGCTGTCGAGGCAAAGACGATACCGTGCGTGTTTTTGAGGGTCGATCGCGTCTGGCAAGACGGAGACACCGTCAGCCTCCATTTGCCGATGAACATCCGAATCAGGACGTGGGAAGAGAACCAGAACAGCGTTTCCGTAGACCGGGGGCCGCTGACGTATTCCTTGAAAATCGGCGAACGCTATGTGCAATCCGGCGGCACCGAAGAATGGCCGGCCTGGGAGATCCACCCGACAACGCCGTGGAACTACGGATTGGTGCTTGACGGGCAGAATCCGGCGTCTTCGTTCGAGTTCGCAGCGACCGAATGGCCGGAATCAGATCAGCCCTTCCAGGCAGATGCCGTCCCTGTCCAGTTGCGGGCGAAGGCAAAACGCATCCCCGTGTGGAAGCTAGACCACTTGGGCCTGGTCGGCAAGCTCCAGCCGAGCCCGGCCAAGTTGGACGAGCCGATCGAGACGGTCATGTTAATCCCAATGGGCGCCGCACGCCTGCGAATCTCGGCGTTCCCAACCATCGGCGACGGGCCAAATGCGCACGAGTGGATCGGGCCCAAAGATCCGATTCCAGCGAAGGCATCCCACGTTTGGCACAGTGATACCGTGACGGCGCTCGGTGACGACTTGCTGCCGCGCAACTCGAACGATCACAGCATTCCGCGTTTCACCTGGTGGGACCATCGAGGCACGACCGAATGGGTCCAGTACGACTTCGACAAACCGAAACGCGTCGCGGGCGTCGAGGTCTATTGGTTCGACGACACAGGCCGCGGCCACTGCCGCCCGCCCGCCTCGTGGCAGCTTCTCTACGAAGAAGACAGCGGATGGAAACCGGTCCGTGCAGCCGGCAAGTACGGCGTTGATAAGGACAGATTCAATAAGGTCACATTCGATGTGGTGGAAACCTCGTCGCTACGCATCGAGGTCCAACTCCAAGAGGAGTTCTCCGGCGGAATCCTCGAATGGCGAGTGGTCGAGCCGACGGACTGAGGAGAGAGGTCGTTTGCCGGGATGAGAATGGCGGGTTATAGATTGGGGGTCATAAATGAAGACGTTGGCCGACCGACTTTCTTTCTTCATATATAACCCCAATCTATAGCCCGCACCAAGCTTTTCCGTCACACAGCCACTGGAGCCGGAATGTGCGGATGGGGATCGTAGTTTTCGACTTGGATGTCCTGGTAGCGGAAGTCAAAGATCGAGGAAACCGCCGGGTTCAGGCGTACAGTGGGCAATGGCCGCGGCTCGCGGCTCAGTTGTTCTTCCACTTGGGTCAAGTGGTTTTGATACAAATGGGCGTCGCCGAGTGTGTGGATGAACTCGCCCGGTTTCAGGCCGACGACCTGTGCGACCATCACCGTCAGCAGCGAATACGACGCGATATTGAACGGCACGCCCAGGAACACGTCCGCGCTGCGTTGGTAAAGCTGGCAGGAAACACGTCCATCGGCCACATAGAATTGAAACAGCAGGTGGCACGGAGGTAATGCCATTTTCGGCAACTCGCCCACGTTCCATGCGCTGACAATCAGCCGGCGAGAGTCGGGATCGGTCCGAATCCGATCGATCAGATTGGCGATCTGGTCGACGTAGCCGCCGTCGGCCATGGGCCACGAACGCCACTGAGCACCGTAGACGGGCCCCAAGTCTCCGGTGTCGTCCGCCCATTCATCCCAAATCGACACACCGTGCTCGCGCAGGTAGCGCACGTTCGTATCGCCACTCAGAAACCACAGCAACTCGTGCACGATCGACTTCAGGTGCAGTCTCTTCGTTGTCAGCAGCGGGAAGCTATCCCGCAGATCGAACCGCATCTGATAGCCGAACGTGCTGATCGTGCCGGTGCCCGTCCGGTCGCGTTTCTCGACGCCTTTGTGCAGAATATGCTGGAGAAGATCGAGATAAGGTCGCATAAACATTCTTTTACACTTGCCCCGCGAAACTGACAAGGGCCACATGACGGGCATGCGCGTAGTCCTGATAAGTCGCCGGTTCTGGCCTCTGGTAGGGGGCGCGGAGAAAGCGATTGCCGAACTGGCCACCGGGCTGCGGCGGCGAGGGGCTGAGCCAATAGTCCTTACCGCGAAGTGGCATTCGGATTGGCCAGCGAGGGCATACTACTGCGACACCCCCGTGATACGCCTGCGCAATCCACGCGGATTGGGGTGGGGCACATTTCGCTACATGGCGGCCCTATCCCGCTGGTTGCGCAGGAATCGCGATCAGATCGACGTGGCATGCGTATCGAAGCTGCAATTCGATGCTCACGCCGCCATCGGGGCCCTGCGACGGATGGACATCCCCGTGGTCTTGCGGGCCGAAGACGCCGGTTCAACCGGCGATTGCGGCTGGCAACGTCGGTCAAGATTTGGCAGCCGCTTCCGCCGGCGCTGCCAACAAGCCGACGCCATCATCGCGCCGAACGATGCAATCGCACGGGAACTGCACGAGGCCGGCTACGCGCGGGAGCGGATCGCCCAAATCGCAGACGGCGTGGGGCCGGGTAACGCTGGCACCGGCGGCAAGCGAATGGATGCCCGTTTGGCGCTGGCAAGCGTTAACAGCGACATGCACGTACCTATCGACGCTCCGGTTGCTGTCTACATCGGCCGCCTGAGCAGACACAGGGGACTGACACGTCTGATCAAGGCATGGCGAGCCGTCGTCTGTCGCTGGGCGACCGCCCGGCTTTGGCTGATCGGCGACGGCCCGTATCGCGACAAACTCTGTCGCTACGCAGTCGACCTGAACCTACAGCGCAGCGTCATAATGCCAGGCACCTTCGAGGACGTCGACGGTGTGCTGAAGGCAGCGAACGTGTTCGTCCACCCGAGCGACGAACCGGGAATACCACGCTCGTTGTTAGAGGCCATCGCCGCCGGCCTCCCGGTTGTGGCCACCGAGACGCCGGACCTGTGTCGACACGAAGGGATTACAGGGGCACATACGGGGCTTGCGTCGCCCGGTGAAGTGAGAGCGCTAAGCGATGCAGTGATTCGTGTTCTGGATCAGCCGCCTTCCGATGAGACGCTCCGAGCCGCTCGCAAAAAAATCCTGCAGCAGCATTCGACCATCCGCATGGTTAAGGATCACCTTCAGTTGTTCAAGCAATTGATTAAATCAAAGTCGTCTTTTGGGGCGGGCCAGCGCCCATAAGCCCATGTGAGCACATCGTTCTAC
>CAZURK010000311.1:0-11519 GCA_964623055.1 uncultured Pirellulaceae bacterium
TAGCCGTCCGTGTCCCAGCCATAACGAATTGGGGTGCCGAAGGTGACCAGATCCAAGTTGGGCAAACATCGTGATCGCCGTCCCTCGGCGAGCAGCTTTCTGACCCGTGTCCAGACGGGCAAGTCGACTCGATTGGCAATCGGCCAGCGATAATAGCTGCGGCAGGCGCGGAAGAAGCGCTGACGCGTTCGCCGATCCGACGCCAAGAGATTGGTCATCAATGCAAAGACGTTTCCCCCGTGGCTGTGTCCCCAGAGGAGGACACGATCATCCGGTGCCAGCTCCAGTGACGCCAGTTCGTCAATCAGGCAGACCGCCGCGTGGGCCCGAGCGATGTGATGGTTCTCGCTGGACCACCGAAAAACCCGAACGGGGATTCCCGCAAATCCCTCGAACTCGCGGGCGAACTCCGTTGTGTAGTTGCCGGCGTCCTTGGCCAGTTTGTCGACGAATTCCTTGTGAATTCGGCGTAATCTCTCCCCGGAAATGGGGAAGAGTTGCGACAGATTGCGGATGAACCCCGTCGCATCGTCGCCGACGAATGTGCCGTGGACCAAATACACCGCACGTACATTCGCCCCGCGTAGCGTAGTGCCAATGTGGGCCATCCTTCGCTCGTCTTGGCCTCTCTCAAGAGTAGGCTGCAGTGAGACACAGAGTGTCTCCCATTCCCCCTTAGGGGGATCCGACGAGTATCGCTGATGGCCGAAGGCGTTATGGCTAGGCATGTCAATGGTATTGGGAGGTATTCCGGTTGCATTCCCTAGCTATCACTGCTACCATTTCGATATCTCGGTCCAGCCTTCCAGCGTTGCATTATCCAGTATATACGTCGATTAGTCACTCGCTTACCCGTGTTCAAGGAGGATCGGGCCGTTGGCTCTTTCGCCCTGCCTTGTGGTGGGGGTATGCAAGGAGCGGTCGGCCTGACGCGCAGGCAAAATGCTGGTACTAAGTCGCAAAGTTGGAGAACGGATTCTCATCGGCGATGATATCTCCGTCACCGTTGTGCGGATCACAGGGGGTGGCGTTCGCATCGGCGTGGAAGCACCGCCGGAGATGCCGGTCGTACGACAGGAGTTGAGGGATCAGATCGAGCGGGCTGAAGCGGAAAACCGCCAAGTCAGCGACTCGTCACGTTAGCGCCCCGCGACGACCTGGACGGCAGCAAGGCGGTGTGAGGGTCGGTTTCCCGCCGTCCGCGCAGGTCGATGTCTGTGGTTTCGGTCATCGACTCCAGTGGCCCGTTTGCTTCCACATACTTGGCCAGTCGGGCGACTTTGGCCAATGCCGCCTTGGCTTCCACCACGCTCTCGGCAGCAGGTGCCTTTCCCCAGATTGCGCGCACGCCGTTCTTGGTGAACAAGTCGTACGTAGGCTCTGGAGGCGAACCTGTAATGGAATCGACCTGGCTGGCGGCAATGCGGTACAGGCCCAAGGCTTTCCAACGCCCCTCGAAAACGGCGGCGATCCGGGCCGCTCCTTCCACGCGAGGATCTCCCCACGGGCTTCCGACCAGGCTTGCCGGAGCGGCGTCTGGAACAGAAATGCGCGGATAGTCCCTAACATTTGCGGCGGCCTCTCCACTGTCGCCAACGAAATCTCCTCGCGGCAGCAACACGCCGTTGATGTCGATCGGTAGCAGACCATCTCCATCCTTCGGGCTCCACACTTCGACCATCGCGACCGGTTTGCGGTAGACCAACTCGACGACAACGCGCGCCGGGTAGTACTTGTTGACGCGCGTTACCTCTTCCACCCAATTGTGCATCCGGAATGCCTGGGCGACTTTCTTGGTAAGGTCTTTGTCCAGTGTCGATTTACCAGTCAAGCTTGCGTCCCGGACAACTTCTGCCCTGATATCCGACTTTATCCAATCGGGCTTGTCCGCGGTGATTTCGATGTTTTCCGGCAGCAGAACGTATTCCGGGCCTTTCGAGATGCGCTCCCCCCACCGCTGCCAAGCGTAGATGGCCCCGGCGGGCACGGCGACGACCAAGGCCAGGAGGACGAGTGCTCGCCGCCCCGCGCCGTGACAAAACGGCGCAAGTGCAGAGGAAAAAGACGAAAGAGGGCCGGTCTTGCGCTTGCGTCGCGCAGCGTTCATTGCTCGAGCCTCCATGCACGAGTCGTCTCAGACTATCGGCTTCCGATACTGCGTAATGGCCGCGTGGCCTACCAGATGTCGATTGCCGTCTCCAATTCAACGCCCGTTCGTTCCAGCACTCCATCGCGCAAATGGTCGATCAGTTTCAGAACATCGCTGCTGGTCGCACCCGGATTGGTGACGATGAAATTTGCATTTCGTTCGCTCAGCCCCGCCGAGCCGACGCTAGCGCCCTTGAGTCCACTTTGTTCGATCAGGCTGGCGGCGCTGATACCGCCGGGGTCCTTGAACACCATCGCGGTATTCTGGTCACGCAGGGGCTGGGTGGCCTTGTTCACGATCCACAGTTTTTGCATTCGCTTTGTCAGTTGCTGCGGGTCCTCCGGTTCCAACCGGAACTCCGCGGTCAGAATGACCAGCTCGTCGAGACTGCTCTCGCGGTACGCAAAGACCAAGTCGTCGCGGGAACGTGAAGCGATTTCACCGGAATGGGTCAAGACCGAGGCACCGTCCGTACACTGGCCGATATCGCTTCCGTGACTGCTGGCGTTGCCGTGCAGGGCGCCGCCAACCGTACCCGGAATCCCGATCAACTGCTCCAGCCCGCTTAGCCCTTCGCGAACCGCCGTGGAAATGACCTGGGAGAGTTTGGCGCCGCCTCCGGCGGTCAAGACGCCGTCCTTTGCGGAGACTTCGCCGAACTCCGCGGCCGACAGATGAATCACCAACCCGGCCACGCCTTCGTCACGCACCAGAAGGTTCGATCCCGCCCCCAACAGCCGCACGGGCATGTCGTCCTGACGGCAGCGGCGTACCAACTCCATCAACTCGTCCACATTGGTGGGTTCGGCAAAGTATTGCGCCTCGCCACCCAAACGAAGCCAGGTGTAGGGTGCTAGCAGCTCGCCCTCGCGGACAATGTGTTCAAAACCGCTTTGAAAAGCCATTGTCTTCTTTCCATCGTCTATTCGTCATCACGTCGGGATAATAGACATGCGGGAAATAGGTGTCAATGCAAAGCGCACGAACAGGCGACCCCGTAAACGCTGGTCGTAGCCGAATTCGCTAGAAATTTGGATATTTTTGCTGTGCCCGGAAAAGTCTGGTCAGTCCTTCTCCGCTTCAACGGGGTCCTTCGGGGCGCTGGCTCTCTTCACGTATTGGTGGCCTGCAACACCCAGTTTCAATCGAAACACAGCCTCTTTTGCAGCCACCGTTGTGTATAGGTAGTCACCGTGGAAGTGGCAGTTGGTCGCCTGGGTGCCACCCGCCTTGTATTGTCGCAGCAGCTTCCCGGACGGGACATCCACGACGTTGATGACTCCGCCGACCCACATGGCAACAAAAAGCCGACCCTGGGCATCAAAAACCAGTCCGTCAGGCGGCAACTTACCGCCCACGATTTCTCCACTCGTCTCCTCCGGAAACTCGACCAGCACCCGCTCGTTGTCGACAACCCCGGTCTTCGTGTCCAGGTCGAATATCAGGATGCGATACAACTGGCTTTCCGCGACGCACAGGTGTTTCTGATCGGGAGTCACACCCAGACCGTTGGGAAAGGCAAGCTCCTCCACCAAACAGGACGTTTGTTGCGTCTGGATGTCGTAACGGTACACCGAGCCGATCGGGTTTTCCGCATCGGAGCCGCCCGGATCGCTGAAGTAGATATTGCCTTCCAGGTCCAACGCCACATCGTTGGGGGAGACTAAACGGACACCGTCGCATCGGTCCACCAGCACTTCCACTTGCCGGCCGTCTGGCGAGACGCGCAACACGCGGCCACCACCGGCATCAGCGACGATCAGGCGCCGTTCGCCATCGATCTTCAAGCCGTTTGCCTGTGGCTCGCGTTCCTCGACCGGAGCCAGTTCGTTCAGGTCGCACCAGATCGACGCTTCACCGTCCGGCGTGATACGGCCGATAGTGCCTTTCCGACGATAGTTGACGACGAAAAGATTACCTTTTGCGTCCAACGCCGGCCCCTCGGCAAAATCAAACCCGGTGGCGTAAAGTTCCGGCTCGATCGAATAAGACGGCGGAAGTTCGTCGTCTGCCCGGGCCGCGAACGTCATGACTAGCGGCAAAAGAGCAGCGACAATGATGGATGGTTGTGGGCGGTCCATTTGGCCTCAATCCTCTGTCTCGGTCGGTTCAAAGGTCAACGGTTGATCGGCCAAGGCGTCGGTGACGCGGATTGATATTTTCCCGGCCAACAGCTCGTCGATCGTGCGGCCAACAACCTCGGCCCGCCACCCGCAAGCCAGAGCGGGCCCTTCGCCATCCGACGACGGGGCCAGGTTCAAACGGTAGGCAACGAAGTCTCGCACGTCCTGCACCGTTCCGACCAATGAAGGCGCAATCTGCCTTGCACGACAGACGCTGCCGAGCGCGGTCGACAGAAACTGTCCTAACACGTTCAACTGGGGACGGGCCGTGGCTCGTCGCGATCGTTGGGGGCATTGCTCGTCCGCCAAGGCCGCAGCCTCCGCGATACACTTGCCAATGGGTGCGAGATACTGTTGTTTGCCGCGCCGGTGCATTCCTCGAACGTTGCCTATCTGCTGCACGTCGCTCGAGCCACGTTTGGCCAATTCAGCAATCAGGTCGTCGCGCAAGAGCCGCTTGGGCGGTCGATTCTGCTTCTTCGCCTCGGCTTCGCGCCAACGCCATAGCGCCCGGACAATCGCCAGCGCTCGCGGCTGCAGCCTGGATATCCCGGCAACGCTTCGCCAACGCTCGCGGAATTCCGCCGTTTCGATGTCGGACTGCCAACGATCAACTTCGGCTTCGAGCCATTCGACGCGACCAAGCTGCTCCAATTCGGCCATCAACGTATCGCGAATCTGCACCAGATAGGCAACGTCCCGCAATGCGTAGTCGACTTGGCGCTCGGACAACGGTCGGCGGCGCCAGTCTGTGCGAGTTTCGCCTTTGCCCAGCGTCTTACGCAACAGCTTCGCCACCAATGTGCCGTACGCGGCCGGATACTCCAATCCGATCATGCCTGCTGCGATCTGTGTGTCGAACAAGCGGTTCAGCGGCTTCCCAACGGCGTGCAGACAGAAGCACACCTCCTGACGACCCGCGTGCACAATCGTCTCGTGGCCGGGCGCGGCCACCAGCTCCCAGAATGGGTCCATATCATTGATCGTGATGGCGTCGATCATCGCCAAGCGGTCCGCAGCCGCGACCTGCACTAGACAGAGATGGGGACGGTAGCTGTCCTCTGAAACAAACTCCGTATCGAAAGCGATCGTATTTGCCTCGGAGATGCCTTCGCAGAAACGCGTCAGCTCCCGGCGGGTGGTAATATGTTCGTACTGCACGCTGACTACGGCTTTCCAAAGCATCCGATCTGTGCGATGTTCAAGAGATGACCCGATCTTAAAGGAAATCCCGGTGTTTTTCCAGGAGACCCACCGCGAGTGGGAAGAAAGCGAAAACGCGATGACGGGCCTATTGGTTAGCGTTCGCAACGGCGAAGAAGCGCGGGCAGCGCTGGCGGGCGGCGCCGACTTGATCGATGTCAAGGAGCCCCTTCGCGGCTCGTTGGGCGCGGCGGACGAAGCGGTGTGGCTGGAAGTCTCGCAAACTGTGGCCGGCAAGGTTCCAACCAGCGTTGCTCTCGGCGAACTGTGCAGCGGTGCGGCGGATGCGGATCTCGATCGTCTTGCCGATTTCGACTATGCCAAAGTGGGCCTTGCAGGGTGCGGCGACTCGGACGATTGGCCGCACGAGTGGGCGGATCTGTTGAGCCGACTTCCCGGGAGCGTGACTCCGGTTGCGGTCGTCTATGCGGACTGGCGTGACGCGTGCGCGCCACCGCCAAACGAGATAATCGACCACGCGCGCCGTCTTGCGTGCGGCGCCGTCCTGTTCGATACGTTTGACAAGTCTCGCGGCGATTTGATCGTTCACACGGGTGTTGCCGGACTGTCACAATCGGTCGGCGCGGTTCGCCAGCGAGGCATGCTCGCAGTCTTGGGCGGATCGCTTTGCCCTGCGACGATTCCACGCGTAATGCCGATCGGACCCGACTACATTGCTGTCCGTGGCGCTGTGTGCCGCGGAGTAAGAACGGGCGTCATCGAACAAGGTTTGGTGCGCGAGTTGGCGACGCTGATGGATTGCCACGACTCCGCTGGGTTATCGAAAACTTTTCTTCTGGAAGAGAAACGTTTTGCTTGACATTCGGCTCGGAGCGCTGAATACTGGCCGTTAAGTTTCTTTTTACGACTGTCTGTCTCGGCGCCCTTCTCGGCGCTATCAAGTGGAACTCGACGGTGTCGCCAACAAGCACGTTTGCTTAGATTCCGAGAGAAAGGAAACAGGAGAGAAAGCCGTGGCTCACTCTGTACTTGAAGCGATCAAGTTGGGCATTTGGGATTACGAACCGGACGAGCCGGAGTCGACCTCCTACTCATCCACGAAGGCGCTGCCCGGTACAGGTGATAAGCTGCAAGTGATGGCCGAGCGAGTAAAACAAGGGCTTCCGCTCTGGCATCCAGAGGATCGTCGGACATACGACGAAACCGATCTGATCGGCGACTAATGCGTCGAGGTGGGGCTCTGCCGCCCGTGCGCGAGCCGGTTGCTCAAGAACAGCCGTCGGGCTGGCAACGCAAGTCAGAGCCTTTATTCTTCGACTTTTCCCGTCGCATTCGCTATGCTTGCAGTCTGCGTAACTCTGATCCGGGATCTGTGCGCGCCGATGACGACGCGCCCATCTAAGAAACACACCAAGGAGCCCGCTTCATGAATCGACGTCGACTTGTGCTCGTTGGACTGATTGCTCTTCTGGTGATGGTAGTCGTCTACCCTCGATTGGATGCTGCGGGCAGCGAAGAATCTTCCGGCGCCACGCCGGCGGAGCAAGCGCCGGTCGCGGAATCCGGTGCAGACACTGCCGATAGCTCACGACCCGGTGAAGAGGAACAGGAAGTCACCAAGCCGTTGATCATCCTGGGCGTGGGCATGGCTGTCGTGCTGGGGCTGATCATAGGGCTCAAGCTGAACGCATTCCTGGCATTGATTACCGCCGCCATGGTCGTCAGCTTGCTGGCTGTGGGGCTGCTGGGAGGAGACTGGTGGGATTCGATCGCGCGCGTCGCCGCCGCTTTCGGCAAATCCGCTGGCGGAATTGGCATCGTGATCGGCATGGCGGCCGTGATCGGCAAGTGCATGCTCGACAGTGGAGCCGCCGACCGTATCGTGCGGGCATTCGTCAAGCTGTTCGGCGAGAGACGATCGCCCGTAGCGTTGATGGGCAGTGGCTACGTCCTGGCCGTTCCGGTCTTCTTCGACACGGTCTTCTATTTGTTGGTACCGTTGGCCAGATCTTTGTATCGCCGCACGCAGAAGCGATACCTGCTGTATGTGCTGGCAATCGCTTGCGGCGGCGCGATTACACACACGCTGGTTCCACCAACGCCAGGCCCGTTGGTTATGGCCACGCAACTGCGATTTGACGTGGGGGTGATGATCCTGATCGGAGGGCTGGTCGCCTTGCCGTCGGCGGCCGCCGGTCTGGCCTTCTCCGCTTTGCTCGATCGTTGGATGCCGATTCCCATGCGTTCGATTGGGGACCAGCCCGAGCCGGAGCCGCTGAAGGACTCCGAACTCCCGCCGTTGTGGCTCAGCCTGCTGCCGGTTGTGCTTCCCGTATTGCTGATTTCTACGAACACGGTTGTCGAAACGTTAGCAAAGAGTGCCATCCGAAAGGAACTCGATAGACAGGAAGTGCAATTACAGCCCAGGGAGCTCAACGAAAAGATCGACGAACTGCTGCGCGAGCCGGAACGACTCACGGATGCCACCGCGAGACGACGGGCCGAATGCGCCGGTGTGACCAACGTTTTCGGCAACGCCAATTTTGCGCTGTTGGTTTCGACCATCATTGCTGTTTGGACCTTGGTCAAGCAACGAGGTCTGTCGCGAAGAGAACTGGCGGCGGCCGTGGAAACAGCGCTAATGAGTGGCGGAGTTATCATTCTGATCACGGCTGGCGGAGGCGCTTTTGGCAAGATGCTGGAAGCGGCCCAAGTCGGCAAGGCCATAGAAGCGTTGTTTGAGGGTTCTGGCGGCGGGGGTATCTTGTTGCTGGTGCTGGCATTTGGGGTATCCGCTGTGTTGAAAGTGGCGCAGGGTTCCAGCACGGTGGCCATGATCACCGGCTCGGCGATGCTGGCTGGGATTGCCAGCCCGGAAACGCTGGGGTTCCATCCCGTTTACTTGGCCACGGCAATCGGCGGAGGATCGTTGATCGGTTCGTGGATGAACGACAGCGGTTTCTGGATCTTTGCCAAAATGAGCGGCCTGACCGAGGTGGAAGCACTTCGGTCGTGGACGATCATGTTGATCGTTCTTGGCACCGTCAGTTTCGGCGTCACCGTGGCCTTAGCCACGGTAATGCCGCTGGCAGGGTAGAGGGGACGAGCGTTGAAGTTCGCGAGACGCCGTAAAGCCAGAGATCGCCGAGACGGGTGTGGCTTCCTGATATTGACGTGCATGTTCACATGCTTCTTCCTCGTCCTGAACAGTGCACTGGTGGCAAAGGTGTACCCGCCGCTGGCCCAGCTTGGTCCCGATTTCTTCAGTCATCCCCGCGTGAAGCAGATCATTATGTTCGTCGGCCCCGTCGCGCTGGTGTTCGCCGAATGGTGGTTCGTGGACTTGGTTGTCGACTTGCTGACACCGAAACGGCGGACACGGTAGTCGGGTCGATTGCGGGGATACGCCTCGAACAGGGGTTCAGTGGCCTTCGTCTGGTGTTCACGGCGTTTTTGGAGAGTATACTGGGCGCCTTGTCACTTGAGCCGCAGGAGTAACACCGTGAGCTTTCGTCTGGCCGGTCTCCTCTTTCTCGCGTGCGCGGTGGTTGTGGGCGCCATCGGTCTCCAAGCCATTGGAGCAGATACCCACGAGGTCCGCGACCTTCGCCTGGGGGCTCCGCACGGGCTCCGTCAGTACGTGTCCGATACCTGGGGCGTGGTCGCCGTGGATGTAAGGAATGTGGGCGACCAGCCAGCCGAGGTGCTGGCGAGTTTCTTCCATTCACACAACTCCGCCGAACAGTACGCCCGCAAGATCTGGACGCCACCACATTCGCTGCGTCGCACGTGGGTGCCAATCCGGATTCCTCGCCTTCCCGCCGGCAAGAAGAGAGTCGATTTCGCCGGCCTCTTGATTGACAGCGGCTCTGGTTCCGATGTCGTGATGCGGCGCAAAGGAGAGGTGTTGCGACGTCCGGTTACGCTCTTCGTGAGACACGAGAAACCGATGGCGGGCTTCATCTCGATGCCGCGGCGACAGTTGGTGCCAGAAGGCGTAGACTACGCATACGAGGCTTTGATCGCTCTGCAAAGCGCGAAGGGGATGGAGCGACTCCTGGCGATCATCGGCGACCGCTACTTGCCCACCCTGCCGGAGGCCTACGACGGCTTGGACCTACTGCTCATCTACAATAACCGATTTGCCGAAGACGTGGCCGCTATGTCGGCGATCCGCGCGTGGTTGAACGACGGCGGTCACCTGTGGATTATGCTCGACGCCGTTGAATTCGACGGCATCGAACGCCTCTTGGGCGAGGCGTTTGCCTGTCAAATGGTAGATCGTGTGGAATTGAACAACGTTCAAATCCGGAACACGTCTTCGATACCGACCGCCGCAGATTCCTCGGCCGTGCAGCATGACGAACCCGTGGATTTGGTGCGTGTGATCGTGTCTGACATGGAAGTAACGCATACCGTCAATGGCTGGCCCGCGGCTTTCGTCCGGAATGTTGGCCGTGGGAAGGTAGTCTTCACAACCTTAGACGCCAGGGCTTGGGTCAAACGGCCGGGCGCTCGCGCCGGCCGATGGGATCCTCGCCGGTCGACGGATTTTGCGCCCATCGAGCAACTGGAGGAACTGCCGACCTTGGTGGGCCGTCGACGGATGTCCCTCGAACCCAGGACGGTCGTGCCGCACCTGTCCGAGCAGATCGGCTACCGTATCGTTTCTCGCACACGTGTCTTCGCGATCCTGGCCGCTTTCTGCATCGGGCTGACGGTGGTCGGCATCTGTCTCGCCCGAGTGCGTCGCTTGGAACACTTGGGTTGGATTGCGCCCGTTGCCGCCTTGGCGGCGGCAGCGCCTTTGGTTTGGTTTGGAGTCCGGGCGCAGCAGACTGTTCCTCCGACGATCGGCCAAATGCAGTTTGTCGAGGTAGCCGACTTGGCGGATCGAACTACGACCACGGGCATTATGGCTTTGTATCATCCGGCGTCTGTCACTGCGTCGCTGGGTGCTCGGGAGGGTGGTCTCCTGATGCCCGATGCTATGGGCGCACAAGACACGACTCGGCGAATGGTCTGGACGGATTTGGATCAATGGCATTGGGAGAACCTGCGGTTGCCTGCGGGCGTGCGGATCATGTCGTTCCGGCATTCCGCCACGCTGACTGAACCGGTGGAGGCGGTGGGCACATTCACATCGGCCGGATTCGAAGGACGGCTGACGGGAACGCTTGAATCGCCTGGCGATGCCGTCATTGCCATCCCGGGCCAACCCCTGTTGGCGGCGGAAATCGAACGCGGCGTTGTGAAGGTGACCTCGGAGAATCTATTGGTCCCAGGGAACTTTATTGCAGGCGCGCTTTTGAGCGACGAGCAGCGACGAAGGCAATCAACCTACCGTCACCTGCTCCGCGAGGAGCGCAGCGGCAAGGATCTGATCACACGGCCGACATTGTTTACCTGGACGAACCCAACGGACACGGGATTCCAGTTGCCGAAAGACGTCCGGCAAGTCGGGTCCGCCCTGTGGGCCGTCCCGTTAAAAATTGAACGGGCGAAACGTGGTGCGCAATTGGTCATTCCATCGCCTTTTGTTCAATACCGAACCGTCAGAGGGCCCAAACGCGAGGGAGTCTCGCCGCTGTACGATCACCGAACCGGCGAATGGATTTACTCAAAGACTGATTCCAGGACATGGCTGCGGTTTCAGGTTCCGCAAGCGATCCTGCCTGTCACGTTGAATCAAGCTCGGCTCACGTTAGACATTGAAGCACCGAGTCGAACGCTGGAGATCCTCGGCGTGGCTGACGGCCAGTACGAGACGGTGTTTACCAAGAGTAATCCGATCGGAAGAATCGAGGTGGACATCGCGAATCCATCGCTGTTGAAGGTTGATGAAACCGGCGGCTTCATGCTGGGCCTGCTCGTAAGCGATCCGAACGGCGTCCCCAAGAGGCAGCACAAATCCCGCTGGGAAATCAAGTCGCTGCAACTGGAAGTGGCCGGCCGAGCTTTGTAGACACGGTTGCTTACGATGAGCGCGTAGTGACGCTCGACAAGAAAGGAGGGCGCGGCGCCAGGCGCGGCCCAAAGGCGGGGAACGCCCGCCCGGCCGGCGCCTCCGCCCCCCCCCCCCC
>CAZURK010000311.1:11529-17666 GCA_964623055.1 uncultured Pirellulaceae bacterium
CGCTTAGTGCCGCTCGACAAGAAAGGGCGGGCGCGGCCCCTGCCGAGCCGAAACTGCGGGAACGGCCGGCTCGGCAGGAGCCTCGCCCTCCCAAGCCGACGACCCACTGACTGAGAAGTGGCTAGACACCCGGACACGGGAGACAAACATGGGCGAGCCTGTTGTTGTTACACGCGAACTGACGAAAGAGTACGGCGAGTTCACCGCGCTGGACAGCCTGTCCATTCAAGTGGACAAAGGCAAGATACTCGGGTTCATTGGTCCCAATGGCGCCGGCAAGACAACCACCATCAAGATCCTTGTCGGCCTGGCACGCCCTACGTCGGGTTCTGCCAGTATTGCCGGCGTAGACTGCCACCGGGAGGCTCACAAGATCAAACGCTTGGTCGGGTACATGCCGGACCGCTTTGGATCTTACGACAACATGCGGGTCCACGAGTATCTGGATTTCTTCGGCGCGGCCTTCAAGGTTCCCCGAAGGAAGCGCAGGGAACGGATTGAAGAAGTCCTCGAAACGACATCATCGGCATACATGCACGACCGTTACGTGGAAACGCTCAGCCACGGAATGCAGCAGCGTATCGGCATCGCACGGACTTTGCTGCATGATCCGGAGGTGCTGATTCTGGACGAGCCCGCAAACGGCTTGGATCCTCACGCCCGCATCGAAATGCGCAGTCTGCTGTTGCGACTGGCCGGTATGGGGAAGACATTGATTGTCACCAGTCAGATCCTCCCCGAACTGTCGCGGATCTGCGACCAGGTGGCGATCATCACGAATGGCAAGCTGCGTGCCGCCGGGACTTTGGACGAGATCATGACCCAGGTTCGGCAACAGCGAATGATCGAAGTCCAGATCGCATCCAGTGAACAGATCGAATCGACATCGACGGCCCTCCGCGAGACGCTGGGCGAGGACGCGAAGATTGTGCCTTCCCCGACCGAGGCAATTGTTCGATTCGAGACCAGTCGGTCGGATGACGATCTGGGCGAAGTGCTTGCCCACCTGGTGCAACAAGGAGTCCGTGTTACCCAGTTCCGCGAGGTGCCTTCCGATTTAGAGGACGCCTTCTTGTCTGTGACGAAGTCCACCGAGGGCGCAACATGTTGAACCATCCGATCATACGTCGTGAGTTCATCGGCACGCTGCGCAGGCGTCGAGCGATGATGGCGATCCTGGGGACCGCCGTTGCTTTCGTCGTGCTGGTGGTGCTTCGGTGGCCCTCGGACGCGCGAGTCGATCTGAGCGGCGCACAGTCGCGGCAGGTCTTTCGGATGTTCGGCTACGGATTGATGGCCTCTCTGCTGCTGCTCACGCCCGCTTTTCCTGCGACATCCATGGTGCGCGAGAAGCGTCGCGGCACGCTGGCATTGTTACTGAACTCCCCCATGAAGCCATGGTCGATCTACGGCGGCAAGCTGATCGCCAATCTGGGTTTTGTTGTGTTGCTGGTGCTGATGAGCGTACCGGCAGCCGCAGCGTGCTACGGGATGGGAGGCGTGTCGCTGAGCGGAGAGCTTCTGCTGCTGTACGGCATCTTGGGATTGCTCGTCCTGCAGTACACCGCTCTGGCTCTGTTGGTCAGCACTCATGCGAATTCAACGGAATCGGCACTACGGATCACCTATTTCTGTGTGCTGATGATGTCGGTCATCTCGCTGGGACCACATTACTTCCTACAGGGCACGGGCGGCTTGATCGCTGCGTACGCGGATTGGTGTCGCTGCGTCTCGCCTATTCCCGCCGTCATGGAAGTGCTCGGTCACGCCGGTGTCGGATCGCAGGGGATCATCTCGTCGACTGATGTCGTCCTGCGGTATGCGATGCTTGCTGCTGGCAGTACAGGTTTATTCGCGAGCATGACGATGGACGTACTGACAAGTGGCGTCCAAGGAGCTGCCCGCGTGTTCTTTGTTGGCGTCCGGTGGATTGTCTTTGTGATTCTTGCGATACTTCTCGTTCTTCCAATATGGCTCCTGAGTTCGATGCTTGCTGCCGGCATCACAGCTCTACTCGCGGCCTTGAATATAGACCTGCCGGAACTTGTCCAAGCCATCGTTGTGATCATCAGGATACTTCTCTTGATTTTGTACCTGAAGTGCCTACGCGACCTATTTCGATGGACTGTCTTGAATCATTCGCTCTTGGACCGTTCGCGTTCTCAGGGTCTGATCACAGACGAACGCTCGACGGCTGTCCGGTCGTGGCGGCGAATGTTCTTCCTGGTCGACCCCCAACGGCGTAAGTCCGGAACCGGACCGCTGACGAATCCCGTAATGGTCAAAGAATTCCGCTGTCGGCGTTTCGGCCGGATGCACTGGATGCTCCGTCTGGCCGCCGTCAGTGCAGTGACTTCGTTGATACTCACGTACGCGGCGACCATGGGCACGTTGGATTGGGGACCGGAGACGATTGGCGGAATCATGGTCCTGTTGCAGGCCGCTCTGATCGTGCTTCTGACACCGAGTCTTACCGCAGGGTTGATCAGCGCAGAAATCGAAAGCGGCGGCTGGCAGTTGCTGCAAATGACTCCGTTGTCCGCCGGCAAGATCCTTCGCGGAAAGCTGGCCAGCGTCGTCTGGCCCGTCTTGCTGATCCTCGTATCCACGTTGCCCGGCTACGTCGTGATGGTTTACATTCGCCCCGAGATGTGGTTGCAGGTTCGGCAGGTATTGATCTGCCTGGCGTTTACCTCCCTGTTCTGCATCAGCCTGTCCTTTGCAGTCAGCAGCCTGTTTCGACGGGCTGCGATGGCGATGACGGTGTCTTACAGTGCGTTGGGCGTTGTATGTGGGGGCACGATGCTGGTTTGGCTCTTGCGGGACACGCCATTTGGATACACTACTGTCCAACGAGCTTTGGAAATCAATCCCATCGCAGCCGCGTTGACGGTGATTCAAACGCCGGGCTTCACGCAGTACACGCTGATTCCCGGCAACTGGTGGTTCGTCACCATCGCCTCGGCCGTTTTCGCTGTGATCGTGCTCGTTCAAACCCACAGGCTCAAGCGGCCTAGCTGAGGATGTGTCCATGGCGCGAACGAGCGAGAAGAAGGGGGCGAATGTGATTTGCCGTAGACGGCCAAGAAGGTACATCGCACGAATGAGACCCAACCGTTTTCTCCTCGTGTTGGCTACGCTAGTGATTTCCTCCGTGTCGTGGGGACGGCCTTTTGCGCATCTGGATTCCGTCATGTACGACGACCCTCGCTTCGATATCCCTGACAAGAAGATGCGTTTTTCGCCGAGCCTCAAACCGTTGTGGATCACGGCGCTCAAGCATTCTGAAGCCGATCTGAAACAACAGGCAATGTTCACGATCGCGTGGGCATACCAGCGCGGAATGGAAGGGCTGGACGAAGCGATCGAACCGCTGACCAAGAATCTGACATCGGACAGACGCCTGATCGTGCGGCTCGCCTCGGCGCGAACGTTGACGGTCCTGGACGCACGCAAATCGGCCGAGGCCCTCTTCCAGCGGTCCCAGTCTGAGGGATTGGAGATGGCGCAGATTGTCGAGCCGGCGCTCGCGCGTTGGGACTTTACGCCCATCCGCGAGGTTTGGCGGACGCGTCTCGAACGCGCCAGCACGGATCGAAAGCGGCGTCTGTTGGCGATTCGAGGGCTGGCCGAAGTGAAAGATGATCAGGCTGTTGATGCCTTGCGCGAGATCGCCGTTGATGCGATGCAATCACCGGTGTTTCGCATGGCCGCGGGTGAAGCGCTGGCGTGCATTCGCAGCGAAGGGTTGGAGGAAACCGCCGAGGAACTGGCCGACCGAACGTCGCACATACGAATCGTGGACCGGTTGATTGCCGCCAGAATCCTCAGCAGCCATTCGTCCGAACAAGCCCGGACACAGCTCGTGCAACTGGCCCAAGATGACGAGTCCAGCGTAGCTGCGATTGCCCTGAATAGGCTCCTGGAAATCGATTTGGACTTGATCCTGCCGCTGGCCGAACCGGCATTGGCCAAAGGCGACGTCAATGTACGGTTTCCCGTCGCCAAGGCGCTCGTTGCCCGGCCGTCGGCAACCACGTTGGCTTTGCTCGGCGACCTGATGGGCGACCTGAACCCGAAGCTTCGCGCATTCGTCGCCAAGTCGTTGTTCGATTTGGCCGAATCACCCGATTTGCGTCCGCAAGTGATTCAGCAGGGCGAACGCATGGTGCAGGACGACCGTTGGCAGGCGTTGGAACAATCGTTATGGCTTTTGGCAAAACTAGACCAAGAGAAACACTCTGATCGGTTCGTCGAGCTTCTGAAACACCAACGCGCCGAGGTCTACGTCACCGCCGCGTGGGGTCTGCGACAACTGGCCATCGATCAAACGCTGGCGCCTCTGCTGCAGTTTGCCGAGCAGCGCCATGGCGAGCAGAGGCAGGGAACAGACGTAGTCGAAGCGGGTGTCTGCCAACAGCTAATTCAGATCTTCCAGTTCTTCGGACAGAAGAAATACGCTCCCGCCGACACGTTCCTGCGGACTTTCGTTCCAAAGGGCTCTTCACACATTGAACTGCGAGCCGCCGCCATTTGGGCGTTAGGATATGTGCACGAAGGAAAACCGGACGCCGAACTGGTCAAGGCTCTCGAGGGCCGGATGCGAGACACGGAAGGAATGGAACCGGAGGCCGAACTGGTTCGCCGTATGTCGGCGGTCGCCATCGGACGAATGAAAGCAGCCGAAGCGCTACCCACGCTTGAGTACTACAGCGAGCCTTCCGGCATCGCCTCTAGTGTCGGGTATGCATGTGCCTGGAGTATCAAACAGATAACCGGCAAACCGTACAAGGAACCCGTGCCCGCAATAGGCTTCTACAGCAACTTCTTCCTAGAGCCAGTGAAACGAGATTGACACGGTGCAGGCAGTCCGGGAGGGCCACCGATCGTTCGAGAAGCAACCGTCGTAGCCGGAGTGGCAACACTTCGGGCGGAAGCGGCGAATTCCGAATTCTTGCGACTCCGGCTACATTCAAATCGGGCAGTTTTTTCTCGAGTGATGCCAATCGAGTTGGCTGGATGAGACAGGTCAGCATCCCAGCGCCACCTCGCTCGCCAATTCGCCGATTGAGGACGGAGTCCCCCACACGCCGAGAACGTCCTTGGCCAAATCATCCGTCAGGATCAGGCCGAGTCCAGCCGTATCGTCAGCCACCGTCCCGATGCCGCATTCGTCGCCGGCAAAGGAATCATCCGCCGGCACGATCAGGGACTCGGGGCCCGCATGCGTCGACCCAGTAGCTCCCTGAACTCTCGGCTCCGGCAGCCTCCGCGTGCCGGCGGGCAGAGCCTCGGCCATCAAGCTCGGAGCGTCGGCGTGGCCCTTGCCCAGGACGTGGCCGAGTTCGTGCAGGACGACTGTCAGCAGGTCCATCCGTCCAAACGCGTCGCTTGTCGCCTCCGCCACGCGTTCGGTGTCGGCAGTGACCGTCACGAACTCGACACTGTCGTCCGGCGTCGAATCGACGAACCAGCCGTGCCCTGCAGCGTTGGTGTCGATGCTGACGAGCGTTGCTTCCGCGTTGCCAAGGACACCGTCGGGCAGTTCACCGATTGTGACATCGACTTGCTGCAGTCTCAGCAATTCGGAATCGGGAGTGTCGGCCGCCGCCCACAAAGCCATCGCGTGATCGAGGACGGGGGCCAGTTGCTGGTCAGTCAGATCCATCACCGTCGCATCCGGGGCCATTGGGCCGCCGGCCGCCGACAGCGGGGCCGGTGCGGGCCACCGGCCGGCCAGCGGCAATCCCGTGCTGCGGATCGAATTGATGCCAAAGTCACGGAAGGTGTCGCCGCCGGAGACTTTGTCCCAGACGCCATTCTGGGTCATGTCTAAATAGAAATAGCCATCGTTGAACAGACCGAGATCATCGTCGCCATCGCCGTCCCAGTCGCCGACGACCGGCGTCGCGGTTTGGCGGAGCGAATTGATCCCGAAGTCGCGGAACGCATCACCCCCGGAGACCTTGTCCCAAACGCCGTTGCCCGAGGTGTCCAAGTAAAACAGCTCCTCCTGGTACAAACCCAGATCGTCGTCACCATCGCCGTCCCAATCACCGATCACAGGCGTAGCCGTAGTCCGGATCGCGTTGATGCCGAAATCGTGGAACGTGTCGCCCCCGGAGACCTTGTCCCAT
>CAZURK010000312.1:0-17638 GCA_964623055.1 uncultured Pirellulaceae bacterium
GAAGGCAGCGCCGAAGAAGAAGGCTGCCAAGAAGAAGGCTGCCCCGAAGAAGAAGAAGAAGGCAGCGAAGAAGAAGAGGTAGTTCTTCGACGATCGCTGTCGACTTGGCCTTCGTTCTTCAAACGACGGACCACCGGACAACAACGAGAAAGAGCCGCCTGGGCTATCAAGTTCAGGCGGCTCTAGTTTTTTGGTTCTTCACGGAATTCCGAGAGCGCCAATTCCTTGCGAACGCGCCAGCGATCTGGCTGAAGTACCGTTAAGTCGTTGCGTAGCAGGCACTTACCCCAAGACAGGAAGCTGCGGCCTGGGCGGCGTTTCGGCCGCTGTCGATGCCAGGTTCTTGACGAGTCTGTGGCAGATACTCTCGAAGTTGGATGCCACCGCGGGGTCCTCCAGGTTCGCCTCGGTCCTGCCTTCGTCCCCGTATTGGCGAACCTGTAGATTGATCGGCACGTCGCCCAAGAACAACACGCTCAACTCGCCGGCCCGCTGCCTCGCGCCACCGCTGCCGAAGATATCGTGGCGCTTGCCGCAGTCGGTGCACACGAAGCCGCTCATGTTCTCGACCACACCCAGGACAGGGATATTCACTTTGCGGAACATCGCGATCGCTTTCACTGCGTCCAACAGCGCAACGTCTTGCGGCGTGCACACCACAATCGCACCGGTCAGGGGCAACAACTGCGAAAGGCTCAACGCAATGTCGCCGGTCCCCGGAGGCATATCGATGACCAGGTAGTCCAACTCGCCCCATACGGTGTCGCGGAGGAACTGCGTCACTGCGCTGTGCAACATGGGACCGCGCCAAATTACCGCTTCCTCCTCGGGCACAAGCAGTCCCATCGACATCACCGGTATGCCGTCCTTGGTGATCGGGTGCAGCCTTTCGTTTTCGACTACCGCCCTGTCTCTTATGCCCAACAAGTGAGGAATACTGGGACCGTAGACGTCGGAATCCATCAGGCCCACTTGGCAACCGGCCCGTTTCAGCGCAAATGCTAGGCAGGCGGCAATCGTGCTCTTGCCAACTCCACCTTTGCCGGAACCTATGGCAATTACACTCTTGGCCGTCAAGCCGATTTCGCCCATCTTCTGCGGTGGACGCTGTTGCACGGCCAGATTCGCGCTGACCGAAGTCAACTGCGGAAACGCAACGCGTAGTTTTTCTTCGAGTGACTCTTTCGTGTCTGTCCAGAGCGGCGCGGACCAAGTGGTTAACGCCAAAGTGAGCGACAGTTGGTTGTCGACTAGTTGGATGTCTTTGATCTGCTCGAATGTCAAAATGCTGCGCCCGCTTTCCGGGTCCTTGAAGTCCGCGACAGCGGCTTCTGCAGCGGCGACGTCGATCTGGCCATCGGCCATGAGTATTCTCCTATGGAAACGGGAATGTCGGTATTGTCGGATTACGAGTTGCCCCAAGGCAGGACGCTCCAGATCGCCTGGCGAAACGGGAGTTGGTCGCCGGGCACCTGTGCCATGTGTCGTTCGATCACTCTAGCTGCGTGCGCCACGCCACGTGGCGACAATAACACGTGCACCGCGCCTGCCTCGCGAGCAAGACACTCGATAGGCTTCAAGGCGCGCGACCCAAGTGCGATCGCACGAGCCCGTGGAAAATGGCGAGACAAGTCCAGCAAACGCTCAAGGAGCGCCTCGCAATTCTCCATCGTCAGTTCAAACGCAACCACGCTGGCAGGGCTCTGTTCCAATTCCCTCCAACATTCCGCCAAACTTCGCGTCTCGTACAAGCGATACCGTGTGGACGATAGGGCGCGGCGGAGGGCGGTTGCCCACGAGCCGGTCTTTTCGCACACAATGATTCGAGCGGATTGCATAGTGAAATGACGGCAAACAGCAGATTGATGGTACGCCGACCTTGGCGAACACGGCGTCTTGAACCACTTTGGTATCGTAGGGAGGGCAAGGCAAACTGGCAACCGGCCCTATTGAATCCCGAAAAAGTCGATCCGGCGAATGACGCGTTGACGGGTCACGCCGAGCAGGCGAGCTGCTTTGGCCTTGTTGCCCTTCGCTTGACGCAGGGCCCGTAGCAGCAGTTCCTTCTCGATTTCGGCAAGGAAATCATCCAGAACCACCGCCTCGTCGGTCCGTGAGGGGCGTGCTTCGACTTCGGTCGTCAAGCGGAGCCTTTCCGGAAGGTCGGGCGCTTGAACCACCGGGCCTGTGGCGTTCTCGCACGCCGCCTTGACGAACTCGCACAGTTCGCCGACGTTTTCCGGCCAGGCGTACGAGGCCAGTTGATCCATGGCGTCCACGGAGAAGCCGGCAAGTTGTTTTCCACCTTGGGCATTGGTCTGTTCGAGGAAATACTGGGCCAGCAGTGGAATATCGCTCTTGCGATCCGATAGCGGAGGGATTTGTATGACCAGCGTGCCCAGTTCGCACGCCAGATCATGACGAAATTGCTCCTGCGCCGCCAGATCGCTCAATGGCGTACGCGCCGTGGCGATCGTACGAACGTTCAATTCGCCGATGCTCAGCACGCCTGCCAGAACCGCTTGTGCGTCTGACGGCAACAGATCAACCTCCAGCAGCAACAACGCGGGCGGCTGTTCGGTTTCCAGTTGGGCGCAACTGGCGATGAACGAGCTTACCGTCGTCTCGAGCAATTCGGCGTCCAGCAAGCTGCATGCAAACGGGGCCAGGGGCGACGAGTCTTTGGCGGTGCCGGCATAGTGAACCGTTCGCGCAACATGCTCGCGGCCACTGCCTGGTGGCCCTACTACCACGACTCGACAATCGCTTGCCGTAGCCAGTTGCACCTGCTCGCGAGCCTGCACGATTGCCGGAGCTTCGCCGATGATCTGGTCAAGCTGATAACGCCCCGCTGCGTTGTCGATCAGGCGGCGCAATCGCTGATGCAACTCCCGCGACTCTGCTTCGTCCGCGACGGCGGGTGTGACGTCGTCGAGGTCCTCGCCTTCGACGACAATCACTACGCCCGAGCATCCGGAAGTCGCGTCGCCCAACGGCAGGCACTCGGCACGGCGGCGATTGAGGCGACCATCAGACGTTTGCCGTGCGACTTCGATGGTAGTCCGCTTGCCAAGGAAGACTTCGGGCGGCGGGCACAGCCCGGCGGCCACATCGGGCGGACCCTCTGAGTCGGCGGGCGTGTGATAATCGCAGCGAAGTCCGGTCAGGTCGCCCACCTCCACACCAAGCCACTTGGTGCACGCGCCGTTCACGTAGATGATTCTGCGTTGTTCGTCAACGGCATAAATGGGCGTCGGGCATGTCGCCAGCAGACGGGACAGTGCAGTGATGTTGGAGCGTTTTCGTCCCATGCTTACTCCCTTTCCAACGGGCTCTGGGCTAATATGATCGGTTCAAACAACAGTTTCAATTGCACGTCGGACGCTTTTTCGGGCCTCTGCGGGACGATATACGCGCGGACCTTGAATTCGGACGTTGTGTTTTCATGACCGACGACAGACCTAAGACACCGTCGGGGCTTCAGACCATTGCGGCTCGCGAGTCCCTGCTGCTTGCCCCCTATGCGATGCGTAGCGTCGACTCGCGGGGCCGCAAGTACCCGGAGCCCGATCATCCCTATCGCGGACCGTTCCAGCGCGACCGCGATCGCATCGTCCACAGTTCTGCGTATCGCCGGCTAAGCGGCAAGATGCAAGTCTTCACTGGTGATATGGGCGACTACCACCGGACTCGCCTGACGCACACTTACGAAGTTGCGTCGATTGCTCGTACGATTGGCCGGGCATTGCGGCTGAACGAAGACTTGGTCGAAGCTCTGGCCCTGTTTCACGACATCGGGCATCCTCCGTTCGGCCATGCGGGCGAAGATGCATTGAACGAATGCTTGGCTGACAAAGGTGGCTTCTCGCACAATCAATACGCGTTGACGATCGCAGAAGAGTTGGAAGTCCGATATCAGAGCTTTGCGGGACTGAACCTAAGCTGGGAAGTCCTGGAAAGCCAGGCATCGCGCATTGACAAGCAGAGTAAGGGGAGCGCGCCGCTACTGGAAGCACAAGTCGTCGAGGCGGCGGACAGTATCACCTACGACGCCCACGACACCGACGATTCCGTCAAGTTGGGGCTGGTGACAATGGACGAACTGGCCGAACTGCCGCTGGTGCGCGACTCGCTCGATCGCGTTCACGAACGCTTCGGTGGTTTGCACGACAAGTTGCTGCGAAAGGCCGTGGTCCACGAATTGATCGACCGACAGGTCGGCACTGTATTGGAAACGGCTGCCACGGCGTTGACACAAACTGCCTTCACCGGGGCGGAAGAAGCTCGACGATCGGCGTTTCGGATCGGTCCAAGCGCGCATCTAGCCGAGCAGAAAGCGGAATTGGAGGGTTTTCTCTTTGATCGCGTCTATCGCCATTCGCAACTGATCGAAGTACGCAGCCGCGCCCAAGCCCGGCTGCGGTCCATGTTCGAGGGCTATTGCCGAAAACCCGCTCTGTTGCCCACCCGATTTCGCGACCGCGGCGAAGCGGTCGGCATCGCCCGCGCCGTCGGCGACTATCTGGCCGGCATGACCGATCGTTATTGCGAGCAGCAGTACCTGCGCCATTTCGCATCGTGACGGGATGAACGCAACAAGAATAAGGCGGTTGCCGCCTCTTCCGCTCTCACTTGGATGCCAGCGGTATCACTCCGTCCCAATCGTTGGGAGGCGTGCGGTTGTGCTGCGCGATGAAGACCGTCAGGAAATCCTTGACGCGGTCTTCCGCCGGTACGTTGTGCAGTAGCTGAAACGCATCTTCCCAGTTGCCCGCAGCCAAAGCCTCCAGGGCCGCTTCGTACGCCGCGACGTCATCATCGCTCAACGCGGGATACTCGGACTGAGGCGGCAGAAGCTCGCTGACTTCCAGCGCCGCGTCGAAGCCGAACGGTTTGACAACGGCCACCCGGCGAACACGGGCTTCGTTGCGCGACATCGACGCTCGCACCTGTTCCGCCGTTGTCTCGTCCAGCAAGATGGGTGCTCGCAACAGCTTGGTCATCCCTTCCAGGCGTGCGGCCAGGTTCACGACCGGCCCAAACACAGTTACTTTGACCTGGTCCACCGTGCCGATCTTGCCAGCCACGGCGCGGCCGGTGGCAATGCCTATCCCAATGCTGAAATCGGCCAACGGGTGATTCTCGTCCCGCGATGCGGATTCGAACGCTGCGCGGATGTCCAAGGCCGCTCGGCACACGCGCGCGACCGCATCCTCTTTGGCAAATGGCCAACCCCAGAATCCCATGGCCGCGTCTCCGTGGAAATCGCCCACCACGCCGCCTTGGTCGAGGATGTGGCGGGTGGTCACCCCCAATGCGTCGCTCACACGGTGCAGCAGGCCCAACAGATCGTCGGCCGCTTGCTCGGATTGCCTGGCAAAACCACGCAGGTCGCAGAACAACACGGACACTTCGGTCTCGCGTGGCGCCAGCACTTCATCCGGGTCGTGGCCAGCCAGGGCTTCGGACACCACTGGCGAGAAAAACTGTCGCAGACTGGTTTGACTTCGCTCCAGCAGCCGCACTTCGCGCAGACTGCCGAGCGTCGTAGCCACCAGTTCGGTGAATTTCAGGTCATCGCGCAACGCTCGGACGCTCGCCCCGTCAGGGCTTCTCGCGTCGCCGGAAAACCCCCCAGCCACATATATGGCCCATCCCGGACACGCCTCACCCGTTACCGGCGTGCAAAAGGCCCAATCACCGTCGGGATTGAAGGAGGGGGCGGCCTGCAGCGACGAACCGCTCCAGACATGCACGACGCTTTCACCGGTCGCGACTGCCTGGCGGATCAGCTTGTCACTGGGCTGGAAGTCCCGATCAGATACTGTGCGGCGATCCCAGTGCAGAACCGCGACCGCCGAGTCCGCTTGAGGTGGGTCAACCGCAACCACAGCGGCCGCGATGGCATGGGAGATGCCGCTCAGCAACACGTTAAGCAGCCGCACGAACATCTCCTCGTCGCTGGCGGCGCTGGAGATGATCTCGGGAATTCGGCTCAATACCTCGATACGCTCGTCTGCGTCGCGAAACCGAAGGTCCTTCAGATACTGAGCGCTGAACGTCCGCTCGGTGACGGGCCGTGGCACCTCCACGGTAACTGTGACCCGTTCATCCGTCAGAGTGAAAGATGTATCCCCGACTACGAAGTGTTCGCCCGGCAAGACAGTGAAAACACTTTCTTCCCGGCCGCGAACGAAGACTGGATTCCGTGAATCCGCGATTCGGCGAACCTCCAGACGCCCCTCTTGCCAGCACAATTCGGCGTGCCGCCGCGATATGCGGCTGTCCCACGGCACGGACCAGAAGCCAGCATCACGCCCAAGAATGCACGTCTGTTCGGGCGGCAGCGTTCGTCGCCAACGATGTTCGGGAGCAACGCCCTGAGCGATAAGATCAGGCATGGTCCACAGCGGTCCCGTCCTCTTTCCCGTTCTGGTGTACGGACGGGCCGATCAAGTCTGTGATTTCCTTGTCGTCCAACTCTTCGTCTTCCAAAAGCGCGTCAGCCAACACGTCCAGCTTGTCGCGATGCTCTTTCAGCATTTCCGCGGCCTGCTGGGCGGACGCGTGAAGGAGTTTCGCCACCTCCTCGTCGATCAACTCCATCGTGTGTTCGCTGAACTGACGCTGCTGATGAATCTCGCGGCCCAAGAACGGATCCTCCTCGGACAGCTTGTAGCTGACGGGCCCCAATCGCTGGCTCATTCCCCAATGCATGACCATTCGTCGCGCGAGTCCGGTGGCTCGTTCCAGGTCATTCTCGGCACCGACCGTCGTTTCATCGTACACGAGCAGTTCCGCCGCGCGGCCACCGAGCAGGACTACCAGATTATCGCGTAACTGGCCTTCCGAGACACTCAGCCGATCTTCGTCAGGCATCATATGCGTCGCTCCCAACGATCGTCCGCGCGGAATGATGGTCACCTTGTGTACGGGGTCGGCGCCGGGCAGCAGCCACGCCACAACCGTGTGTCCGGCTTCGTGATGCGCCGTCTTCCGCTTTTCGTCCTCCTGTAGCACCTCCTCGCGTTTGGCGCCCATCAAGACCTTATCGCGTGCGTAGCCCAGGTCGTCCATGTCGACCGACTTCTTGTCATTCCGCGCCGCCCACAAAGCCGCCTCGTTGACGATATTGCGGATATCCGCGCCGGTCAGTCCGACTGTAGCCGACGCCATGCGCTGCAGGTCCACGTCATCGTGCAATGGCACGTCGCGCACATGCACCTTGAATATCTCCACTCGGCCTTTGTGCGTGGGGCGGCTGACGGTGATGTGTCGGTCGAATCTTCCCGGACGCAACAGAGCGGGATCGAGCACGTCCGGTCGGTTTGTGGCGGCCAGCACGATAACCGAATCGGTCTGGCTGAAGCCGTCCATTTCACTGAGGATCTGGTTCAGCGTTTGTTCCCGTTCGTCGTGCCCGCCACCCAAACCGGCGCCGCGTTGGCGTCCCACGGCGTCGATCTCGTCGATGAAAATGATAGCCGGCGAGTTGTCCTTGGCATTCTTGAACAGGTCGCGCACCCGGCTGGCACCAACACCGACAAACATCTGGATGAATTCACTAGCACTAAGCGAGTAAAACGGTACACCCGCCTCGCCTGCCACGGCTCGAGCCAGCAGTGTCTTGCCTGTTCCGGGCGCTCCGTTAAGCAAAACGCCTTTCGGAATCCGGCCGCCGAGTTTCTGGAACTTCTCCGGGCTCTTCAGAAATTCGACTATCTCCTGCAGATCCTCCTTGACGCCCTTCAAACCGGCAACGTCCTGAAAAGTAATTGTCTGTTCCGACGGTTCATACCGTTTGGCCGGGCTCTTGCTGAACCCGGAAAGAAATCCTCCACCCATGAACTGATCGCGCGAGCGCCGGTAGGAGATCCAGAAGAAAAGTAATAGCCCCAGGGGCAGAAAGATCGCGATCAACCAGATCGTCATCAGTAGGTTGTTGCCCGACGTGGAATTATCGTACTTCGCGCCGTTTGCCTCCAGCAGAGCGAGTAGTTCGCTGCGCGTCTGGTCCGTTCCGGTCAAAGTGACGCGAAAGTCCTTTAGAAGCTTCTTCTTGGGATCCACCAGTTCCCCGTCCTTGAGTTCTGGGGGAGCATCCAGTTCTTTCTTGAACGTGCCCGTCGCTTCTGCGTCTCCCAGTTCAACGTACAGTACGTTCCCGGCCTCGATCTGAGCCACGAAAAAGTGGTAGGGAATCTTCGATCTGGGGCTGCTCTGGAACACGGCCAGGACCACGGCGAAAGCCGCAATCATGAAAATCAGTAGCCAGATGTTCGGACCGGGACGGCGCGTAGTCGAACGGCCTTCGGTCGGTCGGGAGCTTTCGTCGCTGGGTGGTTTGTCCGTCGACAACGCTTCTTGTCCTTCGTAAAGTCAGATTCACTAACGCGTGGCGGCCATCACCGCTGGAACTCAATTGTAGTCCACACATGCGTTGGTTGCGAAGTGGCCAGTTGGGCAAGAAAAAAGCCTGGCTGCATCGCCCCCAGGCTGGTTGGATTTCGCGGTATCTGCGGTGTGGGAGGGGAGAACTGAGTCGGCACCGCTCTATTTCCCGGTCTTAGCGTATCTGGCGAATGCCTCGGCCACGCCGCCTTCCTTTTCGTCACCTTTGTGGATCAACAGCCGGTAGTTCAGCGTGAACGACTCGCCTTTCTCGAGCGTGTGCGCCCCTGTGCCCTTTTCTGCCTTGATGAAGTTACTCAGTCCGAATGGATTGGCCGTGAAAAGGCCGTACGTCCGGACATGCCAATAGGTAGGGTAGCGAAAGCTCTTTGGGTGGTTCAAAATCGCGATTCCGACGACATTACCTTTGACCGGGCCGTGATAGTCGCACCAAGCGGCCGGTTTGCCCCACGCATCGCGGTCGGTGTGGCCTTCGCAATTGACGATCTTGCCGCCCTGCTTCGAGTCCACCTTCATGGTGCCCGCCACGCGTACGCCACAACAGCCTTCCTTGGTATCGCCAAAGGTCACTTGATCGGCTGCCGCCTTGACCGTGGTATCGAAGTCGATCCAAACGCTGTCGCCGTCCACGCCGAAGGTCAATTCTCGCTCGTCTTCGCACATTTTCTTTCCATCCGGCCCGTTCCAGTCGTTCCGGGTCACGATGACCGGATTCTCACCGCCTTCCACCTTGACAAACTCCTTGTGAACAATCTCGCCCGTCCTTTCGCCTTCGTGCCAGAAGCTGATGCCATTCACATCTCCATGAGTGAACCAGAACGATCGGTGGTGCCGATGATCAGCCCGCTCGTCCGGACCTGCGTCTCGCATCGGATAGGCACGCGTGATTTCGTTTCCGTTGGGGCCCATGATGGGCCAGAGAATCGGCTTGTTGCCCGATTTCGTCACGTAGCAGGTGAGCATTTTTCCATCGAGCTTGACGGTCACCCCCTCGTCAGTCTTTTCGAGTTCAAACTGTGCTGCTTGAACTGAAGCAGGGAATGCCAAGAGAAATGCAATTGTCAAAACAGCGGCTGTGCGGATCATGGCAGGCAAATCCTTCATAGAACGACAAACGAAGATCGGGGGCCTCACATCAGCTCCAACGCGAAAACACGTCAAGATGCTGTACTACAGACTGGCGCATACCATCGTAGCCGCAACTAGGTCCACGTTCCACCGCAAGGCCGGAAAACATCGCATCGAATGGCAAGAAGAGCCGTGCGGAGCGAGAAGGGAAGACGATCGGACACCGGAATATGCGGAACGCCCTCCGTGGCGTTCCATGTGGTAACCAGACTTCCGTGGCGCCCCGCGGAACGGCGTTATCATCGTTCCGCAGCGGCGGTTTCCACGCTGAGGAATAACCGACTACTCATTCAGCCGCTGGCACACGCAGCAACTCAAGAGCAGCCCATGCTGTTGCCGCAGTTGTGGCACAGGTAGCAGTTGCCGTTGCGTACCGTAATGGATCCACAGTTCTCGCACGCCGGCGCATCGCTTTGGAAACGGGCGAACTGGTCGCTGAGGCTGGTCATCGGCGCACCATTCCCATCCACTTTCGCGGCCACGCCCGCGCGTTCCAGCAAGTCAAGGTCCACTTCGCCGTTGCCCGTTCTGGCAGCTTTTTCCAGACCGTTGGCCGACGAATCGCCCTCGGCGCTCTCGGTTTTCGTCTCGGCCTCCTTCGTCTTGTCCGGCTTCGCCGAATCGTCCGACTTGGCCTCCCCGTTGACCGGCAGCCCATTGCAGGCTTCGCGATAGCCCTCAAGGAACGTGATGCCCAGCCAACGGAAGATGTAATCAACGACGCTCTTGGCGATCCGGATGTCCGGGTGCTTGGTGTGGCCCAGCGGTTCAAAACGCGTATGCGAGAACTTGTTGACTAGCACCTCCAACGGCACGCCATACTGCAGGCAGATCGAAATCGCCGTCCCGAAGCAGTCCATCAAGCCGCCGATTGTGCTGCCCTCTTTGGCCATCGTAATGAACAATTCGCCCGGCCTACCGTCCGGGTAGAGGCCCACACTGATATAGCCCTCGTGTCCCCCCACGTTGAACTTGTGAGTGATCGACTGGCGTGTGTCCGGCAATCGTTCACGTCGAGGCTTGAAAACGACCTTCCTCTTCTCTTCGGCCTTCTCCGTTTCCGCCTTCGTCGACAGCGGTTGGCTCTGCTTCGAACCGTCCCGGTAGATGGCCAGAGCCTTCAAGCCCATCTTCCAGCCCCACATGTACGCGTCGGCGATTTCTTCCTGGGTGGTCTCGTTGGGCATATTCACCGTTTTGGAAATCGCACCGGACAGGAACGGCTGAGCCGCCGCCATCATGCGTACATGAGCCTTCCAGGCGATGCTCCGCGTGCCCTCGGCTGGTTTAAAGGCGCAGTCGAAGACCGGCAAATGCTCTTCTTCCACATCCGCAGCGCCTTCGATCGTTTCGTTCTCGTTGATGTACGCCTTGATTCCCTCGATCTGCGGCTGATCATAGCCAAGCGACTTGAGCGCCAGCGGAACGGTGTTGTTCACAATCTTCAACATGCCGCCGCCAGCCAGTTGCTTATACTTGACCAAAGCAATATCCGGTTCGATCCCCGTGGTATCGCAGTCCATCATAAAGCTGATCGTCCCGGTCGGCGCCAGCACGGTAGCCTGGGCGTTGCGAAAACCGTTCTTCCGGCCAACCGCTAACACCTGATCCCACACGCTGTAGGCGGCGTCCTTCAAATATTCCGGTCCCGCGTCGTCGATTTCCTCTGCAGCATCACGATGCATCCGCATCACGCGCAACATGGGTTCACGATTGTCTGCAAAACCATCGAACGGCCCAACGACGCCGGCCATCTCCGCGCTGGTCAAGTAGGCGGTGCCGGTGAGCAATGCGGTGATCGAGCCGCACACGCCACGCGCTGCGGCCGAATCATACGGCAAGCCGCTGGCCATCAGCAAACCGCCCAGGTTCGAGTATCCCAACCCCAACGGGCGATATTGGTGACTGTTCTCGGCAATCCGGTCCGTGGGGTAACTTGCGTGATCGACCAGAATCTCCTGGGCGATGAAGAAGACGCGGCACGTCGCCTTGAATCGTTCCACGTCAAACGTGCCGTCCTCGCGACGGAATTTCATCAGATTGATGCTGGCAAGATTGCACGCCGTATCGTCCAGGAACATGTACTCGCTGCATGGGTTGCTGGCGTTGATGCGTCCGGAGTTCGGGCAGGTGTGCCATTGGTTGATCGTGGTGTCGTACTGCACGCCCGGATCGCCGCAGTGCCATGCACAGTCGGCCATCCGGTCGAGCAACCAGCGGGCCTCGTACGATGGCGGGTCACCGGTCGCCAAGCCGGAAACCCAACGCGTCGACCAGTTGCCGCCCTTTTCGACCGTTTCCATGAACTCGTCGGTAACACGGACCGAGAGATTGGCGTTTTGGAAGAGAATCGAACTGTAGGCCTCGCCGTTGAAATTGGCCTCGTACTTGCCGCTAGCGATCAGCGTGTGCGCTTTCTTCTCTTCTTTCCATTTGCACTCGATGAATTCCAGTACATCGGGATGCCAGACCTTGATCGACTGCATCTTAGCGGCTCGACGGGTCTTGCCGCCCGATTTAACGACCGCCGCGATCTGGTCGTAGACGCGCATGAAAGACAATGGGCCCGACGGCCGGCCGCCTCCGGAGAGCTTCTCGCGGTTCGAACGAAGTGTCGAAACGTCGGTCCCTGTTCCCGAGCCGAATTTGAACAGCAGGGCCTCGCTGGTCGCCAGCCGCATGATGTCTTCCATGTTGTCGCCGACGCTCTGGATAAAGCATGCCGACCCTTGGGGAAACTCATACGGATTCTCTGGCTGTACGGCCCGTTGCGTCTCTAGGTCGTAGTGCCAGTTGCACTTGTCACCCGTGATCTTGTATTGGTGGTGCAAACCGACATTGAACCAGACGGGCGAATTGAAGGCTCCGTGCTGATGGAGGCACAGCCAACTGAGTTCCCGATAGAACCGTTCACCGTCCTCTTCCGACGCGAAGTAACCGTCGGCCTTACCCCAGTCCGCGATGGTACGCGTGACCCGATGGATCAACTCCCGCACACTGCGTTCGCGTTCGTCCGTGCCGGTTTCGCCATAGAAGTACTTGCTAACGACCACGTTGGTCGCCAACTGGCTCCAATCAGCCGGGATCTCGCAATCGGTCTGCTCGAACAGCGCATCGCCGTTCTCGTCTTTGATTGCCGCCGATCGAACCTCCCACTGGACCGTCTCAAAAGGATCAGAAACATCCTCGGGGCAGAAGACCGGGGCGATCTGTAACCCGCCGCTCCGCTCCGCGGAATCGAGGGTATCAGGAGAAGACGACTGAGTGTTACGCGGTTCCGCAACAGTGGCCATGGTCAGCTCCTTCTGCTGGCTAGTCGTTCCGTCGAAAACTCGAAATCACCGATCGGTAGTATACATAAGTACAGCACTTATGTCGGGCCGATTTCCCTTTCGACCGAACAGATTATTGAAAAGAGAGAGAAACTTGGCTTGCCATCAATTGGCAGTAAAACGATGACACTTACCCCATATATTGTATGCGGCAAATCGACTCGCCACAACATGTAGGGCAGCGGAGCAGTTTACAGTTTTTTCGGAGTCCGTCAACAACTAACTGAAAAAAACTTCTCAAGACGCCGGAGATCCTCGTCTTTCGGCGTCCTTTCCATGATTTCTGCATGCGACGCTAGCATACCGAGGCGGCAAGCGCAAAGCAAGATGAACACGCAGAAGTATCTCCAATCGATCGCCGTTTTCGCCTAAAATGGGAGAGAGCAACTTAGGCAGACATGCTCATGTGGGACGTGCCCGAAGAGGAATGCGAAATGTCCGAGCACATGGAAAAGCTGAAGGCAACGGTCGCGGAACTTGAGGAAGAACTGCGATCGCTGGAAACGTTGGACGACGAGACGTGCGAGGTACTGGAAGAAGCGCTGCGCGAGATCCAAGCGGCGTTGAACCCGGATGAGACAACCGAGTTGGAGGCCGAGTCCTTGATGGATCGGTTGAACGACGCCACGCACGAGTTCGAGGGTTCTCATCCGACGTTGACTGGTATCATCAGTCGTCTGGTCGACGGGCTTGGCCAGATGGGGATATGAAGAGGCTTTAGCTGAGACCGCTCAACACTTCCTTGGCAGCGGCGATCGTGGCGTCGATATCCGCTTCGCTGTGGGCGGCGGAGAGGAAGAGGGCTTCGTACTGACTGCACGGCATGTAGACGCCGCGTTCGATCAGCCCCCAGAAATACTTGGCAAAGCGTTCTTTGTCGCACGTAGTGGCCACGTCCCAATCGGTAACCGAATCCGGGTTGAAGAACAAGGTCATCATGCTGCCGACTCGGGCAACGGTGTGGGGGATTCCGGCGTCGGTGGCGGCGTCGTCCAAACCGACTGCGAGTCTCGCCCCAAGTTCTTCCAGGTGCTCGTACGGCGATTCGTCTCGCAGCACCTTCAACGTGGCGATCCCCGATGCAGTCGCCACCGGATTGCCGCTCAGGGTGCCTGCTTGGAAGACCTTGCCTGCCGGTAAGACGCTGTCCATGATTTCCGCTTTACCGCCGTAGGCGCCGATCGGCATTCCACCGCCAACAATCTTGCCCAACGTTGTTAGGTCCGGCGTGACCCCGAAAACCGATTGGGCTCCCCCGTACGCCACTCGGAAGCCCGTCATCACCTCGTCGAAGATCAGCAGAGCACCAGCATTGCTCGTCACGTCGCGCAGTGCCTGAAGGAACTCTTGCGTGGGCTTGACGCAGCCCATGTTACCGACGACAGGTTCCAGGATGACGCCAGCGATGCGCGCACCGTGTTCGTCGAAGGCCGCCTGTACGTCGTCGACATCGTTGTATTTCAGGATCAGCGTATCCGCGCTGGTGCCGACCGTGACGCCTGGCGAGTCGGGCACGGCCAGCGTGGCGGCTGAACTGCCGGCGGCGACCAACAGGCTATCGACGTGACCGTGGTAGTTGCCCGCAAACTTCACGATGACGTCTCGACCGGTGTGTCCGCGGGCCAGCCGAATCGCACTCATTGTGGCTTCGGTGCCAGAGTTGACCAGACGAACCTTCTCGACCGACGGCACCGCCTCGATGATAAGCTCGGCCAACTCGTTCTCGGCCTCGGTAGGTGCGCCGAAGCTTGTGCCACGATCAACTGCCTCGTGGATCGCTTCGACGACCTTCGGATGGCGATGCCCAAGAATCATCGGGCCCCACGAGCCGATGTAGTCGATGTAGCGCTTGCCGTCCACATCGTACAGATACGCTCCTTCGGCGCCGGCAAACACGACTGGTTCGCCGCCCACCGCGCCAAAAGCCCTTGCCGGACTATTCACGCCGCCAGGCATAAGTTGTTGGGCTCGGGCAAAGATCTCGTGACTTCTCTCACGCGACATAAGTGACTCCCTCGTAACGCTGCCGATCCGGACTCAGCCGGCAGGCGTGAAGTGCAGTGCCAGCGCCACCACGATCAGGCCAACACCAGCCGCAACGGCAATCAGAAATGCTCGCTGGACGCTGGTCTTGCGGGCGTAGGCGCCAATCAGCATCGGAATCACCGACCAGCCGATTCCGCCGACGGCGAAGAACAAGCCGACCGCGCGGCCGCCCAGGTCCGGACTGATGTCGGCTTTGACGTGGCCCATGAGAACTCCAATGATTGTCGGGAAGGTCGGCCCGAACACAAGTCCTGCCAGTACGACCATCGCGCCGGCCATGGCGCGGCTGGGGCTGAACACCGCGCCTGCCCACACCAGGAGACACAATATGGACAGGCCGATAATCAAAACCGTATCGCCGCCAGCCGGCAAGGGGAATTTCCAGACCAGCAGGGCCGTTGCAAGACGCGAGCACATGAACGCCAGCCAGAACCCGGACAACAGCGTGGCTGCCCGCCCTTCGGACATGCCCTTGTCGCCCAAATAGGTCGTGGCCCAGGCAGCCATAGTGGCTTCCATGGGAGCGTAGAACAGCAGTGCCAATGCTGTCAGCCACATGATCTTGTCGACCAGCAACAAGCTGACGCTGGGAGCCGCCTCCGCCGGTTCCGCGGCTGGCTTTTCGCCGCTTCCCGCTGCAAACACTTCGAAATCTACGCCCAGCGCCAGCACACCCGATACCAGGGCCAACGCAGC
Organism: uncultured Pirellulaceae bacterium; assembly: GCA_964623055.1. Classification (GTDB taxonomy): domain Bacteria; phylum Planctomycetota; class Planctomycetia; order Pirellulales; family Pirellulaceae; genus JADHUC01. The sequence goes on from CAZURK010000312.1 coordinate 15,615, forward strand.
CAACACGAGCAATGCCGGTACGAAGCCTGCACGCTTCAGAAGCAACGCAATCACCAGCGGAGTCAAAAAAGCACCGAGTCCGAAGAAGAAGTTGCCCAAATTCATGGCATAGGTCTCGGTCCCGCCAAACGCGGCTTGCATCAGAACGTTCAGTACGTTCACCAAAGCCGACCAACCCGCGCTGAGCAGGAGCACGGCCAACAGCGCCGACCAATACTTGGTCGACCGAGCCAGCACCAGCAGGCTGGCAACCATAAGAAATGAGCCGGTGACGACCACGATCTGTTTGTCGAGCAGATCGGTCAGAAACCCCATCGCCAGCATCACGGGGATCATGGCGAAGCCGAACATCGACACGAGCCCTCCCACGCGGGCCTCGTCCATCTTGAGCCGTTGTGCCAAGACAATCATCACACTGCCCAGCAGAGCCACGCCCATTCCGCCGGCCAGCAGGCCCGCAATCCATGTTGGAATAGCCAGATTCATGGTCAACCACCTTCGTCAGTCAGGGGATTGTGTTGTTAGCCACATTTCGCTCACACCATAAGCCCATCCGCCTTCCAAGACAAGCTTGTCGGCCCAGAAACCTGCGGACGGGATTCTCGGTCACGTGCATGCAGGCTGCTCGCAGACTACAATCACCTCTGTTCATTGTATGAGCAGTCGATTTCATCGGGAGGAGCATCCGTCATGACCAAGATGAATCGCAGGAAGTTTCTTGATCGATCGAAAACCAGCGCGCTGGGCTTGGGTGCTGGACTTGCAGTCCTGAACAACCCGCAGTCTGTGCGAGCGGCACCGGCCAACGACAAGGTCGTTATGTCCATCGTTGGCTGTCGCAGCCGCGGGCCAGCGTTGGCCCGAGGTTTCGCCTCGCGCGATGACTGTGAAATTGCTTACATCTGCGACGTCGACACGAACATGATCGACAAGCACACCAAGACGATTGCGGATTGCCAGGATGGTAAAGCGCCGAAAGGGGAACAGGACTTCCGCAAGATGCTCGACGATACGTCAGTCGACGCGATCGTGATCGCGACGCCCACGCACTGGCATGCACCCGCAACAGTCTGGGGCTGCCAGGCCGGCAAAGATGTGTTTGTCGAGAAACCGCTGTGCCACAACGCGTGGGAAGGCCAGCAGATGGTCAAGGCGGCCCGAAAATACAACCGGGTGGTCCAAGTCGGCACCCAAAACCGCAGCGCCCCGTACAACATGGCCGCCCGACAGTACATCGCCGACGGCAAGTTGGGCAGAGTACATTTTGTGCGCGTGCTGAACCAGAAGCTCTGGTCCAACTTCGCGATGCGAGAAAACGAACCCACACCCAAGGGCCTCGATTGGGACATGTGGAACGGCCCAGCGCCGGAACACGAGTACAACTTCACGTTGCGCTATCATTGGCACCACCTGTGGCGTTACTGCATCGGCGACTTGGGTAACGATGGGGCCCACCAGTTCGACCAGGCCCGTATGATTGTCGGTTTCGATCTTCCCAAGCAGGTCTACTGTTCAGGCGGTCGGTTCAATACGGAGGGCGCGGCTGACACGCCCGACACCCAAATGGCCACTTTCACCTACGACAACGACCTGGTGGTCACTCTGGAACTGACCCTTTACACGCCTTACATGCTCAAGATCGACTCCGGCGTCCGCAACGGCGACATGTTTCCCTACTGGCCGCAAGTCGCCACTCGGATCGACATCTACGGCGATAAGGGCGTGATGAACGTGGGCCGCATGGGTGGCGGATGGCAGGTCTTCGTTCGTACCAAAGATCGGCAGCCCGTCGTCAAAGACCAGATGTTTGGCCGCTTTCCGGATGCGCCGCATCAGGAGAACTTCGTTCAATGCATCCGTAGCCGTGAGAAGCCAAACGCCGACATCGAAATTGGCCATCACAGCCATCTGACGCTTCACTACGCCACGATGAGTTGCCGAACCGGCGGGAGAACGCTGAACGTAGATCCGAAGACCCAACACGTCGACGACGCCGAGGCCATGAAGTTCTTCAGACGCGAAGA
>CAZURK010000313.1:0-17637 GCA_964623055.1 uncultured Pirellulaceae bacterium
TCGGACAGCAGGAACAAGGGCTCGCCATCCAGTCTCACTCGGTCGGAATCGTCGGCCAGATAGATACACGCGCCGTCTGCCATGCGCATCTGGGCCGTGTACCATGAAGTCACGGCTTGGTAGACGGGTAGATTGGGAAACTGAAACCGTTGCTCCAAAGTTGGGCCTGCGTAGGCTACAAGTGGCTGTGCCTGCGTGCGGATTTCGTCCGCAGAGTCCTCCTCGCGGTAGACTACGCGATACGGAATCGTCAGTTTCCCCGGTTGTGGATCGAATATGTGGAACTCGGCCGCTGCCGTCGCCGTCTTGCCTGGACCGACAGGACCGAATTCCGGCGACGCCGGATCAACCGTGATGCCTTCCGGAAAAACGAACTCGATCCGACCAGTTACCGGCTTGCGCATTACATTTCTGACAGAAAACCTGACCGGTTTGTGATCTCGTGTCCACACACGAAGTTGCCGAGGCGCGGGAATTACCTTTAGCGGACATAGGGGCTCCGCTTCCGGCGCGGCAGTTGCCTCAGCAGTCAAGTACACCAACGCACCGCTCAGTTGCGCCGCTGGCACCTGCTCGCCATCCAAAACGAACGGCCCTCGGGCCCCAGGAATCCGCAACCCCAGCACGTCGCCGCGCGCTGCCATTCGGCCGCCGCGATCCACTCGCACGTACGCGTAGTCGCGGAATTGAATGGTGGCCTTGCCGTCGCTGAGCACGTGAACCGGCCGCGTTGGCTGCGGGCCAAACGATACGGCGGCGTAGTCGGTGAATTGATCTGCCTCCACTCGTACCAACGCGGCATCGTCGCTCTGGGCGAGCTTGATGACTCGCCGGATTCGCGGGCGCTGCTGGTTTGCATACGGCTCGTGAGTGGCAATAAACACGGCCTGCGGACGTTGGTCGCGGCGGACCACCAGCGACGACAAAAGACTCAGTTTCTTCTTGTCCTTGTATCGCTCGGCGACAAGTTTCTCGTACTGCTTACCCCAGATTCCGTGCACCACCTGGGTCTCCGGTTCGGCTGCCATCGAAACACGAACGTTTGCAGTGTGGTCGTACCATTGCGCGCCGTAGTTGCCCGGGCGGCTGTCGGGCGCGTCTTTATTCACGAAATCGAACGACCACGGTTGGTCGGTGGTTATTGCCCGTTTGTTTTCGATCACCCAGTAACGCGCCATCAAGCTAGCTGCCGGACGGAAGTCTCCGCCCGACGATTTTGCTTCGCCGAGGCAATGCAGCATGTAATCGTACGTGTGCGGCAACTCGCTTCGGGCATGGAATGCGTCGAGTAGGTATTCTCCGGTCAATAGCAGCACACGCGTCTGCTCGACGCCTTCGAACACCTCTTCTGCCGAAGTGGCCAGGTATTTCACCTCCGGCGAAAACTCGTGGCGGATAGCTGTGGGCTGGGCGTTGGCCGTGTCCTGCTCGTCGACGATCAGCGTGTTGTGCGAGCACGTATGACGTGTCCAGCCGATAGCCGAGCTTTCGTACTGAATGGCGTTGTAGTCCGGATAGAGCAGCCGCCCTGCTCCGTGCAACATGATGGCAAACTTGTCGCGGTGATCGTGGCCGTATCCCTGTGACATCAACTGAAAGACGGCGATCGCTCGACCGCTGGTCCAGTAGTTGGGCGATTCGTCCGAGCGGAGCATGGCCAGACCGTACGTAGGCCAGATCTTCGAAGGAGCCGAGGGCAATTCGGCCTCATCCGGCACGGGACGCCGGTCCCACAGGTTTGGCTGGTAGTCTTTGATCATTCGCACGAAGCCGGCATAGCGCGGGTCGCCGCACGCGTTGTATGCCGCGACAAGTGCTTTCTCGGCGTTCAGCCCATCGCCGGCTGGGTTGACCAGAAACAGATCGCTACCGCAACTGGTCGCACCGTCTCCGCACGTGGCCACGCGGATCTGTCCGGCGCCGTGACCGGTCCGTTCGATCGGATAGGCCGTGTCGATGTAGTAGTCCATCAGTCCTTTGGGACTGCCACCGCCGGGCGCTGTCATGGCGAACCAGTCGCGGCCGTCATAGAGTTTTCCATAACGTGACAGGATCGACATGCACCAGAGGTCTTCGTGGGCTATGGGGTAGATGGTCGCCTCGTGCCACGGGCCGCCGTCGCGGAGCATGTAGTCGAGCACCGGAAAATACCCGCCCAGGCGTTTGCCGTGAGGCTTCGTGCGGAACAGTCCCCACCGCAGCATCTCTTCGTCTTGCACGCTGAGTCCCGCCATGGCAACCATGAACGTGGGCTTGAATACCAAGTTGGGCGTCTGGTACCAGCGATCCATAGCCCGCATACGATACTGGGCATAGACCTCGATGCCGCGTGTGAACAGCTTGCGATCGTCGTCACTAAGTCCGCGATACACCCAGTCGAAAACCACAAACGGCCGGTAGTCGAGATGGTAGTAGACCGGACCCAGATGGGGCGCTCCGGCCTTGAAGTGAACGGGATCGGCCATCAGTTTGGAGTAATGTCGCACGTTCCAGGACTCTGGCCCGATGGCCCCCATGAGATACTTCCGGGCAGTGTCAAGCTGCCCCGCATCCCCGTCGAGGGCATACAGGAATCCGGCCCAGAAACCGTTCCCTTTTTCAGCTTCCGCGCGAATTCGCTCGTATTCCGCCTTTGCCCACGGCTCCTTGCGCACGAGAGTCTGAATCCGATGTCGCTCTTCACGTGGCATGAAGTAGGGACGGTCATGCGACGGGCAAACCTGTCGCGTTTCTTGGTCCGATGCGGCAGTGATATCAGGCGTTGCTGTCCACAGTAGCACGCTCAACAGAGACACGGATGTCAGCCGCGACATGGTGGTCTACCTCCGAAATAGGTTGGAAACGGACCGGACCCCACTCGGTGCGCCATCTACTTTACCAGTCGGCTGCGCTGGTACAATGCGCGCCGTTGCCTTTTCCCGATTCGTGTCGAACTACATCGCCGAGGCTCACCATGAAGTATCTGTTTCGTACGTACGTTCTCGTTGTGGCTTTCTCGTCGTCGCTCGCTAGTCACACTGGCCAACTTCCAGCCGCCACGTACCGCGTCGTCGAAACACTCGAAATTGACGCGGTGCCTTCGTGGTTTCCGGTTGGATTCTGCTTACTGACGCACGAGGGCCAGCAGTACGTGGCCTACTACGACGAGAAGCATCAGATGATCGTCGCGCGGCGGGGTATCGGCGACCGAGAATGGCAGAAAGCGGTCATTCCGAGCAAGATCGGTTGGGACAGCCATAACTACGTAACCATGGCCGTTGATTCGGCGGGGCATATTCACTTGTCGGGCAATATGCACTGTGTGCCGTTGATCTATTTCCGCACTCAGAAGCCGGGCGATATCGCGACGTTCGAACGTCACGCGATGACCGGTCGAGAGGAACAGCGGTGTACCTATCCGCGATTTCTAAATGACGCGGACGGCAATCTGCTATTCACCTACCGCTCCGGCGGCAGCGGGAACGGCAGGCGGTTCTACAACGGCTACGACGTCAACTCGAAAACCTGGACCCGTTTTCTGGACACGCCGCTGTTCGAGGGCGAAGGCAAACGCAACGCATATCCCCACGGACCGATCAAGGGGCCGGGCGGCCTGTTCCACGTCATCTGGGTCTGGCGGGATACTCCGGACTGTGCGACGAATCACCATTTGTCTTACGCGCGAAGCCGCGACCTGAAGCACTGGGAAACCGCTGCGGGTGATGCGGTCGATCTGCCTTTGACGCTTGAACAGTCCAAGCTGTGTGTCGATCCAGTGCCATCTGGAGGCGGTATCATTAACGGCTGCGAACGATTGGCTTTCGACTCCGCCTGCCGTCCAATCATCTCCTACCATAAATCCGATGAAGACGGCCACATGCAGATTTACGTGACACGATTCGAAGGCGGACAGTGGCAAAGCCATCCGATCACCAAATGGAACAAGAACATCGCGTTTGCCGGTCGAGGCGCCATGCCTTTCATTGGGATTCGGATCTCCGGGCTCAGCAGACCGGCACCAGGCGTATTCGATATTTCGTACAGGCACCGCGACTACGGATCGGGCCGGGTTGTCCTGGATGAGGGGACACTCCTACCGGTAGAACGAGATATCGCAGCTTCTACCGACTTCCCGAAGGATCTAACCAAGCCGACGATCGCTTTCGAAGGGATCGGCGTCAGGCTTGCGCACGATTTGGGCGAACCGAGCGAGCCGGAAACGAAGTACGTCTTGCGATGGGAGACGCTCGGAGCGCACTATGACCGGCCAAGAAAGCCGCCCCTGCCGCCGGCCAGCGTGCTGAATCTGGTGAAGCTCCAGCGGGCGAAGTGAATTCCGAATTTGTATTGTCGAGGGCTGCTCGATATGCTCTTGCGGTTAGCCTTACCAAAGTGGAAGCCCGCATCGGTTTTGGCCGTTCTGTCAGTTGCGCTGTACGTGGGAACCCAAAGCGGCCTCTATGCAGATCAGGAGTCCACACCGCGTCGGTACAAAAAGCTCGTAGCGGAGATGCTGGACAGTGGCGACAGAGAAAGCGGCTTGTGCGTTCACATTGGTTGCGGCGACGGTTCATTAGCTGCCGAGTTAGCTCGCAGTGGCCAGTGGCTCGTTCATGGTTTGGCACTGGACGACGCAGAGGCCACTCAGGCGAGGCAGACGCTGCGAAGCGCCGGCCTGTGCGGCCGAGCATCGGTCGATCGCTCGGACATTCATCCGCTGCCATATGCTGACAATCTGGCCAATCTCGTCGTGGTCCACGATTTGCCTCGGTTGCTCAAAGCAGGGCTGTCCGTCCGCGAGGTGCTTCGCGTATTGTGCCCTGAAGGGATCGCTGTCCTTGGCCAAGGCGCTGTTCCCGGAATTCTTGAGAACTCCCGGCTCTCGAAAGACGAGCTTCCCAGCCTGTTTGGCGGAGCAGGAATCCAACCCATCGAGATCCGAGAGTCCCACGGCGTCTGGGCACGATTCCGAAAGCCTCGTCCGAACACCATGGATGATTGGACGCATCGGTCGCACGATGCTGGCGGCAATTGTGTATCGTCCGACACGGCTGTCGGTCCGCTGGTCGGTTTGCGCTGGATTGCCGGTCCAGCGTGGCCGTTGGGTACGGGCTATCAGGTAAGCAACGGCGGAACGGTTGCCGCAGGCGGCCGGTTGTTCAACGTGACGTTAAACGAGGTATCGAACTTCCGAAAGACGCCTCAAGAGCGGAACCAGTCCTGGTTCCTAACAGCTCGAGATGCCTACAACGGGCTGCTTCTTTGGAGCCGGCCAATCGACCAAGCGATGCGACGCGACGGACAAGAATTCGGGGATGCGATCATCGCAACTTCTGACGCACTGTATGCCGTCCTGAAAGACGAATTGGTGGAGTTGGATCCTACCAGCGGACGGACACGAAGGACGTACGAGCAAAAGGCGGGGCCTGCCAGTGCGTTGGCGCTGTACGACGGAACGCTGGTACTTGCGGAGCAGACTGTCATGTCGGCGTTCGACGCGTCGACGGGAGAGATGCTCTGGAAGCACGAGGCCGATGCCCGGGATCTGATTGTTCATAATAGGGCGGTCTATTTCTGTACGGATCAGCCCCGGGAACTTGTTTGCCTGTCGCTGGCCGACGGCAAGATCAGATGGCGAGCAGAACTCGGCGAATTCGATGGCCGAAAGAAGCGGCTGCTTCTTGCCGCAGCCGGAATCGTCGTTTTCGTGTGGGAACGCAATTGGCAGATTGGCCACAACGGCATTGCTGCGTTCGATGCGACGACGGGACGACTGCAGTGGAGCACCGAATACCAATCATCGCGTGCGATTTGGCCGACCGCCGTGTGGTACGTGGACGGCGTACTATGGCACCGCCAGGGAAAGGCGGAGCTTGTGGGACGCGATTTGACCAGCGGCGAGCCGCGGCGCAATGTGGTGATCCAGGGCGGATTCTGCGGCGGCTGCGTTCGCGACATCGCCACCGATCGGTACTTGATCGGCACCCGACCGCTGAACTTCATCGACTGGCGGGATGGCGCGGTTTCCTCGTTTCGAGGCGGCCGTCATGGATGTCGGGCGGGCGTGATCGTCGCCAATGGGATGCTTTACACGCAGCCACACGGATGTAAATGCGTTCGTGAGTCCCTTCGTGGATTCTTGGCATTTGCCCCGAGTGACCAAGCCAAGCGAGACACCGGTCCATTGCTGGAAGAGGGCGAAGCGTACGCGGATACTCTGGGGCCGTCCGATGCATCGACGGACGACGCATGGCCGACGTTTCGACACGACGCGGCGCGCACCGGCAGCACGACGCAGCGAGTATCACCAGATCTTCGTCTGCTATGGCAGGCGACTGTGGAAACCCAGCCGCTTCCTAGTTCCGTGCTGGGCAGCGACTGGGTGGCCAATCCCTTGGGTGTCGATTTGTTGACAGCCCCGACGGTCGCGGACGGTCTTGTGTACGTGGCGACAAGGGACACTCACCAAATAGTCGCACTGGACGCCGAATCCGGCAAGCGTCAATGGAGTTTCACGGCTGGGGCTCGCATCGACACGCCACCGACGGTTCTTCGAGGACGCTGCTTATTCGGAGCCTACGATGGCCGGGTATACTGCGTCCGCGCCAGTGATGGCAAGTTGGCTTGGCGGATGCGCGCCGCACCCAACGACCGTCGAATCGTTGCTTTTGGGCAGGTGGAATCGGCGTGGCCGGTTGTGGGCGGCGTTTTAATCAAAGAGGGAAGGGCCTACTTCGTTGCAGGTCGGTCTTCGTCGGTCGATGAAGGCACTCATGCTTTCTCCGTTGATCCACTGACCGGCGAGATCCACTGGTCCAAACGGTGCGCGACCGCTGTGAGTGATATCCTCGTAAGCGACGACCGTACGATTCGCATGGCGGGCGGTGGATCGGCGGGATTCCGTCTTGATGCGGACACCGGCGAAATGCTTCGCGAGCGATATTCGCCGGGCTTCAAATGGGACTACGGAGACAAGATTCGTGGATGGTGGGGCGGGTCGAATCGCGTGCTCGATCGCTCCTGGCATGTGCTTTCGGTCAACGACACCGCGAGCCATTGGATGCGAATCAAACAAGGCTACGGACCGCACGAAGGTCAACTCCTGATTGCGTCTGCAGATCGAAAACGAGTCTACGGATACCGCTTCAAATATATCCACTGGTCGAAGGTGAAGGATCCCGATACGGAATTCGGAGGCGAGCTGATTGCATGGGAAGGTGATCGGGTGCTGTGGTCTTGTGACGTACCCACGACTTTCCAGATAGAAGCAATGATCACCGCTGGCGATGCGTTGTTTGCCGCTGGATCCATGGATCGCTTCCGCCGATCACCGGGCGGCAAATTGTGGGCCGTGGAAACGACCACCGGCAATCTGGTTTGCGAGCACGCGCTGGACGCCCCACCGGCAGCCGAAGGTATCGCGGCAGCAGCAGGAAGACTCTACCTTTCGATGCAAGACGGGCGAATGATGTGCTTTGGGATGGCAAGCGAACGCTAGGCTCTGTCGGAGGGCTTTGGTGGGAGCGTGTTTGGGAGGGCGAAGCTCCTGCTGAGCCGATTTCCACCACCGACGTACGGCTCGGCTGGAGCCTCGCCCTCCCCATGATCGACGAAGTGTAATACTAACAACACGGGAAACGCGATCCGGAAAGACCTGTACAGAAGTTGGTTTGCCTATCAGAGCAAAAGGGCTAGACATGGGTAGCTTGTTTAGAAACGGATGGTTTCTGTTCGCGCTGGCAGTGTCGGTGTCTGCCGTCGAGATTCGAACGACGGCTCAGGATTGGTCACGGTACGGCCACGATCCCGCTCTGACGGGACGCTCCCCGATCTCCGGCGAAATCAAGGAGCCGCACGTTTCATGGTCGTATTCGCTGGCTGGCCGCGAGTTGCTGGTCGAGTTGACACCTGACTCTGGCGAGCATCGTCTACGGTTGTCTGCGGACACCGCGGCCGAGCCGGGCCCGCACATGAACGTTCCGAGCGGCTCGCGGCAGATTGATCTCGATGGCACAGGGACGGTACGGCCGGTCCGAGAGTCCTTTCACGAGCGGTGGGCCAAGATTCTGCCCGACGTGGCCGGTTGGCAGCGCGTGAGCTGGAGTCACACTTGGACCGACCAGAAGGTATGCCGGCTTCAATTGTTCGCCTATGACAAGGGTTTTGATCAACCACGTCGCATCTGGCAAACGGACCCTCCGGAGGCTGTGATGTTCAACCCGTTGAACATCGTGTTTGACATCGACGGCGACGGTGTACAGGAAATCTGCGTAGCCGCCCATTACCGCGTGATGATCTTCGAAGGTACGTCCGGGCGAAAGGAAACCGAGTTGCGTTATCATTCGTGTCGCCCCTACGGATGGTTCGGCTTGGCCGACGTTGACGTCGACGGGCAGATGGAACTTGTCACCATTGGCGACTTCCAGAGCCATATTGACGTATTGGAGTTTGACCCGACGCGGCTCGAAGCAGAACGTCTCAGCGTGAAATGGCGGCGCGACATCGAACAGGATATCGACCGCCGCAAGAAGTGGCCTCAGGTTGGGCCGCGTCCGCTGGCCGACGTAACTGGCGATCAGCGACCGGAGATTGTCGTGAACCTGTTCAATGATACAGGAGATGGCCAGTGGCACGTTGTGGTATTGGATGCAGCCACCGGCGAGTCTGTTTGCGACTTGCCTCGCCGTTTCGTTCAAGGGACGGGCGATGTCGATGACAACGGGGCAGCCGAGCTGTTCGTGGTCAGCACCAACGGCGTTGTTGTGCATAGCTGCGGGCACATCGAACTGATCTCGCTGACGGACGGAAGGCCAACCGTCCGGTGGTCGCGACAAGACGCCGCTTGGTGTAGCGCCGATTTGCCGCAACTCGGTAAGACTTGGTCGACCACTGCATCCCAGGGGATGCGGCACGTTTTGCTAGACGAAGGGGAACGACCGGCGTTTCTCGTTTCATCTCGCGACGACGATGACTCTGGGAGAGTCTCACTTTCGGCCATGCGAACGGGTGCCGACAACCAAGTGGAATCGCTCTGGGAGATCAGTGGGCTGCCCGAGGGCACAGAAGCCGTCTGTTTGGAGCGAACTGAAAGGGACAGCCAGACACGGGCGCTGGTACGTGTCAGGCTGGGAGCCCACGAGGTCGCTGATTTGACTGGGCGATCAGTGCGCCCTCGTATCCAAGAGAACCGCGAGTTGGGTATCGACGTGTCGATGCCCATCGCGGCCGAGCTTCGCCCCAATGAAGGTGTGTCCGTGATTGTCGAAGGGCCTGGGCGGAAGGTTGCTGCAATCTCGCCGCCGCGGGATCGTGAGAGCGCTCCAACACTCCGTTGGCAGCATCCAGGACGAGGCATGCGCGATGGCTCGCGGACGCTTGGGCTGTTGGCCGCGGACTTGGACGGGGATGGCGGATGCGAGGTGATCGCCGGCGATCGGGCAACCGCCGGCCACGCGGTGTTGGTAGCCTATCGCGGCGACGGCACAACCATGTGGCAGAGAGAGTTCGAGCAGATTCCCGGGGCCATGCCTGCCTGGAACGTTGGCGCACTCACGTTCTGGTGGCCCGGCCGGTTTCGCGATCCTGATTCGGTCGACCTGGTCGTCAGCACGCGACGGGGGCTTATGCACTCGGACGCGGGAGAGCTTATCGACGGCCGAAACGCGGCCACGCTTTGGAAACACGACAAAGCCACGGTGCCCGGCCAGTTCAGTTGGGGCTGGGGCGGAATTCCGATCGCCGCCACAGACGTGGACGCTGATCGCCGAGACGATCTGGTCTGCCTGTATCCTGTCTGCTTCTGGATCGCCAATGGACATGACGGCAAGATTCGATCGGGCAAGGAGCTTGCCTCGCGCAAAACGCTGCCTGCCTGGGCTGCCTACGGCGAGCCGATAGTCCACGACTTCAATGACGATGATAAGCCAGAGGTCCTTCTCGATTCGCCTTACATCCTTGCCTTGTTGGATCTGGAGGGCAATCCGCTGTGGCATGGTCTGGGACGAATCGACTACCCCGTAGGCGACGGCAAAGGCAACGTGGGCGAAACAACTCGGTGCAAACACGCCTTGGCCGATTTCGACGGAGATGGGACGTTCGAAATCGCCTCGGCCGGATACGGCGATGGCGTACGGGCGATCGACGCGAACACCGGCCACGTACTCTGGTCGCTCCAGGCCCCGAATCCGACCGGGCCGAAGGTAGCCTCCGCCAACATTGACGGTCAAGGCGGCGACGAGATCATCTATCCGGCGGGCAGTAATCTGGTTGCCATCACGGGCGACCGGACGTCCGGTCGAGTCTTATGGACGTGGCACGGTCCGGCAAGGCTAAGCCTACCGGCGATTGCGGACGTCGACGGAGACAAGTTGGCGGAGATCGTCGTCCAGGACGCGGAGGCCACGATTCACTGCCTGGACGCCGCACCATGATGCATCAGCCGCTGTGAGCGGATAGGGAGGATTGAGGACATGCGCCAAATGGTCATTCTGCTGCTGATATTGGGGATCGTTACCGAGGCCCACGGCGATCAACCGGAAGCCGTGCGCGTGACCGAACAAGAGTTGTGGCAATCGCTCGATCTGGACCGACCGAAGTTGTCGGGCCTGAAGGCCGCTGTAGCTGGTGGGGATGGAGAGGCAGCGGCTGGTGCTTGGGCAAAGTACTTTGCCGCACGGACTAAGCCGACTTGTCATTTTGAACGTGACAAATGGCCTGCCTACATCCACAAGGAGTTTCCCGCCGTGGCGGATGCGATGCTGCGCGAGGCGGAACGTGTGGCCACGGGTGATCTGTCTCACGCGGCTGTGCGGCTACCCATCGAAGGTGAGATTCCCGGTGGCAGCATCGACTGGCTCCATAATCCGAAGAGAGACACCAGCTACGTCAGCCTTGTTGGGTCGCAATGGTTCATGAACCCGCTGGGAAGGGCCTATCTGCTGACCGGCGACGAGCGTTTTGCCGAGACGTTCGCATGGATCTTCGAATCGTGGTTTGACCGCCAAGATGCCATTTGCGAATTCCAGGGGGGACTTGGGTTCAATCCGATTTACCGAGCCTACTATCCGGGCATCCAGTCGCGCATTCTGGTGGATAACTACTATTCGATGGCCAACAGTCCGGCGTTGACTCCTGCCATACACGTGAAAGTGATGCGGCAACTTCTCGCCAGCGCGCGATTTCTGGAGCGGCAGGAACGGGCGTATCGGAAAGGCAACCAACAGGTCGCGGCCGTGATGGGATTGGGAGTCATCGGCTTGGTCTTCCCCGAGTTCAAAGATGCATCGAAGTGGGGCGAGCGTGCCGAAACGATCATGGCGGAACACCTGCACAAGGACTTCTTTGCCGATGGCGGGCACCGGGAGCTATGTACGCAATACCATAAGACTTGCCTGCGCGACACCACGTACGTCGCGCTGACCAGCGAGCATAACGGCCGACCGAGTCCGCTGCTCCGAGGCGAGAACGGCGTTGCCCTGGAACGATCCTACGATTGGCTCACGCGGCTGGTCATGCCGACCGGCGAAACACCGCCACTGCACTCGGCCGTGTTTTCAACGGACCACGCGGTCTATTCGCTCGTTTCCGCCGTGCATTTCAAACGTCCTGACCACGCATTCCTTGCATCGCCATTTTGGGAACGCGGCGAGGCGCCGAATCAGAAAGCACCGCTCGCCTTTGCTGTCTACCAACTGTGCTCCCCGCTGAAGACATCGGCTCTTTCGATTGCGAAGCCACCGGACTACCTGAGCACCCACCTCGCGGAATCGGGCTTTGCCGTGATGCGAACGGGCTGGGAGCCCGACGACCGATATCTCGTCTTTCAATACGGTTGGGCCAACACAGGGCACGCGTACCCCGTTGCGTTGTCGTTTCTGCTGGAAATGAACGGAGAACTGATCGCCACGCATGCCGGTTCTCCGCGGAGCTACCGCCACCCGGCATATCGCTATTGCCACAGCACCATGTCGCACCAAACCGTGTCCATCGACGGCAAGTCTTACGCAAGATTGAAGGGCGCTGCGCCAGGCGGCCGACTTGATTGCTTCGCCGATTTGCCCGGCCTCTGGTACGTGAGCGCATATCACGAGGGCTACAAGGAATCGCTTGGTATTATTCATCGTCGGCAGATTGTCGCGATGAAAGAGGGGCCAATTCTGATTCTTGATCGCATCGAAGGCGGCCGAGGCCATGTGGCACAGTGGAACTTCCACACGCCGCTGGAGACGGAGGTCGAGCCGGACCGATCAGTGAGACTCAAAGGCAGACACGTCTATCACCTTGCGCTTGCCCGTCCGGACGAATTGACCGACGTGAAGACCCAACGCCATTGGGCAGCAGTGCTACCACGAGACTGCCAACCCAACGACTGCGGTGCTGAAGTCACCGGGTTTGCCTTTGAGAAGCCGACCAAAACGGACAGCGCGCGTTTTGCCGTTGCGGTATTCGAGGGAGAAGGGGATATCAGCGAGGAACCCGAAGGCGTGTTCCGACTCAGCCAAGGAGACGAACGGTACGTCGTCCTGGCTGGAAGGCAGGAAGCCGTCTCCAACGATCGTCAAATCTTGGCGGAAGCACGTCTCGCGGTCGTTCGATTCGACCGGCGCCGCCCCGTGCGGGCATGGGTTGTAGAAGGCGTAAAGCTGGTGGTCAACGATGAAAGCCTATTTGCGACCGATCGTCCGGTCACCAAAGAAATCGTCATCGGCCCTTGATCGGCTTCGGCGAAGGCGAAATACCTGAGCATCCTCCAAGCCATCCCACGATTGTGGGCTCAGATTGCCTACGTCGTGCCGCGTGAGTACAATGTGACCACAGGCGGTGCCGTCGCACGATAGACCAAGGAGTTTGGCATGTCAACTGTGTCCGAGAACAGACCAGTACGGCTTAATATCCGCGTCAGCCAGCATCAGAAGGACGTTATTGCGCGGGCGGCTGACGTGCTGAACACGACCGTGAGTAATTTCGTATTGCAGAGGGCTTACTCCGAGGCTCAATCTGTACTTGCCGAACAGAGTTACTTCCGACTGCCGGACAAGAAGTGGCGGGAGTTTTGCAGAGCTTTGGACGCTCCCCCGAAGGACATTTCAGAGCTTCGCAAGCTGCTGACTGAACCGGGAGTGTTCGATGACTGAACTGCCCTCGCTTCAGCATCCGGCACCTTTGAAACGCCATCACGAGTGCGATGACTTCGATTGCGGCGTTGAACCACTGAACGACTATCTCAAGCGATTTGCATGGACAAACCAACAGGCGGGGGCGTCTAGAACTTACGTTACGGCACGCGGCAAGCGAGTCTTCGGATACTATTCGCTTGCTTACGGAAGCGTCGAACACGAAGCAGCCCCACAGCGAGTCCAGAAAGGGTTGGCCAAACATCCTATCCCGGTGATGCTGCTGGCTCGTCTGGCGGTCGATCGTGCAGAGCAAGGACATGGACTCGGCAAGGGGTTGCTGAAGGATGCGCTGCTCCGAACACTTCAGGCTTCCAAGATCGCTGGTTTGCGTGCAGTCATTGTGCACGCGAAAAATGACGGAGCGAAGGCGTTCTACAAGAGATTTGGCTTCCAGCCCTCGCCACTTGACGAATTCCATTTGATGCTGCTCTTAAAAGATTTGAAGAAGCTAGTAACGGACTAGCCACGCGCAATGACACGATTTGAACACGCTTACGCATTGAACGTGATGTCCGACGACCATCCGGGGATCGTGGCCGCAGTGAGCAACGCCGTCGAGTCGTTCGAAGGGAATATCGACGCCTGCAGCCAGACCGTGTTGGGCGGCTATTTCACGGTGACGATGATCGTCAGTTTGCCGAAGCCGGTACCGCCCGATGAGCTTGCAGAACGGGTTCGCTGCGCGGAATCCACGGGGTCTCTGTACCAAGTGCTTGTCCGTGAAGCTCAACCTTCGGCAGGGTTTGTCGCCGACGAACCGTCGGATCGGTTTGTCGTCACCGCCTTCGGCAAGGACCAGCCCGGGATCGTTCGCCGATTCAGCCAGTTCATGGCCGGCAAGGACATCAACATTGTCGACCTGTTTGGCGACCGCACCGGCGACGAGTTTGTCTTGATCGGCCAGTTGGATGTCCCGGCACGTTGGGACATTCGCATGCTGCAGGCAGATCTGGAGCAGATGGGCAACGAATTGGGATTTGCCGTGAAGCTCCAGCACGAAGACGTGTTTGTCGCCACGAACCAGTTGCGGCTCACTTCATCCCGCCAGGCACTGAACGACCATGCTACGCACTGACGAAATCCTATCGACCATCGAAATGCTCCATACCGAGCATCTCGACGTGCGCACCGTGACGTTGGCCATCAACGTTCAGGATTGCGCTGCACCGGACGTTGACCACTTGTGCCGCAAACTGAGGCAGAAGATCGCAGATCGGGCAGGCGGCCTGGTCGAGCTGTGCGACAAAGTCGGAGCGAAATACGGCATTCCGGTGATCAATAAGCGGCTCGCGATTTCACCTGCCTCGTCGCTTCTGGCTGGGCATGGCCTGGGTGCCGCGCTTCAAATGGCCAAGACGTTGGATGCGGTGGCTGCAGAGTGCCGCGTGGATTTCGTCGGCGGCTTCACTGCGCTGGTGCATAAGGGGATTGCAGCGGGCGACGAGGTTGTCATGCGCGCTTTACCGCAAGTCCTGTCGCAGACTGATCGTGTGTGCGCTTCGGTCAATGTCGCGTCGACCAAGGCCGGGATCAACATGGATGCGATCCACGAGATGGGGCACATCCTGCATAAGGCGGCCGAAGCCACCGCGGATCGCCAGGGTTTCGGGTGCGCCAAGATCGTCATTTTTGCCAATATTCCGGAAGACAATCCATTCATGGCCGGCGCCTACATGGGAGCCGGCGAACCGGAGGCGACGGTCAATATCGGTGTGTCTGGTCCAGGCGTTGTGGTTAGCGCCTTGAAACGGCGTTTGACCATGGGCGGCCAACTCAGCCTGGGCGATCTGGCCGAAGAGATCAAAATCACGAGTTTCCGAGTAACACGGGTTGGCGAGCTGATCGGGCGGGAGGTGGCTGGTGAATTGGGTGTCGACTTCGGGATCGTCGATCTTTCGTTGGCCCCCACGCCAACCGTCGGCGACAGCGTGGGCGAGATCCTGAAGACACTCGGCATCGCCCAGATCGGAGCGCCGGGCTCGACGGCCGCGCTGGCCATGTTGAACGACGCGGTGAAGAAAGGCGGCCTTTTTGCGTCCAGTTCGGTCGGCGGGTTGAGCGGAGCGTTCATACCCGTCAGCGAAGATGCGGCTCTTGCTAACGCGGTCGGCCAGGGGCATCTTGTGCTGGAGAAACTAGAGGCCATGACCAGCGTTTGCTCGGTGGGGTTGGACATGATCGCCGTTCCCGGTGATACACCCTCCGACACCCTCTCCGCACTGATCGCCGACGAAGCGGCCATTGGTGTGGTCAACAACAAGACAACCGCCGCCCGCTTGGTACCGGTCCCGGGTGCCAACGCTGGCGACAAGGTCGATTTCGGCGGTCTCTTCGGAACAATGCCGGTCATCGAAGTCCGCAACGTCGGTGCCAGCGAATCCTTCGTCCACTTCGGTGGCCGAATCCCTGCCCCCGTCCAGTCGCTGACGAACTGACGTCACTGTTGCTGGCCAGCAAATGCTTGACCGACTTCAGCCCGCCACCCACAATGGCATGCAGGGGGAGTGGCAGTGACACGTATGATGTGCATCTGTTGCTGCTGTCAAATCCAACGACCAATCGAAAGGAACGACAAAATGAAGAGTCTCGAAAAACGTGTTTCGCAACTGGAGTCTTCCTACCGCCGTTGGCGACTGGCTGCGATGGGGCTGGCAGCCGCACTTCTTTGCGTCGTAGCGATGGGAGCCATGCACAACGGCGCGAAAGACGTATTGCGGGTCCGTGGCATCGAGGTCGTTAACGACACCGGTGAGTGTCTGGTGAAGATTGGTACCGGTTCACGGGGCGCGGGATGGATCGAGACGTTCAACAATCGCGGGAAGCGTGCGAACCTGATCACGTCTAATCGGCGCGGCGACGGCCTGCTGGAAATCTCCAACAACGACGGTCGGCGTGTACTTGCCGCCGGGGCCAGCAGCCGCGGCGATGGTCTGCTCGAAGCGTACAACAACGATGGCAAGTTGGTCACCTTGGTCGGTGTGAACTACCGGGGCGACGGTCTGCTGGAAATCTCCAACAAGAACGGGAAACGCGTGCTCGCAAACGCTGCCAGCAAGTACGGTAGTGGTCTGCTTGAGTGGTACAATCGCAGCGGCAAATTGGTCAGCATCATCACCGCGAACAGCCGCGGCGATGGCCTGCACGAGACGTACAATCGCAGCGGCAAGTTGGTCAGCCTTGTCGGCTCGAATTACCGCGGTGATGGCCTAATCAACGTAGCCAACAAGAATGGCGTCTGGGTCTCGGCAGTCGGGGCCGCCACCAATGGCAACGGATTGTTTGAGGCATTCAAGGCTGACGGGTCGCTTTCCAAGCGTTTTCCATAGCGCGGCGCACCAGCAACGTCACGACAACTCGATCGACTCGGTGTCGAAGTTGAACTTGACGACCTTGTTCTCGCGGTGGCCGATGATGCCCATGCTCAATGGAGCCTGGACGCGGACCGCGGCCGAGATCGGGCTGAATGGCTGCTCTCGGGTCTTCGCGCAATCGAGCAAGTTGCGCCACAGTTTGGCCGTGTCGCCCATCCCGTTCCACTTGACGTGAATCTCGTCCGTCTCTTTGTTCGTCTTCGGATCGATGGGCACAATGCGGATGCCCTGGTTCGTCAGGATGATGATCCCGTTGGTGCCTCGGATTTTCGTCTCGATACCCGTGTAGTTCGACAACGAATTCATCATCACGACGCTTGGCCCGTCCTTGTAGTCAGCGATGATGTTGCACTGATCGGGCACTTCGCGGTCGTACTGGAAATTTCCGCCGCCGCCTAGCACGCGTTCGGGATAATCCAGGTCCAGCAGGCAGAACACGGGCGTGAATACGTGGACCAATAAATCGGTGGCCGGCCCGCCTGCATAGTCCCAAAAGAGCCGCCATTGGAAAAAACGCGAAACGCTGTACGGGACTGTCGGTGCGTCGCCAAGGAACCGTTTCCAATCGAGGCCCGGCCCTGGTTTGGCGTTGGGATCGGGGATGTGCATACGTTCGCCCCAATCGCCGCGGCGGAAGTAGCCAAGCTGGCAGTGAACCGGCTTGCCGATGATCCCGTCCTTGATCATCTGCGAGACCTTCACGTAGTTCTCATCGGCCATGTACTGAGTGCCGACTTGCACGATCCGCCCCTTTTCCTTGGCGGCCACTTCGATCTTCTTGGCCAAATCGAACTGATCCCAGTGAGTCAGCGGTTTCTCGCAGTAGACGTCTTTGCCTGCGTTGATGGCATCAATTGCCTGCGGAGCATGAAGACGGTCCGGCGTGGCAATACAGACTACGTCCACATTGGGATCGTCGAGCAGAT
Organism: uncultured Pirellulaceae bacterium; assembly: GCA_964623055.1. Classification (GTDB taxonomy): domain Bacteria; phylum Planctomycetota; class Planctomycetia; order Pirellulales; family Pirellulaceae; genus JADHUC01. The sequence goes on from CAZURK010000313.1 coordinate 17,452, forward strand.
CCTCGTGAGCATCGTACATTTTGGCATCGCCGCATTTTTTGGACGCCGCTTCCAGACGAGGCCGGTACACGTCACACACTGCGACCGGCCGAGCGAGCCCTTCTTTCTGGAACTTGTTGACGATATTCATATGGGCACCCGCTCTGCCACCAGTACCGATGAACCCAACACCGATCGGCTTGCCTG
>CAZURK010000314.1:0-17633 GCA_964623055.1 uncultured Pirellulaceae bacterium
CCGCATCGCGTTCTCCATTCATGGGCAACTGAGCGTAGCGCAGGCATTGTAGAGAGCATGGAACACGTTGTCGAACGCGCAGCGATATGTTCCGTTCACCTTGCCGGCATCCCCAGCGCGCCCTGCCATCGCCATGAGCCGTCTTTGCTAGTCGCATCGGGAAGGGCATGCTAGGATGAAAGGCGGAACGGTCGCACAGGCGGGCAGTGAGAAGACGGGGTGCCTGGGGTCGAGCGGCAGTGAGCCCCCAGTTGACTCTGATTTGGGGGCTCACCGCTCGTTCCTCGCGGTTCGACCCCCGCCACCCTCACCGTGCAAACATTGCTCGCTTCGACTTGGCTCAACGCGACGGTATCAACGCACTCGCCTGTTCGAAACACAACATGGAGATGAAAACGATGAAGTCACTCCTGATGATCAGTGTTCCGTTTGCGATCTTCTGTTTGCTGACGGTGACGGTCCGGGCAGAGCAACTGCTCTATCTAGCATCCACACAAGAGAAGACGATCGTTGCATACGCGATACAGAGCGACACGGGCACGTTAGGAAAGCAGTTCAGCGTCGACTTGCCAGGTAGTGCGGGTCCACTTACCTTTTCACCCGATACGGCGTTTGTTTACGCGGCCGTCACCGGCTTGGCGACGAGAGCGGCAACTTGATTCCTAATGATCCACCGTTTGCCGAAGGCCCCGATGAAGACCATAAGTATCACGAGCCTCGACATTACGCGCATCACCCGAAAGTGAATGTTGCCTACACGTCCAACGAGAATGGTGGCGGGATCACAGCATGGAAGTTCAATCCCCAAAAAGGAACCCTTAGCCGCATGCAGACTTTATCAACGCTACCGCCCGGCTACGACGGCAGGAGCGCGGCGGCCGATATCAAGATCACGCCCGATGGCCGATTCGCCTACGTCTCCAATCGCGACTTGACGAAGCGTGAAGAGGGCCGATCGACGAAAGACACTCTCGCCGGCGTGTCGCTGGATCCCAAGACCGGCGAGATGAAATTGATCGGCTACTTCCCAACGGCTCATTTCCCGCGATCCTTCTGTATCGACCTTACTGGCCGGTTCGTGTATGCCGCCGGCCAGCGTTCCGCCACGCTGGTTGCCTATCGGATCGACCAAGGGACCGGCGAACTCAAGTGCTTTGCCACCTATGAAACCGGGGGAGTTCCGATCTGGGTGATGTGTGGCAATGTCGGCAGATAGTCGCTTTTCGCTTTGCGAGAAGACGTACCCAGCGCGGAGCGAACGCCGACTTAATTGTTCCCTCGTTCCTCGCCGTGTTTCTCGCGCTTCCCCAATGGCATTAGTTTGAAATTCGGCAACAGGCTCGCGGTGTAGTCCATCCGCGTTTGGTGCGACAGGTTCCAGAACCCTTCGTAGCGGCTATCGTCTTCGTCGTAGTCGAGGACCGACCAAGATAGTCCGATCGTCTGGCCTTCTTCCATCTTGTGCAGCGCGCTGTACTCAGGACCGCGGAAGCTCGCGTAGTTGAACGGTGTGATGTAGAACTCCAGATACAGCTCGCCGGGTTCCTTGAAGCCGAAATCATATCGAAAGGCATGCTCGGCCCACGGCTTGTCGATCAGCCACTGTTGCTCGCCCCACACCCAAGCCCACGCTCTGCCGGCCGCCGGAGGTGTGTAGATGTGGTAATTCTGAGCCGTCGTGCTTTTGAGTTGCTTCTCGGTCTGCTCGTCCACGTCGTCGAAGCTGTGGTACCGCCCTCCGGAATGATCCGCGTCGACGACGACTTCGAAAATGTCGCCACGGGTCAAGTTAAAGTTGTGCATGTCGTCGTTCATCTTGTACAGGAAGTAGAGCCGATTGGTTTTCGGGCTCCACGCAGCCTTGACCTCGACCGCAAGGTCTTTCGGGTCCATGTTCTTGCCTTTGCCCATGACCGTGTCCATGAGGTGCGAGCCATCGATCATGTAACTGTCCGGCACGATCTCCCAGTCGGCCGGATCGCCGTCGATCTTGGGAAGCTCGTTCGGAGGAAACTGATAGACCTTGTAAGTGACGCCTTTCGGCTCATGCGCGTACACGCCGCCGGGCGACAAGCAGGCGAGCAGTGGCAGTAGTACGAGTAGCTTCTTCATCGAATTGACTCCCAAGGCAACATCCAGGTTCAGGGCGTCGCGCCAGCGGGCGGCGCCTCGCGCATGGCCTTCGTGTCCCAGTTCAGGGGTGTGTCCGCAAAAGGCTCTTGGTACGGATCATAGGCAAGCCGCAGATGATTTGCGCCGGTGTCGATGGGGCTTGGCCGCAAACCTGGCAAAAAGACGCGAATAAGGTGAAGGCGGTTCGTCTCATGGTCGGGCTCCGTAGTGCAGCAATGATTGCCCGCTACTGGTCGTCACTCTTATCACCACACTCACGGCCCGGCGGCCATTGCGTGATCTGCTGGCTTGATACCTCGCTGGTATTTACGGAAGCCAAAGGGCGTTGGTTGAAAGTCGTCGACCGTTTCAACGTTAGCGTTGGCTGGGATCTTCTCCTCCTGATTCAGGCACCAGTAAGTGGCGTTGACCAACAACCGTCGCAGCCCTTCGCTTTCGAAGTCGGTCGCGGCGCCGATCGTCGAGGTGAAAACGCGGCCGACGCGGCCGTTTGCCCCCTGGTATGTCTTGGTCCAGGCGATCGGCATCATCGGTTCGTTTTTGGGGCCGGCGACGGGGCGGTCGTTGGGATTCATCCCTTCCAGGACTTGGCCCATAACCAGGGCCTGACTGTCTCCGGGCAGAGGCTGTGGAGTTCGATACACATCGGTCGGCCCCCAGATGTCCTTGCAGCCGCGGACGATTGCGTGGTCTTCCACGCCGGAAGCGATGACGCCACGAGTGCTCTCCGCGCCGTGGCGACCGTGGTGAGCGATCCAAGTCATGCCCAGAATCTGCTGACCGAATCCGCCATGCCAATTCTCGATTCTGCTGCGAAAGCCATATTTGGCGTAGGTCTTGGACTGGTCGGGGATACGGAACCCTGCCACCGCCGCGCGAATCCCAATCACGGGGCGCCCCGAGCGGATGTAATCGTCGATATGCCGCATCTGTTCATCCGGCAAATCTCGGAAACGGGTGTGGATAATCATCAAGTCAGCCGATTGCAGTGCCTGCAAGCCGGGGATGTTCCCTTGGTTGTCCGGATCAATCACGCCCGTTTCGGGGTCCACGGCAAATAGGACTGTGCAGCGAAAACCATGATGTTTCGCTAGGATCTTGCCCAGCATGGGGAGACTTTCCTCCGAACGATACTCCTCGTCCCCGGACACCAGCACAACGTGCTTGCCTTGGCCCGGTCCGTCAAAGCCCTGGTAAACCACCCAAGGATCTTCTGCCGAGGTATCCCGGCCTCCAAACGCAAGAGTCGCACTAATGGCAAGCAGGACGAGGACGTTAAGACGACGATTCATTCCTTCTCTCCAGTCATGAGATGTGTTGCCTGGCGTAGTATCTTCATCTGGTCCAATGAAAGGGCACGCGGGTAGAGATGTACGTCGTGTATCATGCCTTGGAACGTGTGCCCAAACTGTTCTTCGCCCGAATCGGCGCCGACGACCAAGTCGGTCTTGTCTGAATCGTCCAGCGTTTCTGCCGTCCAGGGGGCCTCGGCCTCTAGCTCACCGTCCACGTAGAGCAGTACTTTGGCCTGTCGGGAGTCGACAACGCCGACCAGACTGTGCCACCCGCCGTCGTTGATAGAAGCAGATCGCCACGAGGCGGAGCACCACGCCCCGGCGTGATTATTCCACGCCTGCATTATCCATGCTCCGCCTCTATACAACAGCATGAAGTTCCCGGGTGTTCCGATTCGGTCTTTGGATACGACGCGCATCTGGGTGGTCTTTTCGGTTGTGTTGATCCACGCGCTCACGGTCAGGTCCGTCCACTCTTCCATGTCGACGCGGCCGACACGCAGCCGCTGGGTCCCGTCAAATTTGGCGGCATGACCGGTTCCCGCGGGACTCTCTGCGACAAGCACGGGGCTGCTGTCGATTCGATCGTCGGTGTCTTCCTCGAGTAATGCCTCAAGGTGAAGGGTTCCCCCGTTCTCCTTTTCCCATCGTGTCGTCAGGTCCGGTGATGGGCCTGCCTTTTTGAGCGGTTGAGACAGTTTCGGTCTCACATAGGGTTCATCGTAAACCTCTGCCGCTTCCGGAAATGGAGGCAGTGCTTCGATGGGCTCGGGCGCAGCGAACTTGTGCCGCAGTGAAAACGTCTTCGAAGCCGGGACGTACCAGCCGACCGGGTTATCCTCGTACCATGCTTCGTGCAAGTACACATCCGCCTTGATCTGATCGCTCCCATCGGTGAACGTTAACACACGGCTGAGCGGCGTCGAACCTCCGTGGTAGCGAGTCAATCCGGCGACCTGAAGGAAGTTGGCGCCCCAGCGTGTTTCGGAGATCGTCTTTCCGCCGAAATCGTCGTCCGGACTTTTGACGTGGGTATGACCGGCGATCCAGAAATCAATGGCTCCTCGGCCGTTTTCCTCGTGGAACGTGTCAAGGAAATCCTCGAATGCGTGGGCGTCCTTTGTGTACTGAAAATCATCAGGATCGTCCTTCTCGATGATGAAGTACAGGTACGACGAGCCCTCGGGCCCTCCGGTGCTGCCGTGATAGTTGGGGTTGCCCTCGCCGTAGCCCGATGCGGTCGTCGTGTCCCGCAGCGCGTGGTGGTGCATGGTGATGATGATCTTGTCCTGGTTGTCCAGTACCTGTTGCTTCCACCAGTTGAACGTATCTCGCGTGACCGCGCCGGGCGGGTAGCCGCCACTGTTGCCTTCTTTGCTGTGTCCTCGGCCCACCGGCGTTGGCGCGTCGTTTCGGTCGGAGAGCATAAGGAACAGGATGTTGCCCGCCTGAAAGCTGTATCGCTCCCAAGTACCTTCGACAGGGAACGGCCTGCGTTCCGGATCGACGCCGGAGAACACGGTGTTTTCGCCGAGCGGATCGCCCCATTTTCTGAACCACGATCCCGGTCCATGATCGTAGTAGGGCGCGTCGTGATTGCCGGGCACGTTATAGACCTGTTCGCGTCTATGCTTGGTCATGGCCCGGTACTGCCGAATCAGCTCGCGCCCGTCCGGGTCGCCGGGTGGCGTCTGATGAGCGGACACGTCGCCTGCGTCGATCATGATGTCCCACTCGAATGCCGGCGCGTCTTCTTCGAGCCCTTCCGACTGGCGGATGACTTTGGCTAGGCTCTCGCGCCCTCGTCGAATGTCAGCCGGCACGTGGGCGCAGCTCGTGGCCCACACACGAAACTGCCGCGGCGTCTCCGCCCATCCACTGATTGGAAAGGATAATCCCGTGAGAAACAGCGCGGTCAATGCAACTCTGTACGGCATCGGTCACTCCTGATCGAGGCGAACTCCACATGATCTTGCCCGACAATCATTTTGCCCGAACAAGAAGGCAGAATCATCTCTGGGCAAGATCATGTGCAAACTCTCGTAATCGCAATGCGTGAACAGACGGATTCTCCACGCAGAGCTGACTAGAACACGATTTCAATTCTCTTCCAGAAGATTGCGGCGTGGTCACCTCCCTGCTTGAACTTGCCTTCGACCACCAGCCAACCGCTCTGGCCTGTCACGGGGGACAGGTCGATTTCGACAGACTTCCAGTGTTGCGGATCGGATTGGGCGGTGAACTCGTGAGTGTGAACCGGGGTGCCGTTCAGCCGAACATCCAGTTGCCAGTGCTGGCCAGGCTCGTTGCCAACCATTAAACGCAACAGTGGCTTTCCGCCCTCCGGCACGCTCAGCTTACGGGCGAAAATCACGGGCGTATCATACTTGCTTCGAGTTGCCAGCACGTCGTGCTGCCCACGCCATTCCGGTTCGACGGCCCGAGTACTGGATGATTCCACGGAGAGAACCTGCCAACCGGCGAACATATCGGCCGCGGCATCGTGCAGTCCGGTGGGGACGTGCTTTGTCCAAGCGTTCGTCGCAATTTCTCTTTTTTGAGGTGTTTTCGCCTCGCCCTGAGGAATCAACTGCACGACGTCACGAGTCGCGTCTTGGCGCCCCCGACCGTAGAAAGCCCAGAGGTTACCTTTGTGCGCGATCATCGGTCCCAAACGCGGGTCCTCCAGGTCGAGAGCCTGCAATGCGGTCGAGGCCGTCGGTTCTCCGGTTGCCGGATCCAGCCACGTGAGATGCGGGCGGCGTAAATTCTGCTTGTCCTCGGGCCGCTCACGATGCGCGTACAGGATTCTTTGATCGCTACACAAAGCTGCTTCCAGCAGATCGTCCGCAACGTGATTCCAGAGTTCCTGGCCCGTGACACAATCCAAAGCCATCAACCCCTCGTCGACATGCACGATCAACCGACCGTCCACCGTGCCAAGTATGCCCCGAACGTACGGCAAGAGCGCGCTCCATGCCAGACGTCCTGTCCTCGGGTCGAGTCGTTCGACCGCTCGCACGCCCGGTTGCGCGATGAACAGCCCCTCATCAGCGAACAACGATCGTTGGAAGTGCTGCGTGACCCAACTGGGCTCCTCCGATGGCGGCAGCACAACGTGCCGGCGAATCCATCGCGTGTTGCCGGCCAGATCGCAACACAGCGTCACGCCAGACAAGACGGCGAGCACCCCGTCGTCCAGGGGCGTTATTTCGCAGCAGCGTCGTCGCCACCACGCTTCACTCAATCGGACCAGATCATGCCGCCGGAGAAGACGTCCGCTGTGCCGGTCAATGATGGCCAGCCCCAAAAGGCTTTCGCGTTGCTCGTTGCGAGCTACCGTCAACACGGCCAATTGGCCTTGGACGATTACAGGGTCAGATACGACGTGAAAGTTACCTGGCGTCTGCGCCCGCCAGATCGCTTGGCCGTTGTTTCTGTCCGTCGCGACCAGTATCGGACCCTCGTCGTACAACATGCGAACCAGAACAGAATCGCCTATCGCCAAAGGTCGCATCTTGATCAGGCCCCAGTCCTGAGAACGCAACGGTTTGTCGCTTGGCGCCTGACTTCGCCATTTTCGCTGACCGTTGTTCAGGTCATAAGCGGCGAGCTGAAACCGGTTGCTGACGAACATCAGATCGCGATCAACGGTGACGGCCAATTGGCGGCCTGCCCAGTCGATGTCGTAGCGCGCCGCATTCGGGATGGCGTCCACTTGCGGATCTTTGCCCACCGGACCGTCCAATCGGCTGCGGTTGTGCACTTGGAGACCCGTCGGTGCAGGCAATTCTTCCTTTGCACCATTGACCGTCGCATCGGCAGAAGTGCTGGGTTGGGCCCTCTTCAACTGCTCGGCGATCAGCGCATCGAACTCGGCTCCGGTCAACTGCAACTGTCCCAGGCTGACGTCCTCGGGTTTCGTTTCGTCCAGTTGGTTCCCCATCAGAGCAGCCGCCAGCATCTGGCGGGCCACCAGTTCGCGTCGCATGCCGATGCCGCAGGACTCTGCGGCCTGCCGGTACTGGGACAATGCCTGCGGGAACCATCCATTGGACAAGGCTCGATCGCCCAGCCAGCAATGGGCTTCGGCGGCGGTCGCCGACCCGGCGAATTGGGAGGTTGCCAATTCGATCGCTGCGGCATTGTTCTCTTGGATTGCCTGACGCACTCGAAGCCTCGCCGCCTGTGCGAACCTCTCGTTGATGGTGAGGCCCAATTCAGGATGGTCGTTCAGTAGAAGCCGAACGGCCGTGGGCAGCGAGACCAGCAGATTGCGATCCGCCGTGTGAGGAGCCGTTCCATTCAGCATTTCCGCGTCCAGGTTCATCACAATGCGGGCTGCGTCGTCCGGAGCACCGCTGTCGAGGATTGCTTGCAGCTCGGCCAATGCGTTGTAGGCATCCTTGCTGATATCGTCGATCAGCGGGTGTTGCCAGTCGTCCTTTCGCTGCGCAATCCGGTTTTCTCCGAGGTCTCTTGGCAAGTTGCGCAACGCCGTTGCCTCGGCCCATCCGGCCAGTGGCACGCGTTGGATGTGCTTGAAGTACTGCAATTGCTGGCATAAGTTCAGGGCCTCACGCCATCGTCCGCTGTGGCCAAGCTGCATCAGTTCGATTCGGATGTTCTCCTCGTCGGCCACCCTAATGTCGTACGGAGTAGCCATGGGCACGCTCATCAAAGCAGGACGGATCCACGAAAAGGGACGCTCGTCCGCCTGCTTCATGGCGGCGGTCCCCAGTTCGTGATATCGTCGGACCAGATTCACCAGGCGCCCGTGATCGTCTCGAACGTCCAGCAACTGCGTTGCTTCGTCCAGCAAGGCACGCTGTCGATCGAGCGGCAATCCGCGCTCGGCCGCGTCATCCAGGAGTAACTCGATCAGTTGCATATCCAGAACTCGTGTCCCGCCCACCGCCAGCACTCGCACGGCACATGCGCGCCGCCAGTCGTCCAATGCCACGTCGTCCGGTTGCGCCTCGGTCGCCTTGGCCAACCATACACCCACATTGGGCGCGTCGGTGATGGCCGGCGCCCTCTCTACGAGTGTGGCGTCGGCCAAGGCCGAAAACTCCGGCAGACTACGCAGTTCCAGCCTTCGCAGGCGAATTCGGCAATCGTCCTTCTTCGATACGCAATGCAGGCCGATGTGGGAGATGCCGCCCGTTCGATTCGCCAACGGTAGATCGGGAAGCGCCCAGTTCACACCGTCCGCACTGATCCACCAACGCAGGCTGCCACTGGCGAGAAGCAGACGAATCCACACAGGCTCGGAGGCGACGGGAACGATGTTTTCGTTGACCGGCCGGAAATCGACCTCGTGAAGCTCGTCTACTCGTAACGCGACGCACAGTCGCCCTGTGCGCCGATCGCGTGCGAAACGAATGATCTCCGTGGGCTGCCCCTCTTCACGACCCAGGTAGACGCCGGCGCCCTGCGTGGCCTCGTCGATTTGCAGGACTATTTCGTGAATGCCTACCTTCGGTATCGGCGTAGCGACCCAACTGCTCTGCTCGGCTGCATTGGATGACAGCCTTACCGCACCGTCCTGGAGCTTCTCGAATTGAGCGTTTTCGGATAGGTGCTCTATCCAGTGGAGTTCAGCCGGACGATCGGTCTCGAAAGCGATGGGACGAGGCTCAGGCTTTGGCGGAAAGTCATGCGTGCGCACGGCCGCAATACCGTGGAAGGTGACTTTGCCGTCAAGGTAGACGTCTTCAGGCAAGCCGTGGAATGGGGCTCGCAGCAGAACGATATCCCCGCGACTCAGTATCACCTCGCCGCCACGACACCGTAGTTCAATCGTGCCGCCTTGCCGGATGTTCGTGCGCCAGGCGCGTGTTTCGTCTGTTGCTGCCAGCGCGTACGTCTCCGGTTTCGGTTGCTCGGGGCGGCGCGTTGTCACGTATGCCGCCCACATGTCGCGGCTTTGTGCGTAGTACATCAGAGTCACGCCGTCCAAACCGTTGAAGAAATGAATCGCCAGCCGATCGTGTCTTGTCAAGCTCAGACGCAACGCCACGTCTTCTCGCCACGGCATCTGCGAACGCATGACGCCATCGAACGACGCCGATGGCCCTACCTCGGTGTGCGTCTCATGCAGATGGAGACGCTGGCCCGGCACCAGAGAAAACCACTTCTTCAAATCCTCCTGTTGCGGACGTTCGATTCGAGGCGCGAAATCCTCGAAGCAGACTGCGGAAAAAGCGGGAGCTTCGTCGCCCGCGTCAAACGCGGCTTGCCAGGGCGTAGATTCTTCGGGGGCCTCCTTTGATGGTTCGGCCGGCTGCTTGCCTGATCCGCTGGAATCGGGGTTGGGTTGATCTGTCTTTGGGGCCGCTTCCTCTTCTGACGTATCCTCGCCTGTCTCGGCCCCCGGCTTCAGTTGCTCGTTCGGCTTTGACACTGAGTCTTTGTCCGGCGAGGCCGCGTCTGTCGTTTTCTTGGGATCGTTCGAATCACGAATGGCAGTCTGCTGGCGGCCCAATCGAAGCGGCCAGTCATTGAGAAAGCCTGCCGCAAACAGACCAGCCGCCAGCGCGACAATCGACAAAACGATGTTCCGCGCGCGTGCAGACCTATGTTGCTGGGGGATCTGGTTCATGGTTGTGTGATCGGTGCTCTGCGGGCGTCTACGGTTCCTTTCTTGCCGACAGGCTTCCACAACATGATAGTGGATTCGTCCGACAATGAAACGCGCCGTCACCAGATCCCCTTGAAACTCCGGGCGGCGTCTCAGTATGATTGGCGGACACAATTCTGGTCGATGAAGAATCCCTGATTATGCGAGACGAAGCCGATGCCGAAAGTCACCATCTACCACAATCCCCGTTGTTCAAAGAGCCGTCAGACGCTGGCCCTGTTACGCGACAACGATGTCGAGCCAACAATTGTCGAGTATCTGAAGACGCCACCTGACGAAAAGACGTTGGCCGGCTTGCTCAAAAAGCTCGGCATGAAACCACAAGAGTTGATTCGCAAGAAAGAGTACCGTGCGCTAAGCCTGCCAGAGACCGACGATCCCCAAGAACTCATCGCCCGTATGGCAGCCAATCCGCAAACCATCGAAAGACCGATCGTCGTCTGCGGCAGGAAGGCACGCCTGGGCAGACCGCCCGAGAGCGTACTTGATGTCCTGTGACGGGCACGGGCGGTTGGAAACGCCGAAGAGGGTTTCTATGCGCCGAGAAAGGGGCATTCGGTTGTAGCTGAAGTCGCAAGACTTCAGTGATCTGGCCGCAGACGTCCGAATTCCTGCGAATCCGGCTACCTCAGACAATCGTAGCCCAGGCTGTGCCTGACGCAATACCTGGTATCGTCATGCACAGCACGACCTGCATTCGGGAGGCCCACGCCGTTTGTCACGCCGTCACTCCGCCCCGCCAGTACCGGGCAGCCACCAGAAGGAGTTCCAGTAGGCTTGGTCGGTGGCGTAGTGGTCGACTGGATCGTCAGGTTTCAGATCCCTTGGCAGGAAGCCGAATCGCTTCATCTCGCGGATGTAGAAGCGGTTCGGACGGAAACCCGGCATGTCGAACCGTTTGCCGTCGGCGAGTTGTTGGGCTCCGGCGCGGACACCTGCCAGCAAACGCTTGTAGTCCAAATCGTCGGTGCTTTTGAATACGTCCGGTCCGCAGATGCCCAGCCCGCCGGCATCTTTCGAGAGCGGTGCCCGTAGAACCAGGGACTTCTCCGGGCGGTCAAGATTGCAGACCGATTGCAGCGACTGGCCTCGGAAGTTTCGAATGTGTCCCTTGTCGGCCCTGTGACAGCTCGCGCACCTGCTGGTCAATACGTTGACAGGCAGCGGCGCGTGATAGACACCGCAACCCAGACAAGCGTACGTGCCAGCGTAGTTCGCGCTTGCGTCGATCCACAGCCGGACGACCTTGCGTTCGTGGTCCGACGGCTTCGCTTCGTAGTGGCTGCCGTCCATCAGTTTCAATAGGCGGCTGGCCGAACTGCCGATCGTGCGAGCGTCCCGGTTGCCGAACGGTTGGTTGCGTCCGTCAGCCACCAGATTCAGACGGCGAATCGTGTAGTAGCTTACAGAGAACTGCGATAAGTGATCGCCTGTCAGGTCCACTCGACCGTCGTACCGATCCGGGTTGTGGCATTCCACACAGTGCTCATCCAAAACAGGCTGGACGTCGCGGGGAAAGTCAATCGGCGCTGGCACGTCCTCGATGGGTTCGATTCTGTTTGGACGTCGATGTTTGTATGCTATCAGATCAAACGTCGTCGGTTGTACCGTTTGAGTTCGCTGTTCGTGACAGCCCACGCATCCGCTGGTCTCGCCCGGCTGAACGGTGACGAAGCTCTGCATTCGTTTCACGGACAAGTCGTTTTCGTCCAGTGCGACAAAGAACAACGATCGTAGTGCAGGCACCTCGAACAGGGCCGATCCGTCCTCCTCGACGGGCACGGTGCCGAGGATGCGTGCCAACGTGAATGTACCACCCATGCTGATCGACTCCATACCGCCTGAGAAGTGAACCGGCATGGGCAGTTGCTCCAGCACCAACAGCTTCTTGATTTCCCCTCGTCTTATGCCTTCCATGTTTCGGCCGTGGTAGATATCGGCCAAGAACAGCCGGCCGGTTTTCTCGGCCAAATCGACTCGCGGAGCGATGATCCGTTCGCGGGCCCGGCCGCGCAACGGGCGCGGCTCGTGGCATTCCATGTGCGCGTCCGATGCCGGCAAGTGATACACGAGTTCCGTCTTCCCCTGGCCGTCCATGACGTGGATACCTCGCTTGTCGGCTGTCAGGAAGCAGGTCTCCGAAAGCCCGTACGGGTCGCGGAAGTTGGCCGATTTGCTGATATTACGAGCGGCATTGGGATCGTCCGGGCCGTTCGTCGGATCGACGACGGTCACGTGGCCCATGTGCTCGGTTCGCCCGTGTCCGGGCGAAAACGAAGAGACGATCTTGTCCGAGCCATCAATCGGCTTCGCATCCAGCATCGCCGTGCCGGAGAACATGTTTCCGTAAAAAGTCATCTGGCCGGTGCCATCCGGATTGACCGTCCACAGGTGATGAAAATGGACCTGCGATCGGTCGACGTACTCCCAACGCATGTAGAGTATTCGACCGTCCGGCAGTACCCACGGTGTGTTGTCGTGATCGTTATTGCTCGAAACGAGACGAATGTTCGAACCGTCGGCATCGCAGCGATACAGAGTCGCCACGCGGCTGAACCAGCAGTTGACAAAACGTCGGCAGCGGCTGGAGCCGAACATAATGCTGCCGTCAGGCAGATAAGTGGGCTCGATGTCGTCGTCCGGGCCGTCCGTGAGTTGCGTCAGTGCCGTGCCATCGATGTTGATTTCGTACAAGTGGTACGTTGCCGTGTCGCCCGGCCGGTACGAGAAGAGGATTTTCTTGCCGTCATAATGCATCTGGGGATCACGTACGCCGCCCTTGGGATCGTCCAGCAGCACGGTCAGTTTGCCCGTTCGCAGATTCAGCCGGCACAGGCGCCCGCCGTCGCCGTAGCCTCGCAGCGACTCGCCATCCGGATAAATGCCAAAGCTGCGTTTTGCCGGATCTCCGTAGTCGCAACTGTAATAGCCGAAGTTAACATACCAGTGATCGCGACCGGACACTCGGACCGCGAAGACGATTTCGTCAACATCGCTCATGTCACTATCGAGCATGGCTTCGAGTAGCGGTCCCGGTTGGTATGATGCAGCGCCCGCGGCATCAGCCACGGCGGCATACGGTGATACGAAAAGGCTCGCAAGAGCGATCAGACAGACTGCGAATAAGCAACCACGATGCTTGAACGTTGGCATGGAAAGAAACTCCTTTCTTGATAACGCAGTCCCATTTCCACGGGACATAAGGCAGGCCGGCGGTGACAGTCGCGGTGGGAACATCGGTATCCAAGTTCGGCTGTGAATGTCCCTTTCACACGGTCGATTGTAGCTTTCGGGACGGCAGACTGCAATTTCGCTTGCGTTACGGAAGGCGGATTGTCAGTTTGTTGTCTTCGCCACGAATCAGAGCCATCGTCAGTGTGACCGGTTCGCGATCGGGGGGGGTGACCGTCACTTTGTAATCGCCCAGCGTTCCGCGAAAACAGGCAACGCCGTCGCTATTCGTCTCTACGTTTGTTCGCGTCCACCATTCTTCTTTGATCAGTTTGCGTAAGGTCTCATAAGCCGGCTTGGGCGACATGTCCTTGCGCAGAAATCCGGCTGGGGCTCGCTGCCATGCGTGCCGGTCCGTGAAATCCCACCACGTGATCGCTTCGACCGAGGGATGCGAGTACAGCATCGTGTAGAAGCGTTCCACGTCGCGGGCCTGGTAGGCCTCGCCCTCGGGCGTCGTGTCCCATGTTTGCCCACGATCCGATCGACGCCAGCCGCGCTGGCCCGACACGATTGTGGTTTCCGTGAAATGCAGTGGGACCCCAAAACGAGCGAACCGTTCGCAGACTTCCCAGATCTTGCGGTTGGTCCACGTGCCGCCGTGCTGGTGACTTTGGATTCCGATCACGTCGTACAACGGTTTGCCTTCGTCATCAACAAGCCCTTCGATCAGCTTGGCGTAAGCTGGATCGACCCGGTAGTCGTTTATCAAAAGAGTTGCCTGCTTGTTGGCCTGACGAGCCGGCTGAAAGCACTTACGCGTGAATTCTAGTTGGCCAACTTCTGCCCACATGGCCGTGAGTTTCGGCGCTCGCCTTTTGAACTCCGGGCGATCGAAATGCGTGGCCTCGTTCACAACATCCCAGATGTCGATCAGGCCGCGAAACCGGGTGACGCAATCGTCGATCCGGGCGAGTTGAAGGTCCAGGATTTCTTGTGAATCGTCGGGCAGCCACCTTTGCTCGGCATAGTTCCACGCCAACGGGTGCCCTTTGCAGGTGATACCTTGCTCTTTGCACCAGCGAGCGGCCGGTTCGATTCGGTCGTGAATCGGCTCGCCTCTTTTCGGTTCATACGTCCACCAGTAGAACGGTAACGTTGCGAAGTTGAAAACGTCGGCAAACCGGCGGCGATACTCAGCTTCGCCTTCTTCGTCTCCCACACGACCCCACATGAATATGTTGCAGCCGAACAAGAATGCGTGTCGCGTCTGTTCCACCTGGATTTCGGCACCGCTGACTGCTTTGCCCGTACGGTCGACGACCGTCACGGTCGCGTCAGCTTTTCGGCACTTTTCGATCCGGTCGTTTGCCTGTTCGAACAATTGCTCGTCGCCCAATGGCCGCTCGTCAGAAGCGATGGCGTCGCCCCCGGAGATTAGAACGGCGGTAATTAGCAGGGCGAGAAAAGTAAAACGAAGTGGCATGGTGAATCTCCTGGCGGGCCTCGATAGGCGGATTGTACCGGCGGCGACAGGCGAGCATGGCAAGGATCGCAACTCGCCGCCGAGGGTAGTGGGACGATTTGCGTGAAGATTATAACATGTAGCACAAGCGACTGGATACTAAACCAATTCACACCGTAGAAACGGAGACCTGATGGTGAGTGAAGACAAACTGCGACAGCAAGTCAGCGAAGCCTTTAAGAATCGAGCGATCCTTTACTTTCTGATTTATGACGAGCTTCGTCAGGAACTCGGGGCCGAGCGAGCAGAAGAGATCATGAAACGGGCCATCTATCGCCGCGGCGTTCAGAAATCCGAGAAATACAAGCGTTTCGCGCCCGCCGATTTCGAGGGCTTGCGAGATGCTTTCGTCTCGGGCGTACCGGACGATGGGCGGCTATTCGATCCTCAGGTCCAACGTTGCGATGCCGAGGGGTTGGATATCAATTTGGAGAATTGCCCGTTGAAAGAAGCGTGGGAGGAACTGGAATTGAGCGAGGAGCAACGCGTGACGATGTGCCGAATCGCCGGCGAAATAGACAAAGGCACATTCGAAGCGGCGGGTTTCGCCTTCGATCCTGATACCTGGAAGCCGGGGCGAAGCGGTTGTTGCCATTTGCACATCGGTTTGCGGAAATAGTCACCGCACCAGAGAAACGGGTTAGCTTATCCCAAAGTCCTCGAAAGCTCGGTCGGGGGCGGTCGCGTCTGCATCCGGTCAGAGCGACGCCCTAGCCGTCGTGTGTCGCCGTGCTACAATCGGTTGCTTCCCTGCTAACCACGTCTGTCGGTCGAAAGGAACTATCCGTCATGGACCCGCAGGACTTCGAACAGAACGGTCTCGGTAGCAGGGCAGCGCATGGCAACGTTGGCCGGAGGCATCGGGGCGTTAGGGCGTTCCAGCGGACAACAGGCGACCACCGTTTCTCCTTAGATACATAGCCGCACGCTCTGTTTATCCAACGCACCCGATGGCAGAAAACGACCTTTTCGAAAGCAGTGACAGTGATCGGCATGCCGACCAATTGGCACATGCGCGTCACGTCACCTTCGACGGGCCATTCCATCTGGAATGTGGGGGTGAACTGCCGTCCGTGACGGTCGCTTACGAAACGTTTGGACAGTTGAATCGGGAGCGGGACAACGCTGTACTGATCTGCCACGCCATCTCGGGCGATTCTCATGTTGCCAAGCACCACGATGGCGATAATCCCGGCTGGTGGGACATCGCGGTCGG
The DNA here is from genome assembly GCA_964623055.1 of uncultured Pirellulaceae bacterium. Classification (GTDB taxonomy): domain Bacteria; phylum Planctomycetota; class Planctomycetia; order Pirellulales; family Pirellulaceae; genus JADHUC01. The sequence continues at coordinate 15,984 of CAZURK010000314.1, forward strand.
TCCGGGAAAGGCGATCGACACGAACCGCTATTTTGTAATCTGCCCCAACATTCTGGGCGGCTGTCGCGGAACAACGGGTCCGAACAGCTACAACCCGAAAACAAACCACGCCTACGGCCCCGATTTCCCCCTGATTACGATTGGGGACATCGTCAACGTGCAGAAGCACTTGGTTGATCATTTGGATATCGACCGGCTGCTTGCCGTCATCGGTGGCTCGCTTGGCGGCCAAATGACGCTGACTTGGGCAACGCAGTTTCCGGATGCTATGGCCGGCACAGTAGCCATTGCCACCAGCCCGCGTTTGACGAGTCAAGCGTTGGCCTTCGACGTCGTCGGCCGCAACGCGATCCTGTCGGATCCGCGGTACAACGGAGGCCGCTACTACGAAGAGGGCCCCGGCCCGTTGGTTGGGTTGGCCATCGCGCGAATGTTGGGGCACATCACGTACTTGTCGCGCGAGTCGATGAAGCAGAAATTTGGCGACGATCGTCTTTCGCCTCGTGATGTCGGGACCCAGTTCGAGACGAAGTTCTCGGTCGGCTCGTACTTGGCTTACCAGGGCGACCGGTTTGGTGAACGGTTCGATGCCAACAGCTATGTTACCCTGTCGATGGCAATGGACCTGTTTGACCTGGGCGCCACGCACGAGAAACGGGTCGAGGTGTTTGCCGCCTCCGATTGTCGCTGGCTCGTCCTGAGCTACACGAGCGACTGGCTGTTCCCGCCTTTTCAGTCTCAACAGATCGTCGACGCCCTTCTGACTAGCAACAGATCGGTCAGCTACTGTAACGTCGAGAGTTTGTGCGGGCATGATGCGTTTCTGTTGCCGGATGACCTGGACAGCTACGGCAAGGCGATCGCCGGTTTCCTCGACAATCTAAACGGTGGAGCGAGTACGGTTGACGACGCTGATCATCCACCGGTCGCGGGTCACAAACCGACCAGCATCTTTCACGATCCTGCGCGGCTGGATTACGAGTCTATCGCCGAGTTGATCCCGTCGGGCGCGAGCGTGTTGGACTTGGGGTGTGGTACAGGTGGACTGCTGTCACTGCTGAAACAGCGAGGGCACGAGCGGATTGTGGGGATCGAATTGGACGAACACGCTGTGGTTTCTTGCGTCGGGCGCGGGCTCGATGTACTTCAGGCCGACTTGAACAAAGGTCTGTCCACATTCTCCGACGGCCAATTTGATTTTGTTGTGCTATCGCAGACGCTACAGGCCGTCATCGATGTGCGCCGCGCGGTGAACGAGATGCTGCGAGTCGGTCGCCGGGGCATTGTCAGCTTTCCGAATCTTGGCTACCACAAACTACGGCGGCAACTAGCCGACGAGGGCCGTGCACCGCTGGTGGCGGTGGGTGGCGGGACACGATGGTACGACACTCACAACGTCCGTTTCTTCTCGATTTCCGATTTCGACGAATTCTGCCAAGACGAGGGCATCCAGATCCACGAACACGTCTCGCTGGACACCGAAGCCGGCCGCCGCGTGGACGACGATCCAAACCTGAACGCCGACTTGGCAATCGTCGTGCTGAGCCGTTAGCGGTCGGCTTCGACCGGCAGATTGGTTGTGGTGTGTCTGTCGATCAATGTCAGGTTGGGTGGCCGGGGCTGGACTGAGCGCCAGCGAGGGAAGCCCCG
>CAZURK010000315.1:0-17447 GCA_964623055.1 uncultured Pirellulaceae bacterium
CTACTGAAAGGACCCTACACTAAATTCCAACGGTGGTTGTCTCAATCCTATTGACACATTCCGTACCGCTGACCCGACACTAGCCGACAAGCCTTTGTACAAGGCGGCACTCGCAAACGATGACGCGTATCTGAATGCGCACGTCAAGGAGGCAATACTGGAAGCATTCGCGTCTGAGACTCTCGCCTCTCTTGCGACCTACTGGAGGAATTACGTGACTCGAAGGAAGCACCCGACATTGAACCGCGAATACGCTCGCTTATTCTACAAGCCAATGACGGACCTAATTGTGTACCTGAAAGAGGCGGGGTTCTCCGTGTTTGTTGTTTCGACATCACAACAGGAGTTCATCCGTAGTTTCTGCCCCGACATACTTCCGATTTCCAAAGAGAACGTGCTTGGCAGCATGGTTGGCTTCACTTTGGCCAATCTCGATGACGATGCTCCCCAGTCTTTCATTCGGCAGAAGAAGTACTTCGAGCCGTACAATTCTGACAATGGAAAGTCGGTGCGGCTGCGCGAGCGTGGATTGGGGCTGGCGTGTGGTAAGCATGAAGAATGACTTTCGCATCATCTTCGAGTAGTCTGATCCCACGAGGATCGAACTGGCGGATGGGCGGGGGCGGCGGTTGCGGTCCTCGATGATGGTTGGATGATTGGCCGCCGCCCGGTCATCCGTATCGTCGAACTAAGCCGCTTCGCGGGGCAGCTTCTACGTCTTTTCTTTGGTGGGCGTCGTCTCTTACTCGTCGTCGATCTCTTCTGATCTGAGTTGTCTAGTCTCCGGCCACCGAGCGCTTCAAAGAGAGCCCCATCGGCGACTGGTGATTGCGTCGCCGCCGATGGGCGAATCGCCATCGACTCGTCTGACGTCACGAGGGCCAATGGCAGGGCACTGTGAACAGGGAGGGGATCGTCGAGAATCCGGGATAGGAATGAATGCGGATGTGGACACTCTGATTAGCCGGAAACGTAACGGGATGCGGGTTGGAGGCAAAGAGCCTCCACCTCTTCGCGAATCGGTTCTGGCAGTGTGCGCCAAGCGTCAATGATTCGCTTTAACCTCAGGTCAACTGACAGCAAGAGACAATCGCTGACATCCCGACACTGGCAGAATGCTGCCAAGTGGTCTGCGCTGTTGGCTAACCCAAGTCGAGTCAACGCTTTACGCAGAAGAGGACACTCATTCGATCTCCGCTTCTTCCGCCCGGGAACCACTCGCTCGCCCCAACATCCGCATCCTTTCATCCAGCGCGATCTCGCGAATCTGGATGATCCGCTTCTGGATGATCTGGATTCTCCGGAACATCCAAGGATCCTCACGCGGCACCGCGGGCACACCAATCCACGAATTGAAGTGACCCAACTTGCCTTCTACCAGGGTCCGGCTTCGCCGCATGGTGAAGAGCATGTGGCACGGAATATCTGGACTGGCACGGAATCCACGGTAGAATCTGGACAGTGGAGCAAGTAAGGGGAAGCGCGATTGTTCTCGCAACTACCGGCGCAATAGGAAGTTAAGAACACATCCCACCTTGGTCATTTACTCAGAGTAAAGGCCTACGGAACCGAAGGGATCGCGTCAATCGAAGGCGGCTGGCTTAGTTTCGCGAGTTCCTCGTTGGTAGCAAAGCAAATCGCAATTTTGTACGAGCGAAGTGCAAAATTCGGCATGCTTCCGCTTCTGATTCCTTCCTCACTGAGAGGAGGATCAACCTTGACATTCTCATCCGCCATGCTTACATACCAACACCAGCGATCGAAATAGGGCTGTTCGTTCGTCCAAGTTAGCTGTTCTCCAGAAGCAGAAAGCAACGCTCCCGCCAACTCTGCTAGGGCGCGAATCTTTGGGCCCTGTATTGGATCGTCGGGCGCCAGACGCCAATCGCTCTTTGCGTCGGATATGTCGCGCCAGACAAGAGATGGATCGTACCTCTGCTTCACTATTTCCGCAAAATCCGCAGCAAGCTGTTCCCAGGATTTTGGGTTGTCTTCAGTCATAATTAGCACACGTCCGATCCTGCTGGTAGCGGTGGCGAGCTGGAATAGCGGCGATGCTACACCAGATTTGCCAAGCCGCTATTCTAGTCGCGGCAAGGTGGGGTCGCCACATAACCGCTGGAATTGCCAAGCGGCGTTGCGCCTACCCATACACACTTCGGCCTTCAGTAGACCGGCAACGGTTGAAACATGATTCAGACGACAACTTGGGCAACCATGACACAGAGTTGGCAGCCTCGCACTGGCAACTGTTGCCGCCACGCCTTGTTTCGGCCGGATGGACGCATCCTCCACCGGCTTGTCCACAACAGTTGACAGCACTCGGATGCAGAGTTGGCAACCTCGCGCTGGCAAGCCCGGCGACGCTTTCACAATCCGCGTGGACTTCCACCCAGAAAAGTCGGCGTCATCTACCGGTCGTCACACTGAACCGCGCGGCGTGAATCACGCTCTTAACGACGCGTCACGCTCAACGTGCGCCGGCGTCTTGTCGACGGATCCGATAACCGAGCTTTCAAAGATCAATCCGGCGCGACGGCGTGTCGCGTCGACGCGATCCTGCAATGCTGGCCTCCATCGTATCCGAACTCGTCCAAGATCGCCTTGACATGTGTACACGAGAGAATCGCTGAACCAGCGCACCGCGGCATCGTAACCCCGCGCCCGCATTTCACTCACGGCGCCAGGATGTCCATCGGATGTTAGTCGGGCATCCCGATGCGACAAAATGGACATTCCTGCCCGACCCAACTCGTCACGAGGACTTGCGGAAAATGTTGGCTAGGCTCTCCGCCGGATCGCGGGCGCCGACACGCTCTGCGACGTGTGCGTAGATGCATACCGCAAGGTCTTCGGTGGTCGTCTTGTTTTGTGCGGGTAGTGCTCGGCGAGCGATATCTCGGCACGCTGTCGCCACTTCCTTCCTGTAGTCTTCGGCTTTGTAGGCGGACTGCAGTTTGTCGATCGTATCACGACGTCCGGCAACAATGCGTCCCAGGGGCTCGAGCGTGCACGGCACATCGCACTGGGTGCATGCCCCAAGTGGACCGCCCGGCCGCTCAAGCAGGACCCGCATTCTGGACCGGTATGGCGTGAGTACGGAGCGCTTGGCCTGCTGCGAATTCAGCTTCCCCTTTCGATCAGCGTCGGCAACATGGCTGAAGTAGCCCAGCAACACGTCCAGGTCCTCTAAGAGGATGCCGCGACTGCGGAGAAACCAAAACGCCGATTCACTGGCCACGGCAAAGAGACACCAGCCTTGGTCTTCACGTCTTGACGATGGAGCGAGACCGCCGGATGCGGCCGACGACAAACGATCGATGAGGACATCCCAGTCCGCGCCCGCCTCTCGCGGACCATTGAAACATGCGGTCGCGTAGGACCACACCGCAGCGGCAGCGGCTGGGCCGGTCGCGCTCCGCCTGGCCCAGGCTCCATACTGACACACAGAGCGGCAGTGAATGCAACCAGGCAACTGACCCAACACGCCCGGGTGCGCGTCGTAGAATTCATCGGAGTTCTGTCCGACACGCTTCTCGGACACCTCTTTGCCCGACGGAAAAGGAGGCACCTTGACCTGTGCCGCGGTTTCCCAGCCTTCAGCAAATGCAGCCGCTTGGCCACGCTCTAGAGCGGTGACGGCCATCGTCTGCGACTCACTCAAGTTCATCGTCGCGCCCATCAGTTCTCGGTCATCGGCTGCGACGATACGGTGCAGGATCTTCAGATTCGTGTTCTTCAGGACGTCGCTGGCCAGCTTCGAGGGTATCTGCTCGGCGACCACAAGCCCCTCGCCATACGCTCGGATTTCGGCCAGGATATTGCAGAAGGCTTCGACCGACTGGCCCTTAGTGTTGGCCGACTCGGCGCTCACGTCCGTGGATGTCTTGGTCAGCAGGCGATGAGCCTCTTCGATGAGCGTGACGTGCTTCAACGTCTTGGACTCCCGTTCTATCGCGAGCGTTTCGTACAGCCTCATCAGCAGCAGCCCCATCAGAAACGCACGCTCCTCGTCGCTGCCCAGATGTGACAGTTCCATGACCGTGGGCTTGGCGAGCACATCCGCAAACGGCACTGACCGGCGACAGTCAAATGTTTGTCCTTTCTGGCCGGCTCGCAAGCTATCAACGCGGGCCTGCAGCCCGGCCGTCACGTCCATGCGGATCCGCTTGTCGTAGCCGAGCCGGTCCACGACCTCACCAATTTTGTAGTACAGGTCGGTCAATGTGGGAAATGTCAGCCAATGCCAGGAATGCTTCAGCTTGCGACCTTGTGTTCTCGTTTCCGGATGGTTACCCGCACTCAGATCCCAGCCGCGATCCTCATACACTTCATAGAGCGCTCGCTCGAGCACGTACGGCATCGGCGCATAGAGGATAAACGCAGCATTGAAAACGGTATACAAGTGAGCGATGTGGGCCTGTGGATCGTAGCCCACAGGAAACTCGAAAGGATTGATACGGAATGGCGCAACGTGCCCCAAGCCTGGCGCGAAGATCTGCATTCCCGGAAAACGATCAAGCAAGCTGCGATAGTGCGCCTTGGCCGGCTCGATCACCAGGAATGGGATCTTGCGTTTGATGTCATCGTTCCACAACTGGCGGAGCAGAACCATCGCGGTATTCGTCTTGCCCGAGCCGGTGACTCCGACGATCAGGGCGTGCCGGGTGAGGTCATCCAGTTCAATGGCGAACCGGCCTTTCGTCGGGCCGGCTGGGCTGAGAACTGTGCCGACCTCGAGCGTCCGTGGACCGCACGGTGGAACGTCCAAAGCGAAATCCCGAGGTTGCGTCACGCGATATCCGGGTGCTTCTTTTCGAGGCAGGTCTACCAGGCGTGCAAGGTCGGTACTGCAAAGCGGAGTAGTCAACGGGTCCGCACCGAGTCCAAGCGGATCCAAGGAAGTCGCTTGGCCTTGTCCCGGAACGGGTGCCTTGGGCGACTGGAAACGAGCGATTGTTGTGGCACAGGGATGTGTGGACTTGTCCGAGTTTGGATAGATGCGAAAACGCACCGGTTCCGGCTTTGAATCCGGGCTGCCGAAGACGCTGCGCAGCAGGGCCCCCGCCCTTTCGCACTCCTCGGGCGACTCTGTCAGAAGCGTCGCCGACACTTTCCACATGCCTTCACGCAGGCCGGCATCGATCTTCTCGCACGCCACCTCAAGCATGTCCTCGTAGTGCTGCGCGAATCTATCAAGTTCCTCGTGGGACGCATGAAGGCCCGATTTCAAAGCCTTGTTCGTCGTCTTTCGCACCCGTTCATGGGTCGCGGCTATTTCTCTGCCGAGCCAGTGGAAGGCACCCAACACGATTTGGCGACGAATTGGTTCGGATTCAACACAAAAGCAGTACCGAGCCGCCCCAAGCGATCGGATGAGGCGATCGGCGGCAGACTCGTCTTCACGGCCCCCCTCGCTCGTCGCCGGGTTGCCGAGCAGGCTGCCGGCCGCGCGGCACGCCGTCAGGGGGCGCAGAAGCTCCTCGTACGATTCATCGGATCTGAGTGGCTCGATGCGGATTTCCGGATAGCATGCCTTCAGGCAGGTCACCAAGGACTGAAACGCCGCGTCTGCCTTTGCCAGGGCCTCCTTGCGATCGCTGCCTTCTACCTTCACTCCTGCAAAGCGTCGAACGTCTCCCTGGTCCCCGCAAAGGAAGTCGAGAACACGAGCGCCGGCCTCGTGCACTCCGGCCAGAACCGAGGCAGCCGGGGTGCGCGCCGGCCGGTCGTCCGAGGCGTCCGCGCGGGGTGTGTCTGCAATGCCGGCGATTCGTGCCAGGACCACGACGGTGGGCTTACCGCCAGCCTTCGGCACGAGCAGCCGTCTGCGGCCTTCCATTCGCGGCACCATCTCGGAGGGGCTGGAAATGGAAACAGGCAACGTTTCCATGATCTGGCGTTGAAGCTGTTGAAGACGACCCTCGAATTCTGATCGCGGGCCGTCGTCCAGCGATCGCCGCTCGGAAGAAACCGTCGATTCCATATCAGAAACCGACTCGGCCGCCTCTTGTTCCGGATCGGACCCAACTGATTGTGACTGTTTGAAGAAATCTACCACAGTCGTCCCTCCTTCAAATGGCATCACGGCGATACGAACGCCACGCCGATTGATCGGCAGCAGACTCAATCATGGAAGACATAGCTGTCCATGAACTCGCTACGCCAATCATCTTCACTCAGATCAGCGTTGATTCGCTTCCGGTACGCGTTGGCGAAATCCTCGTCCAACACCTTGGACTGCACTTCCTTGATGGCGGCATCGACACAGAGGTTTTCCTGAGCGGCTTCCACTGTGTTGCCATCGTGACGCTTGATCGCTTCGATGGCCGCAGCGCGGTTGATGTGGTCGAGGAGTTCGGGCTTCTGAAACGAGGCCAAATTGACCGCCTCTCGCAAGTCGCGACCCTCGCTGACTTGCTCATCCAGCAGTTTCTTGCCCGTTTCTTCGCGCTCGCCCATCTGATATTCCTCCAATGCGCGACGATTCCATTCGGACCGTTGATCTGACGTCAGACACTTGTCCCAAACGTTATGGCCCACTTCATGTTTGAGATGGTGCTTGATTGCCTCGGGGGTCGTCAGGGCCTCGTTCATTTCTGCCTCTTTCGGGTCCATCTCCGTATGCACCACGATACGATTCGGCTTGCCTTCCCCGCCGTGGGCTATGTGAGCTCCATCGCCAGTGTACCTGCCGTCGTACTCGACGATCAGGCCGTCGGTGTGGGATCTCGGAAAAGTCTCAGCCAAGAACTCGCGCGTCTCGGTCGAATTCATTGGGCAGTCGTGCTCTTCCATTCCGTCGGCATCCACAGACCAAGAGCGGTCCATTGCTTCACAGAGTTTCTTGTGCGTATCCTCGACGTTCGTTTCGAATTCTTCGAGCCGGCGTTCGCTCATCATCTAGCTCCTGGATATCCAGTAGTCATCCCTGTGCGTCGGGCGACGCAGATCCTGGGCGGACAACGAGTACCGCGTGTGATTCGGTCTTGCAGGTTGGGCGCTCCCGCCCGACCCCACGCAGACGGGCAGGAATGCCCATCGTACTAACGATTTCAAATCAACCGAGGTTCTAGTCTTCACTTTCCATCCGACGGCGGATCTCTCGGAGTTGGCTCTCGGTGACATTTGCTTCGCGCAACTTTCCTTCGAAATCTCTATCTGCGGCGTAGGCTTCCTCGCGCAGCGCATCGACGGCTCGCGCCTTTTGGCCGAATTCGTGGGGATCCTCCGTCTCGTCCTGCCTTAACTCTTCTTCCGCGGTCACGGCAGCGTCGTGCAGCTTGGTGGCCTGCTGCTCGGCTTGGGCCTTTTCCTCCAGTTGTTTCCGCAGGGACTCCTCCAGTTCGTGCTCGCTGTCGCGCAAGGACTGTTCTTCGGATTGGTCGGAATTGTCGGTTTCAGGCATCTCGTGACTCCCTTTCGCTAAATACCTCTGCATCTGACGACGCTAGAAGCAATACGATGCCGCGGCCCAGTTGAAATGTCCGCGTTAGTCGTTTAACGGCAAGCCGAAGGCGTCGGCGAATCCGTGACGCAGTCGCCTTCGGCTTGCCGTTAAACGCGGATTCTACAAACCGGCGGCATTGTATCACGGGACGGTGACCTAATTCGAGAGACGATCGACGACACCCTGCAGGCGATCCATTTGACTGCGCAACTCATCGAGACGCTGTTGTTCTGTTTCGTCGCCTTCCACTTCGGAGACCTCGTGCTCGAGGTGGAGCTTCACTACGTTGGCCTTGCGCCGAATGTTGCTGGCCCCGACGTCCCATTCCTGGCGCATCTGGATACCGTCGATCTGTCGCTGCAACTCGTCGAGTTTGCCTTTCAGTTGCCCTTCCCACTGTTCTTCGATCTCGCCCGTCTTCTCACTCGTATTCCGCCATTCGAATGCGGAGGATACCCCCACTTCAAGGGAGTTTCTCGTGTCGTTGATGTGATGGCGGACGCCAATGGCATCACCGTGATGCGCGGCCCAACCCGTGGCCACAGCACCAGCACCCGCCCAGCGAAACGCCTTAATTGTTTGCTCACGAAATCCTTTTCGACTCTCGTCCAGACTGGTCCACTCTTCCGTCTCCGGATGGCCTTTGTCGAGTTCTTTCTTCGTCTTATCGCGCGAGCCCATCGCCTCGGCAAGTTGCCGTTCGAGAGTCTCGCGGGACCTCAAATGGCTCTCCGTTTCCTGTTCGATCCTGGAAACTTCTGCCTCATAGTCGGTCACGACGGCCTCCATCGGCGCCGCGGATCGTGTCGCCGTCTTTCGTCTTGGGCCTTTGGGACGCCGACGGCAGGAAACGACACACCGGCGTGAGGATCCAACGGCGAATCGCAGCGCGGAGCCGTGGAGAAGGTGCGATGCACCGGGCCAGCCATGGGCCAACGCGCGCGTACACTGCGATAAACGCCCGTCCCGCCACGTATCGTCGGAGAACCTCATCACGAAAGGCCCGCAATTGCTCGACTTCAGGAGCTTCGGGATGGCCGTACGCAACGGTCGCGATGAAGCAGAAACCGAAACCGGACCGCGCGATCGTTGTATTGGAGCTACGGTCGATGATTGATGAAACTTCGATCGAGCCTCCGAAGGACCAGCCGGACACCTGCACATCATCTCCCAAATCCAATGGCCCGGAGCGTGTACCGTCAAAGCGGCAATTAACGATCTTTCCGTCCGACGTCTTGAGGCGGAACAGAAGCACTTCGCGGGGCTGCCCGCCTATGCCCGACGACGTCATCGGTTGCCGCTCCAGGTAATCGATCGTCCCCGTCAATTGGATGCGGCCCGGCATTGGAAAGCCAGAGGACGATTCCTCGGACATCCACATGAAGTCATCCCTCCCAGCCTGGTTCAGGTGATTTTCGTCCCACACTCGCGAATCAGGCTTGCCAGTCGTTCAATCATGTACGGATGCGACCGCCAGAGCCGTTTGCGACTGTCGAGCATGCCGCGAGGATCGGCCCCACTCTTCAATGCACGAATGATCTCGGCGGGATCCTTGCTGCCTCCCGCAAACGTAGCGCGGAATTGATCCAGCGTTGCCTTCTCGTCAGGCCAGTAGTCGCCGGTATACCCGAGTGCTCCCACAACCAAATCGGAATCATCAAGCAGGCGAGCGGCACCCAGGTCAGCGGACGTCTCCGAGTGCCTGGCGTAGGCGAGATAGCCCAAGTAGATGACTATCATCCCGCCCACTGCCAGCATGGCATAGATCGCAATCGTCAGCAGCACACTAACGACAAACCCCAAGAGGAGTATCGCGGCGAACATCACGATGAAAACCATAATCGCGCCTTGCGGCGTGAACATCTTTCGGAACAGCTCGGACAGCAGGCCGGACATGGACGGTTTGGGAATACCTCCCCCTCGAACGGCTCGGTACAATCCGAAACACAAGAAAGCGGCAACGCCCAGTGCCAGCCGCGCCACGGTCAGCATCGGGCCAAGGCTGGTGAAAAGAAGCGTGTCGAATCGTCTCAGATGGGCAATCTCGTGCGCGATCACCGCACGCAGTGCATCAGGGTCACCCTTTGTCTTGGGTGGAGGAACTCGCTTCAGCAAACCGTCGTTGACACAGAGACAACTGAAGCCCATCGCAATCCCATGGCTGCGTAAGTTCGGTGCGGGGTCGCCGTCGAGCAGGACGCGCGGCGTCCGTACACCGGCTTTGCCGCAGACCCAGGCGAGTGCCTCCATGAAGCGCTGATGTTCGGCTACGGTGGAACCCTGAGCGAGAACCGTCCCCGACGGGACGACGACGCGTCGCAAGGCAATCAGTAAGTACAGCGCCAGGATGCCGGCAGTCACGCCGTAGGTGACGATTGAACCGGCCTCCTCGGCCGATTGAACCAAAATGGTTTTGGTCACTGTGAATACGATGGATCCCAACAGGCTGAGAAACATGACAGCGATTGGCAGAGAAAGGCTGAACGGCATCGACCACGAGGGCCGGACAGCAGCAGTGGTACCCGAACCGCCGCCTCCCGAACCGCCGCCTCCCGAACCGCTGCCTCCCGAACCGCTGCCTCCGCTTGAAGACGAGCCTTTGGCGTCAACGGTGACTTGCACCTCCACCCTTGTCCCTCCGGCTTCGATAGTCAGTGACGCGGCGTGCGGCCCACCTCCGTACATCTTTCCGCTATCGATTTCCAGTTCGATGGGGATGTCATTGCCCTGCTGAGCGCCAAATCGAACGGTGATCCACGGTTGACTGACCGCAATCTGGAAGCTTATGTTCCGCCCCGTCCGATTCGTCAAGAGCACAGTCTTCGTGCTCGTGTCGTTTTCGGCAAAGGCTACCTGGTTCGTAGACAGTTGAAATGGCGGATTTGAACTCATAGTTGATTGTCACAAGCTACGTTGGTGGCGATCTAGTTGCAGAGCGATGCGAACTCTCGCCATCTAGTCTTCTCGGTCATCTTCGACTGAATCGTCTGATTCCTCCTTCTTGCCAAAGATCATCCGTTTTGCCTTTGTCAGCAGCCCCTCGCTGCGTTTTGTCCAATTCTGCCAGGCTTCTTGCGAAGCTTCGGGCCACTGGCGGCTCTCTCGGTTCAGGCCAGCCCGGTATTTCTGCGGCATCTTCTTCAACAGCCGGACCCCGGGCCGTTCCAATCGAGGCTCGACAAGGAACACCTGTCTGGCGTTTTCGTCGGGCGCTACTGCGCCAACCCGAATGCGAAACATCGTAGTCACAAAATGACGGTCCGAAGCGGCTCTCTTGTCGGCAAGTACCGCTTCGCAGAGATTCAACCACGCGAGGCGGATATCGGAGGGAGAAGGCTGTTCCGAGGTGACGATCGCGGGCCCCCAGTCGAAAACTGCGTCTACGGCATTCCCATCCCGCGCAAGACTGATGAACAACTGCTCGTCGATCTTGGCGCCTCTGATTACCGGGAGGATACACTGCAATTGCCCGCGGATTTCGGGCACTTGCTGTCCTTGGAAGCCCTGCTCGATCAGCAAGTCCACGAGTTCCCAGGCCCGAATTCTCCGCAAGAGCTGTTCATCCGAGAGCAAACCACGTCTTGTGCATTCGCGGTACAACTGCCAAACTTCCTTCTTTCCTATCAGCAGTTTGTGGTCTTGGGCCTCGATCCGCGTAAGGAACGCCTGAAAGTCCTCCGTATCGCCGCATCCTTCAAGCATCCAACGGCCGTAATCGACCAAGAATCTCTCGCCGTCCCGAGCACCAAGCGTCGGCAAAAGCGGTAGGATCCAGCCTGTATCGGGTCTGTCGACAGCAGACATCAATTCCAGGAGGTAACCTGCCCTTGCGGAACTTCTTATCGCCTTAACGACACGGTCCAAGTGCTCAGAACCGGCGTCTGCCACCTGTTGCAGCAAATCGCCGACTAGCTCGGTGTTGCCTAGAAGTCTCCGGAGAGCGCCGCTGGCTGCCTCTTCAGACTTCACGAAGTTGAGCTGCAAAACCCTGAGTTGCATCGACTGGTCGGAGACGGATCTGACCAGCCCGACCAGCGCTTGGGCATCTTCCGCAACCAACCAGCCCGCGAAACGCGGTCCGTCTTGCTGTGCTTCGGGCATCCCCAGCCAGATTCTACAGAGATAGAGCCAGACTTCGCCTGCCAAGCGGCGAGAAGGCGATTGTTGCTGATCTGCGAAGTGGCGGAACACTCGAACAAGAATCTGTTGCTCGGTCGGCAGGAGTGGGAGTACGGCCTCGCGGAGCAAACTCAAACGCGCGATCGCTCCATCTTCGGCTCGATTCAGGAAGGCCTCAAACATATATTCGCTAAACGCGTCCTTGGCCTCTTCGTGTCCTGTCAAAGAAGTGCGCACAGGCTCGGTGTAACGTTCAAGCAACTCGGCATCTCCCTCCAACATGCCGACCATTTCGTCGCAAAACTCCTGAGAGCTGAACGCGTGTTTCGTCAAAACGGCGTAGCGAAGAACCGCGTCGAGGTTCGCGGCGTCCAAACGCTTTTGGCTGCGTGCGGGATAGTACGTTTCAAATAGCAACTGCAAGTCGCGAGCCTCGGCTAATCCGCATCGATCACAAAAAGCCAAGAAGGGGTCCAGCGTCGTCTCCAGCGCCCCATCGCAAATCGCCTCCACCGCGAAACCCGTGTAGGAAAGATCCATCAGGCCTTCCGACCGGCGGCCGCTCTTCAGGTTCAGCGTTACGGCTCGTCCGGCATAGCAGTGTTCCGGAAGATCGCGTTGGGATGGCAACGTGCCCCATGTGGTCCCCACGAACTTGGCCAATTGGCCCTCAATATCTCGTTCGTAAGTCGAGAACGAGAGTTTCTTTCTCAGCCCCACCGGAAGGACACGAGCCACAGCCAGAAGCATCCCCACGATGTCCGGCGGATCTCCGACAATGAAAATCTGCTGGGATTCCTCCAACTGAAGAAAAGCGCGGACCAAAAACTCCACATTGTCCCGCCACTGCTCCTCCTCGGCACATTCACTGAGTATCGAGTCATCGAGGCCGTCCTGTGGCAGTTCGCCGACTTCCGACAGTTGTTTACCTGCCCCTTTTGCATCCCTCATCCAGAATGGCGACTGCCAGCTTGCCAGAACCCGATAGCCATCCAGCATTTTGCTTTCGTCCTGGAACACAAGATGCACGAAAGGATTGCCGGGGCGTCCTGATGCCGGATCGATGCCGTAGTATATGGCCTGTAGCGCCACGGCACCCAACTCGGGCGTCTGAAGAAAGGCGAATCGAATCGGCGCATCCTCTGGCTTCACGATATCCGGGCGGAACTCGTCGCCAAAAGGAAGGAAGTAGTAGCAGTATTTCACCGCCGCGTGCATGGCCTGTTCGCCGACATCGTCCGAGGCGGCGCGTATTTGAAGGCCGGCCCGAGCTTGCAGTCCGTCGCCCTGTTTGCAGGATGTGTAAAACAGTTGCTTCATCTTGTGTCGCCTTGTTCAAGGTCGCACGGAACGGTACTTGCGCAGGTAGCCCAACTCGGTGAGCAGCCACAGAATCGGGTCGCCGCAACGGATTGGGTTGATGCTTGGTATCTTCATGCTTGATTTATCGGGATTGCAGCCCAGTGCAGAGACGGCAAGAAACTTACGTGGCTCAAATTGGTCTGCTGCGCTCAATAGAGCATCTTCGCCCCAACTGGATAGATAGCTTCTGACTTCCTCGTGGACCATTTCGCAGTCGCACAGGTCATAGTGGCCAACGTGCGGAGTGTCTTGCAAGAACGTTGCGTGCTTGTCAACGATGCTCTCCAAGACATCGCACTTACTGAGTACAAAGGATGTCGGGATGTTGATGCGCCGGCCAGGTCCGATGTTCAACTCGGTCCGGAGCAGCTCGATGACGCGGTCCATCGTGTTCTGAATCGGCTCGCCGTTGTCCATGGGGCACTTGAGCCGGCTACACACCGATTCGATTTGAAGCGGATTGACCAGAAAGATGATGCCGGCGGCGTGAAGGATGTACTTATTGTACAGGGCAAGTGTGTTTTCGTCTTGCACATCTTCGCCAGCAGCATCAAACAAAACCAGATTGATCGCCGGCACGGTGAATCCGCGCCGCGGGAACTCCATACGGTAGATCAGCGGATCGCGCACAACCGGATTAGCCTGGGCCGATTGAGTCTGATCCAGAAGCAACTTCTGTCGGTACACGCGTTCTTCGTAGTAGTTTGTGTAGTTCCTCCGAGTCGCATCGCCCACTGCTCCAACCTGGATACCCATGTTGGGGCCGATGACGCGACTCAACTGCTTGACCATCGTAGCGATATAGTGGCTCTTGCCCGACGCTCGGCCGCCGATCACGGCGAGAATTTTGGAGTCGATGAATTCGATCTGGGACGGCAGCTTGACGTGGCATCTTGGGCATATCCGAAAGGTTGTCGGCTTGCTGCATTGAGCGCATCTCGCCTCGTGCGAGTTGCGGCTGAATGGACTTGATTTCGCCGGCGGCGGAAAAGCTATGTTCAGGTACTGATTCGGCACGCCGATATGATCGCTGTACGCCTTATCGATCTCTGGTGGGCACTCCGTCGCATTCGGATTTCGACACCGAAACCACGCATCAGATGCCTTGAATCGTTCGAAGCAGAAAGGACAGAGTAGTTTCCTCCACGGTGTTCTTATCGCCATTATTGGTCCCCATCAAGCTAGTCTTGCACTTCTTGCTGCGTTGCGTCTCGTGATCCCGTGCGTCCTGTTGGCGACGAGCACATGCGACTGGCGACCCAGGCCGTGTCACAACGTCATACGTGGTTTCTTCGGGACTAGTCTAAGCCAGTCAGCATCCGTCGGGTTCTCCGTGAACAATCTTACCAATGTGCCCTTGGCCACGCGGCCCGGCGAGAAGTTTAGAAAAACCTCATCGTGCGGGCGAACCACGAAACCAGCCGGGAACGCTTGGAGGATTTGGCCATCGCTCACCTTCAGCGGGATGGTGCGCTGTTTTGCCACCAAGCACAGACGCGGAAGCCTTATTTCTTGATCGCCACCATATAGCAGTACGCGATGCGATTTCGAGCTGCGGAACCAGCCTCCTGGTGACTCGATGTCATAAAGCAATTCGCACTGTCCCCCCGTTCTCCCACGGAGGGCCACCTTTGACTTGGCTCCCGGGTGCAAACCCGCCGCGAAGATCGTCTGACTTTCCACATCCAATCCAGCATGAACGGTCAGGTGAATTGCCGCCGCACCGCCCGGGACCGTCATGTAGAGCCCGCCTTTTGCTTCATAGCTGGTAAGCAGTACATCCACCTTGGAGGCATTGGGGTCCTCTGGTCCACTGGCGAACTGATCGGGTCGGACGGTTATGCGGCAGAGTCGCGTGTTGGGAGGCCATTTCCATTTCACCAACATGTTCGCCCCGTTGATCGAGACTTTGACGTCGTCCACGTCGTCTACCGCTGTTACGTACACACCTTTCCCAACAACTCCAACCGACCCGGCAACGCTGATCGGTAGATAGTAGGCGACACGCTCGCCGCCAAGCTGATCCTCGGCCGAGTGCTCGGTGACGCTGGGGACCTTTCGGCCCAGCGACGACAGGGCCCCGATGTCCTGGTGATCGCCGATCGATATCCCGGGGTCCTTGGGCAGACGGTACACTTCGACAAGGCCGCGCGCGGGGACCGTCCAACCAAGCCTCACCTTGTCGCCTTTTCTCTCCGCCTGCAGAGACCGGAGCGGTTCCGGCGGGGCATCCGGCGCAGCGGTAACCGGGATACCACGCGAGGCGAACCTCTTCCCATCGTCGCGGCGGTATATCATGGATACGAGATAGCCGTAAGCACGACCGTTTTGCACGTTTGTGTCCGTCACGCCGCTGCGTCGCACACCGGCCAGCGGAGTGCCTTCACTTCGTTTTGCCGGAGGACGTCTGTCCAGTTTGCGGACCTCCACGTCGACGGCGTTGTCCGGACGCGTCCATGTCAGGTTGACGATCCCGTCGCCCGCTTTGACGGCCACGTCCGAGGCATCGGCCACGCACATGTGCGGACCGGTCTGTCTCCCGGTAGAAACGATGCCCGCTCGTTCCGTGTACACTCCGTAGTAGTACGATGCGCCCGGCGTTGCCGAGCCATCTTCAAAACGGCACGCGCCCGTCGTTCCCACCTCGACGCCGTCTTCGGGGCGGTTCGGAGGTGCGTGTTCCCGGCGGACCACTTTGTATTCAGAGATGTTGATGGATGGACTCGCGTCCCAGCTCAACGAGATAATCCGAGTGGCCGTGCCCTTCAGCGCCGGTGGTGGTTCGGGCGGGTATCTGGACATCAGCTTGCGGGCTCGAGCGTGGTCGCGCACGATTGACAAAGCCAACATGCAATGGCGAAAGGCGTCGTCCGATTTGCCCTTTCCTTCGCACTGCACCGCCCTGTTGTATTCGTCCTCTGCCCGGCGAAAGGCGTCCTCGATTTCCTTTCTCAGTTTGGACACTTGGGGATCCGCGGCGAGAGACGAACCGGAACGTGCCAGGAAGCGATCGGCCTCCTCCATCCGCCGGTCGCGGACCAGTTTGCTCAGCTTCGCAGCAGCATCGGATCGAGACTTGGCCGCGTCGTCCGCCTGCTTCAATAGCTTAAGCACGGGAGGATAGTCACCGTGCTCGGGAAGGTACTCGCTGCGGAGTTCCATGGCCTTGTTCCGTGCAGCTTCTGCCTTGCCCGCTCCGAAAATCGCCTCGGCCTTGGCCAGCAAACGTGAAATCTCGGGCAGATGGCCAATGGGAAAGCCGCAATTTGCGCAACGCGAATCGGTGCTTGGCGTCTTGCGGCCACAACCGGGCATCTGACAGGACACGACAAGCGGTTCGCCGCAGTGGCGGCAATTCGCGTCTTTCGGCTGGTTCAAAACCAAGCAATGCCCGCACTGCCGGTGCATCTCTCCGGCCTGCGAGGGCACTTCAACGGCTTTGCCATCTTTCTTCGCGACTGCTCGGATGTGACGCTCCACCGCTGCCTCGGTCGCGCCGTTTTCCATGCCGAGTTTGACGAGAAGCAGGTATGTCTTGGGATCGATCGTATGTCCGCCCAAAAGTTCTTTGATCTGGCCCGTAACCTTTTGCAGACCTTCGTCGGCCAGGGTCTGGCCGTAGCTCTTGCGTTGTTCTTCCGATGCGAATATGACCTTACAATGTCCCACCAATGCCTGCTTGGCAGAGACTTCGGCCGTCTTCTTGGCGTAGTTGCTGAGTTCGTCGTAGATCTCGCCAGCTTTATCGAGGAGGCTTTTCCGATTCGCCTGCCGGGATATGCCGAGGAATTCGTACAAATCCGAATAGCCCAAAGCGACCAATTCCTCTCTGATGTCCTTGGCTAACGATTTATCGAGCGGTTTGACCTCGTCTTTCGCTCCGCCCGCATCATCCTTTCGAACCTCGACATCTCCGATTTCCTTGCGGATTTCCTTGTCGCTGATGTTGTCTGGCTTGTACTTTTTGGCGAGTTTCGCCACCTCCAGTTCCAGAACATAGCCTTTGGCTGATAGTGTCGCGATGTCCTTGCGGAGGGATTCCATTTGCTGCTGGCGCAGTTTCTTGAGCTTCTCCTTGGCTGCCTGCGATTCCTTTTGACGCAGTTCGCCATCCTGCATGACGCGTTCAATTTCGGGCACCAAGGGGAGATTCCGATCCGCTTCCCGTTTTCGCTTCTTCGAAGGCGACGTAGCCTTGTTCTTCGACCACCAACTCCGTTTGTCACGAATGGCCTTTTCGATGGTCGGCCAGTCCTGAACGGACGGGTCCAAATCCAACAGGATGTAGAAATTCTCGCGATCTTCAGCCATTGAACTACTGCGCTATCAACCCGCCGACATTTCTTTCCCTGGGATCAGCGACGACACCGGTCGTCAACAGTAAACAACCCATGCCGCGGTCGGTTCGAAGTATCTGTATTCTCTGTTTAACGGCAAGCCGGAGGCGACTGCGTGCGGTACCACATTGAGACTTAAGTCCGTAGCATAACATCGCGGTCTACCGCTGCCCTACATT
>CAZURK010000316.1:0-17214 GCA_964623055.1 uncultured Pirellulaceae bacterium
CGAAATGTCGGAAAGTGCGAGTGTACCAAACATAGTACTGATACTTGCCGATGATATGGGGTACACCGACATCGGCTGCTACGGCTCCGAGATCCAGACGCCCACGCTTGACCGGTTGGCTACCAATGGGCTTCGTTTCACCCAGTTCTACAACACTTCGCGGTGCTGCCCGACGCGCGCGGCATTGTTGACGGGCTTGTACTCCCACCAGGCCGGGATCGGCTTGATGACCGGTGATCGCGGGTACGATGCCTATCGAGGCGATCTGAATCGGCGCTGTGTGACCATCGCCGAAGCACTACGGCCGGCAGGGTACCGCAACTACATGTCGGGCAAGTGGCACGTCACGCGACACGTCGGCCCGAAGGCGGACAATGGGAACTGGCCGATGCAGCGAGGATTCGATCGCTTCTACGGCACGATCACCGGCGCCGGCAGCTTCTACGACCCGGCGACCCTGTGTCGCGATAACACGTACATTACGCCGGAAAACGACCCGGAGTATCAGCCGCGGCAGTTCTACTACTCCGACGCAATCAGCGACAATGCGGTTACCTACGTATCCGATCATTATCGTAAACACGCCGATAGACCATTCTTTTTGTACGTGGCCTACACCAGCGCTCACTGGCCCATGCACGCGCCGGAGGAAGACATCGCGAAATACACGGGAGTTTACGACGGAGGCTACGCGCCGATCCGGGAGCAGCGATACGCCCGTGCCAAACAACTTGGCGTCCTCCAACAACGCTGGCCGATGTCGCCCGGCGCCGTCGACTGGGAGCAGGCAGAGCACAAGGAGTGGGATATTCGCTGCATGGAAGTCTATGCCGCGATGGTCGACCGCATGGACCAGGGAATCGGGCGCATCATCAGCGAACTTGAACGACAGAACGCTCTGGACAACACTCTCGTGATCTACCTGCAGGACAACGGTGGCTGTGCTGAAGGATATGGCAGGCGGTCAAACGAGCATCGCAGGAAGGACTTCCATTTCAAACCGTTCGGCCCGGATGATCTGCAGACCAAGATCTGGCCACCCATGCAGACTCGGGACGGCCGCTGGGTACGCACGGGGCCGGAGACGATGCCCGGCGCCGAAGACACGTTCGTCGCGTACGGCGTTGGCTGGGCGAATGCCTCGAACACGCCGCTCCGTGGCTACAAGCACGATGGCTACGAAGGCGGTATCGGCACGCCGTTTGTCCTGCACTGGCCGGACGGGATATCTCCCAACAGGCGCGGTGCGATCGTGCACGATCCGGCTCACCTGATCGATCTGATGCCCACGTTCATCGAGGCAAGTGGCGCGACCTACCCGGCCGAATTCCGGGGCGTGCCGATTCAACCGATGGAAGGCACCAGTCTGATGCCGTCACTAAAGGGAGATCCGCTTGCGCGAACGGCGCCGTTGGGATTCGAACATCACGGCAACTTGGCGTTGCGGGATGGCCGTTGGAAGATCGTGTCGGCTTATCGAAACAATCAACCAACCAAATGGGAGTTGTACGACATGGAGGCCGATCGCACGGAGCTGAACGACCTCTCCGACACGCACCCGGAGAAGAAACGGGAGCTTATCGAGAAATGGCAAGCGTGGGCCGACAAGGTGGGCGTTCAGCCATGGCCGTTCAAGTCGAAGAGACCGTGAATTCGAGACCCTGGCTGGACAGCGCCGCAACAAGACGCAGCGGTAAACCTCGCGGTCGCAACATGATTCTGCCCCACAATGGTATTGCCTGAAGAGGGTTTGGCAAAACTGTTTGAGGGCAAAATGATTCCGAATTCGCGCAGGCTGCACGCATTTTCGACGTTTGCGGTGCAGAGAAAGAAACCTCGGCGCTCTTCGTTCCTCCGCGTTGCAGATTCGTCTTGGTGGCCGCATATTTCAGCGTGCTGGACACGCACCAAGGATCGTCTTCTCGTGCCCCAGCATGGTCGTTCCCCAGTCATTTCGCTGGCAGCTTCCTGACAAACTTCACGGCACGCTGACTATTCAGTGCCGCCTCGTCCATTACGACACTCCATGTAATACTTCTGGACGTAAGCAACGCAGGGCCGACCATTGGCGGCCATCTGGGCGCAACGGGCGGCCGGCGACTTGGCTTTCTCCACCGCTGCCCTGGTGCGAGTAACGCCGCCTTCGTCCACGTCCTGCTCGATATCTTCGCGGGTCAATCCGAAGCAGGCGCAGATCGGAGCAGTCGGATCCTTGGGGTAGATGGGCCGGGAAAGGTCCGTCGCTAGGACGAAGCGTTCAAAGTCATCAAAATACGCTACGGCACACTTCGGAGACGGGCAGAAGTTGGCAGGCTCAGCCAGAATGCGTCTCTGTTCTTCGGTCAAGTAGAACCTCAATACGCCGGCCCCCACCTGCTCCCCCTGCGATCCGCACCGAGGGCAGTAGTCGTCTGTGCGATCAGGTTCTCGGACGAAGGCTTTGTTCACGGCGCTGTTACTCCGGCCATCTTATGTTCACGGATCCGAGATGTTTACGGGAACGCCCGTCGTGTCGTTGTTCCATGCGGATTTGTCATGGTGGTCGTTGTCCTACCGGTCGCCCGAAACGTGTAGATCTCCGCGTTCTTGAGAAAGACCTCCAGCCGCATTACCTTTGCCGTAAGCGACTCGGTGGATGAGTCCTGCCATGAGACTTCGTGAGCTACGCTGTTTCCTTGAAAGGTCACACAGTCGTCGTAATCGAACCCCGGCAACACCTTTCGCCGCTCGTCGCAAATCCGCACTCGCAATTCTCCTTCGTGGGCATCGGCGTTCACCACCAGTTTCCCACCCGGCCAAACGAGTTTGCGAGTACAGAGGACGCCGCCATTGGCCGGGCCTCGCATCGAGATGAAGCCTTCCTTTCGCAATTTGGCCAAGCCCATCCCGGGAGTCCTGTCCTTTGTTCCGTGGGGACCATCCCATCCGGCGTAGTAGATCCACCACTCGTCGCCGACCTCGACCCAGAACGGGCTGCCGAAGACCATCCCATCGTCCCAAGCTCCGTCCGGCCCCCGTTCGATCAGCTTTGGACGGCTCGGCAATCGGTCGAAATGGAAGCCATCTCTGCTCCACGCCAACTCGGTGTGGATGTCCGAGTTCATCTTGAACGGCCACAGAAAGCCCCAGTATAT
The DNA here is from genome assembly GCA_964623055.1 of uncultured Pirellulaceae bacterium. Taxonomy (GTDB): domain Bacteria; phylum Planctomycetota; class Planctomycetia; order Pirellulales; family Pirellulaceae; genus JADHUC01. The sequence goes on from CAZURK010000316.1 coordinate 3,135, forward strand.
GCCGGCGTGGTAACGCGTCGGCATTCCGTAGAAGAAGTTGAAATCACCACTCTCGGAATCCACTTCGTCCGGGATCAGGATGGTCTGCGGCTCGGAGTCCCACAACGTCCAGAGTTCTTTGCTGGCCATGCGAGCCACTCGCCGTGACGCACCGGTGTCGAGAACGTCGCCTCGGAAAGTCCGGTAAATGTGCTTGGCCCGGCAGAACATGACATATTCGTTGCGGCGAGGATCGTGGACGATGGCGTTATGCGTGTCGCTGTGCATCCGGGTGATGTCCGTATCGCTCTCCCTGTCCCAATGGATGCCGTCCTGCGATCCGATCAGATGACTGCCGCCAATTCCCCCGTAAAGCATCACGTAGCGATAGCCTCGCCGTTCCTCCTCAGGCAGGTCGAGCAGAAAGACTTGGCTCCCTCGCTTTCCGTCCAAGCCGGTCCACACGATGTTGTTGTCCTTGCCGCCCTTCCATTCGTAGAGTCCCAGTTTTGGCAGCGCCCATGAGATACCGTCGTCCGATTCGGCATAGGCGATGGCATACTTGCCGGATTTGCCTTCGACCGGCGAGGGTGTCCAAGTCTGATACCACATCCGGAAGAGACCACCGTCCTCGTCTTTAAGAACGCAAATGTAGCCGCCTTCGCCAGCGATCAGCGGATTCTTTTCGTGCTTCTTCGGCGCATGAAAGACTCGCCGCACCGTCTCCTTTTTGTACTTGATCGCCCAGTGGTTATCGACGACGTACCGATCGAAAAGGAATTGGGGCGCAATGCCGATCTCCACGGGCTCAACGGGAAGTGCTTCGGCGTTGGCGAGGCTTACCGGGAGAGAATGAAGCAGAAGTCCAATGATTACGAGTCGCTTCTTGGTCATGACGTCGTTCGACATTCCCTGAGTGAATTGCTGGCATGTACCTGCGGCGATCTCGGGCCGTGATGCCGTTCCGGTTTCCGGTCGTCGCCCGTTCAATTACGATGGTAGCCCTGAACTCACACGAATGAAAGCGCGAGCGGCCTTCAGCTCTCACATATTCCATCCGAAGCTGCGCTTGGGGAGGCGGTATTTGCGAGTGCGGATCATCGCCGCTACGATAGGTGCATGAACGATCCGCCCGGTCCTCGTGAATTTGCCACCACGCATTGGAGTCTGGTGGTGGCGGCCAAGACCGACGAGGCGAGTCAGACGCGCGCTCGAAAAGCGCTTGAGGAACTCTGCAAGGCATACTGGTATCCCCTCTATGCCTTCGTGCGCAACCGCGGGTATTCGTCGAGCGACGCTCAGGACCTGACGCAATCGTTTTTCGCACGGATTATCGAGACGGGCGGATTGGTCTCCGCAGATCCCGAACGGGGTCGGTTTCGCTCTTTCCTGCTTGGCGCGATGAAGCATTTCCTGGCCAATGAATGGCATCGCGAACAGGCTCAGAAACGCGGCGGCGGCGTCACCTTTGTTGAACTGGACGCACTCGACCCGGAAGCACGATACGCCTTGGAACCGACCCAGTCGACTGATCCCGATGCGAATTTCGATAGGGAATGGGCCCAGCAATCAATCGCTTGTGCCATGGAAAAGCTGCGGGCCGAATCGGAAGCCAGCGGCAAGGGCGAGCTGTTCGAGGCGCTTAAAGGGAGCCTCGTGGGCGAGGAACCGGCCCGAAGTGAAACCGCCGCGAGGCTTGGAATGACCCCGGGCGCGGTGAAGGTCGCGGTGCATCGGCTGCGGAAGCGTTACCGGGAGCTTCTGCGAGCTAGAATTGCGGAAACCGTCAGCGATGCGTCGGACATCGATGACGAAATGCGTTACCTTGTGACCGCTCTCCGGAAAGAATAGGGATTTCCTCTGTAACCCGAGGCCGGCGTTCTTTCAGGTAAATGGTGAAGGCCGTAAGGTAACCAGACCGTGAAAGCGCATGGAGTCCGACCTATGGGCAGTTCAACTTCCCCCACTTGCCCCCGCTGCGGCGCGCCGATTCCGGCGGGCGCGACGGATCAGCTTTGTCCTGCGTGTCTCATGTCACGCGCCTTGGCGCCGTCTGGGGTCAACACCGAAACCGAGCCGGCGGAACCGGGCAAAACGCCCCTCTCGCCAGAGAAACGCCCCTGGTGCGAGCCCACGGAATTCCCTTGCGAATTCGGTGGGTACCGATTGCGTGGACTGCTTGGACGCGGCGGCATGGGCACGGTATACGATGCCGAACAGATCGACACCGGGCGGCGCGTCGCCCTAAAAATGCTTGGGCAGCAGCTTGATTCCCCTGAGATGCGTCAGCGGTTTCTCCGCGAAGGCCGCCTTGCCGCGGGCGTCAGCCATCCAAACAGCCTTTACGTTTTCGGGTCCGAGGAGATCGAAGGGCTGCCGGTGATCACCATGGAGATCGCAGGCAGCGGCACACTCAAAGACAAACTCAAGCAGCGAGGCCCACTCCCGATAGCGGAGGCGGTCGACGCGATCCTCGACGTCATCGCCGGCCTGGAAGCCGCCTTCGCATCCGGGGTCCTGCACCGTGACATCAAGCCGTCGAACTGTTTCGTCAGCCCGGACGGTTCGGCAAAAATCGGTGACTTCGGATTGTCAGTGTCCACGCTGGCGAGGGACGACACTTATGTCACGGCGACCGGCGTCATCATGGGTACTCCGGCTTACGCGGCGCCGGAACAGCTTCGCGGCGATGAACTGGACGTGCGTGCCGACATTTACTCGGTGGGGGGAACGCTCTTTACCCTGCTGACCAACCGTGCGCCTTTTGACGGCGACAACGCGGTGCAGGTCGTGGCCAACGCCGTCAACCAAGAACCGCCGCCGCTGACCGAACTGCGTGAAGACGTGCCACCGGGCCTCGAGCGGGTGGTAGCCCGCTGCCTTGCCAAAGAACCGGACGGGCGCTATGCCGACTACACGGCGTTGCGCAACGCGTTGTTGCCGTTCAGTTCCAAAGAACCGGAACCCGCGTCAATGCTGATCCGGGCGTCCACCGGCTGGATCGACTACCTGATCGCCTTTCTGCCACCCTATGTGGCTCTGATGTTTTTGGTCGGCGGTGAGGAATTGCTTGTTCGGCCCCTGGTCGAACGCACCCTGTATTCGGCGAGATACTACTTTGCGCTATTCATCTTCGGGTTCCTCTACTTCAGCATCGCCGAGGGGATCTGGGGCGCCGGCATCGGCAAGTGGTTCAAGGGGTTACGCGTGGTCCGAGCGAACGGCCGCCCGCCCGGATTCGGACGGGCATTGATTCGGATCCTCATTCCCATCTTCTGCGTTGAAGGCGTCCGAATGCCCCTCACGATGACATTCATCTCCGAAGCCGAATGGACCGGGCTCCAGACCGCCATGTTTGTGGTTGCCGCCATCGTCTGCGGTTGGATCCCGGCTTTGCTTGCGTTGATTGCGCGCCGCGAAAACGGTTTTGCCACCGCTTGGGACCTGGCCAGCGGAACAAGGGTGGTGGTCAAGCCGAAGGGCACGGTGCGACCATCGATCGGGCCCGTAGCTGGGCCGGAAACTTCCGCCGAGGGCGCAGAATCGCTTGGGCCTTACCAGATCATCAAAGAGATGGTCCCTGGAAGATGGATCGTCGGCGCCGATCCCGTGCTGCGCCGCCAAGTCTGGTTGCTGCGGCGAACTTCATCGGATCTTTCCCTTGCTCGACGAAATGTCGCCCGGTCCGGCCGCCCGCGCTGGCTGCAGAAGGTGGCGGCAGGTGAAGCCACCTGGGATGCCTTTGAGGCGTCTCATGGAGTACCGTTCTCCAGTCTGGTCGAAGACGGGAAGCGTGTACCCTGGGGAACTTTGCGCCACTGGCTCCACGACTTGGCGTCGGAACTATGGGAAGCGGCGGGCGATCAGACCCTACCCGCCGAGTTGAGCCTTGATTATGTCTGGATCACGGCAGAAGGGCGCGCCATCCTGCTCGACGAACCTTGGCCCGATGTCAAGCGGAGCGCCGAACGCATTCCTGTTGAAGACGTCGCCGGCCAACAACGTTTTCTGGACGCCATCGCCGCTTCCGTGGAATCAACCAGCTTCCCGCTTCACGCAAGACCGGTGCTGCAGAACCTCAAGGATGGGAGGTTCGAGAAACTCAGCTTCCTCGCCGGCACCCTGCGCGGGCTCCTGGAAAAACCCGCCGAAGTCAGCAAAGGGATTCGAGCGGGGTCGATTTTCATGTTGCCTTTCTATGTTTGGCTTGCAGTCTTTGTCGGACGCTATCATGACAAACCGTGGAATGACTTTCTGGGCGAGATCGTGGTCCTTTCTCCCCTGGCAGTATTAGGAGCCATAGCCCTGATTCAACTCCTAGCATCGGTGTTCCGCACTACCGCTGGTCAATCCATCTTCAGGTTGGCGGTGGTCAACGCCAAAGGAGAACACGCCGCGATATCGCACCTGATCATTCGCTGGGCAATCGTTTGGCTTCCCCTGCTTCTTCCGATGTCATTCGTAGCATCGTTGATTCAGCGGGCCGAAGGTATTGCCATCATCTCCGCTCCTGTACTGCTCTTCCTTTGGGTCAGCGCAGCGGTCTTCGCCGTCGTTCATCCCCACCGCGGATTGCACGATCGGTTGGCGGACACCTGGGTGGTGCGGCGTTGAACCGCCATTTGTCTAGTTCAACGTAACGTCCATTAGCCTGTTTGTTGGTTTGTCCCGTCCGACAATCGGTAAACGCGTGCCCCACAATTACGTCACGCGTAGGACGGCGTCCTCTGGGCTAATCACCACCGCAGCTTTTTTGGGTAGCCCCGAAAGTCGTCTTGCATTCTTGGCTGGTGCTTTCATACGTAGCTGAGCCCACTGCTCTATGGCGTGCCGAATGAGGTTTCATGGATCCAAGGAGTTGGAGGAGCACGGAACGAATGCTTGACTCAACTTGCGGTCGCGTCCAGAATACGAGTGCGAGGCTCGCTGTGTCCCGCTGTCATGTTTAACAAAGCCCTGCCAATGTCTGACGTCACCGCATTCTCCAGGCGATTCAGCAGGGCGAACCGCAAGCGGCCGATCAACTGTTGCCGCTGGTTTACGACGAACTTCGCCGCTTGGCCGCTCGACAACTCGCCAAGGAACCGTCCGGCCAAACATTGCAGGCAACGGCGCTGGTCCACGAGGCGTATCTGCGACTGGTCCCCAAGGAGGCCGCTACGGAGACAAGTGACGGATCGGCAGGGCAGACTTCCGAGTGGGAAAGCAAGGGGCACTTCTACGGTGCGGCGGCTTTGGCGATGCGGCGGATTCTGATTGAACGAGCCCGCCGGAAGAAACGTCGCCGTGAGCCGCACGAGCCGCTCGCCACAGAACCGCTGGCCCCGATCGGGGATCGGCCTGTGGAAGACCTGTTGGCGGTCGATGAGGCCTTGAACGCGTTGGCCGCAGAAGATCCGCAGAAGGCCGAGTTGGTGCGGCTACGCTTCTATGCCGGCTTGACGCTCGAAGAAGCTGCAGAGTGTCTCGGCGTTGCCCGATCGACCGCATCACGGTACTGGGCTTATGCCCGCGCGTGGCTCTACGGTCGTTTGCGCCAAAACTAGCAGAATTCTTGAGACGTCGCGCGTGCTTCGTGTCGCATTAGTACTTGGAGGACTGACGTTACCCGTCCAGCCCACCGCCCGAACTGTTGGGCAAGTACAGGTGAAAGACACCAATGGAATATACTCATCAACAAATCGAGAGCATCTTCTCGGAGGCCTTGGAGCGAGAGGACATTGATGAACGGGGATCGTTCGTGAATGACGCCTGCGGTGGCGACGAAACCTTGCGTGGGCGGATCGAGACGTTACTTCAGGATTACGACGAAGTCGGTGACTTCCTGGAGGAGCCGGCTGCCGCATGGGTGCCATTCGACGATGAGCTGGTGGAGGACGTTGGGCGGTTGCCGGAAGCGATCCCTGCGGCGGACCAGGCGGTGCTAGCCACTCCGCCCAAGGCAGTCGATGAAACGCTGGCTCCCTATTCGACCGACGTTCTGCCGCGCGGGCCGTCCTTCCTGGACCCGCCTACGCAGCCGGGCACGCTGGGCCGACTCGGCGATTTTGAAGTTCTGGAGAGGATCAGCGCGGGTGGTATGGGGATCGTGCTTAAGGCACGAGATACGGTCCTGCGACGAATCGTGGCGGTTAAAGTCCTGGGACCGCAGTTGGCGAACGACACCACGGCTCGGCAGCGTTTCCTGCGCGAGGCGCAATCCGCGGCAGCCGTTAATCACCCTCATGTCGTAAGCATCTACACCGTGCAGGAGGCCGATGGTTTTCCCTATTTAGTGATGGAGTACATCGAAGGTTGTACGTTGCAGGACAAACTGGATCGGGAAGGCCAGTTGAGTGTGAACGATATCGTTCGGATCGGTCTTCAGACTGCCCTAGGTTTGGCTTCCGCCCACCAAAGCGGCCTGATCCACCGCGATATTAAGCCGGGCAACATCCTGCTGGGAGATGGCGAGCAGGTGAGAATCACAGACTTCGGCCTGGCCCATGCCGCCGCCGACGTTTCGTTGACCCAGACCGGCGCGGTTACCGGCACACCGCAGTTCATGTCGCCCGAACAGGCAGAAGGGTTGCCGCTCACGGCTCGCAGCGACCTGTTCAGCTTCGGCATCGTGCTGTACGCGATGTGTACTGGTCGGTCGCCGTTTGCAGCTCCCAGCGTGCCAGCCACGCTTCGCTCCGTGTGCGAATCGTCGCCCCGGCCGGTGCACGAGGTCAATTCGGAAATCCCCATTTGGCTGTCCAAACTGATCGGGCGCCTACTGACGAAGAGACCGGAGGAGCGTTGCTTGTCGGCGTCGAATGTCGCGGAGAAGCTTCGAGCACACTGGATACGGCTGCGGCGGGGAGACCCTTTGATCGCGGGGGTGCGTTGTACTGGTGAGTGCAACTCCTGCGTGTGGGGAATCATCCCACAGGAGGATGATCCATCCGCACTCGGCAGGGTCGCAGCGCCGTCACCGGACAAACTGCCATCGGCGGAAACCGCTTCGGCCGCCGCGTCTGGACGAAGGGCGTGGTTGATCGCGGCAGCCATCGCCGCCGTTGCAGCTCTTTCGGTTTGGGCCGGGACGATCCTGCTGCGCACGTCGTACGGCGAGTACATTCTGGAGACTGACGATCCGCAGATCGCCGCCCAGCTTGGTCCGGATGGCGGCATCGTCGTCCACGACCTGAAGACCGACCGCACGTACACGCTCCACCTGGGCACGAACCGTTTGCCGACCGGTGACCACGAACTCGTGGTCACGACCCCTGATGGGCTGGAACTCACAACTCCCCACTTCCGAATCAAGCGGAGCGAACGCGTAGCAGCCTCCGTTCGCGCAGTGAAGCGGACGGCGCCGGTGACTGACGTTGCTCCTAGCTCAGCCCCCGGGTCTCCGGCCGTCGCGATAGCGCCGTTCGATGCCAAACAAGCGCGGCAACATCAGGCTGCCTGGGCGGAGTATCTCGGTGTTCCGATCGAGCACGAGAATTCAATCGGCATGAAGCTGCAACTGATCCCGCCCGGTGAATACATGATGGGTGCGCCCGACAGCGACGAGGAGGCCCAGCCCGGCGAGAAGCCGCAACACAAGGTGACGCTCACGAAGCCATTCCAAATGGGAGCGACCGAAGTCACTATCGGGCAATTCCGGCGATTTATCGACGCGACAAATTACGTCACCGACGCCGAATCGGATGGTGGTGGCTCATATAGGGTTGGCGCGAATGAACGACGTGCCGAGTACATTTGGAATGGAGGCCCGCCCGACGAGCCGCTTAATCACCCTTTTCCTGTGAGGGGCGTCGGCTGGGAGGATGCTCGCCAGTTCTGCGAGTGGCTTGGCCACAAAGAGAACCGCGTCTATCGCTTGCCCACCGATGCCGAATGGGAGTTTGCTTGTCGCGCCGGCACAACGACACGTTACTGGTTTGGTGACACTTTTGATCCCAATCTGGCCAACGTCAGTAGGAGGGTTTCGCCCGTCGGGCAATACGCAGCAAATCCCTTCGGATTGTTTGACACGCACGGCAACGTCCACGAGACGTGCCTCGACTCGGGCCGTGAATTCACATCGGACGCGATGATCGATCCCATTGGCCCGCAGGGGGAAACAGTCGTCGTGCGCGGTGGTGCGCTGAGTTCCTCGCCCTCGCGACTGCGCTCATCCCAACGCTATCTCGTCGACGGTCGCCGCGTTCCGCAAATCGACTTCGCGACGACGGTAAAAGGATTTCGGGTTATCTGCGAGATCCCTGTGCCGAAACCGACATCGTTGAACGAGGAGCTGTGAGCGCCGTGGAAATCAGCGTCATGTCCAAGTCCAATCGCGAAGGTCCGCACCAACCAGCCCCGAGCCCGGCAATCAACGGGAAGTGGGCGATTGTCGCCGCGTTGCTGCTTACGCTGTGCGCCGTTGCTGTGCTCTTTGTATTGGATTATCTAGCTTTGAAGACGCTCCATAGGGACGCAAGGCTTCTCAACGTCGCTGGACGTCAGCGGATGCTAAGCCAAAGACTCAGCAAAGCCGCGGCAAGCATTCAGTTCGCACGGAACGCCAACGAAGTTAACGCTCTGCGGCGGGAAACTGGCGATACCCTAGAAGAATGGAGAACGTTCCACGAAGCACTTCGCCGACGCGATCCAAGGTTGGACCTTCAGGGATCGAATTCGCCAGAGATAGTCGCCATGTTTGAGGGGATCGAATCCCAGTACCAGGCGATGCTGGAGGCGGGGGGAAGGCTGTCGCGCGGCAAGGTCGATGCTCACAATAGCGGCATCGCCGTGAATGAGTGGCAGGAATGTCAGCAGATCCTGGAGCATGAGGCATCCTACCTGACGGGCATGGATCGAATCGTAACTGCGTACCAACAAGAGGCGCAACGGCGCGTCCGAACATCACAGCGGTACAAGGCCATTGCGACACTGCTGGCGTGCGTAGCGCTCGTGGCGCTTGGGGTCTTGGTTTTTCAACGAACGAGTCAGTTGGTGCGAGCTCTGAGGCAGCTTACAGACGAGATGGCTGAATCGACCCGGGCCAACCAAGCCCTGCAAGAGAGCCGAGAGAGATTTGCCCTGGCGGCTCGGGGTTCCAACGACGGGATCTGGGACTGGAACGTATCGACCGACGACTTCTTCATTTCGACCCGGTTCAAGCAATTGCTCGGCTATGAAGACCACGAGCTTGAAGACAAGTTTGCCACATTCGAGTCGCATCTGCATCTGGACGATCGCGAGCGGGTACTGGCGGCAGTACGCGACCACCTGGAACGGCTCGTGCGTTACGAGGGGGAATACCGCCTCCGTACGAAATCGGGCCAATATCGCTGGTTTGTGGCCCGCGGCCAGGCGATTTGGGATGACGCAGGGAGAGCTACCCGCATGGCCGGTTCGATCGCGGACATCACGGAGCACAAACTGTCTGAACGTAAACTTAGGGAGCGCGAAGCGGGGCTCCTTGCGGCGCAGAGAATTCAGGAGCGTTTGTTACCGCAGAGTGTGCCTGACTTGCCGGGCTTTGACATCGCTGGCGCAGTGTATCCAGCGGAATTCTCGGGAGGGGATTACTTCGATTATCTTTCCCTCCAGGACGGGGCTCTGGGAGTCGTTGTCGGCGACGTAGCCGGCCACAGTGTCAGTTCCTCGCTCCTCACGGCCGCGACGAGTTCGCACATTCGTTCCTATGCGGAGGTGTACACTGAAATTGACGAGATCCTGGCCCGCACGAATGCCCTCCTGGCCAAGGAAATCCCAGGGGACTCCTTCGTGACCCTCTTCCTGGCCCGAATTGACCCTCAACTGCGGTTGCTCAGCTACATCAATGCCGGCCACTCGCCCAGCTATGTGCTCGACGAATCCGGCGCTATCAAAGCCACTTTGAACAGTGAATTCCCGCCTCTGGCGATTCTGCCCGATACCGAGTTTTCGATTGCAGGCCCCGTAAGCCTGGAAGCGGGCGACACAGTCCTGCTGATTAGTGATGGTGTCCTGGAAGCAATGTCGCCGGATGGTCAAATGTTCGGTGCGGAGAGAATGCTGGAGGTCGTTCGTGAGAATCGCACAGGATGTGCCAGGGAGATCATCGACGGTCTTTATCTCGCCATTCGTGATTTCACGAAGCGGGATCGAACAACGGACGACATAACCACTGTAGTGATCAAGCTCACGACGGAATGAACGACTGCGGATTTGACTGCCGACCGTCTTGGCGCTTGGGTCGGCTGAGCCAGACGTCGGGCGCGATGGGATCGTTGGATGCGCGCATTGCATCTTTACACGGGTTTGTTCTTGGTACCGTGGATGACGGTCTACGCGGTGAGCGATTCTTCTCTAAATCACTCGGAGTGGTTCGAGGGAAAGCACCAGCTCAGACCGAAATGGGAGGTGATCGAGGAGACGGATTTTGCTACAGATGCAACGTTTCCCACCGGTCCGGAAGAGCAGGCCAAGGCCATTCTGAAACACTTGGATTTGGACGGGGCCCATTTTATCCGGGGGACGCCCACGCCCAATCGCATGCGTCTCTTTCGTTATTGTTCCGCCGGCCATTATCAGATCACATGGCACCGCGAACCGCCCCGGCTGGTTGTCGAGGAGCATGGCTTTCATTGCCATTGCCGTTCTCTCTCTAGGCCGATATTTCGTGTCGAGGGATCCTCTTGGTTCTCGGGACGCCCCAGTGGATCAGAAGCCAGCAGCCGTCGCAGGACGGCGATCACGACAATCACGTATACAACACTGGCGGCCATCAACGGGTAGATCAAAGCCGGAAACGATCGGAACAGGCTGTCGGACAGGCTGGCCTGTGCAAAGCACAAGGGAGCCATGCCGCAGCCGGTGGCAAGCATCACTTTCCAGACAGGAATCCGTGTGAACCCGGCGGCGTAGGACACCAGATCCGATGAGGTCAGAGGATTGAGCCTGAGGAAGAAGACCAGCCAGCTTCCACGGCATTCCAGGGCCGACTGAATTCCTTCAATCCGCTCCGAACATAGGAAGCCACCGATCCGCCACACGCCCAAGCTCCGCGTGAGCGAACAGGCAATGCCCGCTCCGATCACATTCCCGGCCAGGGCGAGCGCTCCGCCAAGCAGAGGGCCGAAAATCAGGCCTCCCGGCGCGTACAACATCAGTCCGGGAATCGGAGCCACAACGACTTCGATCACAACGAAGGCTACGTACGCCGCGGGAGCCCATGCGCCACAGTCATTGAAGAACGCCTGCAGCCGAGCGATCTTGGCGGTTGCGTCCCAGTCGTCCCGCAACATGTCGAACACGATGCCTTTTGCGTACCATGACCAAAGGCTCAACGTCGCGACGACCACAACCAGCAGCCAGGGCAACAGTCGGGAGACGGCGCTCGTCGTGCTTCGAGGAGGGGAATGTGCGCAGCAGTCTGCTCGCTCGCCTTTCTGTTTCTTCTGCATGGGTACAGTGCGGGATGGCATATCATTCGGAGGTCGGCTTGCCGACCATACACATCAGGCGGCCGTCGACGGTGGAGAGGAAGACCGACTGCTTCGCTGTGGCCATTCCGTCGAAGACGGGCATGTGCTCCAAGCGATACTCGGCCAGTCGTTTGCCGTCTCGTTTGTCGATGACCCACAGTATGGCCCCTTCATCGCCCGACAGGACACGGCTCTGGTATGCCAGTTTTTTCTGGCATTCCGGCTGTGCCGCCCTCTTGTAGATCTCCGGCTGGCCGATGATCTTGACGTCTGGCGGGCCGGCCAGAAACAGCATGTTGTCCGCTAACGCCATGGCGGAAACGAAGAACGGAATCTTCTGATCGGGCCACAGCGTGTCTACCTCGCGGCCGTTAAGTGACTTGCCGTACAGGTAGTGGTCGAACGTGTTCAGCACTTGGTAGCGGATGGTGAAGCCGTACCCGAAGACTCTCTCGTTTCTGTCGAACACCAGCAGTCGTGACGCAGGGCCAGGCCACCTCGACCAGGCCACACGGTGGCTCCACGCAGGATCCAGCAGGCCAAACGGCGAGCGGAGTTTCGACCCCTTGGGGCGCGTGGTCGGTGCCGTTGCCGCCGGATCGAAATCGAGTACGAAGTTCCGCATTGACACGTGGCCGCCTTCTGCGGTCAAAATGTCCGTGGTGCCCACATCCTCGAAAGTCATGCGAATCCATTTGTCCCTCTCCTCCGGGGACTGGAATCTCCTGTCGAACTGCCTGTGCAGGTCTTCCCCGGTCCGCTGGTTTCGTTCGTCGTACGTGGTCTCGGTGAGCTTCTCTCCCGTGAACGGATCTATCCTCAGCAGACGCAGGCCGCCATCGGTGAAACGGGATCTCCCGGCAACGGCGTGAATCTGGTTGTTTTCCATCAGGATGCTTCCGTGCACAGGCCAGACCGACTCGAGCTGTTCGTAAGCCCCGTGGAGCTGTATTGCAGGAGCAGCACGAAAGCGCCAAGCCAACTCACCGTTGGAGGCGTCCAGGCAGTAGATCCACCCGTCGGCACAACCGAACAAGACGCGTCCCTGGAACAGCGTTGGAGCCGAGTCAACCCGCCCCCCGGCGACGAATTGCCACGCCTTCCGGCCGCCGACCGCGTCGAATGCGTGCACCGTGTGCGCGTCGATCGAGGCCACGATGGCCTTGCCGCCGGCAACGACGGGACTGGTGAGCCGTCCGCCGACATCGGCCGTCCAGCCGTCGCGTAGTCTTGGACTAACGGCAGCAGGAAGAAAACTACTTCGCGCCCCATCGCGGCGATGCATAGGCCAGGCGTCGTCCTCTGCGGTGTCGACGCGGTGGTCTCGCAACCGTTCGTACGCCGGCCCTGTTTGCAGGCGTTTCGGATCGTCGGTATCGAACGCCGGGACCGGACCCGGACCCAGCGCATAAAAACCTTCCAATTTTGCGGCAGAGAAACAGGCGCAGTGATGCGGCGGCGCGTACACCAGCCCATTGGCCGGTACCACGCCCACCAGACATCCGCCGCGAACCCAGAAATGGTTCTGCCATTTGCCCGTCGCCGTGTCTACGAACTCGATCCCGGTTCGCGAGGTCAGGATGTACTTCTCGGTGGCCTTGCTGCGATAGCAGCGGTGATGGGGGAAATGTCCCAGCGTGTCCGCGGGGAAGACGGTCTGCCGCTGCCCGGTCAGAAGATCATGAACCAAAAACTCGCCGGTGGAGCTGGGTTGTATGTTCCTGATGCCGGCTGCCATGACCCACCCGCCAATGACGAAGAGATCCTCCGGCGAACGATAGCCGGAAGGCGGATGTTGAGCTTGCCAGAGAGTCTCTCCGCTTGCCGCTGCAAGCGCCGCCATCCGTCGATTCCCGCCAGCGAAGAGAATGACATCCGGCATCGCCACCAGGTTGGGACCATGGGACGGTGACCGGACAGGAAGCTGCCCCAGCGGCTCGGATACCCAGAGTTCCTCGCCGCTCGCCAGGCCCCGTGCATGGATGCGCGCCCCGTCGTGGAAGAACACGCGGCCGCTGCTAACCGCCAGTGACAGGGCTGTGACCGGCGACTGCGTTTCCCAGAGCACTTTTCCGGAGGCGGGTTCAATCGCAACGACTCGACGCATTTCGTTCCGCGATCCCCAGCCCCCGTCGACGACCCTCTGTTCTTCCGGAGAGCGTTGATGACTCGGCACGTACGCATCGTAGTCAGCGGCCTCGGCGGCGGTGACGCAGAGCAACGTTCCACCACACACGACCAGCTCCCGTGCGAAACGCGTCTCTGGATACATTCGAACCTGTTCGCCGGTGTTTGCATCCAGCAGCGAGATCGGTGCGTCGATCCCTAGCGTCACGAACAGGTGTTCGCCTGATGCGACCAGTCTGCGTGGTGTTGCGGCTGGGCCGCTCTTCAAGGGCCAAACTGGGTTGACCCACTTCGGTATATCCTTCGTCCACAAAATGTTCCCGTTAAACGCGTCTCGGGCGACAAGCGACCATTTCGGCGGTAGGTGAATCGAACGCGAGGAACCGGCATCGTTGATGAAGAAAATCCTTCCGCCCGCGCAGGCGAGTGCGGAGACAGATGTGATGTGATCGTGGTGGCGAGTTCGTTTGGGACTGCCGACCCACTGGATGCGCCGCGGCGGACCGACCAGACTGTCCTTGCTGACGGCATTGTTCGATGCG
>CAZURK010000317.1:0-17078 GCA_964623055.1 uncultured Pirellulaceae bacterium
GGTGTCTTGTTTCAGTTGGTCATGTTCCTTGCCGTGGTACAGCTATGGCGCAAGAGACTATGGGAAAGCCGCAAGCTGCTGATGACGCTGATTGTCTTCATGCCTCTATGTTTGGCTGCCATACAGTTCGGCTGGGCCGCTGCGGAAGTTGGGCGCCAACCCTGGGCGGTTTACCATCTGCTTCGCACCGCGGATGCAAGCTCGCCCACCGTTCCCGCCGGCCAAATTCTCTTCTCGATTGTCCTTTTCTCGTCGATCTATGCCTTACTGCTTTCTCTCTATCTGTTCCTGCTCAAACGCGAAGTATCGCACGATTTGAATGACACCACTGCGGCGAAGGAGGTCACATCATGAGTCACGAAGCACTGCAGACGATCTGGTTCATGTTGATCTTCGTTCTGTTCGCCGGCTACGCCATCCTCGATGGTTTCGACTTGGGGGTGGGTATGTGGCATCTATTTTCGGAAGATGACCGAGATCGACGCCTGCACCTCAATGCAATCGGCCCGACCTGGGATGGTAACGAAGTCTGGCTGCTCACCGGTGGCGGTGCACTCTTTGCTGCTTTTCCCCCAGTCTATGCCCTTTTTGCGTCGAGCATGTATTTGGCCATCATGCTGTTGATGGTGGCGTTGATCTTTCGAGCTGTCGCGTTGGAGTTTCGTTCCAAGGTTGAATCGCGCGCCTGGCGCACCTGTTTCGACTGGGCATTCAGTCTTGGTTCCCTTGTCGCACCGCTTTTGTTGGGTGTGGCACTGGGGAATGTCATGCGGGGTTTGCCCATCGACGGAACCGCAACGTACACAGGTGGTTTTCTTAACCTGCTCAATCCATACGCCCTGCTGACAGGCGTTGTCGGCGTTGTTCTGCTGGCGATGCATGGGGCACTGTTCATGGCCTGCAAAACGGACGGCGATCTGCAACAACGCATGCGTCATCGGGCTGTCAGATGCTGGGGGGCCTTTCTCGTTCTGTTTCTGGCGTGGGCAGTTTACACCGCCTTCGATTCCCCGCACCTATTCAAGACAGCCGCCAGTCATCCTGGTCTCGTGGGCCTGTTCGTGGTGATCACACTCGCCGGTCTTTCCTATGTGCCCCTAGCCGCAAGGCAAGGCAAGGACTTTCCCGCATTGCTGGCTTCCTCTGCCATCATCCTGGGCGGGTTCGGCATGGCCGGCGTCAGCATGTTCCCTACATTCATCTCAACGACGCTCGGAGGCGGTGTCAGCCTGACCGCATTCGATCACTCATCAAGTCAATTAACGCTGACGGTTATGTCCCTCGTGGCTGCCATCGGCGTCCCGATTGTGCTCACCTATACGACCGCTATCTATTGGGTCTTTCGAGGCAAGGTGCAACTCAATGAGCACCACAGTTACTGAGTCGACAATTGACTGACGGTCGCGTACCAGCAAGGACTTGAAGATCAATAAACTGATTGGAGAAGAGGTCGGAAGTCGTTCTTGACGACTCGCACCCACCCCTTGCTGTTGAGTCTTCTCTGGCGGGCTCTGGACGCTGAAGAGGTTCCAGGAACAGCTCCGGGCCTACGTGCAGGGGTGGGGCGAGGCGGGTCTGCGCAGCCCTGGCTGGCCTCCGACAGGACACCACTCAGAGCGCCCTCCTTCGAGCCACAATCTACATAAGAGCCTGCTATAATCAGATTCCCGGACTGTCGAGTCAATGAGAGCGATTGCGGTTCGTTTATGGAGTTATATTACGCCCGTTCGAATGCCCGGTCTTGATGGACATGGTACCATCCGACGAAGCCCTGATGCAGGCGGTCGCCCTGGGGGACCTAGCCGCTTTCGAGCGGCTTGTCTTGCGTCATCAGGAGTCGGCTTGGCGGACGGCATATCGGATGCTGGGCTGTCATCAGACCGCCGAAGATGTCGCGCAGGAAGCGTTTCTGAGGATCTTCGAAGCCGCAGATCGCTATCGGCCAACCGCTGCTTTTCGGACGTATCTCTATCGGATCGTCGTGCGGCTTTGCCTGGATCACCTACGCAAAGGGCGTCCTGTTCCCTCGGATAGTCTCCTCCCAACCGACGATTGGCCCTCTCCAGAGCAGCAGGCCACCGACGCGGAGCAAGCCCAAGCAGTGCAAGAGGCGATCGGCCGCCTTCCCCCGAAGCAACGGACGGTTATTGTGCTTCGATACTACGAGGGGCTCACTGGACGGGAAACTGCCGCGGCAATGGAGACCAGCGTCAAGGCAGTGGAACGGTTGCTGGCCCGGGCGAGGGCTACGCTCGAAGGGCTACTCGCGGATCATCTCAAGAAGTAGCCGATTTTCTGCGGGGGTTTTGGTGTGGTCGTCCGTTTGTTCTTGTCGGAGAGGGGCTGCTATGCGCTGTAGTGATGTTCAACAGAAGCTGGATCTATTTGCCACGCAAGAGCTTGCGCCCTCCGTGCGAGAGAGGATTGAAGAACATTTGGAGTCTTGCGCGGATTGCCGTGAGGCGCTGGCGAAGCTTCGACGATTCGAGGATCTGGTCATGGCCTCGCCAACACCCCCTGTTCCCGATGGATTTGCGGCTCGGGTCGTTGCCCAGGCCAAAGAGCGACAGGCCGTCGTCACCCGCTCAGGCCGTATGTCGCGTATGCCGTTGTGGTCTCGATGGAAGACGTTTGAATTCTCTGCCGGAACCGCCGTCGCGTTGGTTGCCGGCCTTTTGATCGGAGTTTTCATGGGCCATGAAACGTGGCGGCATGGCGGCCGGCAGTCGCAGGCGGCTGCGAACCAGCCAGCCGATCCAGCGGGCGCGTCCGGATTCGAGTATCTGATCGAGCCCGGCGGGGATTCGCTGGCGCAGGTGTATCTCGGGCTGACCGCCGCCTCCGATCGTTGAGGATCTTAGATGATGTGGAACAAGACAAGACTGTATCTGATTGTCGCTTCGGTGGCGCTGAACGTGGCGTTCGTCGCCATGTGGATTACTTACGCCGCGCCGCCGCGAGCACATCCCGAAGAGACTGGCCAACGAGAAACGCAGCACACGGTATGGTGCCCTCTTCATCGCGAGCTTGGTGTTACCGAGGAGCAGTGGGATCAGATCGGACCTCGTTTGCGAGAGTTTCAGGCCGCGGTTGGGGAGCTTTGCCAAGAGGTCAACGCAAAACGTTCGGAGGTGATCAACTTGATCGCTGCCGAGGAGCCTGACAGAGCGACGATCCGAGCAAAACAAGACGAGATTCTGGCGACGAAACGGAGCATCCAGGATCTGGTGGCGGATCATCTGGTGGCGGAGAAGGAAATCCTCACGCCCAAGCAGCAGCAACGGCTTTTCGAGATGCTCCGCAATCGAACCTACTGTGAGGCCGGGCCGCCCATGGCCGGACGGGGCAAACGCGGACCGGGTCCGGTGCGCCAAAACTCCGACGAGAACCAGAGATGAGCACCAATCGCACCGGTATGGCTCAAGACAATATCGAGTCCCAGGCAGTGGAGAACATGGGGGGCGACGGAGCGACTCGCGCTGCGGGACCGCAGATACCGCAGGCACGTGACCGCGCACAGTCGTCGCGACGTTTAACTCGCAAGAAACGACGCAAGAGAAGAAGACGACTCGCGCTGTTGTTTCTCCTGGTCGTGCTGGCCGCAGTCGGTGGCGGATGGTGGTGGCATACGCATCGCGTGCCCGACGAGGCGGAGTCTGCCACCTCGACTGCTACTGTGGCACGGCGAGATTTCTCTTCGTCGGTGCTCGCCACCGGGGCCGTCCAACCGCAGGTAGGCGCGGAGGTTCGTGTGGGGGCCCGGCTTTCGGGAAAAGTGGAACGATTGTACGCCAACATCGGCGACAACGTGACCAAAGGTCAAGTCGTAGCGGAACTGGAGAAGGCGGATTTGCAGGCCATTGTCGGACAGCGTCAGGCGGAATTGGATTTGGCCCAGGCCAAGCTGGAAGCGGTCGAGGCCCTGCTGCCCAAGGAGATGGAAAAAGCCCAGCTTGATTTGGACGAACGCCAAGCGACATACGCGCTGAACGAGGAGGAGCTTGAACGCCAAAGAGAGCTTTTCGCGCGAGACGCAACGACAGACGAAGAATTGGACGAAGCCGAAGAGCAGTACAGCGTGTCCGACACGCGCGTTAAATCGGCTCGCAAGGCGTTGGAGTTGGCCGAGACCCGTTACGCCGAAGAGATGCGACAGGGAAGGGCCGAGGTCGCCCGCGCCGAAGCGGCCTTGGAAAACGCGAAGGTGCAACTCTCTTATGCAACGATCACTGCGCCGATCCACGGAGTCATTGCCTCGGTTTCCACCGAGGAAGGCGAAACGGTGGCCGCCGGGATGCAAGCGCCCACGTTCGTTACAATCATCGACCTCGAACGCCTGCAGGTCGATGCCTATGTGGACGAGGTGGACATCGGCAAGGTGAAAGTGGGCCAGCGCGCGGTGTTTACCGTCGATACCTTTCCGGCGATGGATTTCGAGGGGAAGGTATCGGCCATCTATCCGAAGGCGGTGATCCAAGACAATGTGGTGAATTATGACGTAGTGGTCGAAATCGACACGTCCTACTACGGACTTCTGCGGCCCGAGATGACGGCCAGCGTGACCATATTTCTGGAAAGGCGGGAAGGTGTCTTAGCTGTTCGCGCCAAGGCAGTGCAAAGGGAGCGAGGGAAGAATGTGGTCTACGTGATCGCGGACGAACGTACGGAGCCACGTGAGATCAAGGTGGGCTGGCGCGACGGTCAATGGATCGAAGTGGCGTCCGGCCTTGAGGAAGGTGAAACTGTGCTACTGGCTTCCCCGAAGCAGAACGAAGAGAAAGAACAGGGGTTTCCATGATCGAACTGAAAGACATCGAGAAGACTTATGGCAGCGGCAGCGTGAGCACTCCCGTGCTGCGGGGGATCTCGTTCCGTATCGAACCGGGCGAGTATGTGGCCATCATGGGCGCGTCGGGTACGGGAAAATCGACGCTGATGAACATCCTCGGCTGCCTCGACCTGCCCACCGCTGGCGAGTATCGGCTGGACGGAGTGGACGTGGTGGAGTTGGACGACGAGGAGCTTTCGCAACTGAGAAACGAGAAGATCGGCTTCGTCTTCCAGCAGTTCCATCTTCTGCAGCGGACCACGGCGCTAAAGAACGTGATGCTGCCATTGATCTACGCCGACCAGTACGCGGACGACCCCGAGGGGCAAGCCGAGGACGCACTGGTGGCCGTGGGACTGGCCGACCGAATGACCTATCGGCCCAGCGAGCTTTCCGGCGGGCAGCAGCAGCGCGTCGCCATTGCCCGGGCCCTTGTGACAAACCCTGAGATGATCCTGGCTGACGAGCCCACGGGCAACCTCGACAGCCGAAGCGGGCTGGAAGTACTGGCGATCTTCAAGCAGTTACACCGCCAGAAGCGGACGATCGTCTTGGTCACCCACGACCAGCAGGTTGCCGAGCACGCGGACCGAGTCATCGTGCTGAGAGACGGCATTGTGGCGGAAGACCGCCGCGTGGCCGAGCCGCGCGACGCGGAGCAAGAGAAGAACCAAGTTGCCGAGGAGGAGAACAACGCATGAGACTTTCACGCATGGCCGGAGAGGGCATCCAGGCCCTGGGGACCAACAAGCTCCGTACGTTTTTCATGATGGCCGGCACGATCGTCGGCGTGGCCGCGTTGGTGGTGATTCTGGCCATGGGCAAAGGGACCGAGAAGAAAGTCAAGAAGCGTATGCGGGTGTTCGGCCCAGAGGCGATGATGCTGATCGCCGGCGGCGGCAAGGACATGCCCCCGCCCGATATGACCGTCACCACGCTCACCCTGGACGATGCCGAAGCGATCCGCAACGAGATTGACGGCCTGGAGATCGTCTCGCCCATGGCGTGGCGGTTTCAGATGAGTGTGAAGCACGATGTGAACCAGTACCAGGCGATTGTATGGGGCGTCGAACCTAGTTGGCACAAGGCCTGGAATTGGCACGCCGCCGAAGGCGACGAGATCAGCGATGTCGACGTGGCCAGCCTGGACAATGTATGCGTCATCGGCCGGACAATCCAAGAGGAACTGTTCGGCAGTGACGATCCGATCGGCCAGTGGATCTACGTCAACAAGGTCCGCCTAAAGGTCAAGGGTGTACTCGAAAAACGCGGCACCAGCCCCATGGGCGGCGATTTCGACAACAAGGTGGTTCTGCCCATCAGCACCGCCATGCGTCGTGTGATGAACGTCGATTACGTCGGCGCTATTCGAATCATCACCAAAAACCCCGACCTGATGACCCAGCAGGCCAAGGACATCCGCAAGCTGATTCACGTCCGGCACGGGATCAATGAATCGGAAGAAGATGATTTCCGCATCATCACGGCCAAGATCATCGCTCGACTGGCCCGAGGAACGTCGGGCACACTGTCGATGCTACTGATGGCATTGGCTACGCTCAGTTTGATTGTCGGTGGCATCGTGATGATGAACATTCTGCTGATTTCGGTAGCAGAACGCACCAACGAAATCGGCGTACGCCGGGCCGTCGGAGCCACACGAAACGACATCTTTGTTCAGTTTCTCACCGAAGCGCTCGTTGTCACTCTGTTGGGCGTGATACTTGGCTGCCTGCTGGGTGTGGGCGCAAGTGCGCTGTGGCTGGGAATGCCCATGTTTCGGGCGATATTCTCCGACCTGTCGTTGTCGTTCGTAGTGGGATTGGTGCTCGCTCTGCTCGCTGCCCTGCTCGTCGGAACTATCTCCGGCGTCCTGCCGGCACGCCGTGCGGCCAAATTGCATCCGGTCGAGGCGCTGCGTTAGGAGTGTAATGGACGACTTCGTTTAACCGCGACCCAACGGGGAGCGCGGGGAGTGGGGTCGACTTCGGAGGAGTGCGGGGAGGGAGCGACAACGTACCTATGGACTATTGCCCGCTCTCCCCGTTGGATCGCGATAGAACAAGAGATCGGAGGGCACGATTCATGGTCCACGGATACCACGTCATCATGTGTGCCTATGGGTTCTGGTTGCCCAACGATCCACGAGGGTCCTGGTCGGACTTCGTCGGCAAATGGGAACTCGTGCGGTTTGGTAGAGCCACGAAAGGGTTGGAACGTCTCGTGCTGACCAAAACCGAGGAGCGAAACCGTCAAGAAGCCAAACGTCTGCTGAAGTACCCGCCAGTGCAATTCACTGGTCTACAAGCACGCGCGATCGGGCACGGTTTCGCCAAGGCTTGCCGCAAGAGCGGTTTCACGATCTGGGCGTGTGCGATTCTGCCCGAGCACACGCACCTGGTGATCGCCCGGCACACGTTCAAGGTCGAGAACATCGCCAACTTGTTGAAGGGAGAGGCAACAAAGCAGTTGCGACAGGAAAGTCTTGATCCCATGGCAGCCTACGCGGAATCCGGCCGACGGCCTCCGTCACCGTGGGCCGACCGACGATGGAAGGTGTTCCTCGACAGCGAAGAAGCCATCGAAGCAGCTATCCACTACGTGGAACAGAATCCCACGAAAGAAGGAAGGCCAAAGCAAAAATGGTCGTTCGTGACTTCCTTTGCCGGATTACCCAAGGGAGGCCACGTGACCTACCACTGATTCGTTTAACCGCGACCCAACGGGGAGCGCGGGGCAGCAGCACCAAGCGTACGCCGCAGACACTGCCCGCGCTCCCCGCTGGGTCGCGGTTAAACGAATGCGCTGCGTCACAGTTCAAAGCACCATGAAACTCTCCAGAAACGTCGCTCTATCGTGTGAAATCCTCGCCGCACACAAGCTTCGCACTTTGCTCAGCGTGAGCGGGATCGTCGTTGGGGTAGCGAGCGTCATACTGGTCGTGTCCATCGGCCGGGGAGCGGAGAAACGGATCCTGGACCGCATCCGCGACATGGGCACGAACCTGATCGTGGTCAACGCAGGGCAGACCCGCATTGTCGCCGGTCGGCAGCGGCAGATCGCCACGGTAACTACCCTGGAGACTGCTGATGCCGAGGCGATCGCCGAGCAGTGTCCTTCGGTGGCGCTGGTCAGCCCGGCCATGAGCAAGAAGCTCTCTACCCGATGGGAAACCGAGAACGCGAACACAAACATCGTGGGCATCACACCCGAAGGCCTTCGCATTCGCAACATCGAGATCGCATTGGGACACTCGTTCGACGCCGAAGAAGACCGGGCACGCCGGCGTGTGGCCGTGCTTGGGCCCACGGCTGCCGAGAACCTGTTCGGCCAGACTGATCCCATCGGGCTTCAGTTCCGCATTGGCAGGGTTCCGTTCCAAGTCATCG
This sequence comes from uncultured Pirellulaceae bacterium, assembly GCA_964623055.1. Classification (GTDB taxonomy): domain Bacteria; phylum Planctomycetota; class Planctomycetia; order Pirellulales; family Pirellulaceae; genus JADHUC01. The sequence goes on from CAZURK010000317.1 coordinate 8,218, forward strand.
GTCTGACCGCCCCCAAGGGAACGGATGCCAACGGTCTAGACCAGGACGATCTTATTCTCGTTCCACTGGCGTCTGCCATGCGCCGATTGTTCAACGTCGATCACATCGACACGATTTACGTTCAAGCCCAAAGCACCGAACTGCTGGAGCAAGCCGAAGACGAGATTCAGGATTTGCTCCGCCAGCGGCACCGGCTTCGCGACAGGCCCGACGACTTCACGATCCAGAATCAGGCCACCCTGTTGGCAACTGAGCGTGAGACCGCCCAATCAATGACATTGTTGGTCGGAAGCGTAGCGGCCATCTCGCTGTTGGTTGGCGGCGTGGGCATCCTGGCGGTGATGTTGATCTCGGTGCGCGAGCGCACGCCGGAAATCGGCCTGCGACGCGCTGTTGGGGCGACGCACGGCGACATTCGCATCCAGTTCCTGGTCGAGTCGGCCTTGCTGTCAGGAGCCGGAGGCTTGGTAGGCGTGTTCGGAGGCATCACGGCAGCCCTTGGCGTCTCCCGACTGGGATACTGGGAAACCGTCATCTCGTGGCCTGCCGCAGGAGTTGGGCTGGGTTTCTCGGTCGCCGTGGGCCTCGTCTTCGGCATCTATCCAGCCGTTCGAGCCGCGGCCCTGGAGCCGATCGAAGCACTGAGGGCAGAGTGATTAGAAACCGTTTCAAAACCTCCTGTAGCCGAAGTCGTGAGACTTCGGACGTTTGGCGGGCTCGCGAAATCCCGAACTCTCACGAGTCCGGCTACGACGGAAATCCGCTACAAACGGGTTTTGAGATGCCTTCTACGAAGCAAGGAAGAAAAAGGAATGAAGAACTTCTTGGTACTCGGCGTTTTGCTCGTTTTGATCACCTCAGCCTTGGCGCTGTTCATCAAGTATCACCCGTTCGAAGAAGAAGAGAAGATTGCTGTTCGCGACGAAATGCACATTCGGCATATCGCGGAAAGGAACGATGTGCCCATCGACGTGCTGATACCGCTCCTTCCGCCAGAGAAGAGGACCAATCGCGTAACAACTCTGTTGAATCTCCACAAACCGGTGAAAGACCTGGGACTCGACAAGAATGAAATCGCCAACGCGGTTCGAGCGGCGCAGGCGGACGGGTTCCCGGCCAAGGACGTTTTGAGATACGTCCTGTGGTCGGTTTGGCTCTTGGCTGCGGGCTGTCTGCTACTGCGAGTGAAGAACCTGCGCGGAATACGAATCGTCTGGTTGGTGGCAACGCTCGCACTATTCGGCCTTCTTCTGGGCGCCGCGCCCAATCCGATGGAAGCCGTGGTCAAGTTCCACAAGCTTCTCAAGGCAGTTCCGGGGAACCCGGTGATCTTTGTGGCTCTGAATCTCGTGATCTTCACGCTCCTGTCCGTGATCTGTGCGAAGATGCTGTGTAGCTGGGGATGCCAACTGGGAGCGTTGCAGGAGACCTTGTACAGCATCCCAGTTCTCAAGAATCTCAAACGGAAGGTCAAGCTGCCGTTCGCCACCACGATCGCGGTGCGGATCACGGTCTACGTTCTGTTCCTCGTCTTGTTCTTCAAGCTGCTGAACATCAACCAGGGCGGACCGGGTTCGATCCTGTATCACCATCTCAACATGTTCAAGATCTACGAATTCTATGATCTCGCACTATTCACGCTCTTGCTGATCCCCGTCGTGCTGGTCGCGAGCTTCGTCATCTTCAGGCCGTTCTGCCAATTGATCTGTCCCTTCGGGCTGTATTCCTGGCTGCTGGAAAACGTAGCTGTCTATCGCGTACGGAAAGTGAAGCCGGATGGATGCGACGGGTGCCGGAAGTGCGAAGAATCGTGCCCGACCGACGCGATGAAGGCGATGAACAAAGGTGCAAGAAAATACTTCCTGCCGGACTGCTGGTCTTGTGGATCCTGTATCGACGCTTGCCCGACGGACGTGTTGGAGTTTACGTCCTCCCGGAGCACTCGTCGGCAGCAACCGTTGCCGCAGGAGAGTGGGCCGATGGATTGACCTGCGATGCTAACCTGCTGCACACCGCCGCGAGCCATACTGAAATCGCGCGGCTTTGTCAGTCCAGTGCGCGGGCAACCGCAGCCTTCGCGTGGATCTTTGTGGTGTCAAACACCGGTACTTGGCTGTCGTCCTGCCCGACCAGAAGCCCAATCTCCGTGCATCCGAGGACGATGCCTTGGGCTCCGCTGCGCACGAGATGCCCCATGATCTCAGCATACTCTCGTCTGGATTCCTGTCTGATTTCGCCGAGACATAGCTCATCGTAGATCGCATCGTGGACGTACCAACGCTCTTTTTCGTCCGGCACGAGGACCTCAAGGCCATGCTTGTCGATCAGTCGGCCGCGGTAGAAGTGGTCCTCCATGGTGAACTTCGTGCCCAGCAGACCAACCCTTTGGAGCCCCTGCCGCTTGATCGCCTCGGCTGTGGCGTCGGCAATGTGCAGCAAAGGTATCCTCAGATGTTCTTCAAGTTCGTCAGCCACCTTGTGCATTGTGTTGGTGCAGAGGATAACGAAATCCGCACCGCCATCTTGAACGTGCCGAGCGGCTTCGATCATCCGTTCGGCGGCTTCCGCCCACTCGCCCTGGTGCTGGAGCGGTTCGACTTCAGCGAAATCGACCGAGTGCATGATGCACTTGGCAGAATGGAGGCCTCCCAGTCTCGCTTTCACTTCCTCGTTGATGAGGCGGTAGTAGACGAGAGAGGACTCCCAACTCATTCCGCCGATGAGCCCAATTGTCTTCATCTCGGTTTCGTCTTTCTTCAGCGAAGCCTACTACCATCACGAGTGAATCTCAGATGTTCCGTAGCTCATGTGCCAGCAATCGTGCACCCCCTTTGACAAACTTCGCGCACGTTTGTGACTTAACGCTTTCCACCAGCTTCTTTCGATCTTCAGGCTTGGTCAGATCCAGTCCGCACAGAGACCGGCAGTCCGTGTGGCCAAACTCCTTCAGGAACGCGCACCGCAGCCGCCCGACGGCCGCCAGCGTTTGCTTCTTCTTCTTCGGATACTCCTTCTCCTTCGCCGCCACGGCAAGCGAGACGACCATCGCCGAAGCCGTTATGACGCCGCATGTTTCTCCCTGCAGGCCGACACCACCTGCCAGACCCAACGAGATGTCCGGGACCAGCTTGCTCTCGATCCCCAGGGCTTCACAACCAGCCATCAGAATCGACTCACAACACGTGTGCTTGCCGGGTATGAAGTGTTCATGCGCTTTCGCGGCAAACTGGTCGGCGTCGATCTTGCTTCGTGCTGTGTTCTCGTCCGCGTGCGTCGTCAGCGGCACTAACGGACCGGCAGCACATGTAAATCCAAACGCACATCTGTTCAGGAATTCGCGTCTCTTCATTGGGTGGTTCCTTTGAGAGATGAAGGTACGGGCAGAGTGTACAATCGCGAGTCTACGACCGAAGGCCACATGCTGCAAGTCTGGCGCCGCTACCTGGGAAATCGGTCAATTCGTTGCCGTTTGGCCCGGGCTCTCCGGATCATTGCATCGTTGCGATTGTGCAATGCAGTAGTCATGCAATGATGCAAACTGCCTTTTCAGGCAAGCTGGGATGTCGACTTCCTCATGGACGTTGGCGAGATTCTCCTCAACTGGCATTAGGGTTGCTGACGTTCGTACTTCATCGCGGAGTGAAGACGGCCTTGTGGTGAGGAGGAGCCGAATGAGTAATTATGACGGACTCGTTGTGGCGGACCCTGAGAAGGCACCGCCGAACCCGGATAAGATTGAACGACTCGCCCACGATCGGCTGTCCAGACGCGCACCAGAGGCGTTCTACTTCAAGGACGTCTCGTTCGAGTTGAGAGACCGAACGCTCATTTTGCATGGCCGCGTCCCGACGGTGCATATGAGGCGAATGCTGGAATCACTGCTCAGCGGCTTGGACGGCATAGGTGAAATAGACAATAGGGTGGAAGTCGTGAGCGCAACGGGGCTCAGCAGCATACGACCCAAGTGACACGACCTGACAATGACTGTCTTTTGGGCGATGCCGTCCAAATGAGAAGAAACACTCGAAGGAGTATATCAACACGGAGGAGCCACAATGAACCTATGCGACGCACGCGAGCCAGTAGACGAAATCAGAACACCCATTCAGGGCCATGTCGAATGTACAGCACGGCGGCGACTGTCGGACGCATGCCCGTACGTGCTGTATTTCGAGAAGATCTCGCTCAACTTTGCCGATGGCGTCCTGACTCTTCGCGGTCAGTTGCCCAGCTTCTACCTAAAGCAAATGCTTCAGGAACACCTGAGAGGAATAGAAGGAGTCGCGCGCATAGACAACCAAGTACATGTTGTCAGTCCTCCGCAGTACTCTTCACGGCTTGGCAGACGGCCGCGAAGACATCCGTCAGGCGGAGCACTCCGATGATGTCGTCGTCCTGCGTCACCAAGAGCGAGTGCTGGCCGGTGACGACGAATCGGCACACGGTCTCCTGCATAGTAGAACCAATGTCGATGTACTCACCTTCCACCGGGGCGTGCATGACGTCTGCGACCCTGAGACGTCCCACGCCCCTGCAGAGTTCCTCCAGGGACATGGTGTGGATCCCATGCTGATTGAGCACGTCTTCTAGGTACTCGCTGCTGATGCCGAAGCGGGCCAGGGACGCCTCATCCAGCTTCTGCATATAGTCAGGGTCCAGTGCTTTGATGGTGTCCATTTGGGTCAACTTTCCGACGACCTTGCCATCGTCGTCCAGAGCCAGGATTGCCCGGTGCCGGTAGCGGCTTGCATCGAACTGGGCCTGGGCCGCTTCCAGCGCCCGGATGGCCTCGTTGAGCGTGGCCTCTTGCGAGATCGTTGCGTACTCAGCAATGGGAACCATCAAGTCTTTGATCGACCTGTCCATCGTTATGTCCTATCAGGTTCGTTTGTGCTTGCCGTGCGGTAATCGTCGCGCTCGCAATACTCGTGGTGCGTTCAGCAACACTGCGATGATCGTGCGATCTGCTACGAACCCTGCCCCTCCAGCACGGCCCGAGCCGAATCCAACACACCATCGGGGAAGCCAACAAAACTGTATATGAAGAGGAACTCCACAGTCCAGAGCAAGACCAGGCTCAGCAGCCATAGGAGCAGGCCGTATTTGACGAAGTCGATCGTGCGAATCACCCGTTCTTCCGAATCCTTGTAGACACCCAGGCCGTAAGTCAAGGCGTTCGTCGGCGATCCGACGACTAGGAAGTGCGCATACGAGGAGGCAAAAGCAACAGCCAAACCCGTCGCCCACGGTTCGCCCGGCACGTTTGTCATGATGCCCATGGGCACCACAATCGGTCCGGTCAGAGCGACGGTGGCGGCATCAGACATGAAGTTCGTCACTAGCCCCGAGAACAACGACATCCCGATCCACAAGCCATAGCCCTCGTCCATGCCCAGTTGGCTCAGCAAATTCAGGAAGGTGCGAGCCAGCCACATGGCACCGCCGCTTTCGCGCAGCAGCGAGCCCAGAGTCAGGGCACCACAGTACATGAGCCAGGCATTCCAGGGAATGTTCGACAAGATGCGTTTCCACTCCGTTGTCCGGAAAAGCACAGGAATCACCAGAGCCAAGAGAGCCGGCCCACCCAATCCGACATGCTCGCCGCCTACGATCCAGAGCCCGACGATGACGAGCAGCATGAGAGCTGTCACCCACTCGGCATATCGCATCCTGCCCATCCGCTTGGTTTCCTCCTTGATGACTCGCAGGCCAGGCGTGAGGTCGCGGTTCTTGATTTTCCGGCCAAAGAGGACGGCCATGTAGACAAAAACCATGAAACCGCCGGTGGGGACCAGCGCCCATCCATACATGGTCCATTCGCTATAGTTGATGGGCACGCCGTAGTCCGAGAACAGCCCCATCATGATCACGTTGCGACCGCCCGCGGATGGCGTTCCAACCCCGCCCACGTTCAGGCTGAAGCAGAGCGAGAAGAGCAGGAACTTGGCCAGCGCCGGATCCTGCTTGATTTCCCCACCCTCACTCCGGTGGGCGATAACGCCGGCGTATACCGCCATCAACGCCGGGACCATGAACGAACACATCGCCGGGGCCGAGAGGAACGAGCCGATCATCGACATACTCAGACACAAAACCACCATCGGCACCCAGAAGCCCTTGGTCCAGCCCAGTATCCAGACGGCTAGCCGCTTGTGAAATCCCGTGTCTGTCACGCACACGCCAAGCGCAAAAACCCCCAGCATGAACAATGGGGCATCGCCAGAAAACGTGTTGCCGATCATCCGGAAAGGCAACAGGTTGAACATATAGGCCAGCAGCGGCATCAGGATGCCAGTCACGCCGATCGGCACTGCTCCGGTAGCAAAGAAAATGACTGCCATCGGCACGATACCAAGCACGATCATGCATTTGTCGACGGCCTCCTGTGTGTTCTCGACGATGCCCCAATCCATCATCTTCTTGACGTAGCCGGAATCCTCCAGGACGCTCGCAAGAGACTGGGGCCGGGGAAGCACGAAGGCGACGAGCAGGAAGACGCTGACTCCGACGACGATCCACAGTGCATCAGATGCGGCAAGACGCCGGATTCTGCTGGCCATCGACTTGGGTTCACTCATACGGAAGCTCCGGTGTCCGATACGATGGTTTTCCGGTCCATCGCTACCAGCCTCTTGTCCTTAGAATCTCTTCTACATGCTTACGAGACTTCTCTTCAGCAAGCATGAGTTTCTCGGCCCGGGCTTCCTTGATCTTTTCCATGAGAACATCAATGCCCGTTGGTTTCTTCAGGAAGTCCATGGCACCGAGTTTTAGGGCCTTGACGGCGGCCGGGATCGTTCCATGGCCGGTGAGCACCATTACGTGAAGATCGGGGTCTACCTCATGTAGGCGTTCGAGCGTCTCGATGCCATCCATGCCAGGCATGGCCAAATCGAGCACAACTGCATCGAAGGCATCCTTCGTCACCTTCTCAAGAGCCTCGCTGCCGCTGTTGGCGATTTGCACGTCGAGCCCTCTGGCCCGCATTCGTTTTCCGAGAGCCTCGACGAATACCACTTCGTCGTCTACTAATAGGACTCTATCAGGTTGCATGGGAAGCCTCCATTGCAGTGCGGCGTTGGGCCGCCGAGACACCGGCACGCGGCTTGGACACGGAAAGAAACGAGCCGAGACCTGTACCGTAGCCATTCCTCGGAATCGTGCCAAGGCCGGGTGTACGGCGTCCACAGTGCGGGCAAGCTTTGGACCACGATCCTCGTCGGACAGGTCGGGTCGGTCGGAATCACTACGCTCAGCGACTGCAGCCTGAGAGTCCTGTTGTGCAGTCATTCTGTCGTTTGTGCAGCAACCGAAACGGAACGCCCTTTTCGGCGCTCTCTTGACCTGATATGACTAGAAGTGATCGCACAAGTAGTTTGTGTGGCGGCCAACTGGTCGCTTACTGGCCTGCTGTCAGCCATTGAAATAGCATGCAGGCCAGCCACCCCGTTCAGAAACACGCCAGGCCGAATACGACAACGGCGATAGGATTCTTCATGATCCGGACTCCTTCTCAAATGGCCACATCGCAATCCCGCCGTCCATCACGCGTACATTTTCGAATCCCGCTGCATTGAGGATCAAGGCGGCTTCGTAACCTCGCAAGGAAATCTTGCAGAATGCGATGATTTCCTTGTCTCTGGGCAACTCGTCGAGCCGCCCCCGAAGCGCGCCGAGGGGGATCAGGGTCGAACCGGGCAACCGAACCTCTTTATGCTCGGCCGGCCCCCGAACGTCAAGGAGAACGAAATCTTCCTTGTCCTCCATCATCCGGTGGACCTCGACCGATGATACACCAACCATCATACCATCGGTCTTGTTTCTGGCGACATTCGCGGCGGTGATGATATTGTCCATGGCCGGAGCATAGGGCGGCGCGTAGCATAGATCGGCATTGGCAAGTTGGTCTACGGTCATCCCGGCCGTGATCGCCATGGCGGCTACGTCGATTCTTTTATCACCAACGCCAGGCCCAGTTGCCTGGGCGCCGAGAAGCCGCCGGGATTTCTTGTCCGCGACAAGCTTCAGTAGTAGCGGCTTTGCGCCCGGCATGAAGTGCGCCTTGTCCGGCGCGGGAGCCAGGGCCGTCACTGTCTCATAACCCAGCTTGACTGCGGCCTCTTCCGTCAAACCGGTTCTCCCCACGCAATAGTCGAATACCTTGCAGACAGTGCTACCCAAGACGCCGGGAAACGTATCGCTTTGGCCGCAGATGTTGTTTGCGGCGACTCGTCCCTGCTTGTTGGCCGTCGAACCTAACGGGACATAGCAGGGATTGCCGGTCAGCAAATCCGTGCATTCCACGCAATCGCCGACTGCGTAGATATCCGGGTCCGTGGTGCACATGCGCGGATCTACCCTGATGGCGCCTGTGGTCCCCGTATCCAATCCGGCTTCCTGTGCCAGCTTGACCGTCGGCCGGACGCCGATTGTGAGGATCACCATGTCGGCAGGCAACGTGCCCTGGCCGGTTACTACGCGTTCGACCCTGCCGCTTCCTTCGAAAGACTGGACTCTCGTGTTGGTCAGAACCTTCACGCCATGCGATTCCATGTGCTGTTCGACCAGTTTCGCGATTTCCCAGTCCAGCATGCTGAGGATCTGCGGAAGCATCTCGACGACGGTGACCCGGCAGCCGCTTTCGACTAGCGCTTCGGTGGCTTCAACGCCGATGAGTCCTCCACCCACGATGACCACATCGCGAGCTTTTGTCTCGGACAGCAGCGCCTTGATCCCTTCCGCGTCGTGGACGCCATGGAGCGTGAAGATGCTGTCTAGCTGGACGTTGGGAATCGGCGGCACCACGGGCGCAGCGCCAGTGGCGAAGACCAACTTGTCGTAGTCCAACCACGACTCCTCGT
>CAZURK010000318.1:0-17029 GCA_964623055.1 uncultured Pirellulaceae bacterium
TGAACTAAAATAAGTGGTAATTGGAAGAGTAATGGGGCCTGCGAGAATCGGCGATCACGGAATCCGCGTCCGCGGCTGGCGAGACGCGGGTAACCGCGGCCTGTTCCTTGTCGACCAGGTCCGCCACCGCCCGGAGCAAACTGGTCTCGTTGGGCCCTAGGGACGACTCGGCCACGCGTCCCAATAGCTCACTTACTGGCAGGGCGTTCAGTTTCGGAGATTTGTCGTCTCTTGCGCTATTGGCCGCAACGGTTGATGTCGAGAAACGCGCCGGCTTCTTGTCCTCTCCCGGTGCGTTGGCCGCAAGAGCCAGAGTTGTGAGGCTAACGAGCAGCGAGATGCTAAGAGCTGTCTTGATCATGACGATCCTCCTTGCGTTCAGCAGAACGTCCGTGATTGGCCCCGTTTGGTGTTGAGGAAATGCGGGACGAGATTATACGACATCCCGCCTTGCGCACCAACATCAGTCGGATGGTCGCTTGAGGTCCACAGGTCATTCGGAGGCGTGGCGTCTGGTTCCTGTCACGGTCCGGCATGGGAATTGGCGATCGCTTCCGACGTGCGCAGATAGCGATCATAGATGCGCAGCCGCCTCAATTCCCCTGCGAGCGTCGGAGCCACTCGCAGTCGACTTGAACCGCGCACGTCGCCCAATTTCGGAGTGAAGCGGCCCCAGCCGTAGATACTGGCCTGCCCTCCGTCGCACAGAATGCCGTCGACAACCATGCTGATGACATTCGGGCCTCCGTCCACAATCATGGCCACGTGGTGCCATTCTCCCGGTGGTACCAAATCGCGGTCGCACGACCAGAAGCCGGAGTTCTTGCCGTCGTTCATATCGATACGAAGGGCGTTGTGTTCGTCCGTCGTGACCACGATTCCCCTACCCTGCTCATCGCGGCTATCAAGAACAATCTGTCCGACGGCTGAATCGCTGCGGCGAATCCAGAAATCGATCGAGAAACCACCTCCCTCCGCCAAGCTTGGTAGCCGGGGCATTTCCGCATCGCCTTTCCCGATGGCGTCAGCATCCAGATCCAACAGGAGCCCCCTCCTCGTGACCGTCTTGACATTCCCCTGACTCCAAAGGTCATTCAGCAACGTTGGATCGATCGGATGAACACGAGCCAATGTCTTTTGTGTTTCGGAAATCCAGTAGCGCCCGTATTGCTCGATGAGATCGGGATAGCTCATTCCCCCGCCCGGCCCAGGGAGCCCCGTCTTGGGATCGAAAAGACAGTTCTTCGGATCGGCATCGTACAGCACGATCTCCGGTTGGGACCAATGAATGAAACCGTCCTTTTCGATGCCACCGCTCAACCAGGCGGGATTCCGGCCGCGATAAGGATTCTTGTGCGCGCCGTGATGATGGAACCAGAACAGATACTTCCCATTACTCGTCTTCCAGACTTTAGGACACGCCCGGGAATTCTTGAATCTCCGGCCACCCGGCGTGTAGGTGGCATATTCCGGCATTGTCCAGGTGTGGCCACCGTCGCGACTGTACGAATGACATGGGTGATTGCCCGCCGTGCGATACATGCAGTAGATCGAACCGTCGTTCATTGGCACGATGTTCTGCTCGGCCTGTACGTCGCCAAAGTTTGGATTCTTCAGGCCCACGTCGCCATCGGGCAACAGTTGCCATTGGATCTTTGAGATATCCGGCTCGGTCAGGATGTTGTCCGAGCGATAGAACCAGCCTTCCGAGCGGTCGATTACGTATTTGCCACACTTGCTGAACGCGAACATCATGGTCCCGTCAAAGGTGATCGGCTTGCCGATTCCCCAGAAGATCTGCACCTGGCCATCAAACGTGTTGGTCCGATCCACGGCCGTCATCCGCATGGGCAGACGGTAACGCTCCTTGGACCACGTTCGGCCGTTGTCATCCGAGTACTTGTAGACGAACCAACCCACGCAATCGCTGCGCGCCGGGCACTTGAAGTTGTCGCCGTTGTAGTCATAGAAGGCATACACGCGCCCGCTGTCAGCGACGACCGGAAGGGAATAGCGGACGGCGGACCATCCACGGGCTCCAGCTCCACCAGTTCCGACCAAGTGCGTCCCTGGTCGGCGCTGATGGTCGAGACCACATGCGAATTCGCGGCTCCCTCGTGACCGCCAGCAGTGGTCAATAGGCAGAGCCAGTTGCCGTCCTTGGTGATCACCACGTAGGGCTGATCGCAATACCCTTCGTCAGGAATCACGTGGCCCGTCCGAATGTCTCGCATATCGGTTGGAGCCGACGAGTCTTCAGCGGCATCCAGTACGGAGCCCGCCGCTCCAAATGTTAAGCACACGGTTATCACCAAATACAAGAACATTTTGCACGCTGTCATCGGTTCACTCCCAGGTTGTTCGCGTCTGCTTCCCCATGCTAGTACCTCGCCCAGGTTGAGATGTCACGCTTTGGGATGCCGGTGACATCAACGAGAGAGGCAGTTCGCCGGGACAAAAATGACAGGTTATACATTAGAGGTCATAAATGAAGACGTTGGCAAGGCGAGTTCCTTTCTCTATATATATAGCCCCCATCTATAACCCGCGCCTTCTACCGAATCGCCTCACGGCCTTGGCCACAAGAGGCTTTCTACCGGATCTGTGACCTCCGAACTCAGTCTGCGATATGCCGGTTTGTCGAGCCGCCTCGCTGCCTGGCGATAGAGCAGCGTCGCACTCGAAGCGTCAAACGACGAGATCTGCTTGTGGCCCCATTCCGCTCGCCCCGCAACAAACGGTTCGAACCAATCCAGAGCCACCTCGATACTCCGTCCGTCAGCGTTGCGATATCCCCAAAGGTCTACGTCGACATGCTCGGCCAATCGCGCAAGATGCAAAAAGCCGCGCAGATTCATATGCGTGTAACTGAAACTCCTTGTGCGGGCCAGTTCGTACGGCATTCGGCCGTCTGGTTCGATTTGCCTCGTGATTCGCCGCGGACCGACCTGTTCGAGAACGCGTCGGGCCGTTGCTTTGTCCTCGACGAACAGAGCAAAACTGCCAATTTGCGCGTCGTACCAGACCGCATGGTTGTTCTTCGTATTGGCCTCGGCCTTCCCGTGCGATGATGTCAGGAGCCATTTCAGATATGCCTGGAACCACGCCCGCAACTTGCGATGATCCGATTCCGTCCAGGCCTCGGCAGATCGCAGTAATCCAACTGCATCGACCAGGTAAACCACCCGAGCCGTGTCGATAATGCCGATGCCTCGGCCTTCAGTGCGGCCTGGGATGGCCTGGCCGTACTGCAAGTGCGGGTTCATTTTCGTCGCAGGGTCCAGGAACCACGTCCGCAAGAGCAATGCCGCATGTTCCGCATACTTCGCCTCGTTCGTGAAGTACCAGGCTCGGGACAGTTTCTCGACCGCCGAGACGGTATTCTTCAAACCAACGTTGTCGTACTCGTAATATTCCGGGTTCACTTCGCCATCGCGCCGGATGTAGGGCAGGCCATCCGCCTTCGACGGATCCGGCCACCAGTACGGCCCTACACTGCAGTAGTCATGTTTGTCACCGCTCGGCGGAGAGTGCTTCTTGTCCATTACCGACCACGGTCCCTCGTGTAACGCCTGTTCGGCATCGCTTCGGATCGTTTTCAACGGTGCCTCGAAATCCTGGGGCCTTTCAAGCAGCGTCTGTCGCATCTCGGCAAGGTAGGCTCCGTCGAGAAGAAATACACGCGGCGCGTCCGCCAATGCGGATGCGCTGAGCGCAAAGGTCAGACAGAACAGAAGAATAGCAGTGTTTCCTAAGCGACTTACCATGGCTGACCTCCAACACGCCGGCACGACTTGGACTGCAAGTGGCAGGATTCTTGATCCTCGAAGCTGGCTATGATTCTAGACCAACGGGGGTTCAGAGCAAAGCAAACGTCAGAATCGCCGACAACTGGCCCTGGCGTACCACTGAGTGCGAGTTCTTTCCAAGCTTCTGACACAAGGGCTGCTCACCAGGAATGCACGGGAGTGGCGCTGAGACAACGGGTGATTGCACCAAACCTGCCCGCGTTGGGCAAGAGGAAGGTGCACGTCTCGGTGTGTCGCCGAGGATAAGGTCAAGTCCTGAATCGGGCCAACGTTCGTTCGCCGTAATACGCACAGTGTGGGCCGTACGCCTGACAAAGAGCATTGAGGAAGATCTCGTATAACTCTTCGTCGTTAAGCTGGCGGTCCTGCGCGACCCGGCCGTACCGAGTGCGCAACTTGATGATCGCGCGGTCTTCGGCCAAGCCAGCCGCCTTTTCGACCAGAAGCTCGTGCTTGACTCTCTTGCGCCAGCGTTCTTGGAGTGCAACTGCGTCCGCAGCAAACTGTGCGGGACGCAACTCAAACTGTTCATCCACGGTGAAATCGTGGTGTTCGTCCAGGAGTTTGCCTCCCCATTCTGTTGTCTGAAGCAGCCGCCTGGCATATACATCGCGGACAAGTTCTGCGAACGAAAGATCGCCACGACGCGCGTGATCATCAAGGTCGTCGCGGTGCTGTGCGAAACGGCGGATATCGCCGGCTGTGAAGTACATACGACGCGGGTCACATGCATCGATGAACTTGTCGAACCAACGTCGGGCAATTTCGTCGTCCAGTGGATGATGCGAAGCAGTGTGACGTGGCAGCATGGCCGCCAACTCCTTCAGCGCCTTCTGATGCGCGGCCTTGATTCCCGCGCCGTCCGCTTGAGCACGAGCGGATGGATCGGAGGGCTGATTGGTGGCGGGTGGGCGTGGAGCCATGGTCCTTCGGCACGCACGACGGCTTGCGACCGACTGCGATGTGCAAACGCTCGCCGCGAGAATCGCCAGTGCCAGAAACGACGCCTGCTTTCCCATCGCTCTCCTCCTCCCGGCTCTTGACCGAAAGTCCTCGCCGGGCATTACTCTCCAGCGGATCAATCATTCCCTATTTGCTCGGGCGTCACATGGACAACATACTCCCTGTCCAACCCCACGATGCGAACGGCGACTCGCCCTCTTTTCACATCAATGTCTTCAACAGTGCCCTCGTACCCCTTGAATCCACCTTCACGTAGACGCACACGAGCCCCAAGCGAAAGGTGCGCGTAACGTTTTCGGTTCTCCGAATCCTCTCGGATGTGGCGGCATATCAACCAGACAATTGGCCACACGCCTGCCACAAGCAAACCATTGCCGACAAGTCCCAACAGGTGGAACTCACCGTACCGGCACATTCCCCAGGGAGTCAGGGCGAGATCGGAAAGATGCCGCTGACGAATCGAAGCCATTATGTCATCGTCGTCGTTCATTTCCGGATGGCCCCAGACGTAATTAGGGCCCACGCCAGTGCGAATTTCCGGTCCGGGCACCGTACCTCGGACGTACGAGAATGGCCAGCCGAAGGAAAACGCCAGACGCGTCGTGGACCCGTGCGGAAAGAAGACACGACACGTCAGATTCCCCGACAAAGAGAGAATCGTGGATAAGCCAAATGCGATCGAAGCAATGAGAATGCAACCGGAAACGGCGGACTTTGGTTTCGTCGCGGGTTCGTTACGGCCGTCTGACATTGGACGGGACTCCGAGCGGCGAAGCTACTTGCCGATCATTACTGACGATTCTCCGTCTGGCTGCCCGGCGCGGGCTTTTCTCGGCGGGTCGCGGATACAGCTCGCTGGTACGTGTCTTCGCTAATCACGCCGGTGTCCCGGTACTTGTCAAGGAGCTTCATTTGAAGGGCCACCATCTTGGGACTTCTGTGCGAGAACAGCTCTGACATGACGTAGCAGGTCCCTCGATTCATGACAGATAGCCCCCCGCCACAAAGAAAGCCGGGAATCACTGCCAGCAGTCCCAACAGCGGTCGCCGATACCTCGTTCGAACGACTCCATGAATCGCCATGACAATACCAATCGTGATGAGGCTGACACCGAGCATGCGAGGGCCGTTACGTTGCCACCACATCCGGCGGAACTCTTGGGCATATACGTAGCCGCCGCTTGAGAACACGTAGACACCGTTGTCGACAAGAACGGAACATCCCCAACGGTCTCCATCGGCGGGCGAGCCGCAAAACGCATCTGCGTGGACTCCGTTGCGGTTCTCGTAGTTGTAAGGGAGAAGCCAAGGTGACAGTACGCCTGCGCGGTCAAGCAGGAAGATGTTGTCGTGTCGGTCAATCGCGAATTCCACTTCCGTTGGTCGTTGTTCCAGCTCGCCCATTCGTTCCTTGTCGCGAAACGCATAGCCTATCTCAGTCTGGAAGAAATCGCGTCGATCGCGGGGTGCTCTTCCGTGCCTGTCGCGAAACCGCTTCAGTGACGCTCTGCTCTTCTGCCACCAGGACCGGCTCGATCCATCGCCGATGAACCCTGACGAGTCCATCCAGCGCGCTTCGTGGAGAGTGCGATGGTAGCTGAGCGTGAAACGGGAGTCGAAATTCTCCAACGCGGCCAGACCTTCGTCATTCGAGGGATAGCGGCCATACGTGTTCTTGTGGTCGCGCAGCAGGTCCTTCAAACCCTGCAACTGGTAATCGATCATCTCCAGATGGCGTCTGTGCCAGTACAGCGACCGATCGTCGGCGTAAGGCCACAAGAGAAGAAATCCGCCCACAAGGCAAAGTAACCCCCATGCTCGCCCGATCAGCACGAACCCGCTGATCACCGTGCCGAGAACTGCAGCTATCGCGATACCGACCGCTCCCTGATGGCCGAAAAAGCCGAACGCCAAGGCATACAGCAAGAGTACCAGGAACAGCCGGTAGAGCGGGAACCTGAAACGGTCATCTGTTCCGGACGTAGACATCGCGACTGCCACTGGGCAATTGTACGCAGAGATGACTCATCTGCATTTCGTGATTCCGGCGCATTGTACGCCCGCAATCGTGCCTTTTGAACCCTGGTGACAATCTGGCTACAATGGTCCGCGATATCGTTGCCGTTAAACGACCTTGGTTGCAGCTCTGCCGCGACAAGGGTCCTACGAGTCGAACGATCAGTCACCCATCAGTTGAGGACCGACCTACATGTTCACCACACGCGCCGTGTCACGTTTCACTTTCATTATCCTGCACCTTGCGTGTATCAGCTTGTCAGTCGCCGCTGACGGTCCTTCATGGACTCGATTTCACGGTCCGGACCACGACAACAAGTCGCCGGACACAGGCCTGCTGAAGGAATGGCCCGATGGTGGGCCCAAGTTACTATGGACCGCGGAAGGCATTGGGTTCGGGTACTCGGGCGTGACTATCACGGACGGCCGCATATTCACTTCGGGCAACATTGACGACCGCTCGGTCGTTACGGCTCTGGATGCCGTCGACGGACACATCCTGTGGCAGACCCCCAATGGCGAGGCGTGGACGAAGTCGTATCCCGGCACTCGGTCTACGCCGACCATCGACGGCGACCGCGTCTACGACGAAAGCCCGCTCGGCGAACTCATCTGCCTCGAGGCGGCAAGCGGCAAGAAGATCTGGGGGCGGAACATCTTGGACGACTTCGAGGGCAAGAACATCTTCTGGGCTCTATCCGAGTCCGTCTTGATCGACGGCGATCGACTCGTCTGCTGCCCGGGCGGAGAGACGTGCATGGTTGCACTGGAGAAGCAGACGGGTGACGTCGTGTGGAAAGCCTCCAGCGTCGGCGAACCGCCTGGCTATTCCACGCCAACGTTGGCTGAATATCAAGGCTTGAGGATGATCATCACGCTGTCGTTGAAGTCGATGATCGGCGTGAACGCCGACACGGGGGACTTGCTCTGGCAGGTGAAGCACGAATCGCTCCACAACGAGAACGTCCTTCACCCTGTCTATCACGAAGGCCGCGTCTTCGTCAGCAGTCTGAAGACCGGCTCGGTGCAGTGGAAGATCAACGTCGACGGCACGAAGGCTTCCGTCGAAGAGGTGTGGCGGTCGGACCAGATGGACAATCACCACGATCACGTCATCCTGCTGGACGGCTACCTCTACGGCTCTAGCTGCATCCGCAACAACGGCAAATGGATCTGCCTGGACTGGGAGACAGGCGAGATGCAGTATGCCGAAAAGGGTGTCGGCAAAGGCACCCTCACGTACGCAGACGGATTGCTCTACACGCTCAGCGAACGTCGTGCGGTTGGTTTGGTCAAGCCGGAACCGACCGCCCACGAGATCGTCAGTCGATTCGAGCTCCCGCGTCAGGGCGAAGGACGGACATGGGCACACCCGGTCGTCTGCGGCGGAAGACTCTACCTCCGTCACGGCGACTTTTTGTACGTGTACGACGTAAAGGCCGGCTAGTGCTTTGTCGAAGCTAAGTTTTCGGGTGGCCGGGGTTGGAGGGCGCAGCCCGAAACCCTGGGGCTTCCTTCGCTAACGCTCCGTCCAGCCCCGGCCACCCGACCCTGAGTTTTTGCCCTGACAAAGCACTAGGCCGATTCTCGACAGTGTGCGAATTCAAGGCACGCGTCTGCTATAATGCTGATACCGCTCCTCCAAGGAGCGATCCCACGCAATTGCGTTTGCCACGCCATCTGACACTAGAGAGGAGGTCGTCATGCGTGCTCTGTTGACAGTTGCAGCAGTCTCGGTGATCACGGCGATAGTGCCCTTTTCGCGTTCGGCCGATGCGGCGGATGTCTCTCGCGTGATCAGCGTTTCGGGACAAGGTGTAGTCGAAGTCGTACCCGATCAAGTGGTCGTTAGCATGACCACTTCGACGGTTGACGACGATTTGATGCGAGTTCGCGCCGATAGCGACAAACAGGCCCGTGCCGTGTTAGATCTGGCCAAAGAGCATGGAGCGACAGCCAAGCAGTTCGACGTGAACCGGCTCGATTTGAAACTGCGGTTCAGTAACGAACTGCGGCGTTACATCTATGAAGTGGAGCGTGATGTAGCGGTGACGTTGAGCGACCTGTCGAGAGTTGACTCGTTACTTTCACTTCTCCTGAACGAGCCTGGTGTGAAGATCAAAGGTATCAGGTTTGGCAGTGGCCGCGCTCGCGAGTCTCAAATCGAGGCCCGCCGCAGGGCAGTGACCGACGCGACGGAAACGGCAGCTCATTTGGCGGAATTGACGGGATTGAAGCTTGGCAAACCGACTAGCATTCAACTAACTGGCCAGAGTCAAACGCCCTTCGCCACCAGCGTGATCCCAGTCGTCGGTGCGGCGGAGCCGCAACCTGGCGGGGACGTCGACCCGTTTGGCATGCCGAGCGCGCAAAGCCATCCCGGGGTAATCGGCCACAATGCGACGTTGTCCTCACCCTTCCGGCTGGCTGCCTATCAGAATCAGTCTTCGACGAAGAAGGTTAAGGCAGACGAGGCGGCTGGACAGCCATTCGCCCTTGGCATGATAAACATCACCGCCAACGTGCACATCGACTTCGAACTCTTGGAGCCCACATACCCAGTTCCAAAATCAAGATAACAGAGCGGTGCCGTGACGCGCAGTTCGGTCCGGTCTATCCTCGACCGCGCCAAGACACGTCTGACTATCGTCGCCTGCAGATCAATCGTGGATATTGGACACCTTAACTCTAACTCGAAGAGTCACTCCCATGACGAAGTACCTTGTGACCGCTCTGGTTTTGTGCACATCACCCTGCCTGGCAGACGTACGGCTGCCCAAGATACTCGGGTCGCATATGGTGCTTCAGCGCGATAGTGAAGTGAAGATTTGGGGCTGGGCTGATGCCGGCGAGGAGATTCGCGTTACTTGTGATTGGCTGGACACGCAGGCCAGCGTCACCGCTGATGCGGACGGAAAGTGGGCGGTCAGTATCAAGACGGGAGAGGGGGGCGGACCGCACACGATGACCATCGCCGGCAAGAACAGCCTCCGATTGGAGCAGATCCTGTTTGGCGAGGTTTGGATCGGCTCGGGGCAGTCCAACATGGAGATGCCGTTGATCAAAGTGTCTGGCGCCTACACTGGCATCAAGGATGCTGAGAAGGAAGTCACCGAGGCCAACTACCCGGAGATTCGCTTGTTCCAGGCGGGCAACTTCAGCAGTAAAGAGCCGCTGGACGACGTGCAAACGGGCATCACGATGTATGGCATTCCGCCGGCTGCCTGTAAGTGGCAAGCTTGCTCGCCCGAGACGATTCCCACATTCGCCTCGACCGCTTACTTCTTCGCTCGCGAATTGCACAGGGAACTCAAGATTCCGATAGGGATCATCGATGCGTCGTGGGGCGGAACCTCAGCCGAGACGTGGACGCCGGCGTCAGGGCTGAAGGCGTTGGGCTTCACGGCCGAATTGGAGCAGGCGGCTAAACTTCCGCAGAAGGCAGATCAGAAGATCCCGACCAGGCTGTACAACGGCATGATCCATCCACTGCGCAACTTCAAGATCAAAGGAGTCGTCTGGTATCAGGGCGAGGGTAACTCGACACGGGCGGATAAGTACCACAAGCTGTTCTCGACGATGATCGGCCAGTGGCGCGAGGCCTTTGGCTATGAGTTTCCCTTCTATTTCGTGCAGATTTCGCCGTTCAATTACCGCAACGTCAATGCCGCCTTTCTCCGTGAAACGCAACTCCAGACGATGTCTCTGCAGAAGACGGGAATGGCGGTGACGATGGACATTGGAAACCTCACCGATATCCATCCCAAGAACAAACAAGAGGTAGGACGCCGGCTTGCACTGTGGGCTCTGGCACACGACTACGGCCGCGACGTCATCTATTCGGGGCCGATCTACCGAGAGTGTGTGTTCAAGGACGGCAAAGCTCGTCTGACGTTCGATCATATCGGCACTGGACTTGCGACGTGCGACGGTCAAGCACCAAGCGATTTCGAGATTGCCGGCGCCGACAAAGTGTTTCATCCAGCAGCAGCCGTTATCGACGGCAACGAAATCGTTGTGTCGTCCGACAAGGTAGCCGAGCCCAAAGCGGTTCGCTACGCATTCACGAGTCAAGCGATGCCAAACTTGACCAACAAAGAGGGGCTACCCGCCAGCTCATTTCGCACGGATAGTTGGTGAGACCAATCCAGGGTTTGCTTGAATCGGTCGAAAACGGGAAGTACAACTTGTCACGAGTAACGTGGACTAGCGGGTGCGCCAGTCGCGGCGGTCACGGTCGAAAAAGCGGGCCGACGTAGTGGGGTGCTCGCTTGCCCAACCGGCCCAGACACGGGCGACCGTGCTGAACTGCGACAGGATGGCCTCGTCCGCTGCGGCCTCTTCCCAGGATACCGCGGGCAGTTTACCTTTGGCGTTGTGCCATGTCTTCTCCAGGTCGCCGATAATTGAGCGGGCGGCGAGATACCGAGCGTGCGTGGGCTCGTTGGCGGCGGCCGACAGCCATGCGGCCAGATCGAGCCCTTCGGCTGCCGCGAGGTACCGAGCCGCAGTCATTCGCACCTGTTCGTCCTTGTCATCGAGAGCCGAGGTAAACCGCGTTTTCACGCGCGCTTTGTCGATCCGTTTGAGGTACTCGGCCGCCGCACGACGCACCTCGACTTTCTCGTGCCCCATCCCGACGTCAATCAAGACGCTCAGTGCCTTGTCCTCTACTTTGGGTGCGTAGGTAAGCCCATAGAGCCCTCGGCAAGCCGTTTCGGGGGCCTCGGCTCGATCCAACGTCGCGGCGAAGAAGTCCAACGCGCCAGGGCTGGCCACCGAGATGATTGGGCGGTAGAGCAGCTTCCTTGCCCGCGGATCCTCGGTCTTTTCGATCTGATCGATCAACAGCGGCGCGACCCTGGGGCCCATCGCAGTCACGTCATCCTGAAGCGTCTTGTTGGCTCCGTCCCACTCGGGGTTGGACTGGAACTCGGCGTGAAACTTTGCCATCAGCCGCTCGAACTTCGCGTGGAACAACTCCTCGTCCTGCGGCGAGCTTTCCACACGGAACGTCACCGGCTTGATTCGCAGAAAGCCGCGCCAATTGCCACGGTGGATCAGGCCGCGGAGATCGGCTGACAGCTTGTAGTCACCAACCCCCTCCACCTCAAGCGGCGCTCGCGTCGAAACGGATTCGCCAGGCTCGACAGTGATCTTTTCATGCTCGGGTAAATACGACCAAATATCCGATACGAGCCCCGCACCGCCGGATCCGTCTCGCCTCGTGTACTCCAGCGTAATGTTGACCAGCCGGTCGTCGAAGAGCACTGGGCGGATGATCTCCACACTTTCGTCGCTCTTGTTCCGCACCACCAGCGTCACCTGCACCGGCTCGTGCCGGCGGCGGACCTTCTTGTCGACGCTTAAGGTGACTTCGAGATAGTCCGCGATGTTCTTGCGGGTATCGGGCTCCGGCGGAGTCGGCTTGGGTCGGGGACGGTCGGCAAAGCGGATCCAATCCGGCGGCAGTTCACCGCGTTCGATGGAAGAGGGCGTGGCGTCGTCTTTGAACCAGCAGAACACGTCTCGCTCGCCGTGCCAACCAGCGGCAAACCACCCAGAAGCTATCTCACGAGTGCTTTCCTCGCCAGCGTCGAAGTAACGCAGCTTTTGATTTGCCCCTCGACCGGCAAACCAGACGGCTCGCCTAGCGTCGGGCGATACCGATGTACGAAAGTCTTGTGGCGAAGTATCCAGCCGACGATTGCCACAGTACAGCCGCTTTTCGCGCCTGCCATAGCGATCCTGCGGTTCGCCTACTTCGCGGATGTGGAACTCGCCGCCGATCGAATCGTCTTCGACCAGTTTGGCCGCTTTGAGGTCAACGCGGAAACGTGTCCCGGCGAATCCCGGCCCCTGGAGAATCCAAACGGGAGTCGATTCGGCACTTTGCCGAACGAGCTTCACCATGGTGAAATCGGGGCGGCCCGGCAGGGTGGCCACCTCCCGTACCTTGCCCGTGATTGCGTCGATGGTGATCACCTTGTTGACTGTGCCATCGAGCACGACGGAAGTCCCGGAGATATTCCTCGCGGGCACGTCGGTCCGAAGACAGAGAATCGTGCGCGGATCGGTCCAGACGTATGGTGGGCCGATTCGCGCTAATGAGGAAATCGCCGGCGGCAGGTAGCGGATCGGCTCGCCCGGCTGCGCGACTCTGCCGCTGTCCAACTCGACAATCGTCAGCATGGCCGACATGGGCGGTAGTGCCTTCCCATCGAGCCTCTTGCCCGTGAAAAACGCCACACGCTTGTGATCCGGGGAAAGCTCGATCCGGTCGATCCACCCTTCGACGGCCGGCCAGTTCAGATCGCGATACCCGCCCTTGCGGAAATCGTACACCCGCAGCACGGGCTTGCCGGGTTCCGGGTAGACCACTGCGGCCAGCACCCCCGAATGGTAGCCGGACGCCTGAACGGTCGAGCAGAGGTTTTCCGCGCGACCGGTGGCTATGTCGATTTCCAGCAAACTGTTGATCTTTAAGGCATAGACTTTACCGTGAAATACGCCCAGCGACCGCCAACCGACGTGGAGGTTCCTTTTGGCGTAGAGATCGCGTTTTTCGAATCCGTCGGACATGATCGTGGCGAGCACCAGCGTGTCGGTCTTGGCTCCCCCGTCCTCCTCGTTGTGGCGGATGTAGAGGAAATGGTCATAGGGCGAGGGCGTTGAATCGGTAGACTGCCGTTCTTCGGGTTCGGCCGGCGCCGGCTCGGCGTGAGTCGAGACCAGCAAGGGAGAGACGGCGGCCAACAGCAAACATGCGACCAGTCCGATCGGCCACAATCGGCGCAAGCGAAACTCCGACCGGTCCTCGGCCTCCAGAAGCCGCAACACACGGCGTACCACATCTGCAGCCCGACGCCGCCGGCCGGTCAAAGCGGGACTTGCCGTTGGTTGCACTGCGCTTTGCCGGCTTCGGCACAATTCGACCACGCGCAAGAGCGTTTCGGCCACGGCAGTCGGTTGTGCCCCGGAGCCCACCACCAAGTCGTCGCAACACCGTTCGCGCTCGACGTTCAGACGGCGGCTGACGTACCACACGGCCGGGTGAAAAAACAGTATTGCCTCGACGATCCGTTGAAAAACAATGGCTACGTGGTCCCAGCGACGCAGATGAGCCAGTTCGTGAGCGATCACCACTTCGATCTGGTGCGGCGTCAGGCCCGATGCCAGCGAGGCGGGCAGCAGGACCGCCGGTCGCAGCAGCCCCACCACGACGGGCGTAGCCACACGCCCACACCAAGCCACCAAAGGCGCCGCACGCATGCCCAACGCCTCTGCCTGCCGGTGAATCACCTCTAGCACCGAGGGATCTTCGACTGGTGTGCAAGTGCGGCGCAATCGCTGCCCTCCCCGCAATCCCACCAGCATCCGGGCGAGCATCAAGGCGGCTCCCACGGCATACACGATCGTCGCCCAACCGGCGAGGCGATGCCAGTCCGTTGCGTCTGCTGGTCTCGTTGTTGGTTCGAGGCGGGCGCGTTCGCCCGGCATCGGGATCGCTCCTGCTGCCTCGGACGCGGCCTCGAGCGGTTCACGCGCGGGGATAGGCGTACCGTCGATTGGCTTCACATCCGGCGGTCGCGGAAAATCTGGCGGCGGAGCATCTGTGGGCGCCGGAGTTACTGCGGGAGGTGCGTTGACCGCCAGCGGTGCTTCGGGCTGCCCGAGCACGACAAACGTGGCTGGCAGACACGCCGCCATCACGAGCAGCGACGCAAGATACACAGCGTATCTCGCTCGCGTCGACGCCCCGCGCAACGACCACGCCACCACCCCGGCCATCGCGGCGATGGCGAAGCCCTCCCAAAGGAAATGCATAAGCGCCTCGGCCCAGCGGAGGCAGAATTGCGATTCGGCAAGCGCTAGAGCGTTCATGACGGTTGCTCCTTGGCCTTGTGGCGGATCATCTGTCGGAGTTGACGGATTTCCTCTTCCGAAAGGTCGGTGGTCTCCAACAGATCCAACATCACTGCGGTCGCCGACCCATAAAACACTCGATCCACCAGATCGTGCAACATCCCGCGCGACACGTTCTGTTCGGCCACCCGGGCGCGGAATACGTAAACGCTTTTCTGCTTCTTTCGGGTCAGGTAGCCTTTGTCGACCATGATGTTCAGCATAGTCACGACCGATGTGGCGGCCAGATCGCGAGGCGGTTCCGCGGCGGCCAGTCGCTCTCGCACGTCCCGAGCGGCCAGTGGCCCCTCGATCCACAGGATCTTAAGAATCTCCAATTCCAACTCGGTCGGATGCCGGGAAGGCGGTCGTGCCATGAGGCGGACTCCTTGTGTAACAAATCCGTTCTAACGAATTAGAATTTACACCAGTCCGCCAGTGTCGTCAAGGATAATTTTCTAATTTTTTAGAACGCGTCTGTCGACGCAAGGGGATGTTCATCTGGACACGCGGCGCCGAACGGGGCTAGACTGATTGGCATTGTGTGACGAGTACGGGGTCAGGTCTTGACTTGTAACTTAACAGCAGATGGCCCGGTGGCTCGGTGTTGAGAGCGAGCCAGTTAAGTTACAAGTCAAGACCTGACCCCAATTTCCCAATTTCCGCAATTTCCGGACGGTAGAACACAGGAGGACCGAAAAATGAACTCTGTGAAAATCGCATCGGCCCTTTTGGTTTCGGTGGTGGTGAGCCCATGTGCCGCGATGGCATCCGAGACCGAGGTCTTGGAGAAGGCGAATGCGGCGTTCGTCGCAGCCGCAAAACGAGTGTTGCCGGGTGTAGTGGCAATCACGACGAAAAGGAAACCGAGTGTGAGAGGAGGGGCTGAAAGTCTGTCGTTGGAGAATCTGCGAGATTCCGCCAACGAGGAGTCGGTACAGGCGGCCCTGGAGTTTCTTCAACGAGCACAGCGGTCGCCCAACGCGCGCGGTGTGGAGCAGAGTTCGGGATTCCTGGTCAGCGCGGCGGGTTTGGTCGTCACTGCAAACTACGCCGTGAAGGATGCTGATCAGATCATTGTGCGGCTGCACGACGAAAAGGAGTATGAAGCGAAGCTGGTGGGTGCCGATGCGATGTCGCAGGTGGCGGTGCTGAAAATCGAAGGAGAGAACTTCCCCGTCCTCAAACTGGGCGACTCGTCCAAGGTCGAAGTGGGCCAATGGGTGATGTCGGCCGGGCATCCCTTTGGGCTCAACACGACCATCAGTTTTGGCATCGTCGGGGCCGTCGGCGTCCACGGCCTCGGGGCGGCCGCGTTGGAGGACTACATCCAAACCGACGCGGCAATGCAACGCGGCTGTTCGGGCGGGCCGCTGGTGAACGTGCGGGGCGAAGTGATCGGCATGAACGTGGCGATCGCCAGCCGAACCGGATCGTTCGAGGGTGTAGGCTTCGCCGTACCGGTCAACATGGTCAAAGCCGTGAAGGACCAGATCGTCGCTTCCGGAAGAATGGTTTACAGCTACCTGGGCGTCGCCATCAAGGAATTGGATCGGGAGTTGGCCGATTCCTTGGGCTTGGACGAGCCTAGGGGTGTGCGCGTCACCGGCGTCGGCGAAGGGACGCCGGCTCAAGAGGCCGGTCTGGCCGAAAATGACGTCATCCTGGAGATGGACGGCAAGGCCGTCGCGAACGTCACATCACTAATGAAGATGGTGGCCTTCACGCCTCCGGATACCAAAGTAACGCTGACCATC
Source organism: uncultured Pirellulaceae bacterium (assembly GCA_964623055.1). Lineage (GTDB taxonomy): Bacteria > Planctomycetota > Planctomycetia > Pirellulales > Pirellulaceae > JADHUC01. The sequence goes on from CAZURK010000318.1 coordinate 16,451, forward strand.
TTGCGAGAAGGCGAACGCAAGAAGATCGACGCGAAACCAGGGATACGCCCGACCCGCAATTGACGCATGGGGTCAGGTCTTGACTTGTAACTTAACTGACTTGCGCACGACACCTAGGCACCGAGCCATCTGCTGTTAAGTTACAAGTCAAGACCTGACCCCAATTTCCACGAAGACTGCGCACCAGCGATTGGCGGTCGCTCGCCCGCAAATCGGTCGTAGCTGCGTTCGCCAGAACGCGGGTCCTCCTCGCATCCGACCGCACTCTGGCGAGTGCGGCTACGGTTTTGAAGCCCCTACTTCTCGTCGTGTGGCAAAAGGCCGCGCGCACGCAAACGGCCCCCAAGCTGTCTTGGGGGCCGTTCGATTGGTTCAGCCGTGTCGATTAGTCGCCGACGATCGTATTGATCACTTGATCAAACAAGTTACCGCTTTTTCTCAGTACGTTCGCCGTCGCGCTTCTCTTGGTCAAACGGATGACGCTTTCGTGCTGTTCGTCGATCTCAAACGGACCGGCTTCTAAACGAACGCGAACGCGATACTCTTTGGCCGGCTCGGATGGTACTCGCCACGAGTACC
>CAZURK010000319.1:0-16992 GCA_964623055.1 uncultured Pirellulaceae bacterium
CCGGATCCCAGAGCAGCTTGGCGAGAATCCACGCCCGCAACTCAGCGAACTCGGCGTGCGGCGCCTGATACGCGCCCTGCTCGAACAAGCCGACGACGCGGTTGTCGCGGAAGAATTGCACGTTCCCCTGCAGGCAGCCAAAGTTGGGATGGGGGCTGGCATAGTGCCCGAAGTTGGTCGTGTAATCCCACACGTAGAGTTTGTCGGTGATGGCCGACCAACCTTCGATGTCTTCGACGAACTTCTGATTCTGTTCGTACGTGCTCACGTTCAAGGGCGCGGAGAAGTCGCACTCGATGGTACACAGCCGAGGCACCACGTTGTGCCTGGGTTTGAGCGTCTTGGGCGGATGACGCGTGTACTGGTAGGCCAGCGTCTCGATCCAGACGTCGGGGAATTCCTTCTCGACAGCTTCGGCCACCTGGTTGACGAAGTGGATCATCGTGCCCGACGGCGAGCCTTCGCGCTCGTCAATCTTTCGGCAATTCGGGCATTGGCACCATCCGCCCCAATCGTTTTGGCTGACGCTGAACAGCTTGGCCTGCGGATCTTGACGGATGCGTGCCAGCACGCGCTCGGTGACGATCCGAACCACGTCCGGGTTGGTCAGGCAGAGCTGCGCCCGCTCCGTGGTCCGTTTGCCGTCCAGCTCGCTGTAGTATTCCGGGTGTTCGGCGAAAAACTCGCTCGGAGGCATCAGCGGATAGAACGTGTGGACGAACAAGCCGGCACCGAAACGGATCTTGTCGCCATGCCTCTCCTCGAGCGCGGGCCGATTTCCGTTCGCCTTGCACCGCGCGGCAAAGTCCCCCTCAAACATTCCCCACCAGAAAGGCTCCCGCATGGCAAAGGCAGGGACTTGCGTCTCGTCAAGCTGCGAAATCGTCCACGAGTCGCGCTTGGGGATTGAACTGTGATGCTTGGCGTACCATCGACACCCGCCATACTTCTCCAGCAACTCGTACACGCCATACAACGTTCCGCGGACCGGACTGCCGATGATCAACAGATGTGGGGGTCGCGTCACAATCCGAAATCCGTCGTCGTCCAGCTTGCCCAGGTCGGGCGCCTCGCCGAGCACGGTTTCTGTGTGCCGCGTCACGCCCAGCAAAATTGCCTTTGCCGGCAAGGGTTGATCATCGGTGGTGATGGGTAACTGAGCTCCGGTCATCTCCTTGGTTAATCGCTGCAGTTCTTCGGCGGCGTAGACCTGAGAAGGCGACGCGTCGGCCGGGCGTACGATCGTGAATTGGCTCGTCGCGTTGGCAGCCAGGAACAGGCCGCTCTCTTCGGCGAGGGCCGCGGAGGTGGTCAGCATCAGCAATGCAGAGAACGCCTGACAAAGACGAGACATGGGAATGTTCCTTTTGATAATGCAGGATAGAAGATCTGTTTTTTCACCGACGGAACTGATTCTAACGAGGAGAATCCGGTGATTCACTACCGCTTGTGCTCGATGATTTCGACGCCACAAAGGATCGGCTGCTGTTCAGTGCGTGGAGTTAAGGCAATCTCCATCACCTCGTTTGCGGATATGTCTTGCCAAGTCCGCACGACGGCTTTGTGCGATCCTCCTGCTTCGGCAACCACATCAAAGTCCCGTACGGTCGTTTCGCCCTGGATGGCGACGTCGAAAACCCGTTCACCAGGCTTCGCTCCCGTGTTCGGTTCCACGAAATACAGTCGCACCTCGAATCGGCGTGCGGGAACTGCTGGACCTGCCTGTTCGGATGTCCCGGAGACTTTTGCACGATCGGACAGTCGTGGTGCAAGACGGACCGTCAATTTCCGTATCCCCTCGACTCCGGAAGCGGCCACCCAGCGCAGGTTACCACCAGAGACACGACCGCTGTGATCGCGAAACCACTTCGGTTCGCCCTCCATCGTGACGGCAGCTTTGGGCGACGAGCCACTGTCTGGAGGGTAGTTCACCCACAGCGTACCGTCTTCCGATAGGCGATCTCCGGGGGCTCCGAGATTGATGCCAATGCGACGAATAGGCAACGATTCCTCGATCGAACGACCAAGAAGGCTGTAAGTCCAGACTTCATTCTCCGGCATCGGTACGAATGCCAGTGATGTTTGATTCTGGTAGCCACACGTGCAAGTTCGTGTGTAGTCGGGTGCATTCAGTACGCCGTTCGCGACAATCAGGTTGGAAGTGCACCCAGATTTGAATCCGCCCAGGTTGCCCGTGCCGCCGTGGTTGGCCAGATCGTAGAACCCGGCCGCCCCCGAGCGGAATGTCAACAAGTTTTCGCTCGCCACGGCCGTGTTACAGCCGTAGGTGCGCACGAAGTTCCACGGTATTGGTTCGCCGGTGACAGGATCCTCGATGGTGACGGGCGAGCCGTCCAGCAGACTGTAGGCGCCTTTGCTCTCGCGATAACTGGTAGTGTTCGTTATTACGCTGTCCCCGTGCAGGATGCAGGGGCCTGCATACGCAAGATATTGGTTTCTCCACAGCACCGTTCCATCTGCCGCGCGATAAACGGCCATCCCTTTGCCTACCTCGTCCAGACTGCGGTCTGAGGCGGCTGCGCCGGCTTGAAGCAGGACGTCGTGTTCGGCCGAATAGCCCAGCCAGGTGCCGAATGCATCGTCATCGCTGGTCCACACGGGCTTCCCGGTTTGCGCGTCGATTGCCAACAGTCGGTAGGTCGCCGCGCCTTCGACGCCGCGACGTCGAATCTGCTCCTCGACGCGTTTTGGCAGCTTGTCCAGCAAATAGATGCGTCCACCGCCGGCGACGATGCCGTTGTGAAGAAAGCTATGACGCGCTTTGACATCCCAGAGTATCTTGCCTGAATGGCGGTCGAAGGCCAGCAGTGCCAGGCTACCGGAACGATCCGGTCCCCACGCAGGTCCTCGCCTTTTCTTGGGAGCGTATTCGTACCCAAGTCGCTCTGAGTAATTCCCAAAACCAACGCCAGCGAGAAGCAGGTCTCGATAGACGCCGACGTAACCCCAAGACGGCGATTCGCTGTTCGCTTTGATCGGCAATATGAACTCGCGGAGAGTCTGACCATTCGCAGCATCCAGGAGCAAGCATCGATCACGAATGACCAGGTACACGCCATCGCCAGTGGCCACGTAGTTGGTCCCCCGCGCATTGGCTCCGGGAATGTGAACCTGGGTGTAAGCGGTGCTCAGCGGCGTGTCCGCATAGGTTTCGTCATAGTAGACTTGGAAGGTACCCAAATCCGCAAAGTCGCGCTTCCAGAGAACTCGGCCCGTGTAGACGTCCCTGGCGCTCAGACTGTTGATCCCCTCGAGGAACAGTCTCCCGTCGACAACCTGCTCACTGGGTCCATGCCCATGCCGGGGCAGCATGTCCTGATTCGAGTTGCCGCCAAACCACAGTAGCCCCAACGGTAGCTTGACTCGTCGGTCGTTCGACTTGACGGTGTTGGCAACATCTCCGTACGCGTGGCTCCAGTCGGCCGACCCCGGTAACGCGCCTTGCCGAGAGATAAGCACCGCCCCCTCGACGGTCCTGAGCTCTGCCTTGGGCAGCGTCGCGACCGGCAGTTGCCCGGCGAGCGATTCGCTGGACTGCGCACCCGCTCGAATCCAGAGTTCGCCTCCATAAGGTCGCACCGATTCATAGACTTGGCGAAGGAGTTGCGGATCGACCAGTTTCTCCGCCATCGATTGGCCGACGACGACAAGATTGGCGATGTACGGCGGCGCCTTGAAGTTGTTGGGCGTGCCCACGTGCAACGCTATTCGCTTGCCGAGAAGCCCGGCCTGATCCAATTGTCGGCGAAGGCGAGTGACCTTCTTCGCATCGGGATCGACGGCCACAATATGCAACTCCGATGCGGCGGCAACGGCCTCCAGAAGCATTGCGTCGTCCACGCCGAACCAGAGCGCGTATCCTTGCGTCTCGCCAGTTTCTTCTAACAGCGTCTTTGCATCGTGAACCGCCTGGCGAGTGGGATCCGGCGTTAGCGGCTGTTGTTCGATCATGCGGGGCTCAGTGTTGTCACCGCCGAATGCCATGATCTGCCCATCAAGCGTGACTGCGAACAGTTTCTCCGAGGCCGCAACCAGTCGCAGCACGTCGCTTTTCACGGGGATCGACCAAGCCACTCTCGCCTCGCCATTTTCCGTGGGCAGGTCGACTGCGGTGAGTGTTTGGGGGCCTGCGGCATAGAATCTGTTGCCAGCCATAATCAAGTCACCCGTACCATCGGCTTCGATGTGCCAGATCAGCTTGTTATCGCTGTCGTAGGCTTCAATCCTTGGCGGCGCCTCCGTCCCCTGCGCCGACTTGGCGGTGTAGAGCATCCCTGAGGCCAGAACTGGTTCGTTGACTTGAAAGCTGGCTTTGGCACCATCGGGAAGACTCAGAGCCATCGTGCCGCGAAACCGCGTATGTACAAAAGCTCGGTAACGATCGGCTGCGACGAAGGCCCCGCCTTGCCCTTTTCCGCCAAAGTCAAAGAATCTCAGGTTGCCTGATTCTCGCTCGAATGCCGCCGGCAAGGATCGTCCGCCGGGCACCAGAAGCAAGTCGCCAGAAACGGCAAGTTGCCCCTGCGGAGCAATGCCGGCAAATGAAGGCGCGCTATGCGGCTGCTTGCGGAACTCGCCGCCGGTGTCGTCGTTCAGCCATCGGACCTCGCCCGTCCGGGCATCGAGCGCGTAGATGAAAGTCCCCATGAATGGCCAAATGCTGGCGGCAAAGTAGACGGTGCCGTCCGCAACGACTGGACCGCCGCGCGCCGGCCAGGAAGAGATCACACGGCGGTTGCCAAGGACCTTTCGTTCGGAGGGCCCGCCACGAAATCGCCAGCGCAGTACGCCGTCTGAGGCTCCGACGGAGTACAGGTAGCCGTCGTCGCTGGCGAACAGAACCGCATCCTTGTACACCACGGGCGAGAAACGTACGGGCCCCTCGGCATAGAAGGTCCAGTTCTCCGATCCATCTCGGACATCGAGAGCCACCACCTTGTCAGCGTCATTGAAGCTCAGGAACATCCTACCATCACCGACGACCGGCTCGAAAATTCGATCGTATGGCATCAAGTCGCGGTTGAGAGGATTGTCCCAGACCGGTTCGCGCGGCGAGTAATGCCGAACCCATTGGAGATGCAGTTCTTCCGGTAGCTCATGTGGCGAGACGGCCGTATGGCCCGCGTCATATCGCCACATGGGCCAATCGCCGGCCCACAGATTCACAGCGGTTCCAAGTGCAAGAAAAACACCGAGCACCCTCGTCCAAGACCCAGAGGGCGTGAAACTCATTACTTTCTCCTCATATCTTCCGTCGTGATTCGATTCATCGAAGTGTGGAAGTGCTCTTTCGAAGCCACTTCTCTTGGCAGGCTTTTCAGCAGTGTGTGGATACCCCCGCACGTGTACCGCTGAGCTGGAACGCCGAGACGATGAACGGCAACTCGGCGGGGCATATCCAGGATAGTCAAGTATCGCAATGGGTCCAAGTGGCGTGTAAACGGGCTACACGAATACAAGTAAAGAACCAGCAGCTAGCCACGCTGATCGGCACAAGGCCTGCCCTGGCGAATAATGCCGCCAGCGGATGCGGCCAGTCATTTGTTCGCGGCAGACTACCAGTCCACCGAGCGTGACGTGCACCACATCCTCTTCGGTGGCGCGGATGGCTTGTTTGAACAGCCCGCAACGCTTCGTCGCCCAACGCAAACGAAACGGCGGCTTGACGGTCGGGTCGTCGAAACCCACGATCCGGCTTTGCTTCAACTCTATGACCTCAAGCAAGACATAGGCAAGCAGCACAACCTCGCTTCGCAGATGCCAGAAAAGGTCACACAACTTCACAACCTGTTGCTTGAGCGTCTCCGCCGGACAGAAGCTCGCTTTCACACCAAGAACGCAGACTACGATCCCTCCAAACCGGAGACGGGCACCTGTAGAATGTGATACACAGTTTGCGAAAGCCGCCATAGCAAGGTGGAAGTGCATGAAATTACAACTTGGCTGTTTGCTCGTGGCGTTGATCGTGCCCGTCGTCCTTCATGCGGAAGAGCCTCCTATCAAGTGGAAGCCCATTGGGCCGGGTGGTGGCGGGTGGTTAACGGCGCTCGCGGTCGATTGCAGCGACTCGAACTTGGCCTATCTCGGTTGCGATGTGGGAGGATTCTACAAGTCCACCAATGGCGGCCGAAACTGGACCATCATGAACGAGGGCCTCACCGACTATTACGTGCAAGACATCCTGCCTGACCCTGAACGAAAGGACATCATCTACCTCGGCATGTTTGGCGGCTTGTTCAAGAGCACGGACGGAGGGGAAACTTGGCAGTGGAAACGAACAGGCTTTCCCGAACCGAGTGCCTATAGTTACAGTGCGCCGGTCAGCTCTCTTGTGATGCATCCAACGGACCGGCAGATTCTGTATGCCGGCATCGGTCGTCCGAGGATGAACTCCGACGGCAAGGGACATATCTACAGATCCACGGACGCCGGTAAAACGTGGCACCTTCTGGACGGGATCGCCAAGTACGCCAGTGATGCGGTCATCCATCGGTTGGCCGTCCGACCGGACAACCCGAATGTTCTCTTCGCTGCGACAGACAAAGGGCTCTTCAAGAGTTCCGACGGCGGCGTGACATTCCAGCGGAGGGAAGAGGGGCTCCCTCACCGGTTCTGTCGTAATGTGGCCGTTTCGCCGTCGAAACCAAACGTGATGTACGTGGTGATGTGGAGCACGCATGCGAAGGAGCCCTGGCACGGTGGGGTCTATCGAAGCGATGATGGCGGCGACACCTGGGTGGCAAGAAACACTGAGTTGCCACAGATGGTCGCCCCCACGACTCGGCCGTCCGCATGCACATGTAACTACGTCCGCTTTCTCATCGACCCGCGCGATCCAGATCGAATCTTTGTGGGTGCGAATTCGTGGTGGGGTGCGGGTTTGTATCGCTCGACTGACGGTGGGCGGCGCTGGGACAAGATCACCTACATGCGCGACGAGAAGAAGAACATGGACCTCGGCTGGATAACGTTCGGCGGCACAAGCGTCAAATGCATCGCGTTCGCGCCGTCTAAGCCGGACATCATCTTTTACGGCACCTCGATGCGTCTCATGAAGACCAACGACGGCGGCGACCACTGGCGACAGTGCCACACCGCACAGCGCCCCGATGGCACATGGCAAACCAATGGCGCCGAGACGACGTGCATAAGCCGAATCACTGTGGATCCCACCGACTCAAGACGCATCTATGCAGGATACGCCGACATCGGACTCATGGTCAGCGACAACGGAGGGGAAACTTGGTCGCGGAGCGTGAACGGATTGAAGCGTCATGGCGACCTGGCGGAAGTTGTGGTAGACCCTGCCGACCCAAAAGTGCTCTGGTGTAAAGATGGAAAATGGCAGGGCACTTGTCATGTGGCACAAAGCCGTGACCGCGGGAACACCTGGAAGACCATCAGCGGGCCGGAAAGCGGCCTGCCCGATAGCGTACTGTTCGACCTGCTGCTCGACCCGAACAGTCCAGTAGCTTCTCGAACGCTTTACGTCGTTTCTGTCCCTCACGGTGTATTCAAGTCAACGACCGGCGGGCGCACCTGGAAACGGGCGTCGAACGGCCTGCCTGATGCCCCACTTCGGATCTCGGCCCTAACGATGGACCCCACCAAAACTGGCACGTTGTATGCCGCGGTATACGGAAACGCGTCCTCACCGCAGGGTGGCATCTTCCGGAGCCGCGATGCAGGTGCAACATGGCATAGGATCAATGCCGGGGTCGTGTTTTCCGGCGTGCAGCACATGTGCGTCAGCCCCCACGACTCACAGATACTCTTCGTCGCCGCGCGTTCGTTGGGAACACATCCCAACCGCCAGCAAGGTGGAGTCTACCGAAGCTTAGACGGAGGAACGTCGTGGGATCTCCTGAAGAAAGATCGTTTCGCCTCGTGTGTGGTGGTCAGCGCAAACAATCCGCGCTGCGTCTTTGCGTCATTCCACCGCCATCCGTACCACGACAATTGCACCGGCACCGGAGTATGGGTCAGCAATGACCTCGGCCAGACGTGGCGAACCGCGAACGACGGCCTGACGACGTTGCGCATATCGGGCATTACGCTCGACCCAAACGATCCGACGAGAATATATGCCGGCTCCGGCGGCAATGGTCTCTTCGTCGGCAAGATGTCATACATCTCAAGTCGGTTGCCGGACCATCGTTGAGGAGGTAGATCATGGATTGCCGAGCGTTGGTTGCCATACCGACGAAAGCCGGGTGGGTACTGGTAGCGTTATCGTGCCTCGCAATCGGCGCGTCGTCGGTTGTGGCCGACGTGACTGACAGTTTCAACCGTCCGCCCGCTTCATCCACGACTGCTGGCCTTGGCACGACAGAATCGGGCGATGTGCGGTATGTCGAGGTGACCAATTCGGGAACGAAAACGGCTGACGGCCTGGTTGCCCGCATCCTCGACGGTCGAATGGCAATCACGGGCGTCCGAGGCGATACGGGGCGTGTCTTTCTCGAAGGTTATGACTCGCCGGACGTGAAAGTCAGTTTCCGGGCGGAATTCGAGAACGACAAAACCGATCTCATTTACGAGGGCGATGCCGCCGACAGACCCCGAAACACGTTGGGCGTGATGCTCCGCGCTCGGCAGCAAGCCAAGTTTGGTAATGGCTCGGCAGGCGATGCAGACACCGGGTATGTGACCGTCGAATTCCTGAACAACGGCGGCCTGCTCGTACGTCAGCGAATGACGGGCGGGCGGCTGAGCTTCGTCACGCCCAACAACGTCAACCCGACTGCTGGCAGAGGGCGTTACACTTACGCCCAGGGAACGCTGGGGAAAGCGAGAAACGCCCGGCCTTTCGACCAAGACAACGACGGCGTGCTTGAGGCCGGTGAACCGTTCGACTTTGCTGTGATCCTCGCCGGCCACACGATTGTGGTCCGTGTTAACGGCCTGCCGCTGTTCACCGGCACGATCGAGTCGGACGGCGGCCAGGAGGCCAACGGCGTGGCGCTATTCAAGGGCCGGCCCGGCAAGTTCTCCGTGGCGTCGTCGCTGTTGATCGATGATCTACACGTCAGCAACGCTTTGCCGAGCGACGTGCCCGCGCCGATCGAGCCGCAGGCTGTGACGTTCACCCCCGGGATAAAACTGATTGCCTACAGGAAGATCTGGGACCGCGGGCGCCATCAGGCATTCACCGACCTGATCCGCTACAACGACCTGTGGGTCTGCTCGTTCCGCGAAGCGCCGGCCCATGACGGTGGCGTGCGCGACTCGAAGATCCGCGTCCTGACCAGCGAAGACAGCGAACGCTGGACCGACACCGGGGCGCTGTCCGATCCGCGTGGCGACATCCGCGACTCCAAGCTATCGATCACGCCCGACGGCGAACTGATGCTGCTGACGGCCATCCAGCTTTTCAATACCGGTGAAGAACGTCGACACCAATCAGTCGCCTACTTCACCCGGGACCTTCAGCGGTGGGACGGACCTCACGACGTGCTCGGTGACGGCTGCTGGCTATGGGGCCTCACCTGGCACAACGGGGTCGGCTACTCGATCGGTTACCGGAGTCTCAAGTACACCGCCAACCTCTACACCACTCGCGACGGCCGCCGGTTTGAACGGCTCGTCGAGTCGATTGATGCGCACACGCACAAGCCCAACGAAAGCTCGATCGTGTTCGATAGCGACACGGCTTGCTGCCTCTTGCGCGCTTTCGGGCCCGCCTACATCGGCGTGGCGAAGAAGCCGTTTACCCAGTGGACGTGGACGCGCATCGATCAGCCGGTTGGTGGGCCGGAGATGCTCCAGCTTCCGGACGGCCGATTGCTCGGCGGAGGGCGGCTCTACTTGCCCAACAGCGTGCGCACGACTTCACTGCTGTGGATCGATCCACGGGCCGGCACGATCCAGGAAGCCTTGCGCCTGCCCAGCGGCGGCGACACGAGCTATCCGGGCATGGTGTGGCATGAGGGCAGGCTCTACATGAGCTATTATTCGAGCCACGCGGGCAAATCAAGCATCTATTTCGCCGAAGTGGCGGTGGAACAAATGACTGACTAGACGCCACAAAACGTGTTGTCGACCGATTAGACAAGTAACGACCGAATCCAACGCCAAAGGCTGGACCAGCGCCAGTTTTCCGCCCGAGGTACCAAGTTCCGCTGGCGGCGGCGTCACTGCTCCAATTTGCGTCGGTCCAAGACCACGAGGCTGTTGCCGTCGCGGGCGCCGACGAAGAGCAAATCTCCGCGCAACGCCACACCATAGGCTTTCTTCATGACTGGATCGCGAAAGGAAGTCAGAAACTTGGGCTTCCTGGGGTCGGCAATGTCCACCACCGCCACACCATCGCCTCCCTGCCCCAGCGGCAGGTAGGCCCGGTCGCCGCTGGCGATGCAACGGTTGGGCATTATCAGCCGTTTGTCCACCAGTTTGGCTGCGAGTTTCGGATTGGCAGGATCGGCGACGTCGAAAACGAGCAGGGCGTCACGGTAACTAGAAGCGGCGAAGTAGAAATCTCCGACCACGGTGCCGCTCACCACGGTAATCGCCGGGTCGAGGACTTGCGAGACCAAGCGCGGCTTGGCAGGATCCTCCACGTCGACAACGGCCAGGCGATTACGGCTGCCAAACAGCGTTCCCGTCAGGGCGTATTTATCACGGAGCAACACGCTGAATGGGCCGTCGTCTTCCGTGGTTACCACGACGGACCCGACTACGACCGGCCGGCGCGCGTCACGCACGTCGACGACAAAAAGCCTCTTTTCGTTTTGGAGTGCCACGAAACAGTACCCGTCACGATAGGCCACTTTGTACAGTACCCCCTCGGTACCGGGCTCTCCAATGGTCACGGAACCGAGCAGGCGAACGGCCGACTTGTCCGTCGCGTCGAGTACCAATAGCCGATGATTACTCAGGGAGTTGAGGTAAAGAGTATTGCCGTTGAACGCCATGCCGGTAGCTTGATCAAGCTCGGGATGGGTGAAACTAGAGACCACTTCGGGGTTAGCGGGATCTTTGATCGAGCAGATCGTGAGCCGCTTGCCTTCCCGGCAGGGCAGAAAAGCGTAATCGCCTTCGAGATGGACATCCTCGATGCCCCGCAGGAACACCGGATCTACAAGCTGACCCACAAAGGGCGCCGGCAAAGATTGGGCAATGGCCTTTGACGGAACCAGATACGCGCTCGGAAGAGCAATCGCCATGGCAAACAGAATCTTAGTCATTTACAGCCTCCGAACTGAGTTACGGTGAACCCCGTCATTCGACCATTTCTCGGTTCGGAGCGACGGCGGATCAACTAACGTGCATCGGTCATTTCCTGCGACCTTTTTTCGTCGCCTTCTTTCTGGCCGGTGCGTTAGCCCCAGAGCGCGACAGCCTCTTCGGAGCGGAGTCGCGTTCGGCCTGTGACTGGGCCAGTTCGTAGAATTCGTGGAGCTTCTGCTGCAACAGTTTCCTGTCCGGCAGGGCCGTCTGGTACTGGGCGACCAGCGCCGGCGACACGGCACGGCTCAGCGCGTATTCGACCACCTCGTGGTTCTTCGTGGCACAAAGCAGGACGCCAACGGACGGCCCTTCGTGCGATTTTCGGACATCCCTGTCGAGGGCCTCCAGATAGAACTCCAGCTTGCCCAGATGCTCCGGCTGAAACTCTTCAATCTTCAGTTCAAAGGCGACCAGGCAGTTGAGCGTCCGGTTGAAAAACAGCAGGTCGAGAAAGAAATCCCGTCCGCCTACCTGCAACAGATAACTGCTGCCGACGAAACAGAAGTCGCGGCCGAGTTCGATCAGGAAGTGCTTGAGATGCTCGATCAGACCGGCGTGCAGATCGGCTTCCGAATGCCCGGACGGAAGTTGGAGGAATTCGACGAGATAGCTGTCTTTGAAGACGCCCGCAGCTTCGGGGTAAATTTCTCTCACCGCTGGTGAGAGATTTGGCGGCGACAGCGCCACCCGTTCAAATAATGCACCGTTGAGCTGGCGTTCGAGTTCACGCTTCCCCCATTTCTCGCGAGTGGCCAGCCGTAGATAGAACTCGCGTTCTTCATCCCGCTTGCAGCGACTCAGGATGAGCATGTTGTGGGTCCACGGTAATTCTCGCACCAGTGCTGCGAGTTTTGCCCGACCCCGATACGTCTCGTAGAACTGCCGCATCCGCCACAGGTTCTGAGCTGAGAACCCGCGAGCATCCGGCTCGGTCTGCGGTCGATTTACCAGATCTACCCAACTGTGCAGAAGGCAGCAAATAGCCACAATAAGCACAAAGAAACACGATAAGGCGAAATCCGCACGTTCGAGCATGTCTGTTGTCGTTTTCGTGCATCTTTGTGCCTTCTTGTGGCCATTCCGGGAATGGGGTTCTATAGCAATCGTTGGGAGATCAAACATGCGTCGTACGACAGCCAGTCTTGCAGGAATCGTGTGTGTTGCGGCAATGGCCGTATCGGGAAATCGAACTCTTGCCGACCATGCCTTTGTTCGCGTAATCGGCGATTGGGAACAGTCCGACAGCGGGAAATCGTTGGAGCAGCATTTTCGGTTTGCCAACGATCTGGCCGCTTACGGTCTGACGTACACGATCGCCATTCCCGACGGTACGCCGCCGGGGAAGTGCACGAGCCGGGTTTGGGCCTTCAAGACCAAAGATGTCACTCTGGGAATGAGCGCGCCCGTGGGGGCGAACTGGTACACCCAAGCGTTTTCGTCGGTCCGGATCGACGGGCTCAGCCTGCACGACATTCCCGCCACTTTCCGAATCGTTCGGGCCGATGGTGATGACGCTTTGGCCGAAGGGCTCTGGGACACTCCGAAGGGCCCGTTCTTGATGCGGTTGTTGCTGCGGGCCGGCGACGACAAGCTGTTGGTGCAGTACGTCTTGCCATCGGAGAACTCGGGCACACGTCTCGATGTCCGCCTGGTGGCCTATCCCCATGGTTTCCAGAAACCGTGGGACCGTCACATGGCGACCGCGACGCGCGACGTCGGCCAGCAGTCCGGCGTCGCGCTGGACCCGGCGATGGAGCGTTGGGCGTTGTTCTATGACGAAGGCATGTGGAAGACGAAGGCCGGAGGCGGTCCATGCGGCTTTGTGTACGTGCCGGACGAGGTGGAGCCCCCTCGCGTCACCGTCGGCCCCTACAGCGTCGCCGTCCACCTGCGGACAAAACCCGAAGTGCGCCGGATTACCGTCGGATTGTGGGACTTCACGACGACTCCGGACGTTGCCGCCGTACGATCCTACCTGCGGAACGGCGGCGAAAAGATCTCGGACGATGTGGCGACCCTAGCGAAGACCGAGTGGCTCGCCGATGTCGCGCGTCCCGCTCAACTGCCAACGCAGCGCCGAGAGGAACTGACGCAACTGGTCGCCGAACGCCGCAAGCCCACTCCCTACGACACCATGACGGCCGAGATCGCGACGCCCCATGTGGCGTGGGCCAAGCCTTTGCCCGATGGCCCGGTGCGCACGTTGGTCGTCTGTCCTCGCTGGTATCAACGAGAGACCGTCGAGTTGGCCCAGCGGCTCGATCTGGACTGCCAGACGGTTTCCCTGGCTGGCCCGGACGAACTGTTCAACGCCACGTGGCTGTACTTGTACGGATCGTACGATGCTTACGGATACAAGCGAAAGACCGAAATCGACGTTCTCGACGAACTCAACCGGGCGATTCGGGCAGATCGAGATTGCATCATGCTCAGCGGCTTCAAGCCACAGATCCTGCCGGCCAGCTTGCGGCGTGCTCTGATGGAAAAGACCCGCGGCGGAGGTGGACTCGTTCTATTGGGCGACTGCCGTGCGTTGCTGAAGGAATTCGACGACTCGCTGCAGCCGGTGTCATGGAATGCCAGTACTGTGCCGCTCGACCGGCTGCCCGGCCTGAATCAGATGGTCGCTGAAGGTCGACCGCTGTGGCGTGCCTACCAGTTCGGCCGGGGCCGAGTGCTCACGTTTGACTACAACACGGGCAACTCGTCGACACGATTGGCATTCACTCCGGGCCTGACCCACGAAGATCCCGACGTGCTGGGGTACTACGACTACTATCACAGCCTGCTGGCCGCGGGAGTGATGTGGGCGGCTCGTCGTGAACTGGACGTCCAGATTCGATTTCATCCGAAGCCGGGCCAAATCACGATCGAGTCGGCCGGGTCGTTTGCCGGCGCCACGCTCGAAGCAATCGCCCATGACCCGACTCGTCGCTGCCGTGAACGCACGAGCCAACGCGTCGATTTGAGACAGGGCAAGAACGAGGTGACTTTGCCGATGACCGGCCCGCTCGGGGGCCCGCGGCTGGTGAGCGTTTGCGCGCGGTACGACGGCCAAGCGCTGGGATGGGGGACAGGCTGGTGGGACGTGCCGTGCGATTCGGCGCAACTGAGGAAGGTAAAGCTACAGGAGACGTCGATCAAGGTCGGTGAAACGGTCGCCGGGTCGGTGGAACTGACCCAGAACTCACAAGGAGAGATAATCGAACTGGAAGTGTGGGACACGGACGGCCGCCTGCTGGAGAGCCAACAGCTTCGTGCGAAAGCACAAGGCGGCAGGGCCGCCGACCAAAGGGGTGCTACCGCACCCGAACGAGAAACCGCTCCCGCTGGTCGCTGGAATCTTGGCAAGAAAACAGACTCGTGCGGTCTTGCGGTACAGGAGATTCCATTCCGATTCACCCTCCGCCCGACGCGTTCGATCCTCCTCGAGCTCCACGTGAGACTTTGCGACGGTGATCGGCTGGTGGATCACCGTGCAGTCGAGTTGACGGTGCCCGACCGATCGGTGGAGGACTTCCATTTCCTCGTGTGGAGCAGCGGGCAGAACCACCCGATCCGTCACTTCATCAATCGTGAGCTCGCCAAACGAGGCGTCGACTGGATTGACAACACCGGGCTGACGGGCGGAGACCGGTTGCGTGCCGACGTCTACTGCCGGAACGCCGCTCGCTACGGTTTGCGCAGCATCCCATACATCACGCGCATTTCGTCCGGTCAGGAATCAGGACGCGAGCGAAGGCCCTGTCTTCACGATTCCGGCTATCGTCAGTCGTGGACGTCGGGTTTGCAGGAGCGGGCCGTCGGTTCGCGGCCGTTCGGGCCTCCGGCTTACACGCTGGGAGACGAGAACTTCCTGGTCAATCGGCATCTGGACGTATGCATCGCCCCGCCCACGCTTGAGGCGTTCCGGCTCTGGTTGACCGAGCAATACGAGACGATCGACCGTCTGAACCAATCCTGGAAGACGGACTGGACGGGATGGCAGGAGGTCGTGCCCGCCACGTTCGAAGAGGTCAAAGACGAATCCAAGTTCTGGCCCCGCTGGGCGGATCACCGCACCTTCATGGATCGCACTTTCACAGAGATCCACGCGCTGGGAAGGGAAGCCATTCGACGAGCGGACCCCGGTGCACGCGTCGGCTTCGACGGCGTTTTCACCCTCGATAGCTGGCACGGTTACGACTTCTACCAACTCTCGAAGGCGTGCGACCTGGTGCAGGTCTACGCGACACAGCCACAACAGATCGAGTACCTGCGTTCGTGGCATTCTCAAGACTCGATCCGCGGCGCGTGGTACAACCACATCGGCAACACCAATGAGACGTCGGCCAAATGGCTGGGCTGGCATCTGCTGTTGCACGATATGAACAGTAGTTGGTACTGGACCTCCTTCAACACGGGGCCGGCGTTGTTGTTTCCGGATCTCCGGCCCACTCCACAATTCCTCTGGATGCAGGAATCGCTAGCTGAAATCAAGGCCGGCATCGGACGGCTGCTGCTGGCGGCCGAGCGACAACACGACGGCATCGCCGTCCATTACAGCCAAGCCAGCGTCCACGCCGGGACTCTCACCAGACGGCGGCTGGAACAGGTCCAGTGGGGTTTCATGCGTTTGGTCGAGGACCTGGGATTGCAGTACCAGGTACTCTCGTACGAGCAGATCGAGCAGGGACAGCTCGACGACTACCGCGTCTTGCTGTTGCCTGCCTCTGCGGCACTCAGTCCGCGCGAGGCTGCCGCTATCAGGCAGTTCACCGAGCAAGGCGGTTTGGTCATCGCTGACACCCTCCCCGGCTGGCTCGATCATCACTGCCGTGTGCTCGACAAGGGCCTGCTGGACGATCTGTTCGGCGTCCGCCGGGCAGGCGTGCCGAAACGCGGCGGCAACGCGGCGATCCAAGTCTCCATGAACGGTCTCGACGGCGATCTACAACTCCAAACCTACGACGCCGGCCTTCAGGCCGAGACGGCCGCTGCGTGGGCCGCTGGCGGTGACGTGCCAGCAGTGTTGGTGCGGGACGTCGGCAAAGGTCGAACCGTGGTGCTGAACGCCGATATCTGCCAGTACGAATCGCTGCGATCCACGGGAAACGCGAATCCCGTTCGTCAACTGATGTCAAACCTGCTTGAGAAAGCCGACGTGCGGCCCCAAGCGCGCGTTGTCGACAAACAAGGTCATCCGATGCCGGCCTGCGAAGTCGTCCGGTTTGCCGACGCCGGGCTGAACTATGTGGCCGTCGTCTCGGATCACCGCTTGGCCGACGTGAGGACACAGGACGTGAGCATTCACCTTCCGGCCGAGGCCGTGGTCTACGACATTCGGACGCGCGAATTACTGGGCAAGACGAAGGTGGTTCAGCGGACCCTGGAGCCCGGCGATCCACTGGTCCTGGCTCTGACGCCTTATGTGGTCGAACGGCCTATCATTGAACAGGAGACCCATAAATGCACGCCCGGTGAAGTGTCCCAGTTCGTGGTGCGTTTGTCTCTCGGCGGACAAGCCCCAGCGGGGTCTCACTGCCTGCGTGTGGAAGCGACAAGTCCGGACGGAAGTTGTCGGCGCTGTGATACCCAGAATGTACTGACCAGCCAGAACAAAACCACAGTCTCGATTCCTCTGCCTTTGAACGCACCGGCAGGCGCCTGGAAGCTACGAGTCACCGACGTAGCGACCGGCAAAGCCGCACAGCGCGACTGCCATGCCGCCCCGTCATAGTGCGTCCATCTTTTGTGTTTTAT
>CAZURK010000320.1:0-16976 GCA_964623055.1 uncultured Pirellulaceae bacterium
TCCTCATTTCGTTGTGGTTGAAGATGTTGTACCTGTTCGGCCCCGACCACGTAGAGTCGCCGGGGGGCCCGTACCCGGGCATTCCTCATCGTGAATAACTATATCAAAGATCCGTGCCGTGGCCTTGCTGCCTCTTCAACGACGCAGCCCCCTCGCTAGATGCTCTCCGCGCTTGGAGACCTTCGGCGGTGGGAGGCTGAGCGATCGATTCGTAGGAGGCGATCGTGAAGCGGCTGCGGCCGTGCCCCTTGAGTTGACTGGAAATCCTGCACGAGGCCCGCCTGGGCGGTTAACCCACAAAGGTCCCCGACGCCGGTGCAACTCCTGGGCGCACGGCGCAACCGCAAATTTAGTCTACAGCCGAGTAGCTGGCCGACAAGGGATAAGCCGTCTGGTTAGCCGCCACTAGGCGTGGCTCCCCGGGATCAGTCAGGCTTCCCACGAGGGCTCATTTTTCGATTTCGGATAGTCGGTGGCCGGTTGTACTTCCAGCATCCGATTCAGAAACGAATTCGCGAAGTCTCAGCAACCCACCGATTTCGAAACGCGCGGAACGCCTTCGGCACAAATCACTCACCCCTGTGCTGTAATCAGCGAGTTTTGAGTGAACACTTGTCCATATGAATTGAGGGGCGAGTCCGAGGCAAACGGAAGTAAACGGCGCGTGCTTAGTCGACTGCGAAGCCACAGTCGCGATCCCACTGCTGTCTCCCCTTGGCGGGTGTGACGGACTGGTGTTTCGAGGCTGTCCGGTCCGGCTCGTTGGGCGCGTAGGTCGCCCCACCGCAGCCACTTCAGAATTCCGGGAACGGCTGACTTCGGTGTGCGATAAACGGTACTCTGATGGGACACGCGAAGAACAACTGTCCAGTAGGCCCTGGCTCAATCTCAAAGCAAGCTGCATAATCCCCATGTCCGAGAATTGCGATCGTCACTGTCTCCCATCGGGAGTGATCAGATAGTCCCAAGGGTGATGCAACCGCGCTATGCTCGTTACTCCCCAAGCAAGTCGAAGGAATCGATTCCTAGCCATCGCTGTCGCGGCCACGACCATGATCGCATCTGCCGTGCTGGGGTGGTTTTTTCCCTGGTGCTGGCTGGGGATCGTCCTGGGACCTTTGGCGCACCGGTTGGTGCGGCGAGGGTGCAAACGCCGCATGCAGGTGATGGCGCAACCCTTCCCTTGCGTTTGGGAAGGGGTCCTGCGGTCGCGAGTCGCCTTTTTCAACGCCTTGGACGAGGAGCAGAAGAGTCGGTTTCGCCAACTCGTCAAGGTCTTTCTAGACGAAACTCGAATCACTGGCATCCGCACGGAGGTGGATGAGACTACAAGGGTGCTGGTCGCTGCGAGTGCGATAATCCCCGTCTTCAATTTCGACAACTGGGAATACTCGCGATTGGGCGAAGTTCTGATCTATCCGGACAGCTTTGACGGAGACTATCAGACGAATAAAGACCGTCGACGCGACGTGCTGGGTATGGTGGGCGCGGGCCATCTCAGCGGCGTAATGATTCTCTCTAAGCCAGCGCTGCTTGCGGGATTCGATATTGCGGGCGACAAACGGAACGTGGGGATTCACGAATTCGCCCATCTCGTCGACAAGGCCAACGGATCCATCGACGGAATCCCTCCTGGCGTACCCGCCGATGTCGCCCGCAAATGGATTCAATGGGTGGCCAAGGAGTTGGCCAATCCTCCCGTAAAACGTTCGCACATCCGCCCGTACGCATACACAAACGAGGCCGAGTATTTTGCGGTGCTTATGGAGTACTTCTTCGAGGCGCCGGGCATCCTGCAACGGAAGAACCCTCAAGTTTACAGAATGCTCGAAAAGATGATCCGCCAGGATACGGCGGCTTTTCTTACCGGCGTGGCGAGATTTCGCGCTCGGCGCATCGGGCGGAACAGACCTTGCCCTTGCGGCAGCGGAGCAAAGTACAAGAAGTGCTGCCTTCGGCTCGCCAGGCAAGGCTTGCCAATCTGAGGTGGTGTTGCACGACCGGTTGTCCCAGATCGACCGACAGCAGCTTATTCCGACGTTAACCGCGGGGTGCCGGAAAACGTGTGCCAGAGCCGGCTGGGGCCCGACAGATTCGGCCCGGAGGAAGCGTGTGTCACGAGGGTCCATTTCTCGCACTGAGTATGCACCAAGTTTATCCGGCGCGATCGAGGTATGTCTGTTTGGATTGTTTCAGACAACAATTCTCCGACAATGAACGCTCGAATCGCACGGGTGAGCAACTCCACGAAGAAAGGACTATATCTTGCGAATCGCGACAGGCGGAATTATTCACGAGACAAGCACCTGTGTGAGCACACAGACGATCCTCGACGATTTCGAACACGATCGCGGAATCATCCGCGGTGAAGCGATGCTGGACCGGTTCCGCGGTGCGAACGTACAAACAGGAGGGTTCATTGCGGCCGCAGAGGAGTACGGCTTCGACTTGATTCCTTTGCTACGGGCATCGGCATTCCCCGGGGGATTGATCCGTCGTGAAGATTACGAGGCGATGAAAGCCGAACTGATCGAGCGGCTGGAAGCTGCCGGGCGAGTCGATGGTGTCTTGCTCGATCTACACGGCGCCATGGTCGTCGATGGAATTGATGACGGCGATGGCGACGTGATTGCTGCAGTTCGTCATGTCGTCGGTCCGGATGTGCCCATCGGGGTGCCTCTGGATCTGCACGGCAACCATACGAAGTGGCGCGTCGAAGTAGCGGATGCGATTGCGGGCTTTGACACGTTTCCTCATATCGATATGGCAGATCGGGGCAAGGAAGTCGCGGAGATCATCGTGCGGACGATTCGAGGTGAGATCCGGCCCACGATGGCCATCCATCATTTACCAATGTTCTGGAGCACACCCTGCCAGGTCACAGCCCGACCGCCGATGAACGAAGTGATCGAACGCCTGCACGACATGGAGCGACGCCAGGGTGTCGTCAGCATGACAGTGGCCACCGGATTTCCCTGGGCGGATGTTCCGGATGCCGGCAGTTCGGTTATCGCGGTCACAGACAATGACCGGCAACTCGCCCAGCAATTGGTCGACGAACTTGGCGGTTGGATCTGGGAAAACCGCGAGCGTTGGTACTCGCCACCGCTGACCGTTCGCGACGCGCTGACCGAGGGAGAACGAATTGGTCGTTACCCGATCATCGTTGCCGACCATGCAGACAATACCGGTGGCGGGTCGCCCGGCGATTCGACCGAAGTGCTGCGGACTTTCCTGGAGATGGGGCATTCGGACGCTCTGTTGCTTTACATGGTTGACCAGGAAGTCGCACAACAAGCACATGCGGCCGGCGTCGGCAGCCGCATTCCGATTTGCATTGGCGGCAAGTCTTCGCCAGTTCAGGGCGCTCCGGTAAAAGGCGAAGCGGAAGTCATCGCGTTATCCGATGGATCTTTTGCCTATGACGGCCCGATGTTCGCCGGCCTGACTGGCAGCATGGGAACGTCTGCGTGGGTCAAAATCGACGGCGTCTCAGTGGTCGTGGTTTGTTCCCGCGAGCAGCCGTTCGATCAGGCATTTGCCCGCAGCCTGGGTATTGATTGTGCAACAATGCGTTACATCTGTGTCAAGTCGGCTGCCCACTTTCGCGCGGCATTTGACCCGATTGCCGGTTCAGTTCATAACGTCGATACGGCAGGCATTCACACGCATGACTTTTCAAGACTTCCTCACACGAAACGCACGCGTCGAGTATTTCCCGTCGACATTCCACCCGGAAGTTGAGCGACGAGGAACTACCGAAACCAAGCGAACTTCACCTTGCTTCGTCGCGGTGGCGTCTGACTGTAACCCTGGACCCATTACAAAAAGGGTGGTATTCTGGCACATCCGAGAAAACGTTTGAGCAGATGAAACGCAAACTCGCGATTTGCGTTCGGTGGGGCACACCGACGCGACTCAGACCAAGTGGGCAACATTGCCATCAATACCCGTCTCGCTGGGCAACGATTCCTTGTGACTGTCTCATCTACCCATACATACCTCCCGGACATCGTGAAAACTACCCTTTTGAAAGGCCCCGTCCAGCACTTCTTGAGCCAGCTAACCTGCGTCGGTCGCCCCCAAGCGTCCAAAATCGACAAGAACGACTGAACTAGGTGTGCGTCACTGCGCGCAAGAGGTCGCTCTCTACGCAGGAAGAGCTTCCTTGCGCGGGGGGCGCGTCGAGGTCATATCCAATTGCTTCCTGATCATCCGCCGTGCCGCTCGTGGGCTCCATTTCCAGCTATCAGCAGGTCCAGCCGCGGAATTTCCATTATAATGCTCGCCACGGCCGGTATCGAAAAGTACATGATCAGTAAGGAACAGCATTCATGAGCCAAGCCCCACATCTACCCGCGGACCCACTCAACCGTTTTCGAGACCTGTACGAGGAGCTCAACGCGGAGCGCGGCTGGTTCGGCGACCCTTCGTCTCTACGCTTTGCGGCTATGACTGCAGTCACTTGCCAGGGTTCCCCCGCTGAGGTGGCTTTCGCCATCCGAAGTACGGCCCAGGAGATCAAACGGCTTTCTGGATGGTTCGGAGAGCTCAACTCGTCGTTGCGGTTCATCGTCAGCGCCATTCTGGTTCTGAACAGGGACCGCGCCAGCGACTTCTTCGCCGAAGTGGAACACGGGCGAGAGCTGTTCCGACAGGCCAGCCTGCGGCGCGGAGGTATCTACGAGACGATTGCGATCCTGATCCTGCGATTGCAGAACGACCTGGGGCCGATCACCGCCGAAACCGTAGTACGCTTCAAGGCTATCTACGAGGAGATGAAGCGGTACCACTGGTGGCTGACCGGCCCCGATGATTTCCCCGCCTGTGCGATCCTCGTCGGTCAGAAGGCCTCGCCAGGCGAAATCGGCGCGGCCATCGAACGGATCTATCAGGCGTTGAACGAGACCGGCTTCTCGACAGGTGACCCGCTACAGACGGCGGCGAACCTGCTGTATCTCTCGCGTCTGGCCCCGGCCGTCGTGGCCCAGCGCTACTTTGAATTGGCCAGTGGATTCCGCAAAAGCGGCGTGGCCATTTGGCAGAGCGACTATGACGAGCTGGCCATCCTGACCTTTCTCGGCCATTCGCCATACCGAGTCGTCGAGCGCGTGCTAGAACACCGAAAGGCCATGGAGGAACTGAAACCCAAGCCCGACCGCTCACTCACCTTCAACCTTGCCGCCAGTATTGCCTTCCTTGAGCTGGTTCAGCTCGACGAGAACCTTGAAGCCATCACCGATGCGAAGGCTTTGATGGATATGCAGAGCATAATCAACGCGCAACAGGCGGCGGCGGCCGCCGCCGCCAGCTCCGCCGCCGCCGCCGCGGCCGCATCCGGCTCGAGCTGATGACGATGGGTCGTATGAGTCCGTCAGCGCCCTGAAGGCATTTGGAGTAGCCCGGCCTTCAGCGGGGCGATCCGCTAATCTCTGTCTCACGCAGACGCCGCGGGGTCAGAATACTCAGCCGACATCCAGACTCCTTGCGAATCAACAATTCACGCGCCCCCGAGACCACCAAACGAACATTCGTAACGTGCGGAGGTCGCCCCCACCTACGTTAGATGCGCCGACAGCTTTGCGCGCACAGGAGTATCCGTCCTGAGTCGCGAACGCGGTTTGCCGACATGACCGAGATGGTCGCGAGCTAAGCGTTCAAGAATCCATTCCCAGCGTGCGTCGGTGATCACGCCCGATGTAGGAAACGGCAATTCGCGATGTGCGTTCGGTTGGGGCACACCGACTGCAGTTAGCGGCACGCGCCAACCTACCTCGGCGAAATCGCGCGACACGCGCAACCGTTTCAAGAATGTACCCTTTCCACCACCCCAGTCGTCGAGTGCCGAAACCGGTGGTTTTTTAGCGCGACCGAAGAATCAAATCGGCCTTCCGTGGGGACGATCTTGTATCACTGATCGGCCTCATTGGCCTTGCTGGTCTCCGTGATCGCGTACAGGGCAAACGTGGCTAACCAGTGATCGCCCTCGTAGTGCCCGCTGGCGACGTATTCCACGCCGGCTTTCAAGTGCCGCCGTGCGTTTTCCATCAATGGTCTTTTGAGCTCATGACCAGTCGGCAATGCGTCTGCCACGGCACGCAAGCACCAGGCACGATTCAAATTCAAGCCTGCAAGGTGGACTAGTTTTCCATCCGTGACATCGGTCACCTTGACCGGCTGAATGGTCCCGTCTGCCAGTTGCGTCTTCACTCGCGGAACAAAACTCTCAAACCACCCTGCAAACTCGTTGGCAGGCAACAGGCGTCGCATCAAGTCCGCTTCGTTCCAACATGACGAAAAGAAGTCGTGTCCGGATGGTTCGTAAGCGACCGGATAATCTCTGTCGTCGGCGTAGAACGCTTTGGCGCGCCGGGCGACCAATACTGCGAGTTCTGGGTGGTCAACCGCCCTGGCGTAATCCAGCAACTGTCCAAGCGCGAATCCTGTATCGGTGTGCTGCCCAACACGAATGGGATAGGAAAGTAGCGGCAGATAGGCGTCAATGCGTTCTTGCAGGACGCGTTCCAGTGGACGCAGGTTTTCGCGCCAACGCCGCGCGTCAGGATCGTCCCAACCATCTAGCTCCATCGTCAAACGCAGAAACCACGCCCAACCATACATGCGTTCGAATGATTTGTGTTCGTCACGAGCGAAAAAGGTAGCTTCTTGTTCCAAGTTTGCCTTGCTTAGGTGTGCACCGAGCGATTCTCGGATTCGTGATGCGTTGGGGAGGTCAGGCATGGTCCTCAGCAGTCGCGCTAGCACCCAGTGTCCGTGGACGCTGCTGTGCCAGTCGAAGCATCCGTAGAAAGCTGGGAAGTTCTGCCTCGGTGTCTTAACTTGACTGGCGTCCACATAGACCAACGACATTTTGTTTGGGAATTCAATGTCGATGTTCTTGAGAACTAGTTGCGCCCATGCATGGGCAGTTTCTGGATTAAGTCGATTAAAGTCAACTTGTGCACGCGACTTAACTGCGTCTTGGGCTTGAAGCAGATGTGCCAGTGTCAAGCCAAACAGGACGAGACAAACCAAGCCAGCGTCTGGGAAGAAACGATGAGTCACGGTGCAGTGCCTTCCTGTCGATTCACTGGAGTCCAACGCCAAATTGCACAGACTACCAAGAATCACTTTCGCAAGACACCTGCGAATTACATGCCCAGTTGTGCGCTACCAAGACAGTTACAGGGCCACTTCGTTGTATGCGAAGCTATCTCCCCGCAGCAACGAATAGCGGCCCAATTCATCTCGCGAACACCTGCCGCCTTGCGTGGCTCAGCCACCGGATTCGGTCAAGTGCGTCAGTCTCAAGGATGTTGTGTGCCACGAGCGGCTGGGGGCTACTGAAACACTATGAACGGCGGGCGGCGTGAGTCGTGACGCGAAGCCCGGCGAGTTCCGTTTTTCGGTCGTTTGATGATGCACCTCACTGCGTGAAGTGCAGCACATCTAGCTGGCAGTCCAGCGTCAGTTCGTCGTCTTGGCCCGGGGGGAGTTTCACGGTGCCTTGTACCCGACCGGTTTTCGGTGCGAGCTGTTGTTCGACGCCGTGTTGGGTAATTGCGCGGCCCGCCCAAGTGGTGCTGTAGTCTTCCGCGTAGCAGGAGAGTTGTCGCAGCCGTCCGTCTTTGCCAATCTCCAGCATCAAGAAAGGAGGCTCGGGGAAATGCGGTTGGGCTTCCATAAGGTCGCTTTGGTTGGTGTCAAGCTGTGCCTGAATCGCGGCCGGGTTGATCGGTTCTGGCGTCAGTAACACCCAGGTCGAGATCGCCGTGGGTGGCCCGGCAAGTTGATACTCGAAACGGTACGCGATCACATGCTTGAGTTCGAACGACTGCTCGCCTTCGTCGCCGCGAATCGTCATCTTCCCCCCGCCCGACACATTCGCGTCGATCACCACCTCGTGGCTCACCCCCTCCGGCACCACCGGCGCTCCATCCCCAGCCTCTGGTACCGGTTTCTCTGTCGCCTGTTGCGAGCAGCCAATCAGCCATACGACAACAAGCACCGTGGCATACCTCTTTGTCCTCATTTCTCCCTCCCGTTTGCTGAGCGGCTTGAACCTATCACGTGCGGCACCTCAACGCAATCTGGCCGGCCATTAGACCTGTTTCAGAACCGGTCGTTTGATGGGACACCTCAGTCGGCAATTTGGCGCAGGGGTCACGCGCGACGCTCAGACGTCGTGCATGAGTCGTGAAGCAGCCGTAGGCAGCCCGCGGAGTCGCCTGGGGTCAACGTCGAGTTGAGAAGCTTAAGACTGTTTCTGGTTGCTGCGAATACGTTGACGATGAGCCAGCGGGAATGAGAAGTCGTCGTGCCAGCCGGTTCTCGGGACAGGCCGATAGAACTTCTTGCGTGGCACACGATTCGTGTCAATGTCGCGCTTCGATACGCGAATATGAATATGTGCGTGTGTGGATGGACAGCTCGATCTCGGATGCGGGGCCCACTTGAGGATTCCGGAGGCAACCATGACCGTGGCGACCATCAAACCAAGCCGTCCCAAGTACCTGTGGTTCGTAGCTGGGGTCACGGTTGCCCACGTGGTGACGTATCTTCTGGCCGGCATGATCGCTTATGAATTCGTGTACAAGTCGACAATTGAAGCGGGACGTTTTGATCCAACTCTACGCAGCCCACATAACGCTGCCGAGTGGCAGCACGTTACGCAATGGCTGTTCCCGGCGCAGATTCTACGTGGCGCGCTGTTTGGCGTTGCGCTTTGCCCCTTCTTCGCACTTCTGTCGACGTGGAGAATATTGCGAAGATTCGCCACGTTATTGCTCCTTCTGCTGGTTTTCAGCGTGTGGTCGGTCACTATGCCCGGATCCGGCTCAATCGAAGGCTGGCTCTATCTGCGCCCCGACATTGGGCTCAAACTAGAGAATCCCTGGCTAGGGCTTATTGAGGTTCCGTCGCAACTAGCGGCGTTTTCACTGATGATATCGTGGTGGATCGGAAGACTGACGCAGGAACCGTCACAGAGGCCCTCATCTTCGCCCGATGACGCAGGAGAGAGTGAGGTCACAACCGCATGAAGATCGGCCAACGGAGAGACTTTGGGGGTAGCGCGTGGTGCCTGCAGCCTTCGTCTCCCTCTCTCGAACTGTCATTATTGATTGCGCAAAAACTGCTTCGGGGAGGCACCCCGGCTGCAGTTGCCAAATTGCAGTTTCCCGCTTCGGTGAAACTGACCTCTGGAGTTCTTGGCAGTGCTAAAACTGCGACGGTGAGACACGCCGCCTGCATTTCGCGATTCTTCAAACTCGCGGCGGTTGCATCGACCGCCATTGGGAATTCCACTCGAAGATGCGTGCTGCGCGACCCGCTTTCGATGCTTTCGGTGGAGCTCTCCTAAGCAGCGAAATGCATCTAGGTGACGCCCTGAGACCGCTCGCATGACACCGCTTTGGCTAGTCCCGTCAAAGGTCCCTTATCCGTGCCAATACCGTGAATGACGAGTCTCCGAATCAAACCCCGGCCGTCGCGACATTAGACTGGGGCCATGTTCGAACGAAGCGCCCGCCCATGACACACCGCCGACACTTCACCGACTCAGCACGGAGAGTTGTAGAATACGGTCGTTTGATGAAACGGAGTCGCCCCTCGCACAATATATCCAAGAGCAGGCCCCCGAGATGGATTGTTCGCACGAGGCGAGCCAATCGGATTGAGCGACCACCACCGGCGGGACCAAGGTTGGTGGCCGGGGTATCCGCGGCAGGATACAATCACCGATGCTGGCTCGAATCGTCACAAAGCCAATGCGCCGGAGATGTTCGCTGAGTGGGTCGAAGCACGACACCACGCAGACGTGCTGCATTCACTGTTGATGGGTGAGTCTCGTGCGTCGACCCACCCTGCGTAGTACCATCCACCAGACACAAGGAACCCACCATGAGCGACTCGTTGAGCCGACGACAATTCCTCGGAACGACCGCAGCGGGCAGCGTGCTTCTGGCCGGTCAGCTTGGTGCCCGACCACTGGCGGCCGCCGAGGGCAAAGGATGGCCCGAGCCGCCTCCGGTAAAAATCTATAAGGTCTACGTGGGCCGGACCGGCGGAATCTATCTTTCCCGGCCGACCGAAGAGATCGAGAAATTCGAAAAGCACTTGGCCGGAGTGGAGAAGAAGCTCGGTGACGTGAAGTTCATCGGCGGCGAATTGATTCCTCCCACCAAACTGGAAGAGATGGCCGCCAAGCTCAAAGGGGCCGAGGGCGTGCTGCTGTTCCATCTCTCGGGCCATGGCGGTGGTGCGCCCGCTTTGGGGAAGCTAGTCGACCTTGGACTACCAACGGCCGTCTTCTCGCAGCCCTTCAGCGGACACGGCTGGATGTACTTCCCCGCCTGGCAAAAGGCCGGGAAGAAGGTCGTGCTACTGCCGACCAGCGATTGGAGCGAGATCGACCGGGTAGCGGGTCTGATGCGGGTAGCGCCGCGAATGAGGCAGACGAAGATCCTCGCCGTGGGCCGACGCCTGGGGACCGAGGCCGCCTGTTCGATTGAAGACGTCAAGAAGAAGCTGGGTACCGAGGTGATCCCCATCGACAACGAGGAAGTCATCGCCGCCCACCAGGCTATCGATCTGAAGGCCGCCGAGGCCGAGGCTGAAGAGTACTGGTTAAGCAAGGCCAAGAGAATACTTGAGCCCAGACGTGAGGAGATCATAAATTCCGCCCGATTGTATTTGGCCGTCAAAGGACTGATGCTCAAGTACGGCGCCCGGGCAACTACCAGCTCGCACTGTATGGGACTGCCGGCCAAGGGGTGCCTGACCTACAGCAAGCTGAACGACCTGGGTATGGTCGGGGCCTGTGAGGGCGACATGGATTCGACGCTGACGATGCTCATGTTCCAGTACGCCTTCGGCTTACCCGGCTTCATTAGTGACCCGGTCTTCGATACAGCCAGCAACGCGTTGATCCACTTCCATTGCACGTGCGCCACACAGATGGACGGCCTGACGGGCGAACGGCTGCCGTTTTCGATCCGCACACAGAGCGACAGCGAACGAGGCGTATCGCTGGACGTCGAGCAGCGGATCGGTCAGCCGGTCACGTGTGCGAAGTTCATCAACGCCGACACGATGCTGATCTCAACCGGCAAGATCTTCAATATCACTCACGACGAACTCGGCTGCCGCACACAGTTCTGGACCGAGGTGGACGACGCCCGATCGATGTTCCTCAACTGGGGCGGCGGCGTGCTCAAAGGCGGCACGATGACCCTATTGCACCGCGTGGTGTTCTACGGCGACCACATGCAGGCCATCGAGGATCTCGCCACACTGATGGGAACGAAGGTCGTCGTGGAGGGATGAGCTCTTCTTAGGATGCCTGCCAACTTGCGGTTGAGGGAGGTCCGTCCCTGCCTGAGGAAGGTCCCGACGCAGGATCTGATGACACAGAACCCCAAATACAGGCCGTCCGGACACCGCATCCATCCACTTTGCAGCCTGCTCATCCGCGCACGTTTGGGCCTGCACCCACGTCTCACTCCCCGCCCAGGCGGCGGCGATTGAGGTGGGACAGATACGGCACCGACTGTCACGAAGGTCGCGAATTAACCGAGCGCGCTTCTGTCGCTGCCTTTACGCTGAGTTGACCGTGAATCTCGGTGACGCATGTTCACTCAGAATTCGCTGGGCCAGGACACCGCCAAGGCCTCGACAATCGCCTCATCGAGCCGGACGAGGAAGTCAGTTGGATTGACGGCGAGGTTCGATGCCAAGAACGCTTGGGCGGCTTATTGCGATATTACTACCGAGACGCCGCGTGATTGCCGTTGCCCATCGGCGAAAATTGTGAAGCCAGCGATCACCGTACACGCGCAGTGGCGAATACTGCCTTGGTAACGTCAATTCGACGGCATTGGCGCATGCTCTTCGGCCGAGAATTCAGCTCGGCGCGGCGTTCAACACCAAATTCTCAAGGAGCTTCTGCGACGTTTCAATATTTTGACCGGACGGGCAACCGGCGGGCAGTTCATTTCGTACTTGCCGTCGCCCGTCCATCAGTAAACACCGGCTGCCCCCAGGCATAGGCCTGCAGCAGAGTGCCATCAGGGAGTGCTTCAGTATAAGTCGCTTTAGCACGTACGTAAGGTTGGTCTTTCGTGACTGTGAATGACGCTTTGCTCTTGTCGAAGCTTGCCAGGACCTTTCCTCCTTTACATATGAACTCGATTCTGAATCCGGGAGTTCCTTCTGTTACTATTCTCCCTCGCATCCATGGATTGGCCATTTCCCTGCGGGTCCAGTCTTCATCGATCTCCACATCATAGGACTCAGATGTCTTTCTACAGACCTTCAGCATGACACCATTGCTGGCATAGAAGTGCCCCCATTTCATGGCTTTGACAATGGCATCGGGGGTAAGTCTGTCCGAGCGCACCATCACCCAGCCTCTTCCAGGATTGGAGGCTGCGGGAGCGATTCCTCTTTCTCGCCACCCCTCTGCGAAATACGCCGGCACATTCTCTTTGAAAATATGGGCGTCATCAGATGCAACACCGTAAACGGGCTTGCCCTTGGAAAGCACGATGTCCCACCTGTTTTCCACGGAGAGTTTGATATTCCCGCGTCCGAAGTTCCTTGTATTCGGCTCAGCATTGAAGAGCTCAAACAGATACAGGTGCTTCGCATCCATTACATTTTGGGGAACTACGGCCCAGGAATGATTGGGGTGATTCAAAATCGGTTCGCCGCCGGCTTTACGGGTTTGATCGACGAGAAACTGCAGATGCTTCTGTCTGCCTGCGGGATGGTCTTGTCTTGTTTCGACATGTCTTGGGGCATTCATCGATTCGTGGTACCCAAGAGTTTTGACCCGTTGGAATTTCTGAAGGAGCCGCGGCTGGCAATGCGAGCTGACGACGCCCGCTGGTTTGTTTCGACCATCCTGCGCAAGATGGCCAGCCGAAACGTGGACCAGTGGGGATTCGCACGGCTGTACAGCAACATCCTCCGACGCGCCATGAATCAGAGAACATATAAAGATGTCATAGAGACGCTACTTGACGGTGGGGCGATTGAGAGATCGCCTTATGAGGTTGGCGTGAAATCGTTTGGTTACAGGCTCGCAAAACGCTACCTGAACGACCATGCAAAGAGGAGGCGTGCTGTGGACAAACGGCTCATTGATCGAATTGAGCGAGAGCGACAGCGTATGGAGAGCCAACAAGCAGTGCGCTGTAGGCCAATTCATGAAGCCCTCAAAGCCGTACAGCAACACCTCGCCATCACACCTGAGGCTGACGACATTCTGGGCGGTCTACCCGAGCACACGCGCCTCTGCCAATCAGTACTAGTCTCTCTCCGTGTCCCCTCCTTGACTCTCCGCTTGCAGGCGCTATGCAGCACTGCTGCCTGCCTGCTGACATTGCTCGCTTCGCTGATGACGCGCGTTCTGGTCGCCTGTACGAGGGGCTTGCTCATCTTGACGGTTTGACGAGAGAGCAGGCGAAGAAACGGTTCTTGGTAGACGTTGTCGCTAAGCGCGGTGGATATCCAAGCTCATTTGAGGATGCTTTTCGGGAGGCGTATCCGACGGTTCACGGTGCTATTCGTCGCATCAACTACAAAAACCATTGTTCGCTGATCCGCTTGCTCCAGAGCGTCGAGGCGTGGCTGGTGATTGATCTGGTGTGCCCTCGACTGATTAGTGCTGGCGTCCTCTGTCTGACTATTCACGACAGCGTTTACGCCCAGGAGCGGATGCTCGGCGAAGTGGAGTCGGCCTTTCGGGAAGCGTTTGACGAGATCGGTTTTTCTCTTTCGCTAAAGCGGGAGATTCCAGGAGGGGGCGAGGGCATTCTATACCCTAGAGTGGATGCTGGACTGAAGCATTTGGAGAAGGGCGATGGCTGTTGCATGGCTGGCTGATAGCCGCTGTCTGTTGGAGACCACAACAACAGGGCATTGCCCAGTTCTTGGGTGCGGAATAGGTCTGATCCGTTCGCCCGGTCGCGAAGCGATGATTGAGACGTTGATGGACATAAGTTGAAGAGTCATTGAGAAAGAGGAACTGAATTTATCATGGAGTCAGAACATGGATAACACTGGATTGAAGCCTGCAGACGTTGCCGTACGTTGGGGCGTTGGGTATCAGACGGTTTTGAAACTCATTTCTGCCGGCAAGCTCCGAGCGATCAACGTGTCGACGGGCGGCCAGCAGGTGCGCTGGGCGGTCACGCGCGAGTTTTTGGAGGAGTTTGAGCGCGAGTACGGGAATCGTGAAGTCGGCGCATGGAGGGACTGACGAAGTGTCAGACCAACGGAGGAGAGCAATGGATCTATCACGATGTTTCGAGTTCAAAGGTCACGAGGTTCGCGTGGTCGGTACTCCGGAGCGACCAAGGTGGGTTGCTAAAGACGTGTGCAAAGCGCTGGGATCGCAAACCCTGCTTCTGCAGTCAGAAATTTTCTCCCTCATGAGAAGGGTATAGATGAAATCTATACCCCCAGCGGGAACCAGAAGATGCTCACCGTTACGGAAGCCGGCTTGTACCATCTTGTGATCAGATCTAACAGTCCACTTGCAGTGGAATTCACTAGCTGGGTGTGCGGCGACGTCTTGCCGTCAATCCGAAAGCACGACGCATACATGACGCCAGAGAAGGTCAGGGAGGTTCTGCGGGATCCGGACACAGTCATTCAGCTCGCCACGGAACTGAAAGAGGAACAGGAGAAGCGGCAGAAGCTGGAAGAAGAGAACGCGGAGATGAAGCCGCATGCTGACTATGCCGGCGGCCAGCAAGTGCGCTGGGCGGTCACTCGTGAGTCGCTGGACGAATTTGAACGCGAGTATGGGGATCGTGAAACGGCGGATGGTCGGACTGACAGAGTGTCAGTTCTTTGGAGCAGATGAACTGCGAAAGGATGGGCAACAAAGAAGAGCCGAGGATCTGACGAGTGTCAGATGATTATATTTCTTCGTGAGAAAGGACCGGAATGAGAGGATTGACGCACGAATGAGTAATGATGTTTCACTTTCACCTACTGTCTGCAACAGCGTTAGCTCCGACCTTATGACGACCAAGGAAGCGTGCCAGCTAACTGGAATCAAGGAACGCACTTGGTGGCGTTGGACGAGATCAGGTTTGGCCCCGGCCCCAGTTAAGATCGGTATCGGCCCGCGGCCGGCGGTACGATTCCGGCGGCCTGAAGTGGATAAATGGCTTCGCGACGGGTGCCCTCGATGCGATCAAAAGAAGACAGAAGGTCGTAGGTGAACGCCGGCCGCGATACAATAGGGCCATCTGACAACGGAAAAGGCGGGATGCTGTGACAGCGTCTGTTGTGTGACAAAATGTCAGCAAACGAATGCAAGCTGGGCCTCAGTGATGTATACTTGACAAAAAATAAAGTATAGGGTAATCTAGCCGTGGCCAAGCGACGAAAGAAACAGAGATTGAGTGATCAGGTTAGGACGGCAATCGAGACATGCGGCAAGACTCGTTACCGTATTTCCAAGGATACTGGAATCCTGGAGGCTACCTTGAGTCGGTTCATGTCTGAAGACCGTGGTTTACGCATGAGAGCGCTGGACATTCTGGCCGAGTACCTTGACCTCGACCTCACGATGGCCGGCAAGCCCATAACGAGAGACGAATAGATAATGGCAAGCGTTTACCGACGAAACAGAAGCTATCCGATCCCCGAGGGTGCCGAAATCATTGAGCGCCGACGCAAAGCGACTGCGACCGAATTGAGACAGGACCCGGAGCGGAAGACTATCGTAGAGCGGTCTGCCAAATGGGTGGATGGCAAGGGCCGTAATCGCAAAGAACGACTGAACGAGGCAGGAGACAGAATCATCGTTCCGGCGCGAACGTATACGATTGTCTACCTCGACGAAAACGGCGAACCCGACGAAGTAAACAGCAACACCCCGGATCGGGACGCGGCCCAGCAGTTGGCCAACCACCTGGAAAACGAAGCGATGAAACGACGGACAGGGCAAATCGACCCGACGCTCGAACGATTCGCCAAGCAGGCCCGGCGGCCGATCGCAGAACATATTGCCGATTTCCGCGCGTCCCTGGATGCGAAGGGTAACACGGCGAAACACGTCGAGACGACCGATCAACGGATACGTTTCATCGTTGAGAAATGCGGAGCAACGCACACAAAGCACTTGACGGCATCGGCAGTGCAACAAGCAGTTAAAGGGATTCGCGACGCTGGCCGCAGTCTCGAAACCTGCCATTCCTACCTTCGAGCAATCAAGAGTTTCTCGCGCTGGTTGTGGCGCGACAAGCGGATGGCGGATGATGCCCTGGCGACTTTGGAAGGCTACAACGCGGAAACCGACCCACGGCATCAGCGGCGGGAGTTGACGGCGGAGGAACTCGCCTACCTGTTGCCTTTCGTCGAGGGGTACACGAGAGCGGCCCACAATCTCGCAGGCCCAGACCGGGCGATGATCTACCGTCTGGCGCTTGGTACGGGTTTCCGAGCAAAGGAATTGCGATCCCTAACGCCAGCAAGCTTCGACCTGAACAGCGACCCTCCCACGGTGACGGTGGAAGCATCCTACAGCAAGCGACGCCGGAAGGACGTGCAACCGATCCGAGCGGACTTGGCGGACTTGTTGCGCCCTTGGCTGGCTGAACGTCCCCAAGGTAAACGGTTGTTTTCGAGACTGCCACGTTACACGGCCCGAATGCTGAAAAAGGACTTGGCAGCGGCCCGCAAACAATGGATTGACGACGCCAACACGGACAGCGAGCAGGAACAACGAGAGCGGTCCGACTTTTTGCGGTACGAAGATTCAGCCGGCAGGTTTGCGGACTTCCACGCAACGCGACACACATACGTTTCCGGCATCGTGGCCGGCGGGGCGTCTGTCAAGACGGCGCAAGAGTTGGCTCGGCATTCCGACCCGCGGTTGACGATCGGTCGATACTCTCACGCCCGATTGCATGACCTGACGGGCGCTCTTGAAAGCCTACCCGATCTGCAGCCCCACG
>CAZURK010000321.1:0-16919 GCA_964623055.1 uncultured Pirellulaceae bacterium
AATCCCAACGTTTCAAGCCGAAATCCGGCTTCCCGACACAAGAAAGTTTGGGTTAACAGCGCACGCAACGCCACGACGCATGGTCTCGACTTCGGGAAGCTCCGGCATTACGTCTGTCCGCTGCCCCTATTTGGACTTCTCCGGCCTGAACGGGTATACCCAATTCGCCAGCGAAACGGGACTTCGGGCCTGGACCCACAGCCTGCCGCTACCCGAGAAGTTCAGCAGGAGTTGATCGGAGAAGAGAAAAGACCGGATCTTCCTTGCCTTGGTCAGCCGATACTTCAACGTCGGTTCCCAGGCAACGGCGAAGCCGTTATCGACGGTGTAATTGCCGTCCACCTGAACCTCCTGGATCGAGCCGTATGCGCCGAAGAACAGCGTGCCGGTGCCAGTGACTCGCAACGCGAACAGGCCCTCGGCGAAGAGCCCTTTGAGCCCCTGGAATTTGCTGTCGCAATGAACGTCCTCGGTCGACGCCAGATACGCCCCCTTCTCCAGGAACAATTCGCCGTTCGCCAGTTCATAGGGCACGATGTCGCCAGCTACGGGCGGCGCGAGCGCAACTTTGGCCGTGCCCGTCTCGGCAATGTATGTGTTCTGAAACAAGCTCTCGCCCGCGAGCACCGCGCGTTTCAGACCCCTGAGCACGCCGCCGCGCGTCGAAGTCTCGGTGCGCACGGGCCCTTCGGTCCACGCCATGGCGCCGGCCTCGGCGACGATCTTCTCGCCCGGCTCCAGCGTGACTTCGACAATGCTGAACGTGGGTTGACACAATATGTCGTATTGCATGGTTCCTATCGCCCCGGCAATTTGGGTCCAAAAAGTTTGCCGAACTCGTTGGGATTGTGCGACTGCAGAACAATCCTTCCCTGCCCGGAGAAATTCAGCACAACGCCCTCGCCGGCCAGCCACGTTTGCAGCCAACCACTGCCGACCTTGTCGATGGAATAGGTCAGGCCCTCAGTAAACGCCACCACGTGACCGGTGTCGACGATCAACGAACCGTTGACGTCTTGCTCGAAGATCTGGCCGAAGGCGGAAACCAGCAGCGGTCCGCTGCCGTTCGCCGTGACAAAGGAAAGAGACTCGCCCGTCACAAAGCCCTTCAATCCCTGGAACTGCGTGTCCAGTTCGATCTGCGGGCCCGATGCCAGATAGCTGCCGCCCGCGCAGAGCCAGCCGCAGTCGGGTGTCACGGCGATCTGGTGGATGTTGCCCATGTGCGTGGGCGCCAAGCCCACCTCGCCGGGTTGACTATCGGTGGGGCGGTAGGTCGAGAAGAAGAAGCTCTCCTTGGCCAGCATTCGCTTCAAGCCTCCGAGCAGCCCGCCTTTCCCTTTGCTCTTGGTCGTCACGTCCACGTCGATATTGGCGGACGCCCGGTACATGGCTCCCGATTCCGATACGAATGTGTCGCCCGGATTCAGGCGAACCATTGCGGAGGCAAATGGGCCTTGATCGAGTATTTCGATCTCCACGGTCTTGTCTCCTTTGCTAACGGCAGAACGGTGTCAGCCAACTGACCAGCCCGCCAAGGTATCGCGTTTGCAGATAGATCTTGCCGGCACCCGAAAACGCCATGACGAGGCCTTCGCCTGAAAGAAGCGTCTGTTTCAAACCACCCATTCCGCGAATCTCGTAGTCCAACGTGGGCTCCCATGCCACGACGTGGCCCGTGTCGACCGTCAGTTCGCCTTTGACCTCACGTTCCACCACCGCCCCGTAGGAGTTGAAGAACAATTGTCCCGTTCCTTGGCATTCAACAACGAACGCTCCCTCGCCGGAGAAAAACGCCTTCAGGCCGCCGAACCGCGTCGACAGTTCAATCTGTGGCGTGCAAGCCAGAAACGAACCGGCCGTGAGCATCATGGCGTCGCCATTCAACTGCCGCGTCAGCACGGAACCGGGGCACGTCGGCGAGATCGCCACGAAACCGGACTGCGGCGCCTTATATTCGGTCAGAAAAAGCGACTCACCGCCCAGGAACTTTCGCGCGATCCCCTTCAGGAGCCCGCCGATCAGTCGCGGCGTGGCTTCCAGATGCGAGCTCATATAGCTCATCGCGCCGGCCTCGACCAAAATGGATTCGCCGGATCCCAGCGAAAACATCACGTCCGCCTGATCCGGATTGCCTCGAACCTCGTAGTCCATTTGTCCGTCTCCCACAACAGGTTGACCGTGCGGCCCGGTACGCGGGTGCTTTTACGCACTCGATCTTAGCGGACTTCGTCGCCCCGTTCAATTAATTGCGATGTTCTTCCCGAGAATCCTCGCCGCGTGCTTCCGTTGTCTCGCGGTCTCCCAACCGCGAGACTTGACCGACCGCAGGCCATCTAGCGGTTCGTCTCCGTCCGTTCCATTCGGAATACGATATCCGGATCATAGTCGCCTTGCCCGCCATCATCGACGCCGTTCTTGCCTACGCTGTACAGGAGGTACTCGCTATCCTTCACGACATACCGTAACGGCTTGCCGTCAATTGGATCGGTGGGCACCTGCTTGAGGAAATCCGGCACCAGTTGCTCCAAATCCTTCGGAATCTGCCCACGGTCGCGTCTGTACCGTTTGATGGCGATGGCGGTCATAACCGCATCGTTCATGGCGTTCCCTCGCGCTGCGGCATCCAACGCGGCACTCATGGCCGGAAGCAGCAGCGCTGTCAGCGTGTACCGTACTTTGCCCAGTTTCGAGTTTCTGAGGGTGCCGAGTTCGGTATCGACCTTGTCAAACTCGTTTCGAGCCTGCGGCATCGGCTTGCCAGCGGCCGCGATCATCCGCTCCAGAAAAGCCAAGTATTGACAGAGATCGTCGTTGCGATTGAGGCCAAACACAGGGGCTACGCCCGATGGCAATTCCCCAGCGACTACGTCGTCACCAGCCGGATTTCGGATAGTCTGGATACCGACAGCACGTTCGCCCACCAGCGAGCGTCGGAAACCCTCCTTGTAGCGAATGGTGCGGAAATCCTCGGCAAGACGTTGCAGATCCTCGTTGGAGAACTCCACACGCGGCAGCAGGCGTCGGCACAGATCGACGGACATACCACCCACGGCGATCCTGACCAGTTGCGAAACCATGACCGGTTCCTGCTCCAGGCT
Organism: uncultured Pirellulaceae bacterium; assembly: GCA_964623055.1. Taxonomy (GTDB): domain Bacteria; phylum Planctomycetota; class Planctomycetia; order Pirellulales; family Pirellulaceae; genus JADHUC01. Next base: position 3,102 of record CAZURK010000321.1, read on the forward strand.
GTTGCCCAGCATGTTCATCGCGTGAATCGAGTCAGCAGCGCCATGCGCGTCTCCGCGATGAGCGCGCACGTGAGCCTCCAACGACAGCATTCGGGCTCCGCCGCGCAGCTTCTGGACGTGCTCCAGCAGCATGGCAAAGCCTTTGGCGAACTCGAGGTCGTATCGTGCCGCGCCACCACGGTCGGCAGCCTCGTGTAGTAGTCGCATTGACTCCGCGTATTTCGCCAAAAAAGCCTCCACATCCTCGATTTCGGGCCACGGCTCGCCCGGCGGCGGTATCTCGGCGTCGGTACCTACGATAGGCAGATCTTTGGCGTCTTGGTTGTAGGCGGCACCGTCCAGCGGAGCTATCGCGGTCACCCAAAGCTTGGTCGTGTCGAATGCTCCATCAGGCAACGCATAGTAGGCATCCAACTCCGCCGCAGTTACCGGTTCGCCGCGTTTCTGGATTTCGGCCAACATCGCTTCCGCGCGACGTGCCGATTGAGCACGCCAACTGATCACACCCAGACAGCCCACCAGCACCGTCACTGCCACTACGCCCAGTCCAATCAGGAGGCATCCTCTCGCGCTCAACCGTTTAGGCTCGGGCTTGGGTTTCTGTCGCTCGGCATTCATTGGCTGTTTCCTATTGGCGAGCCGTCTGGCTCCAGGACGGGGCAGAACCTTTTCGCTGTCGATTGTGTCTATTCTCACCCGAACGGTTTCAAATTGGAAGCATTGGCCGCCGGTCGGTTGCAAGCCGCAAGCGTTCTCGGCATACTCTCTCGTGATAGGTGGCTCGCCAGCGTCGTTTCACCCACGCATGCCTGCCTTCAAACGTGACGCCCCCGTTTTTCAGGGACAAGAATACACCATGACCGATATTTTTGCCGATCTCGCCTGGCGAGGACTCATCAATCAGACGACCGACGATCAACTACTGCCAGAATGGCTTCAATCCAGTTCCCGTACCGTCTACGTTGGGTTTGACCCCACGGCTGACAGTCTGCATGTGGGCAGTCTTCTGCCGCTTCTGATGTTGCGCCGTTTTCAGCGAGCGGGGCACCGACCGATTGCCCTGGTCGGCGGTGCCACGGGAATGATAGGCGATCCCACCGGCAAGAGCGAAGAACGCAACTTGCTGTCGGTCGAGACGTTGCGGGCGAACGTCGAAGGGCTGGAGCGCCAGATGCGCAAGCTGCTGGATTTCGACGGCGGCGATATGTCCGCTGTTCTCGTCAACAATTTCGATTGGATGCAGCATTTCAGCTACCTCGATTTCCTACGTGACATCGGCAAGAACTTCCCCGTAAACGTCATGTTAGCCAAGGATTCGGTGAAGGGCCGATTGGAACGGACGGACAGTGGGCTCAGTTACACCGAATTCAGCTATATGCTGCTGCAGGCATACGATTTCGTGTATCTGAACGAGCGCTACGGCTGCGAACTGCAGGCCGGAGGCAGCGACCAGTGGGGCAACATCACGGCCGGAATCGACTTGGCTCGCCGAATGCGCGGCGTTCAGCTATACGGCCTCACGTGTCCTCTGCTGACCACGTCGTCTGGTACGAAGATGGGCAAGACGGAGCAAGGCGCCGTTTGGCTCTCGGCCGATCGGACCAGCCCGTACGCCTTCTACCAATACTGGATCAACGTGGCCGATAACGATGCGGGCATGTGTCTGCGATTCCTGACCGAGTTGGACCACGAAGAGATCGAAGCGTTGGACGGTTCGCGCGAGCAGGAACCTCACCAGCGACAGAGCCAGAGGCGTCTGGCCGAGGAGTTGACGCGACTGTTGCACGGCGAAGACGGCTTGTCGACCGCCCAGAGGGCAACCAAAGTCTTTTTCGGCGCAGAGATCGAAGATTTGAACGACGCGCAATTGGTGGAGATCTTCGCCGACGTGCCTAGCAAGCAGTTGCCCAAAGACTGCCTTGCCGGCGACGGTTTGCCCCTGATAGACGCACTGGTCCTGGCGGGTCTGGCTAAGTCGAAAAGTGAAGCCCGCCGAGCGATCCAGCAAGGCGGTGCTTACGTGAACAACCGGCGCGTGACCGACATCGAAGCGAGATTGACAGCCAGCGACTTGGCCAGCGAAACCGTGATCGTCTTGCGCGTCGGCAAGAAACGTTACGCGCTATTGCGTTTCGCGGACTGAGGGTTCTTCGATCCGCACGGCTTTGTGGCCGTCCAGGATGCCAGGTTTCCCCTCGAACCGGGGCTCGCCATCCACGGTCACTTCAAGCGGATCGTCAGTGCTTTTTTCGGTATCCATTACATCGCCGACCTGCAAGTCACGAATGTCGGCCGCTGGAAGTCTGGTTTCCGCCAGCACCACTGCCACGTGTACCGGATCTTCGGACCGACCGTCGCGAGATGGCGTCTGGTAACGTTGCGTGTCGCCGACCGACGGTTCGCAATTGTCCGCAATACTCCGCGGAATCACCAGCGACATTGTGCCCGTCGCGCTACCGAGTGACATTTCAAACGGAATGTGCGTCACCGTCTCTTTGCACGCCAACGCGACCGCGTGGCACGGACTGCTGTCCACGGTAACGGTTTCCAGGTCGAGCGAGTCGACGTGCTTGCAGACGGCCTTCCACTGCTCAAGGAACAACTCGACGATCCTCACGGCCAACCGCCTTTCGATCTCTGTAAGCGGTCGCTGCTGAATGGTGGCCGCGCTCAAATCACCGCCCAGCATACGTTCGATCATTGGGAACAGAATCGAAAGCTCGATATGCAGAACAAACGACGCACGCTCGTCCGCTGTGTGGAGTGTAACCAGGCAGGTTGGATCGTCCAGGCACAGCACAACCTCGCCGAAGGTCAAGTTGTCTATGTCGCCCACGTTCACGTGGGTCGCAGCGCGAAACAGGTCCGACAAGGCTCCCGAGAGGTTGTACGCCAAGTTTTCGGACAACGCCCGGAGCCTCAAGACCCGCTGCTCTTCATCCGTGGAAATGGCGATGGGCGCGGTAGCGTGCTCATCTGCTCCGGCTTCCGCCCCTTGCGCATAAGCTACCTCGATCGTCTCATACGGATCAGTGCCGTCGCCCGGCAACAAGCACGCCATCTCCTCTTGGCTGAGCGTTTCCTTGCCCATGTGTCACTCCATTTCGATATCAAGCGGTCTACGTACTCGCCACAGTAGGTCCCGTCTGCCGGACGGGGCCTTGCGCCGGTGCCTTGGCTGTCAACACGGATCATTGCTCCAGGTCCCGTCCGGCAGACGGGACCTACCAAGACCTATGTGCGAATAAGTCCGTCTCCGTACGCCACGTATTTGTAGGTGGTCAGTTCCTTCAGACCGCACGGACCGCGAGCGTGGAAGCGGTCGGTGCTGATACCGATCTCGGCCCCCAGCCCAAACTCGCCGCCGTCGTTGAACCGTGTGCTTGCGTTAACCATCACGGCCGAACTGTCCACGCATTTGGCGAACTGGCGGGCCGCCGCCAGATCCGTTGTGATGATCGCGTCTGTGTGGTGTGAACCGTACGTGTTGATTCGCTCGATCGCTTCGTCCACTGATTCGACGACGTTGACCGAGATCACCGGGCCAAGATACTCTGCGTAGTAGTCTTCCTCGGCTGCGGCCTTTGCATCTGAAAGGATCTGACAAGTCGCCGCGTCGCCCCGGATTTCGACCCCGTTCTCCGCCAGTGCTCCCGCGATGCGAGGCAAAAAGTCTGACACAACGTCTTTGTGTACCAGCAGCGATTCGCAGGCATTGCAGACTCCCATTCGCTGGCACTTCGCATTGATGGTCAAGCGCTCGGCCATATCCGAGTCAGCGCTGCGATCCACATACACGTGGCAGTTGCCGGCAAAATGTTTGATCACGGGCATTTTGGCTTCGGCCGAAACGCGGCGTATCAGTCCTTCCCCACCGCGAGGAATCGCTACGTCGATATACTGGTCCATCGCCAGGAAATGGCCTACGGCTTCGCGATCCGTCGTGCCTACCAACTGAACGGCGGCGGCTGGGATGCCATTGGCTTCTGCGGCTTCGGCCAAGATGTCGACGATGGCACGGCTAGAGTTTGCGGCCTCTTTCCCACCGCGCAGGATTACCGCGTTTCCGCTCTTGACGCAAATCGCCGCCGCGTCCGCGGTCACGTTGGGCCGCGATTCGTAAATGAAGAACACTACGCCCAGCGGTACACGGACCTTGGACACCTCCAGCCCATTGGGGCGCACGGACGACTCGATCACTTCGCCGATCGGATCTCGCAACATGGCGATCTCTTCCATAGCCGCGGCGATGCCTTCGATGCGATCATCCGTCAATCGCAACCGGTCGATTTGAGCATCCGTCAGGCCGTAACTTGGTGCGGCGTCGATGTCCTTCTGGTTGGCAGCCTGGATCTCGTTGGTCCGTTCACGCAACTGGGCCGCGGACTGGCGAAGCCAATCGTCCTTCTGGGCACCACTAACTTGGGCTAACTGCGCAGCGGCCGCTTTCGCCGCCTGAGCCGTTTGCAGGCAGTATTCACATAGTTTCTGGCGCTCAACTTCCGCCATTTGTCTTCGCCCTCGTCGTTCTCTGATTGCGTGTCTGATGTCCCTAAACCGTGTCTGCAAAACGGTTTGGGCACTGGCTCAGGAAGTATCGGGCAAATCCCGCTGCGCGTCAACGTCGCTACCGAACGTCTGTGGCCTACGAACACCCGTTCGCTGTGGCTAGAATCACGAGTTTTGCGAACCGAATAGGCACGCGGCGTGTCACACAGCGCGTGTGGGACACGTCCACCGTTTTTGGCGCGGCAGAGGCCCAACTTAAGTCGTTCAACGGCAAGCCGAAGGCGTCGGCGATGGCCGGAGACACAGTCGCCTTCGGCTTGCCGTTAAACGACTTTGCGCACGGGGCGCGAGTTTTGATCGTTTGCAGTACTGAGGGCAAGCATGATCGCGATTATCGACTATCAGATGGGCAACTTGCGCAGCGTGCAGAAGGGTTTCGAGCGAGTCGGCCATAACGCCACGATTACCAGTGATCCCAAAGAGGTCGAGCAGGCAGATAAAATCATCTTGCCCGGCGTAGGTGCCTTCGAAGACGCGATGGCAGAGTTGCGTCATCGACACCTTGTAGACCCGATCTGCGACGCCGTCGGCGCGGGAAAGCCTTTCCTGGGGATCTGCCTTGGACTTCAACTGTTGTTTGACGTCAGCTACGAGGGTGGTGAGCACAAGGGGCTGGGGATTCTACCCGGCAAGGTTGTGCGTTTTGACCTGCCCGCGGAGTACAAAGTGCCACACATGGGCTGGAATGGGGCCATCATTCGCGGTCGTGCGCCGATCCTGGACGGAATCGAGGAAGACACGCACTTCTACTTCGTACATTCATACCATGTGGTCCCGGATGATCCGGAAGTCGTTGCTATCCAGGCCGACTACCATCGTCCTTTCTGTGCCATGGTGTGGCGGGACAATATGTTTGCCACACAGTTCCACCCGGAAAAGAGCCAGAAGCACGGCCTGAGGATTCTCAAGAACTTCGCCGAATTGCCAGTGTGAGCGGCTCAGTCCTCGACGAGCACCGTGTCTTCATGCTCGTACGGCGGTGCGCAGCAGCAGAGGAACTTCAGCGTCGTCTCGTCCGTATTGGTGATCTGATGCGTCGCCCCAGGCGGAATCGCAATGGCGTCCCCCGGGCCGATATCCTGGAACTGGTCATCTACTTGCATCCTTCCACGCCCTTCTAGGACGTAGTAGATCTCCTCGGTGAGCGGGTGATAGTGCGGAGTCGTAGCGCCGCCGACCGGAACACGAGCTTCGGCCAAGCTCTGCCTTTCAATACACGAGTTGCGGTGCGCCAGCAACTCGCGGATTTCCGACCGATCTTTCGTGATGAAGGCCGGCACGTTGTCGATATTTCGCACGTCCATCTCTATATTCCTCGCTCGCCCATGAATCCGCGCAGATTGTAGTCCACATCCGCAACTCTCGACAGCCGGACCCGGCCCGGTGATAATTGGGGCTTGCATGGTTTTGCCCAACATGATTTTGCTTCGTATTCTTCTCCGGGCAAAATCATGTGCGGGCAAAATCATCAAGACGATCGCTGTACACTATGACGTCAACATCTCGCGGGATCGTCCGAAATCGACTGAGAATGCTCGTCAAGGCCGCTGCTCTCCTGTGTGTCGGGCTGAGTTCTTGCCCGACGCGAGCGTCAGAGGATTCCGCGCAAAGCCATGATCTCGCAGAGGTGGTCAAACGGGCATTTCGCGAGGTCCACGACGGCTGGAGCGCGGACGAGGTGATCCTCAAGGACTCGCTCAACGAGGCCTTTATTCGGCGCTGTCAACAATTGCTCTCTGAAGCGGACGAAACGCAACTCAATTGGACGTTGCTGAATCTACGCAAAGCTGGGCAGTTGGAAGCCAAAGCAGCAAGACGAGCTTCGCTTCGCCACGACGAGTACCTTCACGCGGCCGAGATCGCCGCACGTTTCATGTACGACAAGTACCGGCTGACTACCGATCGCGTGATGTGCGATCCCGAACGGCGCCGCGAATTCGACGCGACGGCACAAGCCGCCGCGCCCGGCATCTCGGCTTACCGCTTGCGCAAAGCGGCGTTCAATCTGCGCAAAGCCCGGAAGCTGCGACCGGAACTCGTCGCACGAGTCGCGGACTGGGACAGGCAAATCGTTTCGATTCCCGCGAAGAAAATCGTCAGTGACGTTGATATCGTACCAACGAAGCCCGGCGTGTACATATTCCGCGACGCCTCCGGCTACCTCTACATCGGTGAATCGGCCAACTTGCGCACGCGTGTCGCCAAGCACCTGGACCATTCTGATCGCAAGTCACTGGCGCACTATCTGTGGAAAGGCGGCATGGAACACGTAACCGTCGAATTGCACGCGTTCGATCCCGATTCCAACGCGCGACTCAAAGACATGCGGCGAGCGTACGAATCCGAACTGATCCGCAGCCGCAAGCCACGTTTCAACATTGCGCCGTAGGGGCGAGAAACGACCGGCCTAATCGCCCAACTGGATCATCTTGACGCAAACCGGGGACGGTACTTCGACTTTGCGGCCGGTTGGGGTGAGCGCGCCGGTAACCTGGTCGATCCGGAAGACGACGATTGTGTGCGAATTCTGATTTGCCGCCAGCAGAAACGTGCCAGTCGGATCGATTCCGAAATTACGCGGCGTCTTGCCCTGCGTCGATTCGTGTTCGACGGGCGTCAGTCTTCCCGTGGCGGCGTCGATCGAAAACACGGCGATGCTGTCGTGTCCGCGGTTCGAGCCGTAAAGGAATTTGCCCGATGGATGGACTTGGACCTCGGCGGTCGAGTTGTTCTCAGTGAAGCCACTCGGCAACGTGGATATGGTTTGCTGTTCCGAAAGAATGCCCTGTTGGGCGTCGTACGCGAACGCCGTGACGGTCGATTGCAGTTCGTTGATCACATACGCCGATCTGCCGCTAGGGTGAAACGCGAAATGCCGCGGCCCCGCTCCGGGCTTCACACTCGCCCAGGCGGGATCGTTCGGCGCAAGCGTTCCCTTTGTTGCATCCAGACGGTACACGAGCACCTTGTCCAAGCCCAGGTCTGCGACGAAAACGAATCGGTTAGCCGGATCAACGTTGATCGAGTGCGCGTGCGGCCCCCTTTGACGTCGCGGGTTCACACTCGATCCCTCGTGTTGAACAAAAGCCGTGGCTTCCTTCAAGCGGCCATCGTCGCGGATCGGCAACACCGCGATGCTGCCGCCGCCGTAGTTGGCCACCAGGACGTTCTTTCCCGTTCCGTCGACGACCAGATGGCACGCGCCGGCGCCGCCGGAAGGCTGCTGGTTCAACAGGTCGAGTGTGCCCGTCTGCCGATCGACCCGGAAGGCACTGACCGCCCCGCTGCGTTTTCCGCCGAACTGCCCCAGTTCGCCAACCGCGTACAGGTACTCGCCGCTGGGATGAATCGCCAAGAATGACGGGTTTGCGGTCTCGCCGGCAAGGACCGGGGTACTGAGTTCCCCGCTCTTCATGTCCAAACGACATAGGTAGATTCCCTTACTCTCGCCTCGTGTGTACGTGCCGATGTAAACACGTTGGATGGCATCTGACCACTGCCCTGTCGTTGCGTTATTTCGCGCCGATGTCTCACGAAGGCAACAGAGTAGCACAAGAAGCATCAATAGCGTGCTTGTTTTCATGGGGATCCTCCTACAAGATGGTTGTCGCCGTATCGGATCGGGGATCTGTCCCCATGCTATTGTACTCCCACGACAATCTGCGCGATACAGCGGGATAGATCGCAGTTTGTCGGGGACGGGTCGGGATCGTTTTCTGGTCACATACATGCACATGGAGATCGTCGAATGGCTCGCAACACTCGCACCGTAACGCTCGTTGGCAGCAAAAAGCTTGGGATCACATCCGCTTCGTTCGAGACTTCCTTGGGCAATCACGAATGTGAGCGTGTGAAGCAGGGTGGGTTCTTGGGTGGTGGTGACTACGTGCTCGAGTGCGACCAGCTACCGACCGAACGCCCAATTCGGAGAATCCACATGTATACATCGAAGGGCGCCTACACGTGCGATGTCCCATCGCACCTTCAGAACGAATGGTCGATAAAGATCCGAGTTTAGCCCTCCAGGAGAAAGTTGGGGCCAGGCCTGACCCCGATCCAAACAATGCTCCTCGCTGACGCCGCATCCGATACCGCGGAACGAATCCCGAATATCTATCTCTACGTGGGCCTCGCTGCGGCAGGGGCACTCGTCGTGCTCTATTTCATCTTTCTCGATCTCGGCAGCAAGAGAGCGAGAAAACTCGGCGGCGGCGTCATCGCCGTCGTCCGTTTTCTGAAGACGTTTCTCACTACAAGCCTCGTCTGCTTTCTGCTTCTCGGGGGCCTCTATCTCGCGGTTCCGTGGCTACTACGCGCGATCTTCCATCTCCTGGGGCTGTCAACAACCGTCGTAAGCACCGCTATTCTGATCATATCGGCGCTCGTTGGACTTCGATCCGCCATATCCGGGAAACACATCCTGGATTGACGAGGGCAGCAGAGGGGCCGCTCTTGACACCGCACATTCCCTGAAACGGTTGGAATGACTGTCCTTGCCAGATACCGCCGGAGCCTCACTCCCCAATGTTTCGCTTGTCGGAACTTGCCAAATGAAAACGGTGCCCGTATCGCAGCGATTTGCTGGACACAATGGCACCGTGCAACGGGCCCCGGCAGGGCCGTTCATGACGTCGTTATTTCTGGCGGCACGTCTTCTGGCAGCACGAACCGTAGTAGCACGAGCACACCGGAACCTTGACCGTTTTGGGGACCATCCTGCACACTTGAACTTGGACTTCTTTTTCAACTTGGTGCGGGACGCAGACCGTGTACTTCTCGGTCACCTGTTGCGGAACTTGCTTGTAGCTGGTGACGGTCTCGGTCCACGTCTTTTCCTTCGGGACGCAGACGGTGAAGGCCTCTTCCTTCTCGACCATGGCGGTTTCGTACGTGGTGACCTGGCAAGTCTCGCTGCGGACCTCTTTCTTCATCTCGCACACTTTGACCTTGCAGGTACGCGTTTCCGGCTTGCAGACGGTTACCGTGTACTGGCACGGTTCTTCTACGATCTGCGGTTTGCATACCGTGCGGGTGACCTGCTCTTGAACCAGGTTTGGCACCCACACGTTCTGGCATACCGCCTGGGTGCACCCGTTCTGAACGGCCCCCTTCTGAACGCTTCCCTGTGAGGTCTGGCCGCAGGGATCGCAGCAGCAGACGCGCCGGCAGCACAGTCGTCGGCAGCAGCATCCGCTGGGCACCTCGACCATCTGCGTTTCCCAGTTGCCGCGGTCCACAGTGACGGTGTCGGTCACCTGCTCTTCCACCATTCGGCACACCTTCCGCACGCCCTGCCGCGTTTCTTGTCGCGGGACCATGACGGTGTATTGCTTTTCAACTTCCTTCCATTCCGGCACGCACACCGTGTACTCGCGTTTCACATCCTTGACAACCGGCTTGCAGACCGTATACGGCACTTTCCGAACCCGCGTCTCCGGAACCATTACCGTACACTTGCGTTCGACTTGTTTGGTTTCCGGTACGCAGCGGTACACAGTGCGCGTACATTGCTTTTCCACTTGCTTGTATTCACAAACCGTTACCTTTCGCGTCTCCGTGACCCATTGCGGCTCGCAGATCGTCTGCTCGACGTATTGGACCTGTCCGCAACCGCCACACGGGCAACACGAGGTCGAGCAAGGGCCGCCCGCCGTCGCGCAGTTTGCCACGAGCAGCACCGAGACGAAGGAAACCCAAATCAAATGGTGTCGATTCATGACGTGTACCTCCCATTTCTGCAGATCTGCTTTGTAGGTCACCGTGGACAGCGACCAGATTTCCGAAACACCTGAAGGCCCCTGAGACGGGGCACCCCAAAGACGATTGACAACTGCGCCTTTTACGGGGGATTTTGCGCTTTGTCAATTAGGGTAATCTGCGCTGCAGGGAAAATCTAGGGTTGGCGACGTTTCCGCAGGATCGCGATGCCAAGTGGTGGCTGAGCGGTTGGGGAGCGCACTCGTGGCGGAATGGCGGAATCGGGAGGCGGTGGAATCACATCGGCAAGTTGTCAATCGGCTCCAAAGGCTGCATAATGCGTGGTTCAACGCTTATCCGTTTGTTCACTCCAGCCAACGCCGAGTTCCCATGGACGACAAGATTCGCCACGCCGCAATAACGTTTGATGACGTGCTCTTAGAGCCCCGCTACAGCGAAGTGGTCCCCGCCGAGGTGGATGTGCGAACCACCTTGACCAAACGTATCCCGCTTAACATTCCTTTGATCAGTGCATCGATGGATACGGTCACCGAGAGCGAGTTGGCGATCGCTTTGGCCAAAGCCGGGGGGTTGGGGGTGATTCACAAGAACATGTCGATTGCCCACCAAACGGAGGAGGTGAGCAAGGTTAAGCGGAGCGCAAACGGTATCATTTTCGATCCGGTCACGCTTTCTCCGGAGGCTTCGGTGCCGGATGCCCGTCGGATGATGGATCAGCACAATGTTTCAGGCATACCCATAACCCACCCGGACGGGTGCCTTGTTGGCATCCTCACACGCCGCGATCTCCGATTCTTGGAGACAAGCGACCTTCCCGTATCGGAAGTTATGACGAAAGAAAACCTTGTAACGGCTACGGGAGAAGTAACGCTTGAGCAAGCTGAGAAAATTTTAACGGCTAAAAAGGTGGAGAAACTTTTGCTGGTTGACGAAAACTACACACTGACGGGACTGATCACGATCAAAGACATCGACATGATGACGCGGTTCCCGCTTGCGCTGAAGGACCGCCAAGGCCGCCTTCGCGTGGGAGCTGCGATAGGTGTCCGTGATTACGAACGTGCAGAAAGCCTTATCAGCAAAGATGTTGACGTTCTGAGCGTCGACAGTGCCCACGGCCATTCGGCCAACGTGATTGAGACAGTTAGGGAAGTCAAGCAGCGATGGGACATCGACGTTGTCGCTGGCAACATTGCTACCAAGGAGGGGTGCAGGGACCTGGTCGACGCTGGCGCCGACGCAGTCAAGGTAGGAATCGGCCCCGGCTCGATATGCACGACCCGCGTGGTCTCGGGTGTCGGAGTACCCCAGGTCACGGCAATTTATGAGGTTTCACAAGCAGCCAAAGTCAGCGGAGTCCCCGTCATTGCCGACGGTGGCGTCCGCTACTCGGGCGACGTAACCAAAGCGATCGCCGCCGGCGCCCACTCGGTGATGATCGGCGGGCTGTTCGCGGGACTGGCCGAAAGCCCGGGCAGAACGATCATATACCAAGGTCGCACCTTCAAGGTGTACCGGGGTATGGGATCCATAGGAGCCATGATCAAGGGTTCCAGCGAGCGGTATCGCCAATCCGGCGAAACGGGAACCGGCAAGCTGGTGCCCGAGGGCGTAGAAGGGCGTGTGCCTTTCAAAGGCCCTCTGAGCGACTTCGTGTATCAATTGGTTGGGGGGTTGCGGGCCGGAATGGGTTATTGCGGCACGCGAACCATTGAGGAGTTGCGGACGAAAACTCAGTTCATTCAGGTTTCGCCGGCATCGGTTAGGGAGAGCCACCCCCATGACATCGCCATTACGCAGGAAGCGCCGAATTACAGTGTCGATTCAGACTCGGACGGTGACGGAGGTTGATCGTCATCGCCGTGCGCTCCCTTCACGGTTGTCTGTCGCAATCGTATCACTGCTGGCCGTAGGCATGTCTTTAGGACTCGCCGCCGTCCGCGGCGATGAATTGAGCCCGCCGCGCAAGTTGAGCGTCGCCGAAGGTGCTCGTCCCATCTGGTCCCCCTCACGGCCTGTTGGACGTACCGCCGACACATCCCAGCCAGCTAGTGCGTCCAGTACCTTGCGATTTGTTGAAGCAGGTTGGGGAGGCAAGTCGACGCCGAACGAATCTACCAACCAGAACGTCGTCTTGCGATGGCGAAGCCGAAAGCCTTCTCCTGCGTTTCAGGGGTCAGGTTCGACCGTGCACACTACGAGCGGTACCTGGAAGGACCGTGGTGGGGTGTCCGGATCGTCGGTGCGCACGGTGTCGCACGAGCAGTCGGTCAGCCCCTTTGACGATCCGTTTGGCGACAAGCTGGCTCAGAATGCTGAACTCGGAAAAGAACTGCCGCTGTACGAACCGCCAAAACCCAAGATCGACGACGTCCTTCAGCCGGCGACCGAGCCTTCCGCACCGCCCGTCGAAGCTCCAAAATTGCCCTCGGATCCAACGGAAGAGCCGCAGGAGGTCCCGTTCGGGCAGATGGAACCGCCAACCGACTCGGCCCCAGTTGATCCCTCCGATCCGGCGGCGGAACCTGCCGAGTCAGCCGAACCGCCAGGAGGCCTGCCGTTCGAGCTACCCCCGGAACCGAATAAGACCGAATCCGTGGAGCCGGAAGCCCCCGAGCCGCCGCTGGACCTGCCGCCGGCATTCGAGCCCCCGAAGTCTCCCTCGACGCTGGATGATACGGAACGGCCGAAAGAGAAGTCGGACAAGCGGGTCTATTACGGGCGAGATTGCTGCAAGGAAGAGGAGAAATGCAAAACGGCACGCCTCGCCTTGCAGCAGAATTCGATCAAGAACATCTCGTTGGACATTACGGCGTCCTTCGAGCCTGCTGCCGAGTCCGCCGATGAGGAGCGGGAGGCACGTGAAAAACAACTCCGCCTGATGCCGCCGCGCAAGTGGCGAAACCGAGCAGGCGAGGTGATCGCGGACGGTGACTTGACCGATCTCCGCAACCGACGTGCGGTGATTACGGACGACGATGGCAATGTCGCGGAAATTAAATTGGGCGAGTTGAGCGACGACGACCTGTGCTTCCTTGCCGCTTGGTGGCAGGTTCCCACGGAATGCACGCTTGGGGATCACCATTTCGCGGTTCGACAGTGGGAGCCGGTTACTTTCGCCTGGAAAGCCTCGGCTCTGTGTCACAAGCCGATGTACTTCGAGGAAGTTCAGTTGGAACGGTACGGACACACGACGGGCCCGTTCTTCCAACCGGTGTTGTCCGGCGCCCATTTCTTCCTGAACGTGGCCGTCCTGCCGTACAAGATGGGCATCAATCCGCCCAACGAATGCCAATACGCGTTGGGTTACTATCGTCCGGGGAGCTGTTCTCCGTGGCTGCTGCCCCCCGCGCCGCTTAGCGTTCGGGGCGGTCTGATGGAGGCCGGCGCCATTACCGGACTAATACTTCTGTTCCCTTGATATTGTCGAGTCGGGAGCGATTGGTAGGGCAAACGGCGGAGTGTCGCAAGACACTCCGCCGTTATGCGTTTCTTGTGGAGCGTTTGCATGCTGGCCGCGGTTGCTGCCAA